>JADDKJ010000006.1:0-98618 GCA_033717875.1 Gammaproteobacteria bacterium
GCGTGAGGTAGCCATCGGTAAAGCATGCCAGTTTTACAGCCCGCTTCAAACTGCTGAATACCGCAATCGTCGTAGCTTTCCGTCATGCTATGCCCCAATTTTTACCCACACGACTTCCTGAAGAGCCTAAAAAGAAGACGTATAAAGAAGCCGAGGTTAAATGCGAGAATGAGCTGTGAGTATAATGATCCTGTACTGTCTTGCCTGAGTCGCTCCAGTTGACAAGCGACATCGGTTATCAATTGTTTATTAATACTTGATTCTATTTTATCAATTAGCTCTTTTGGTGCACATTGCAGGCATTCGTTTAGATGAGAATCATCGTCTGATTTTCTCATTCTCCTGCCATGCTCATTGGTACCATCTGGCTTAAGACAGTCAATGAGCCCGCTATGGTGCGAGGCAATGCAGAGTGACAAAACTTGTCCCACAAGCTGCCCCGACTTGCCCTATTGTTGACATTTCTGCCAAATTAGCTGCGACCCAGCAGTGGAGTGGTCGATTTTGCCCTTAAGCCCCCTGAAATCGACAAATTCATCTTCATCAGGATTAACAAGTCCCGTGGCAGAGCTTATGTATCGCTGAAACCCTTCACTATATTTCCCAAAGTCATGAAGGAGGCCGATTAGATTTCCAGCCTCACCAACCCCTATTTTCTTTGCCAAGTGGGCGGATAATTTACCAACTTCATCCAGATGATCTCTAAGCGACTGCTTATCACCATTTTTTCTTACATGAGCAATAAATTCGTTGTTCATTTTTCCCGCCCACTTGTTTGATACCGCTCACCTTGCCACTGCATGTATTTGTACAAATAACCCACACCCGTTTCTGTTTCCAGGCGATTAGATAGTGCAGATCCCCCTGCCTCGGATGAAACCCAATCAGGCAGCCCGGCATGATGCCCGGCAATCAAATAGGCAAGACACTGACCGGCAGCCTTGTTTAATTCCACGGCATGTATGGCCCCTGCCGTGGAGTGATCCACTTTCCCGCGGCCTTGCTCGATATGGGCTTCTGGATCGTAGCCGGACGCTTTTTTGATGTATCCCTGGAAGGCTGGCCGGTATTTACCCAGGTCATGCCACAGCCCAGCAATTTTAGCCCAATCACCACTTTCGAAGCTTGCCGCCATTTCAGATGCCAGGCGAGCAACTTCACGCAAGTGCTCATCGAGTTGATGAATCAGCCACCCGCCATCAGCGTTTTGCTTTACATGTGCTATTGCTTGCATATTCATGCATGGAAACTTATCGTTCTCTTAACCCCCGATTAACCCCATCAATATCAAACGCCTCAGGATCAAATTCCCCGCCCAGCCACTCACGCCTTTCTTCATATTCTTCATGCTGTGGGTCGCTGAGTATTTCGAGGAGGTATTCGTAGCCAGGTACGCCGCCGCAATCTTCCGGTGGGCAGGCGCGTTTGCCGGCGAGGCAGACGGGGTAATGTACGCCGGGTTCGGCATTCAGTATCTTTTCAACTTTGATGTCATGCTCCCAGCCGTCGCCGAAGTCGTATTCGTAGATGAAGGTGTTGCCTTCCGTAGCAATTTTATCGAGGCGAATGCTGCGCTCGTTTTCGATGTCGTCGATGAAGTCGGGATCGGGTACGCCGTAGACGGTGCGGCCGATGCGGAAGGCGTGAAGATGGCTGTCAGTCCAGCCCATGGCCTCCTGCACGATGCGGTGCAGTTTCCCGAGCTTGGTGTCGCCCTTGACCTGGACGCGCCGCCAGATTGGCGGGCGGGTGTGTCTGAGCGTGATCTTTAGCTGATAAATGTTTGTCATTGATGAGCCCAGTTAACTTTACAACCCTCTATCCCGACCTCAGGTGACTACAAGGGGGATTATTTCGATTTTTCCAAATGCTACCATGCCCGCATGTCGCATGCGGTGATACTCCGGCCAAGATTCTTTATGCGCGCCGCGGTCGGTCGGGACAGTTCTTGTCGTCCTTACTCATCCCGCCATCGTATGGAGAGGGAATTTGGGTTTTCTGTTTGTCATAAAGATCCGCCGCGGTGCGGTGATCGTGGATAAATTCCCCCGCACGGTGGAGGATGCGGCAACAGAAACCAAAGCAAAGGCAAAACCGGGGCAGCGCCGTCCAGCTGCGAGTGAAGTCGGATGTGCAGCTTAAACTCAGGGGATTTTTGTCTTGACTCTGGGGTCCACTTTACCTTTCGATCACTACTCTATCATCAATAGTTACGGTCAAAAAAGAAGTTGACCGGCCATTGTCGAGGATAAAAGCTGTAGTGACTCAAGATGCAAGTCTTATTGGAATTGTGGCATGATGACACCGCATGTCACAGAAACCGCTTTCATCGTCTTCCTCGTCCCCGAATCTCCGGCGCCTGGTGGCGTTCAGGGGGGTGGTCATCGCCGGGCAGTTGCTTGCCGTGCTGATAGCGGTATATGGCCTGGATATTCCTCTGCCGCTGTTTCCCTTGTTGACGATCGTCGCCGTCTTTGCCGTGCTCAATGTGCTTACCGTTGCGCGGCTGAAGGTGGCTTCGGTCGTGACCGACGGCGAGTTGTTTGGCCATCTGCTGCTCGATGTGGCGGCATTGAGTGCGCTGCTCTATCTCACCGGCGGTTCCTCCAATCCCTTCGTCTCGCTGTTTCTGTTGTCGCTGACCATGACCGCCGTTGCCTTGCCGGTGCTCTACACCTGGGCAATGGCGGCGATCACCGCGGTGTGTTATTCGGTGCTGATGGTTTTTTACCTGCCGTTGCCGCACAGCCACGGTAGCGATTTCAATTTGCATGTGCTGGGGATGTGGTTCAACTTCGTGCTGAGCGCCGGGTTGGTCGCGTGGTTTGTAGTGAGGATGGGCAATACTGTGCGCGAGCGCGATCGTGCGCTGGCCGAGGCGCGGGAAAAGGCGTTGCGCGATGAACAACTGGTCGCCCTGGGTACGCTGGCCGCCGGTGCGGCGCATGAGCTGGGCACGCCGCTGGCGACGATGGCTGTGTTGACCAAGGAGCTGGCGCGAGAGTGTGCCAGCCAGCCGGAAGCGACGGACAAGCTGCGTATCCTGCGCGGTCAGGTGGATCGCTGCAAGGGCATATTGACGACGATGGCGGCCTCCGCCGGGCAAGTGCGCGCCGAGTCCGGTCGGGGATTGGCGCTGGATGTCTACTTGCAAGATGCGCTCGATCAATGGCAGGCGATGCGTCCAGGTGTGGTGATAGCGCAGCAATGGACGGGTTCGCAGCCTCCGCCCCGCATCGTGGCCGAACAAACCCTGACTCAGGCGATTCTCAATATACTCAATAACGCGGCCGATGCCTCGCCGGAGCAGGTCGAGGTGCAAGGCGAGTGGGACGCGTCAGAGCTGCGCCTCATCATCTGCGATCGTGGCGCGGGACTGACCCCGGCCATTCAGGCGCAGGCGGGGAAGGCGTTGTTTACCACCAAGGAGCCGGGGCAAGGGCTAGGCATGGGGCTGTTTCTCGCCCATGCGGCAATCGGACGCTTCGGCGGCAGCGTGCAATTATCCAACCGGGAGGGCGGCGGCGCCTGTACGCGGCTGGTGTTGCCTTTGACCAATCTGGTGATCGCGCCATGAGCGAACTCATTTTACCCAGCCTGTTGCTGGTCGACGATGACGTGACCTTTTGCCAGGTATTGTCTCAAGCCTTGTCCAGGCGCGGCTTTTCTATTCGCGTGGCGCACGGTGTCGATGAGGCGCTGCGCATTGCCGAGGAAGATCCGCCGGAATATGCCATCGTCGATCTCAGAATGCCCGGCCCTTCCGGGCTTGCGCTGGTGGACCGCCTCAAAGCCCTCGACAGCCACACCCGCATCGTCGTCCTCACCGGCTACGCCAGCATCGCCACGGCGGTCGAAGCGATCAAACTGGGAGCCATTCACTACCTCACCAAACCCGCCGATGCCGACGAAATCGTGCAAGCCTTCGGCTGGGAGGCGGGCGATGCGGACACCCCGATCGCGGAAAATCCCTTGTCCGTCGACCGGCTGGAGTGGGAACATATCCAGAAGGTGTTGCTGGAATGCCAGGGCAATATATCCGCGACCGCGCGGCGGCTCGGCATGCACCGGCGCACCTTGCAGCGCAAGCTGGACAAGCGGCCGGTGCGGCGGTAGTGCTGTTTAATCATGCACGATATTTGGCTATGGACGAAGAACTCGAAACATTATCCGTTCAGGTAGGTGAGGCGCTGCGCCGCCACGGCCTGATGCTCGCCACCGCCGAGTCGTGCACCGGCGGCTGGGTGGCGCAGACCGTGACGGCGGTGGCGGGCAGTTCGCGCTGGTTCGAGCGCGGCTTTGTCACCTACACCAATATCGCCAAGCAGGAGATGCTGGGGGTACGCGCGCGGACGCTCGCCGAGTATGGCGCGGTCAGCGAGCAGACGGTGCGCGAGATGGCCGAGGGCGCGCTGAACAACAGCCATGCCCAGGTCAGCCTCGCCATCAGCGGCATCGCCGGCCCGGGCGGCGCCGTACCCGGCAAGCCGGTGGGAACGGTGTGCTTTGCCTGGGCAAGGCAAGGCGCGCCGGTTCGCAGCCGCACCGAACATTTTGCGGGCGATCGCGCGGCGGTGCGCCGGCAGGCGGTGATCATCGCGTTACGCGGGGTGGTGGCGATCCTTGAGCAATCAGATTGAAAAACCCGCCGAACCGACGCGGCGGCTGTTCTTCGCCCTGTGGCCGGACGAGGCCGTGCGCCAGCGTCTGGCCGAGATCGCGATGGCTGTTGGCGCCGCCAATTCGGGGCGGGTTATTCCCGCGGACAACCTGCACATCACACTGATCTTTCTCGGCGCCCTCAATGATACGCGCCGGCGATGCGTCGAAGATGTCGCCGCGGCGGTGCGCGGCGAACGGTTTATGCTGGTGCTGGACCAGCTCGGCTATTGGGCCAAGCCGCGCATCGTCTGGGCGGGGGCCTCGCGCATTCCCGAAGCCCTGCTCAGCCTGGTCGGCACGCTGCAAGCCGGGTTGACCGGTTGTGGAATCCTTCCCGAAGACCGGCCCTATCAGGCTCACGCGACCCTGATGCGCAAAGTGAACAAGCGCCCCACCCCGCTCGTTGCGCCGGATCCCATTGTTTGGGATGTGGCGCAGTTCTGCCTCGTGGAGTCCCTGTCCGGGAATAACGGGGTTTCGTATCGGCCGCTGGAGTCGTGGCGGCTTGGCTGATGCTGATAAAGCTTACAATACCGTCATGCCGATTGATTTACCCTTTTTATCGAAAGTCACAATTGATCCGCACCCTCTATGTTCTGAAATAACCGCGATAAGAGCATCGCTGAAATCCGCGCTGCCCGTAACGTAACGCTTCATGGCCAGGTAGGCCATATCCGCGTTTTCCACCAATAACTGCCTGGTGGTAAGGAGAGCGTGTAGTACTTCGACAATCTTGTCTTTTGGCTGTGCATAGCAAGACTCCAGTAACCATGCGACCTCAACCAGGCTGATCAATGTGATAAACCCCGGTTCGTTCGGCGAGAGTTCATGGTCGATCAACCTGTTGGCTTTCGCCGCTTGTTTTGGTTCATCCTGGGTCAAGTATCGGACAAGAACATTGGTATCTATGCCTATCATCACTGCCCAGCCCGCTTCCTGATGGCTTCATCCATCTCTTCGATGCTCGCGGGTCTTGCCGCCTTGATGAGGCCTTTGAGGCGAGAAACATCCTGGGTTGCGGCCACCACTTCGTAACGACCCTCTGAGATTTTGATGAATTCAATCCGATCGCCGGGGCCGACATGGAGGTCTGTCCTGACCGTGGCCGGTATCGTTATTTGGCATTTGCTTGTAATGGTTGCTGTTGTCATGGCTTACTCTTTATTTCTTTCCTTACTTTGGGTAAGGTAACGTATGAGCGAAAAAATAGCCAGTAAATAAATCTGGCCGATTTTTCATTGCCGGACGGGGTGTGCGCGGTGATGCCGGCGGATGCCGTTTTTAGGATTATTGGGGCTAGGCCGGCCAGCCCGATTGTGGAATAATGAAGGATGATTGTTCCTCGGGCCATCAACACAGGTAAAGACAGATGGATGACAACAAGAGAAAGGCGCTTGGCGCGGCGTTGAGCCAGATTGAAAAGCAGTTCGGCAAGGGTTCGGTGATGCGCATGGGCGATGCCGGGCCGGCGCGCGATATCAGTGTCATCTCCACCGGCTCGCTGGGGCTGGACATTGCGCTGGGCATCGGCGGCCTGCCGCGCGGGCGCATCGTCGAGATCTACGGGCCGGAATCTTCGGGCAAGACCACCCTGACCTTGCAAGTGATCGCCGAGGCGCAGAAGTTGGGTGGCACCGCGGCCTTCGTTGATGCCGAACATGCCCTCGACCCTATCTATGCCCGCAAGCTGGGTGTGAATGTCGATGACCTGCTGGTGTCCCAGCCGGACACCGGCGAGCAGGCGCTGGAGATCGCCGACATGCTGGTGCGCTCCGGCGCAGTGGACGTGGTGGTGATCGACTCGGTGGCGGCGCTGACGCCGAAGGCCGAGATCGAAGGCGAGATGGGCGACTCCCACATGGGCTTGCAGGCGCGCCTCATGTCGCAGGCGCTGCGCAAGCTGACCGGCAACATCAACCGTTCCAACACCCTGGTGATCTTCATCAACCAGATCCGCATGAAAATCGGCGTGATGTTCGGCAATCCCGAAACCACCACCGGCGGCAACGCGCTGAAATTCTACGCCTCGGTGCGCATGGACATCCGCCGTACCGGCGCGATCAAGAAGGGCGACGAGATCGTCGGCAGCGAAACGCGCGTCAAGGTGGTCAAGAACAAGACGGCCCCGCCCTTCAAGGAGGCGACATTCGAGATCATGTACGGCGAGGGGATTTCCCGCGAAGGCGAGATCATCGACCTGGGTGTCGAGGAAGGTCTGGTCGAGAAATCCGGCGCCTGGTACAGCTATGGCGGCGAGCGTATCGGCCAAGGCAAGGACAACGCGCGCACCTATCTGAAGGAGCGTCCCGAAATCGCGCGCGATATCGAAAACAAGATCCGCGCCAAGCTGTTGACCAAATCTCCTCTGGCTGAACTTGAGCCGGCGGGAGACTGATTCCCTGGCCGGCGAGAACAAAAAAGGCGCTCAGGCGGTACGCCGCAGCGCCATGAACATGCTCGCCCGGCGCGAACATTCCAGCCAGGAATTGCGGCGTAAACTCGGTTTCAAGGGTTTCGATGACGCCGAGGTGGACGAGGCCTTGGCCGGGCTGCGCCAGGACCGGCTGCAAAGCGACGAGCGTTTCATCGAGGCGCTGGTGCGCTCCCGCATCGGCAAAGGCTGCGGCCCGTTGCGCATCCAGGCCGAGTTGCGCGAGCGCGGCATCGCCGAAGAGCTGATCGCGCAGGCCGTGGATGTTGATGCCGGGGAGTGGCGCGAAAGAATCGAAGAAGTGAGGCGCAAGCGCTTCGGCGCGGCCCGGCCCGGCGACATGGGTGAGCGCGCCAGGCAGATGCGTTTTCTCCAATATCGGGGGTTTACCACCGAACAGATCCGTTCCGCCATGAGGCGGCCCGGAGACGATGTGAGTGATTGATTGACATGATGACCAGCGCAGAAATTCGCAAGGCTTTCCTGGAGTTCTTCCGCCGCCACGGCCACCAAGCGGTGCCCAGCAGTTCGCTGGTGCCGGCCAACGACCCCACCCTGTTGTTCACCAACGCCGGTATGGTGCAGTTCAAGGATGTGTTCCTGGGTGTCGAACACCGGCCGTATGTCCGCGCCGCGAGTTCCCAGCGCTGCGTGCGCGCCGGCGGCAAGCACAACGATCTGGAAAACGTCGGCTATACCGCGCGCCATCACACCTTTTTCGAAATGCTCGGCAATTTCAGCTTTGGCGACTATTTCAAGCGCGAAGCGATCGGCTATGCCTGGGAGTTTCTCACCGAAGTTTTGAAGCTGCCGCCCGAGAAACTCTGGGTGACGGTGTTCGAGGAGGATGACGAGGCCGCCGACATCTGGCTCAAGGAGCTCAAGGTGGACCCGGCGCGTTTCTCGCGCATCGGCGCCAGCGACAACTTCTGGGCGATGGGCGACACCGGCCCGTGCGGGCCGTGCTCCGAGATCTTCTACGATCATGGCCCGGGCGTCACTGGCGGCCCGCCCGGCACACCGGAGGCCGACGGCGACCGCTACATCGAGATCTGGAACTTGGTGTTCATGCAGTATAACCGCGCGCCCGACGGTACGCTCACCCCGCTGCCCAAGCCCTCGGTGGATACCGGCATGGGGCTGGAGCGCCTCGCCGCGGTGATGCAGCATGTGCACAGCAACTATGAGATCGACCTGTTCCGCAACCTGATTCGCGCCGTCGCCGAATTGGCCGGTGTCACCGATCACGACAACAGCTCGCTCAAGGTCGTCGCCGACCACATACGCGCCAGCGCCTTCCTGATTACCGATGGTGTCCGCCCCTCCAACGAGGGGCGTGGCTATGTGCTGCGCCGTATCATCCGCCGCGCCATCCGTCACGGCTACAAGCTGGGGTTCAAGGAACCGTTCTTTCACAAGCTGGTCGCGCCGCTGGCGGTGGAGATGGGCGAGGCCTATCCCGAACTGGCGCGCGCCCAGGACGAGGTGACGCGCGTGCTGCGCCTGGAAGAAGAGCGTTTCGCCGAAACCCTGGAGCATGGCCTCAAGATTCTGGAGCATGACATCGCCAGTCTCGGCGCAAGCAAGGTGATTGCCGGCGAAACCGTGTTCCGCCTTTATGATACCTACGGTTTTCCTGTCGACCTCACCGGCGATATCGCCCGCGAACGGGGTTTGACGCTGGACATGCCTGGTTTCGAACGTGCGATGGAGGCGCAGCGCGAGCGTGCCCGTGCCGCCAGCCAGTTTGATGTCGCCTACGCCGGCAAGCTGATGGGGGTGGAAGGCAGCACCGAATTCACCGGTTATGACCATCTCGACGGCGAGGCTGTCGTGGTTGCGCTGTACCGTGATGATGGTACGCCGGTCGATGTGCTGGAGGGTGAACAGGCCGGCAAGGTTATTCTCGATCGCACGCCGTTCTATGCTGAATCCGGTGGTCAGGTGGGCGATTGTGGCGTCATCGAGGGCGTCAGCGCCGGATTCGAGGTGCGCGACACCCAGAAGCAGGGCGAGGGCGTGCACATCCACAACGGTGTGCTGAAAACCGGCCTGCTGCGCGTGGGCGACAAGGTGCGTGCGCAGGTCAACGTTCAGGCGCGCCAGGCAACGGCGCTCAACCACTCCGCCACCCATCTGCTGCATGCCGCGTTGCGCCAAGTGCTGGGGGCTCACGTCGCGCAAAAAGGCTCGCTGGTCGCGCCCGAGCGCCTGCGCTTCGACTTCTCCCATTTCGAACCCATGACACCCGCGCAACTGCGCGAGATCGAGCGTTTGGTCAACGGCCAGATCCGCGTCAACCGCGAGGCGCAGACTCGCGTCATGGCCTATGATCAGGCGGTCGCGGCGGGCGCGATGGCGCTGTTCGGCGAAAAATACGGCGACCAGGTGCGCGTGCTCAGCATCGGCGATTTTTCCACGGAACTGTGCGGTGGCACCCATGTGCAACGCGCCGGTGACATCGGTCTGTTCAAGATCATCTCGGAATCCGGCGTGGCCTCCGGCGTGCGGCGCATCGAGGCCGTGACCGGCGAGCAGGCGCTGGCGCTGGTCGAGGAAGAAGAACAGCGTCTGGCGCGCATCGCAGACATGCTCAAGTCCGGCCTGGAGGGCGTGGATGACAAGGTGCAGCAGCTCGTCGAGCGCGCCCGCAAGCTGGAAAAGGAGCTGGAGCAGGTCAAGGGGAAGATGGCGAGCCAGCAAGGCAGCGATCTGGCCGCCCAGGCGGTGGAGGTGAGCGGTATCAAGGTGCTGGCCGCCGCCCTGGAAGGCGCCGATCCCAAATCGCTGCGTGATACCGTCGATCAACTCAAGAACAAGCTCGGCTCGGCGGCGATCGTGCTGGCTGCGGTGGCGGATGGCAAGATCAGCCTGGTGGCGGGCGTCACCAAGGACCAGACCGCGCAGATCAAGGCCGGCGACCTGGTGAATGCCGTGGCGCAGCAGGTCGGCGGCAAGGGCGGCGGGCGTCCCGACATGGCCCAGGCCGGTGGCGACAACCCCGCGGCGTTGGCGGGCGCGCTGGCCGCAGTACCGGAGTGGGTGCGGCAGCGGATGGGGTAAGCCGGGGGTGCGAGTTCTCCTGAGCGGGCGCGTTCCTGGATCCGGCGCTTTTTTCGGGAAAAAAGATATATCTTAGATACTTCTTTATCTTTTTCCCCGCTTTGAAGTAAAATTCCACACTTTTGCCGGCAACTTGACTATGGCACTCATTGTCCAAAAATACGGCGGCACCTCGGTGGGGTCGCTGGAGCGCATCGCCAACGTGGCGGAAAAAGTGAGCGCCGCGCGCCAGGCGGGACATGATCTGGTGGTGGTTGTCTCCGCCATGAGCGGTGAAACCGACCGTCTGATCGGGTTGGCCAAGGGCATTGATCCTCAACCCAACCCGCGTGAGCTCGACGTGCTGATATCGACCGGCGAACAGGTCACCATCGCCCTGCTCAGTATGGCGCTGGAAAAGCGCGGCTGTCCGGCGCGTTCCTATACCGGCGCCCAGGTGCGCATCCTCACCGATAGCGCCTTCAACAAGGCACGTATTCTGGAGATCGACGCGCAGCGTATGCGCAAGGATCTGGCCGAAGGGCGCGTAGTGGTTGTGGCGGGTTTTCAGGGCGTGGATGAGCAAGGCAATATCACCACCCTGGGCCGCGGCGGCTCGGATACCACCGGCGTGGCGCTGGCGGCGGCGTTGAAGGCTGATGAGTGCCAGATCTACACCGATGTCGACGGCGTCTACACCACCGATCCGCGCGTCGTACCCGAGGCGCGGCGGCTGGATCGCATCACCTATGAAGAGATGCTGGAAATGGCCAGCCTCGGCGCCAAGGTGTTGCAGATCCGCTCGGTCGAATTCGCCAGCAAATACAATGTCCCGCTGCGTGTCCTGTCCTCCTTCACGGAGGGCGCGGGCACCCTGATCACCTCTGAGGAAGAAGGAATGGAACAAGCGCTGATTTCCGGAATCGCGTTCAACCGCGACGAGGCCAAGCTGACCGTGCTGGGCGTGCCCGACCAGCCCGGCGTGGCCTACCGCATCCTTGGACCCATCGCCGATGCCAACATCGAGGTGGATATGATCATCCAGAATATCGCCGAGGACGCGACCACGGATTTCACCTTCACTGTTCACCGCAATGACTATGAAAAGGCCTTGCGTATCTTGCGCGCCACAGCCAGTGAACTGGGTGCGCGCGAGGTGAGCGGCGATAGCAAGATCGTCAAGATCTCGCTGGTGGGTGTGGGTATGCGCTCCCATGCCGGTATCGCCAGCACCATGTTCCAGGCGCTGGCCAAGGAAGGGATCAATATTCGCATGATTTCCACGTCGGAAATCAAGATTTCGGTCGTGGTCGATGAAAAATATCTGGAGCTCGGGGTGCGTGCGCTGCACGCCGCTTTCGGCCTGGATGCCGGGAAATAATCAAAATAAAAACAATAATATGTCGCCGGCTGGTTAGTGCCGCGGCGACGGGGTTGCAAAAATGATTTGCCTTGCTGGCAAAGAGCGGACGTCACTCCTGTGTTCATGTTTCGGATCAGCCGGCCGATACAACAGGGGAGAGGGTTGCGGCGCGCGCAACCTGGTTATCGTTCACGTTGTGAAGTGAGGCACTAGTAGATTCTTTAAGGAGATGAATCATGTTGATTCTAACCCGTCGTGTGGGTGAAACACTGATTATAGGTGACGATGTTACCGTCACCGTGTTGGGTGTAAAGGGTAATCAAGTCAGAATAGGCGTCAATGCGCCCAAGGATGTGAGCGTGCATCGCGAAGAGATTTATCAGCGCATCCAGAAGGAAAAGGAACAGGCCCATACGGAAGAAGGGTTGGGCGTATAACCCCCTGTCTTGCTGGATCGGATACTGTGAACGGCCCGGTTCTTCCGGGCCCGCTTCTATTTCGGAAAGCGCGCCGAAAATTTATCCAAGAACCTCCCACATCGCCGCTTAATCGTGATACCATACGCGTCCTGTCAGACTGCGGATGAACTCAGAGAGCTGGCGTTTCGGAGAGATGGCCGAGCTGGTCGAAGGCGCTCCCCTGCTAAGGGAGTATACGGGCTTAAACCTGTATCGAGGGTTCGAATCCCTCTCTCTCCGCCATCATTGGCAGGCGGCTGTATCGAATACTCCGAAAAATTCGTCCCGAGTTTTCCGGAAGATGCCTGTTGAACCTCTGAATAAATCCGAGATTCCTTGACAGTCGCGGCATGTCTTAGCATAATGCCCAACCTTCAAAATACGCGCCCGTAGCTCAGTTGGATAGAGTACCTGGCTACGAACCAGGCGGTCGGGAGTTCGAATCTCTCCGGGCGCGCCAAAATGTGCTTCTGCAATCAAGCGGTTATCGTCTCAGGCATAATCGCTTTTTGTTTCAATAACGCCAACGCGGGACTTTTGCGGGAGCTTTCCCCGCACACCCGGTTGCGCCGCCTCGATCAAGTTCTCCAATTCAGCCGCCGAGTGGTGGATGGTGATCCTTCCCGACTTGTGTCCCAGCAGGTACTGCCGCGACTGTGGATAAGTCGATCAGTAAGGCGGCATTTATGCGCCTCCGGGAATATTCACTGATATATAGTTTATATAAATACCTAATTAACAAGAAAAACCTGTTAAATTAGACACAAAGTAAACTTTCCACGCCACTCGGTGAAGGTGAAGCGGCTGTTCATGGTTCTCGCGGAAGCCTGCAACCATGCCTGGGTCAAGAAACTGGGCCTGTCGAAAGTGGACTTCGGCAAAGGCAAACGCATGATCGTCAAAGGCGGACGGCTGGACACCAAATACAACATCACCGTCCCTGACGCGAATTTCCAGTGGAAGGCGTCGGTGAATTCCGCTGGTCTCCCAATACCTCGGCACGGCCGTGGATGAGGCGCAAGCCTGCTTTGAACAAGAAGACGAAACAGGCCAGACCGCACGGCCATTGCCAGACTACGCCGAGGCGCTGAAGGTGTTACGAAAAACACTGACACCGTTCCTGAACAGCCTGCCGAAGAACTCCCCTCTCCCTCCGGGAGAGGGGCCGGGGGTGAGGGCCGCAGAAGTGCTGAAGGAGCTGGAAAAGGAGACTGAACTGTTCGAGCAGGACATCGTACAGTTCCGCAAGAGCGCGCAGCAGGCCGCCAAACAATGGCAGGCCGCGCCGGACACCAACACCGCACTGCTCAAGCTCACCCAAGAATTCGAGCCCATGAGTGATGCCAGCCGCGATCTGATTAAACAAACTGACCTCATCTATAAACTCGCGACGCGCCTGATCGACGAGATGGAAAATGTAGCCCGGATGGAGCAACAGCGGAATCCGGGAATTTCCCGCGACCTCACCCGCTCCTGCAAGACTGCCGACGAGGCCCGCCAACTCGCCGTCGAACAACTCAAGCAGGTGCGCTATTTCTGGAAACAGGCCCACTGGCTCACCGAACGCTTCCCCGAGGCCAAACTGCGCGACGTGGCAGGGTTGGTCAAACTGGTGGACATCAAGGAAATCGAGGCCAACGACTGGAGACTCACGCCCGGCCGTTACGTCGGCGTCGCCCCCGAGGAAGTGGACGAAGACTTCGACTTCGAAGAAGCCCTGCGCAACATCCACGTCGAGTTGGAAGACCTCAACGCTGAGGCGGTGACGCTGGCGGCGACGATCAAAAGGAATTTTGAGGAGTTGGGGGTATGAGCAAACTCGTTAAACACGATGATCCCGCCGACTTGCTGGCCGACATCCGCAGCTTGGTCGCCGAAGCCCGGCAGACCGTTGCTATGGCGGTCAATGCCGAATTGACCCTGCTTTACTGGCGCGTCGGCAGGCGAATCCGCGAAGAAACACTCAAGGGCGAACGTGCGGCCTATGGCGAACAGATTGTGGCTGCGTTGAGCGAGCGCTTGACCGCAGATTATGGGCAGGGTTTTAGCCGCCGCAATTTATTCAAGGGCACTTCTATAAATAGCGCCCGAAGCACCGCATTCCATCACTGAGCTTCATTTTTCGAGATTTCCGGATTTCGTGGCGATTTTTCCGCTGGCTGTCTGTTTTTTGTCTCCCACGGCGCAGCCTGGGGCAGTATTTCCACCGTTTTCATGCTGTTCTGCGCATTCCGGGCGTACCTATCCTGTCAAAGCCGAACACCTTCTTGCGGATCAGCACCTCGATCCGGGCAAGGTTGCAGGTCAGGTTCATCAAGCCCACACCGACCGCCGCACGCGCAGCGCCAACGCTGCGCAAGAAGATGCCGCCCATGCTGTTTGTCTGGTAGCCAAAAACGTGCTCGACGCGGGCGCGTACCCGCGACTTGGCCGTGTTGCTGATCTCCTGTTCCTTCGTCAACGGCGTGTTGCGGTAAGCGCGCTCGTGTATCCGGCTCTCGTGCCGGCTGTCTTTCAGGTCTTGTTCCTGTTCGTCCGAGCGGTATGCGCTGTCCGCCCAAACGTCCTTGCCGCCTTCGTCCTGCGGACGCAGCACGGCATCGAGCACCTGACTGTCGTGGACGTGGGCAGGCGTACAGGCATGCGCCGCGATGAGTTTGGTATCGCGGTCGACGTTGATGTGGTTCTTGTAGCCGTAGTGGTTCTGGCCGCCTTTCTTCGTCCAGCGAGCGTCGATGTCCTTCTGCGCCAGCCTGGCCGGGGTCTTGCTCCATTCGACGGGAACGGCATCGGCCTTGATGAGGGCGTTGTCCTCGCGTCCGTTGCGCTGGATCGGCACGGGAACGAAGGTGGCATCGATGATCTGCCCGCTCTTGAGCTCGACGCCAAGTTCGGCCAGCGCCCGGTTCAGGCAGTCAAACAGGGGTTCGACAGGCGCTGCTCCTTGAGCGCTTCACGGAAGGCCCAGACGGTGCGGGCGTCGGGCACGTCGCCGGAGAGTTCGAGGCCGGGGAAGCGCATGAAGGACAGCCGGTCTGTGACCTGGTATTGCAAGCGCTCGCCGGACAGGTTGTGCAGACGCTGCAAGATGAGCAGCTTGAACATGAGAATGCGGCAGGGGCAGGCTTGCGCCCCGCCGCGCTCTTGCGTTCCTTCGCATCAATCCGCGCAAGAATGGGGCGGAATATCTCCCAGTCGACGACGGCATCGAGCCGTTCCAGTGGGTCGCCCGCTTCGCTCAGGCTGGCGTAGCGGTTCTCAAGGTCAAATAGGCTCGTTTGCATGACGGGAGCATAGCGGGTTCGGGGGATTTATAGAAGTGCCCTCATCAAGAACCATCCGTTCTCGGACGGCAACAAGCGTTCCGGGGCCTTTCTGTTTTTACTCTATCTGCGCCAGGAGAGGATGCGTCTGACCCTGGATGAAAATGGCCTGACGGCGTTGACGTTGTTGATTGCCGAGAGTGACCCGAAGGCCAAGGATCTGATGGTGCGGCTGGTGATGAACCTGCTGGCCATTTCTGGAGTTTGAAGGAAGACTGATGAAGTCACATATAAGCAAACCCTATAAACCATGAAGAACCTCTTCAACCCTTTAAACGACGAAGAAATCGAGCAGCTTGACCGGTTTTTGCTTGCACGTATCGATGATGATGCGGACACGGAAGGCAAGGACGAGGGCGTGGTGGATGTCTCGGAGCTGGACGGCTTGTTCACCGCCATTGTCAGCGGACCGGAGGTTATTCAACCTTCGCGCTGGCTACCTGCGGTGTGGGGTGATTTCGAGCCGGCATGGGAGAGCAAGAATGATTTCGAGAGTCTCTTTTCGTTGATGGTGCGGCATATGAACGATATTGCCGCTACGTTAATGGAACGGTCGGCGGATTTCGAACCGATATTTCTGGAGCGCGAGGTTGAAGGCAAGACCTACACCATTGTCGATGAGTGGTGCGAGGGCTATATGCGGGGTGTGGCGCTGGCGGCGGAGCTATGGAACGCGGGTGGTCGGCAGATGACAATTCTGCTCACACCCATACGGGCGTTTACGAGTGAAACGGGCTGGCGGGCGCACGATCTGTCCACGGATGAGGAAATTGATAATATCCGGAACGCGATCACACCCAATGTGCGCGAGATCCATGCCTACTGGCTGGCGCACCGTAAGGATCATGCGCCTGCTTCAGCGCCTGTGCGCCATGCCGCTCCGCGCGTCGGGCGCAACGACCTCTGCCCTTGCGGCAGTGGCAAGAAATACAAGAAATGCTGTTTACACTGATGCCTGTACCTCAACCCACTACCGTGAGGCGCGAGGGTAGCCTGTACCTGGGTTTTTTGCTGGTGGGGCCATGCCGCCAACAAAAATGGGGAGGTATGGGCACGACAAACAGCATCAAATGATGTATTGTTTGATGTGTATACTGCTGAATGAGGTGCCCCCATGCGTACGACCCTGAATATTGATGACCAATTGCTGGATGAAGCCCAGCGCATTACTGGCGTGGCCGAGAAGGCTACCTTGGTGCGGGAAGGGCTGCGCGCGCTGATCGAGCGCGAGAGCGCCCGGCGGCTGGCGCGTCTCGGCGGTAGTGAGCCGCAATTGGAGCCGGTACCGCGCCGTCAGTCCGATCCAGCATGATCCTGGTTGATACCTCGGTTTGGGTCGATCACCTGCGCGCTGGTGATGCGGAATTGGCGGCGCTGCTGAACGGCAGCCAGGTGCTGATGCATCCCTTCGTGCTCGGCGAGCTGGCATGCGGCAACCTGCGCAACCGGATGGAGGTGCTTGCGCTGCTCAAGGATCTGCCCCGGGCCGCAGTCGCCACCGACGAGGAGGTGCTGTTCTTCATCGAGCAGCACGCACTCATGGGCCGCGGTATCGGTTATGTCGATGCCCACTTGCTGGCTGCGGTGGCTTTGGGCGATGTGACGCGACTCTGGACCGAGATAAACGCCTGCGAACAGTGGCCGATGCACTGGCGCTGGCGTATGCGAAGGATTGATCGTCTGGCATGAGCTACACCGAAGACACCCTCGTCCAGCAGACCACCGCTGACTATTTTGAGCAGCAGCTCGGCTGGAAGTCGGTGTATGCCTACAACAACGAGGACTTCGGTACGGGTAGTCTGTTGGGCCGCGCTTCCGACCGCGAGGTGGTGCTGACGCGCCCGTTGCGCGAAAAGCTGGTGGCGCTGAATCCGGGCCTGCCGGATGCGGCCTATGATGATGCCGTGCGGCAGATCACTGCCATTGTCGCCTCGCAGACCCTGGCCGCCACCAACTGCGAAAAATACGCTCAGATGTGCGATGGGGTGCAGGTTACCTTTCGCAATGACAAAGGCGAGCGGGTGCGGCAGCGGCTGCGGGTGTTCGATTTCGACGCGCCGGACAATAACGATTTTCTCTGCGTGCGCGAGCTGTGGGTGCGCGGTGACCTCTACCGGCGGCGAGCGGATATCAGTGGTTTCGTCAACGGCCTGCCGCTGCTGTTCATCGAATGCAAGAACCTGCACAAGAATCTCAAGACTGCCTTTGAGCAGAACTTCTCCGACTATCGCGACACCATTCCGCATCTGTTTCACCACAACGCCATCGTGATGTTCGGCAACGGTGAGCAGGCGAAGATCGGTTCTATTACCAGCCGCTGGGGACATTTTAACGAGTGGAAACGTCTGGCCGAAGAGGCGCCGGGAGTTGTGGACATGGAGACGCTGCTCAAGGGCGTGTGTGAGAAGCGCAACTTTCTCGATCTGGTGGAGAATTTTATCCTGTTCGACGAATCGTCGGGGGAGTCGAAAAAGATCATCGCCCGCAATCACCAGTTTCTGGGCGTTAATCGCGCCATCGAAGCGGTGCGTGACCGCCAGGCGCGCCAGGGCAAGCTGGGCGTCTTCTGGCACACCCAGGGCTCGGGCAAGAGCTATTCGATGGTGATGTTCACCCGCAAGGTGCACCGCAAACTCGGCGGCAACTTTACCTTTCTGGTGCTAACCGACCGTGATGACCTCGACACGCAGATCTACAAGACCTTTGCAAATTGCGGTGTGGTGAGCGAACAGGAGCAGTGCCGTGCCGCCAGTGGCCACCATCTGAATGAGCTGCTGTCCCAGCACAAGGCCTATGTGTTCTCGCTGATCCAGAAGTTTAATCAGAAGGTGGAGCCGGAACAGCCCTATAGCGAGCGTGACGATATCATCGTCATCACCGACGAGGCGCACCGCACTCAGTACGGCACGCTGGCGCTCAACCTGCGTAACGCGCTACCCAAGGCCAGTTACATCGGCTTTACCGGCACGCCGTTGTTCAAGGATGATGAGATTACGCGGCGGGTGTTCGGTGAGTATGTCTCCACATACGACTTTCAGCGGGCGGTGGAAGACAAGGCCACGGTGCCGCTCTATTACGACGCCCGTGGCGAGAAACTGGGAGTGGCCATTGGCGACCTCAACGAACGCATTGCCGAAAAACTGGAAGAGCTGGAGACTGACAATATCGATGTCGAACAGCGGTTGGAGCGGGAACTCAAGCGCGACTACCGCATCATTACCGCCGACAAGCGGCTCGACCAGGTAGCGCGGGATTTTGTGCAGCACTACGCAGCCGCATGGGAGACCGGCAAGGCGATGCTGGTGTGTATCGACAAGGTGACCTGCGTGCGGATGCACCGGCTGATTGAGTTTTACTGGCAGGAACGAGTCCGTGAGTTGGAGAAGGAGCTGGCAGCGATCAATGACGAACAAGAGGAGGTGTTCCGCCACCTCCAGCTCAAATGGATGCGAGAGACCCGCATGGCCGTGGTGGTGAGCGAGGAGCAAGGCGAAGTAGACAAGTTCCGCAAGTGGGATCTGGATATCATCCCGCACCGTAAGCTGATGAAGGAAGGCATCGACCTGCCCGAGTCGATGCGCAGCAAGCCGGAGTACCGCAACATGCAGACCATGGCGCTGGATGATGCCTTCAAGGCGGAGGAGCACCCGCTGCGCGTGACCATCGTCTGCGCCATGTGGCTGACCGGCTTCGATGTGCCGAGCCTCTCTACACTCTATCTGGATAAACCCCTCAAGGCCCATACCCTGATGCAGGCTATCGCCCGCGCCAACCGCGTGAACGAGGGCAAGAACAACGGTCTGATTGTGGACTACTGCGGCATACTCAAGTACCTGCGCAAGGCGCTGGCGACCTTCGCCGGTACGCAGCCGGGGGGAGAGGGCGGCGAGATCGACCCGGCCCGGCCGGAAGAGGAACTGTTGGCGGACCTGGCCGAGGCGATTGCCTTGGTGCGGGCGTTTCTTGATGACAGACACGCCGCACTCGATGACGTTATTCAGAAGGCCGGCTTCGAGCGCAACGCCGCTATCGTTGCGTGCAAGGAGGCGGCCAATGAGAACGACGAAAGCCGCAAGCGCTTCGAGGTAATGTGCCGCGAGGTGTTCAAGAAATTCAAGGCGTGCATCAATGTGCAGGGCGTAAATGCCCACCGGTCGGACAGGGATGCAATCAACATCGTCTACAAGAGCCTGCAGCAGGATCGCGAGCAGGCGGATATCACCGACATCATCCGGCAACTGCATCAGGTGGTGGACGAGGCGATTGAGGTGCAACCCAATTGGCAGGGCGAGGAATCTGCAATCTACGACATCAGCAAGATCGATTTTGACCGCCTACGCAAAGAGTTTGAGCGCAGCCCGAAAAAGAACACCACCGTCCAGAACCTGCGCCAGGCCGTAGAGCAACGCTTGCAGCGCCTTTTACTGCAAAACCCGCTACGCACCGACTACCAGCAACACTACGAACAGATCGTTTCGAGTACAACCGCGAGAAGGACAGGGTGACCATTGAGAAGACCTTCGAGAAGACCTTCGAGTCCTTATTCAAGCTGGTTCAGGAACTCGATGATGAAGAGCACCGCGCAGTGCGCGAGGGACTGGATGAAGAATCGCTGGCGATTTTCGACCTGATGAGAAAACCGGATCTCGACGCAGCCGAGATCAAACGCATCAAGACGGTCGCGGTGCAATTGCTCGGGCTGCTGAAATCCAGGATCAGGGATATCGATCATTGGCGAGATCGCGAATCAACACGTGATGCCCTACGGGTTCTGATTCGGGATTACCTCTGGGATGAGTCGACGGGGCTGTCTGTGGCGTCATTTGACGAAGAGGAAGTGGATATCCGGGCCGCGGATGTATTCCGCCATATCTATCGGGCCTATCCGAAGCTGTCGTCGCCTTTCTACTCGTCTACGGTCGCCTGACAGGTTGAGACAGGGTTAGGGGCCTTATTCGAGCCTGCAGGATCAAGGTGACTTGCCGTCCGTGAGGCTCACAGGGGAATATGTCACCTACATCCGCGAGGATCATTGCACTGTTTCGTGCGGGACTTTTGCGGGATTCAGTTCTGCATCGTCCTGCATTGTAGGGCAAAATGGGCAACGGGCGTTCCATATTCCTTGTATCCACCCCCCTGTTCCTCTAAATTGCGTTGTAGGTTCATGCGGTGCGGCCGCGATGTTCGGGTTGAACCTCCACAACGGTGAGCGCGCCTGCAGCTTCGATGCGCACTTGCAACGGCAAGAACTGTTCCAGTAGCCATAGCGTAGTGCGCGCATGGGAAGAGAGTTTTTGCACCTTGTAGCGCGAAACCCCGTGTGCCAGGGCCATGTAGATGAGCAGTTGATCGGCGGCATGCACGTCCAGCGTCGCGCCGGATGACAGTGTCGTCCGCAATGCTTCCGCCGCCTGTGCGCCCAGTTGCTCGGCGGGCACCCCGCGCTCGGCGGTCACGCCCGCCGCCAGCATCGTGTGCGCCATGTGTGCCACCAGCACCAGGGCGCCGCCCGTACCGATTGCTTCGTTGTGTCCCAGTATCTTGGCGTCCATCTGGAGCGGTATGCCCGCCAAGCCTTGCGCGGCGGCGGCGCCCATGCGTTCGACGATATGCGCCGGCAAATTCGCCACATGCGCATGGCCGATCAATGCCCGCAAGGCGCCACAGCTATCCAGTTGCAAGGGACGTAATGCGGGACAGGGCCATACATCCACCTCCACCGCGCCACCGCCACGCGGGTAATAACCGCGACGCAATACCCGCAACTCGACCTGTGTGCCCATGCGCGCCAGTAACGGCAGAAACACATGGCGGAAATAGTCGAGCGGCGGCGCCGCGCGCACATCCGTGCCACCCGTGATGTGCAGCCGCATGCGCTCCGTGCAGCGCAGGGCGACGGGCAATGCGGCCTGCAACACCAGCGTGATACTGCCGGCCGTGCCCACGTCCCAGTGATAATCCCCGCCCCGCAGCGGACCCGGCCGCAAGACAAGTTCGCTGGAGTGCAAGGCGAGCCCTTCCACCTCCGCGCCGCACAGCTCCGCCACCGCGCGCACCGCCGTGAGGTGTTGCGCGGCAAGCCCCGGATTGCGGCGCCGCGCACGGATGTTGCGCAGATGCACGGGGTTGCCCGTGATGGCGGCGAGCGCCACGGCGGTGCGTAACAACTGACCACCGCCTTCTCCATAAGCGCCGTCGATGTCCATCATGACCGCTCTCCTGTTGTGCTCGCGATGCGATCAACCCGATGGTGGGTTCGCATCAAAATCTTCCAGCATCGCCATTTCCTCCTCGCTGAATCCCGCTGCCCGCCGCGCGTCCTGATGAAATGGCGGGCGGAAGCGCGGGGCGTTGTATTCGCGCAGCAAGCGGCGGAAGGTGATGATCGGGTCGAGGCCGCGCTGGGCGCAGAAATAGGCGTACCAGCGATTGCCGATGCGGACGTGGCCAATTTCGTCGCGCAGAATGATTTCGAGGATGCCCACCGCCTCTTTGTCGCCGCAGGATGAGAATTTGTGCATGATCGCGGGGGTGGCGTCGAGGCCGCGCGCCTCCAGCACGCGCGGCACCAGAGCCATGCGCACCAGCGAGTCATGGGCGGTTTTCACCGCCATCTCCCATAGGCCGCCGTGTGCGGGGAAATCGCCGTAGTCGAAGCTCAATGCGCGCAGGTGGGCGCGCAGCAGGGTGAAGTGATAGGCCTCTTCCGCCGCTACGTGTAACCAGTCGTCGTAGAATTCTTTCGGCAGATCGCGGAAGCGGTACACGGCGTCCAGCGCCAGGTTGATGGCGTTGAATTCGATGTGGGCCAGGGAATGGACCAGGGCTGCGCGGCCTTCGAGGGTGGAGATCTTGCGCTTGCTTACCTCCAACGCCGAAACCGGCACGGGTTTGTCCGGCCGGCCGGGCTCGCCGATCGGTTCGACGGGTGTGGCGCTGTCCTGGAATGTCAGACAGCCCTGTTCCCAATCGGTTTTCAAGGTGGTGACCAGCGCGAGTTTGGTGTCGACATCGCGGGTTTGCAGGCAGGTATAGGTGCGGCTGAACAGGTCTTCCGGCATCGGGAGATATTTCTATTTCCCGGTGGGATCGAGCACCGCCAGGTTGGCCTGGCGTATTTTTCCAGCAGCACGGAACGGTCCCGCGCCAGGTGCGGAAGCTCGTGATAGTGGTGCAGGGCCTGCCGTTCGTGTTCCAGGGACTCCCGCAAGATATCGCCGATATCGTGCTGGTGGGTTTCTAGCAAGGGGCCGATGAGCAGGGAAGGGTGCTCGCCGAGATGGGTAATCAGCTCACCCGCCTCGTTGGCATGACGGAGGCCGCATTCGGCCTGCTCGCGCAGCCAGGCGATGATGGGAATGCGGTTGTAGCCGTAGACCATCAGCGCATAGTGCGTGTAACGCACCACGCCGCCCAATTCCAGTTCGAGAATCTTGTTCAGCGCCGCAAGTACCTGCGTCTTGTCCAGGGGCTGGTTGTTCGGAACAGATTGGTTCAACATATGTTTCTCCTGTTTGAGAGTGGATGTGAATGAAGGTGGGGCCGGACACAGGGTCCAGCCCGCAACCCGTTACCGTGATACTTACACCATCACTTCACCTGCGCCAGGTATTTGTCCAACCGGTCCTTGTGCTGGGCGATCTTCATCCCGGCGGCGGCTTCCTTGGCGGTCGCCAGGTTGACCGGCGCGCCGGCCTGGATCACGCCCACCATCCCCATGGTCTTGTGCGGCAGGCAGGAATAGACATAGACGCCCTCGCTGGCCAGTGTCACCGTGAAGGGTTTGTTCATCTCGCCCTTCCAGGCGGCGCCGGTCGGCATCACTTCCGACTGCGGTTGATGCGTCATGTCGACCGGCACGAACTTCACCGTATCGCCCTTGGCCGCTTTCAGATAGCCGGGTTCGAAGACGAAGTTGCCGTCCGCGCCCTTGTTGAGCATCTTGACCTCGTGCTCGGCGGCCAGGGCGTTGCCGGATACCAGCGCCAGCAGCGCCGCGCCCAGACCCAGGACATGTCTTTTCGTTTTCATTACTGTTTCTCCTTGGTTTCATTCGCCCTTCACGGGCATTGGGTTAAGGAACCTCTGATGTGTCAGAGGTTCCACGGCACATGGATGTGCCGGTGCTCTGAGAATTCCAGGATGGAATTATTCAGAGCTTCCTTAAAAAAACGTTTTTCACTTTCCGGTGACGCGCTCGTCGTTCTACATGCGAAGACCCTCCTTTCCGTATCGCTCCATGCCGCTGCGCGCTGACCCGTATCAGTTCGCGGCGGGCGAGGCCGTGGGGTTCGGGGTCTCCGCAGGATTGCCCTGCGCGGCGGATTCCACGATGGGAGTGTCGCGATCTCCCCGATCTCCCATGGCGTACATCAAGACCGCGCCCATCCCCGCCAGCGTGAGCACGAAGACGGCTCCCCACAGGTGGTCTTTGGTCAATTTCGGTTTCGGTTTTCCGGATTCGCTCGTTTCCATGGTTCGTTACTCCTCTGTGTCCAGATTTGAAATGCAAGGCCAAACGGCCATCCCCAGCCCGATGCGCCGACCGGCGAACAGGCTGTGAAGAGCGGGGCATGAAGCGAAGGGGGAAGGGTTGCCCCGGACGCAGGGTGAGGTTTTTCATGCCCCGCTCTTCACAAGCTGCTCCTCACTTCGGCGGGCGATGTTTCCTGGCGCTACGCGCCTCCAGCATGTGCGGCATGCGCGCCGCATACTGCGCGACGGCCTCGGCGCTGTGGTAATGCGCGCGCGCCTTGCGCATGTCCCCCGTCTCTTTCGCCGCGGCGCCTTTTGCTCGCAGTTCCTTGGCGAAGGCGATCATGTCCTGAATCAGTTGTTCATCCTGGGGCCGGTTTTTGAACAGACCCTCGGCGCGGTGTTCCTCCAGTTCGCCTTCCGCCCACGCGATCAAAACGCTTGCCGACTCCGCCATTTCCCGCTCCGGGTTTTGCGCGTGGTAGCTGAGCGCCGGCGCCTCTTCTCCAGCGTTGACCATGCCTGTGAATATCAGGCTGATAATGCCCATAAGGATGAGCACGGATGTGCTTCGCTTCATGTTTGCTCCTTTGTCATGGAAGTCATTGCTGCTCAATGACGTGATCCGTCAATCAATGAACGAGCACCGGCGAGCCCGGTTCACCTTGTGACGCCTCGCGCGCGCCCTCCTGCCGCCAATAGCGGGAAAGTTTTTCGCAAATGTCCCGCATCATCGGGCAGTCCGCGTTGCCGGGATGGCCGCCGAACATGCGCAGGTGATCGGCGATCGCGCGGGCCAGGCATGGGCAGGGATGCGCGCTGTAATGGCTCATCATGTAAAAGATGGCCGCTTGCAGGGTGCGTAGCGAGGGGGTGTCCGGTTGTGCCGGGAGGGTGTCTTGTTGCATGGCGTGACTCCTTTGCATGGCTAGAAAGCGTAAGCGAGACTGGCCGAGACATTGATGCCCGGTTGCGTGTAACGGTCCAGGGCGGGATCGCTCGCCGTGCGGCCGCGAACCACGGGCCATAGCCAGTATTTCTCGTCGAGCAGGTTGAACAGGCCGGCATTGAGGCGCAGGCGCTTGCTGAAGTTGTAAGAGCCGAGCAGGTCCACTGTGGTATGGGCGGGCGCCGTGAAGAAGGCTGGGTCGCTCACCCGGTCCTTGCGCGCCATGTGAGTGATCATCAGTTCGCCGCGCCAGCGGTCCGCCGGGGCCTGCCAGCGCATACCGATCACACCTTTGAGAGGGTCCACCGAATCGAGCGGTACGCCGGCTTGCTGGTTGTCGCCGCGGGCATAGGCCAGCGATCCCAGCAGGCTCAGGGATTCGCCCAGCCGGATTTCTCCCTTGGCTTCCGCGCCGTAGATGCGCGCTTTCGACAGGTTGCGCGGCTGGAATACCAGCAGATTCGTCGCGGGGTCCCTTCCCAGGCTAGCGGTCTCAATGAAATCCCGGTAGCGGTTGTCGAACACCGCGAGACTGAAACCGCCGGACTGGAAAGCGCCGCGCAGTCCGAGCTCCACGTTCTGGCTCTTTTCAGAGGCGAGGCCGGGATTCGGCAGCACGGTGTAGCCGAAGGTGAAGTTGGTGAACGCGATATTCGCGTCGTCATAGGGCGGGCTGCGGAAGCCGCCGGCATATTGCGCATAGGCGGAGAGCCGCGGGGTGAGTTTCATCACCGCGCCCAGCTTGGGCGACACCGCGCTGTCCTCGACCCGCTTGACGGCATAGCCGCTGGTATTGATATTGGCGAATGCCTGATCGGGATCGGGCGTCATGCGATAGTGGTCGTAACGCACCCCAGGGATGAGAGTGAGCCTTCCTGTACCCACCATGATCTCGTCTTGCATATAGAATCCCGCGCGCTGCGTTTCGGTGTCGGGAAAGGTCTTGTTGGGAAATGTCTCGCCCGCCACCCGCTTGGTGCTGGTGCCCGCGCTCAGGTTGTATTCGGTACGGTCGCGTGGACGCGAGGTGGAGGTTGCCGAGAGGTCGAGGCCGTAGATCAGGCGGTGGGTCGCCGCCGCCGTCGAAAAGGCATGTTCGGATTGCAGGCTCCCGCCCCGGATGGTTTGCAGGAAATCCTGATCGGTGACGCGCAGCCGGTTGGGAGCGGGGCCGGGCGCGATGCGGGATTCTTCGGTGTGTTCCCGCATATCGGCATCCTGCCAGAACAGCCGCCAGACGATTTTCGGCAGCGCGGCGGCGGGGTTTTCATATTCGTGATCCAGGCTCAGGCGGACGCGTCGCGTCGCATCGTCGGCGCGCTGACCGGCGATGCGGCTGCCGCCCGGCACCGGCCCCTGGGCGCTGCGCACATCGGTCCGGGTGCCGCGATCCAGTCCTTCGGCGGTGAGTTTGAAGAGATGGCGTTCGTTGGCGTAGAAGAGCAGTTTGGCGAGCAGGTTATCGCTTCCCGTGTCCTGCGGGTTGGGGGCGATGTTCCCTTTGTTCGCTGTCTCTTTCCTGTCGCGGCGGGTGTATACCAGCATACCGTCGAAGCGGCCCTGTCTGCCCGCCAGGGTAAGGGTCTCCGCCCACTGGCGGCTGGCGCTGTAATACGCGCCCTTGACAGCGGCGAACCATGGCCTGCCGCCCGGTTCGAGGTAGTCCGCGGGATCCTTGGTGATGTAGGATACGACACCGCCTATCGCATCCGAGCCATACAGTGACGAGGCCGGGCCGCGGATGATCTCGACGGATTTGACCGCATCCAGGTCGACCAGGTCGCGATTGAACGAGAGTCCCGCCGCCGGGCCGTCGGGCACGCGCACCCCGTCGATCAAGATCAGGACGCGATTACCCTCGATACCGCGGATGTTGAAGCTGGTGTTGCCTTGCCGATCCGGTTTGGCCCCGACGGAAATGCCCGGTTCGTAGCGGATCAGGTCCTTGATATCGCCTGTCAGGCGGCGTTCCATTTCCTTGTCGTCGATGACCGTGACGCTGGCGGGAGTGTCCCTGATCGCCCGTGGCGTTTTGGTTGCGGTGACGGTCACGGCGTCCATCTCCAGTACCGTGATCTTTTGTTCCGGTTTTTCTCCCCGGGCGATGACGGGGGCCAGGACGAACAGTGCGACGGATACGCCGTTACACCAGCTACGAAGATCAGCCATGAAGCCTCCTTCCTGTGACAAGAATAGGAATCGAACGTTGGCTGGCGGCCGGCGAGAGCGCCGGTTGGCTGGCTGTGAAAAAAATTTGTTATGCCGGCGGTGATGCGAGTCGCAGGAACGCCCCGGCCATCTCCGTCAGCGGGGCCAGCATGAGAGGTGTCCACAAGGCCAGGAGGGCGAGCAGGGCGGCGGTCAGCGTGAGGCCCCATATCAGGAAATCTTTCCTGGGCCAATCGCCTTTGTCCGGTGTGGTGTATTTGCGCGGGTTACTCATGATGTTTCTCCTTGCTGTCGTTACTCACCGCGATGCGGTGTGTTTGAGTCATGTCCCGGATCGCATTTTCGATCCCCTGCTCCAGCCAGCGCGTGAGCGCGGGGTGCGGCGCCAGACCCTGGCCGTTCATCCTGAATTCGCTGCCGCTTAGCATTTCCTTGTAGGGTCCCGAGCCGTAGAGGCGGTTGGAGATCAGCAGCACTGCGCCACCATTTTCGTTGCCCTTGCGGATTTCCTCCTTGATCTCAGCCAGGGACTTCTCCCGCAGTTCCGGCCAGTCTTCCCGCAGCGCCATGGCCTTGATGGCCTTGAAGGGACGGTCCAGTTTTTTCTGGATGAGCGCGATGTTGGCGTTCATGACCGCGAGCCAGCGCGCATTTTCCTGCTCGCCCCCGCTGCCGTGGGCGAGCAGGATGACGGTCTCCCTTTCCGCCTGCCCGCTGATCGCCAGGATGCGCTCGCGCAGGATGTCGGCGGTGGCGGGGTCTTCCTCGTAGCCGCCGAAGGTCTTGAACAACATACTGGTGCGCACCCGTGGCGGCCGCGCCCCCGGTGGCAATCCGGCGCCACCGGGGGACGCGCCATGATCGTGGCCATTACCGGGCGGATGCGAGGAGATGCCGAGGATGTAATCGCTCTCCGCCTTCATGTGGCCGTCGAGGGCGTACATGCGCACGAACACGGCGCGCTTGTAGCCTTCGCGCTCCAGGGTCTGCACCGCCTCGTTGAGCACGAGCGGATCGGCCATGCCGTAGGCCATCTCGACGTGATAGCGTTTGCGCAGAGGGGCGATGACCTTTTCCAGCCCGTCGTTATAAGGCTGGACGGAGCCGTGGGGCATGACGATGACGGCGATCTTGTCCTGAACCGCCGGCACATGCGCGTTGGCGCTGCGCTTCAGCCAGGTGAGCACCTCGGGATGGGGTATGATCGATGCGCCGAGCGCGATGTCGAACTCGCCGAACTTGCGTTGCATCCAGCCCTCCAGCGACATGTGGCCGTCGAACTTGGGGCCGATGGCGAAGGGGATCACCAGCGTCTTGCCCGGCTTCGCCGCCGTGCGGATCACGCGGTTGTCGAACTCTTCGTTCTTCTTTTGCAGCGCCGCCTCGGCGTCGCGCTCGTAGTAGACGAGGGTGGCGATTTCGCGAAACGGCTGTCCGGCGGCCGCTTCCTTCGTCAATGCATCGAGTTCCTCGCGGATGCGTTTTTCACCCGCCTCGTCCCGGGCGCCGCTGCCGATGACGATCAGCCGTTCCCGTGACGGGTCGTTACTCAACGCCGCGATCCGGTCGCGCAGCAGCTCGGCGGCGAGGTAGCTCTCCGCCAGCGGCGGGGTCCAGGTCAGCCGCGCCCGTTTCACGAACGAAGGCAGCTTTCCGGTAAAGCGGTTTAGCACCGCGTCGGCCCGTGAGAAAAACAGCGGGATGGCTACGATCTCATTCATCCCCTTCTCTTCGAGTTCCGCCACCGCCTTGCGCAGGTACTCGTCGTACTGTCCGCTCAGCCCCTGGCTATCGCGGCCGAGCAGCGCGAGGCTGGCCGGGTAGTCTTTCTTGAATTGCGCCATCACCTCACGGGTTTCCTGATTGCCGAGAAAGCCGCGGTCCGGGGCGATCACCAGAAAGCCGGTTTTGGCGGATAAGGATTCCTTGCCGGATGCAGCGCCGTAATCTGCGAGAGACAAGCCGATGCAGAATGCGGAAGTTTTGAAAAACACCACCGCGCCCCGGGCGATGCGGGGGATAATCCATGTCTTCATGTAAGCCGCCATACCTCACTCCGTGGAGACCACCCGAAATGGACGGCCTCGCTGTAGTAAATGGTTGGCTGGCTACCCTATGTCAGGAGAGGGGTGCATAGGGATGGCTGGCTGACCGAACAACACTTGAAGTCATTTAGTAAGGATCAGTTTCCCTTTGCTGGTGATGCGTAATCGATACTCTGCGCCTGAGTGCTCGATGATCAATTCGCACGTCCCTTGCATCAGCTCCCCGCTGCCGACGCGCTTGGAGGCGGTTTTGACCGGTGGGCCGAGAGCGTGGCGCGGGACGCTGTTGGGATGTCTGTTCTCGATCATGGCTCCTGGATTCCTTGCAAACCAGAATTTTTGTTAACGATAATCATTCTCATTCATAGCTTGGGTTTTGTCAAGAGGGGGCTTTGTGTCATGTAGAGAGCAAATAAACTGTCCGGTGTTGTAGCACATGATCTGTCCGGTTTTACTGGTTACCGAGGAGGTGACCGGGATGAAGCGGACGGAATGGCTACAGGAGACGCGGAGGATGAGATTTGAAGAAGCTTACGAGGGCTGGCAGGGTAAGCGGCTGACACAGGAAGAGGCGGCACGGCTGCTGGGGGTGAATGAACGGACCTTCCGCCGTTACATTGACCGCTACGAGGACGCGGGGCTGGACGGGTTGATCGACAAGCGGCTGAGCCAGGTGTCGCAGCGGCGGGCGCCGGTGGACGAAGTGCTGCGGCTGACGGAGCGGTACCAGCGATATCACCTTGGGTGGAATGCCAAGCATTTTTATGCCTGGTATCAAAAGGACGGCGGTGGACGCAGCTACACCTGGGTCAAGAGCCGTTTGCAGGAGGCGGGGCTGACCGAGCGCTTGCCCGAAACGCGGCGCGCATCGCAAGAAACGGGAACGCGCCCCTTGGCCGGGCATGATGATCCACCAGGACGGCAGTACCCATGAGTGGGTGACGGGCCAGAAGTGGGATTTGATCGCCACCTTGGACGACGCCACCAACGAGCACTACTCATTGTTTTTTGTCGAGGAAGAAGGGACAGCGAGCAGCCTGTTGGGGGTCAGGGAGGTGATCGAGCAGCGTGGTCTATTCGCCTCGTTCTATTCTGACCGGGGCAGCCACTACTGGCACACGCCCGAGGCCGGGGGCAAGGTAGACAAGAAGAACCTCACCCAGTTCGGACAGGCGCTGAAGCGGTTGGGGATCGAAATGATCGCCGCCTACTCACCGGAAGCGCGAGGGCGTAGCGAACGGATGTTTCGCACCCATCAGGAGCGCTTGCCGAAAGAATTGGCGTTGGCGGGCATCACCGGCATGGCGGCGGCCAACCGCTACCTCAAGGAGGTTTACCTGCCCGCCTTCAACGCCGAATTCATGCAAGCGGCGCGCGAGGAAGGTTCGGCCTTTGTGGCGTGGATTGGAGGCGATCTGGATGATTATCTCTGCGAGCGCCATGAGCGGGTGGTGGGGAAGGACAACTGTGTGAGCTTCGAGGGGATGAAGTTACAGATCCCGGCGGATCGCCACCGCTGCCACTACGTGAAGGTGAAAGTGGCGGTGCTGCGGCGTCCCGATGGGCGGCTGGCGATCCATCATGGGCCGCGCCGGCTTGCCGAGTATGACGCCGGCGGCCTTCTTACGGCGCCGGAACTGAAGGGGGTTGCGTAAGTCCGCCGCGACCGCCCGTCGGGGAGGGAAGCCGGTTCCGGGCTACGCCCTCCACCGGCTTCCCTCCCCGACGGAGAAAGCGGACAATTCATTTGCTACAAAACCGGACAAGTCTATTTGTTGCTAACAGAGGGGGCTTTGTGTCAGAGTTGAAGAGGGTGGAATGCGCAGTCACTCCGGCGCTTGGCTTATACCAACATACTCCAGCATCGCCATTTCCGCCTCGCTGAAACCCGCCATCCACCGCTGGTGCGGCTGAACAGGTTTTCCGGCATCGGGAGATATTTCTATTTCTCGGTGGGATCGAGCACCGCCAGGTTGGCAAAGTATTTCCGATAAAATCCCCGGTCTCGCGTCAGCAGTCTGTCGCACTGGTTGAGGGCGTGTGCGCCGATGAGAAAATCCGGGATCATGCGCTCCCGGTTGCCGCCGTTTTTCCGGTAGTCCAGCCACGCCGCCCCGCTCGCGATGGCGGATGATGCGCTCATCGGACTGAAGCCGACGCCGAGCTGTTCCATGATGTCCGCGAATTGCTTTTTATCGGCGAAAGCGGAGGACACCTCCGCCCACACAATCTCGCAGGCGACGAGCGAGCCTGTGGCGATGGATTGTCTCATGGCGTCGGCGGAGCGCTGGCAGAATTTCGGGTCGTTCTTGAATATGTCCAGAAGCACGCTGGAATCCACTGCTGTGATCATCTCTCTCCCCGTAATTCCGCGATCAGGTCATCGGTATTGCCTTGAGGGAGGCAGCCGATGACCGCCGAAACGGGATCGAGTGCCTTTTTTCTGGCGACCAGTCGACCGTTTTCGACCTCGAAGTCGAGAATCGTGCCCGGGCGGATGCCCAGTTTCTCGCGCAAGGATTTGGGGATGGTGACCTGCCCGCGTTCGGCAACGACGGCTTTCATGGCGAGGGATCTCCTGGGTTGACGATAAATGAATTATCGAATACGTATTCGAATTTGTAAAGTATGTAATTACTGAGGCTCGGCTTCGGTTAAAATCGCCCTCTTTGCAGAAAAAAACCAAAGGAAGACTACCCCCTCATGATCATCCCGATTACCCAGCGCATCGCCAACGAGCTTTCGGTGCAGGAGCGGCAGGTGGCCGCGGCCGTGCAACTGCTGGACGAAGGCGCGACGGTGCCGTTCATCGCCCGTTACCGCAAGGAAGCCACCGGCGGCCTGGACGATACTCATCTGCGCTTTCTCGAGGACCGGCTGCGCTATCTGCGCGAGATGGAGGATCGCCGCGCGGCGATCCTCAAGAGCATTGGCGAGCAGGGCAAGCTCACCGCCGAACTGGAGAAGGACATCCTCGATGCCGACACCAAGACGCGGCTGGAGGACTTGTACCTGCCCTACAAGCCGAAGCGCCGCACCAAGGCGCAAATCGCGCGGGAAGCCGGTCTGGAGCCGCTGGCGCAGGCATTGCTGGGGAATCCGCTGCTCGTGCCCGAGCAGGTGGCGGCGGAATATGTCAATGCCGACCAGGGCGTGGCAGACGTGAAGGCGGCGCTGGAAGGGGCGCGCCATATCCTGATGGAGCAGTTCGCCGAGGAGGCCGAGCTGCTGGGCCGCTTGCGCGAATACCTGTGGGACAGTGCCAAGCTCACCTCGCGTGTCGCGGAAGGCAAGGAGGAAGAGGGCGCGAAATTCCGCGATTATTTCGCTTACAGCGAGCCGCTCAAGGCGGTGCCGTCACATCGCGCGTTGGCGCTGTTTCGTGGCCGCAACGAGAATGTGCTGCAACTGGCGCTGGTGTTGCCGGAAGAGGAAGGCGAGATCGGTAGAAGCGCGCAGCCCAACGCCTGCGAGCGCATGATCGCCGCACATTTCAGGATCGCCGATCAAGGCCGCCCCGCCGATAGCTGGTTGCGCGAGACGGTGCGCTGGGCATGGCGGGTGAAGATTTTTCTGCATCTCGACCTCGAGTTGATGACGCGGTTGCGCGAGGCGGCCGAAGCCGAGGCGATCAAGGTGTTCGCCCGCAATCTGCACGACCTGCTGCTCGCCGCCCCGGCCGGGCCGCGCACGGTGATCGGTCTCGATCCCGGTTTGCGTACCGGTGTGAAGGCCGCGGTGGTGGACACCACAGGCAAACTGCTCGACACCGCTACCATCTATCCCCATGCCCCGCACAACCGCTGGGATGCGTCGATCCATGCGCTGGCCGAGCTGGCGCGCAAACACAAAGCGGAGCTGGTCAGCATCGGCAACGGCACCGCCTCGCGCGAGACCGACAAGCTGGCCGTCGACCTGTTCAAGCGCCACCCGGAGCTGGCGCTGCAAAAGCTGGTGGTATCGGAGGCCGGGGCTTCGGTGTATTCGGCGTCGGAATTCGCCGCCCAGGAATTTCCCGCGCTGGATGTCAGTCTGCGCGGCGCGGTGTCCATCGCCCGGCGTTTGCAAGACCCGCTGGCCGAGCTGGTGAAGATCGACCCCAAGGCGATCGGCGTCGGCCAGTATCAGCACGATGTCAGTCAGACCGAGCTGGCCCGCACCCTGGATGCGGTGGTCGAGGACTGCGTCAACGCTGTCGGCGTGGACGTGAACACCGCCTCTATCCCCCTGCTGGCGCGCATCTCGGGCCTGAACCAGACGCTGGCGCGCAATATTGTCGACTTCCGCGATCGCAACGGCCCCTTCAGGGACCGCGCCGCGCTCAAGGACGTGCCGCGCTTGGGCGAGAAGACCTTCGAGCAAGCGGCGGGTTTTCTGCGCGTCATGCGCGGCGACAACCCGCTCGATGCCTCCGCTGTCCACCCGGAAAGCTATCCGGTGGTGCGGCGCATCCTCGAAAAACTGGGGGTGGACATCTGCAACCTCGTCGGCAACGGCGCGCTGTTGAAGGGGCTCTCGCCCAAGGAATTCACCGACGAACGTTTCGGCCTGCCGACGGTGAAGGACATCCTCGCCGAACTGGAAAAACCGGGCCGCGACCCGCGCCCGGAATTCAAGACCGCCGCGTTCCGTGAAGGCGTGGAAGATCTGAAAGACCTGCAACCCGGCATGATGCTGGAAGGCGTAGTGACCAACGTCACCAACTTCGGCGCCTTCGTCGACATCGGCGTGCATCAGGATGGCCTGGTGCACATCTCCGCCCTCGCCGGCAAATTCGTCAAAGACCCGCACAGCGTGGTGAAGGCGGGCGATGTGGTGAAGGTCAAGGTGCTGGAGGTGGACGAAAAGCGCCGCCGCATCGCGCTCACCATGCGGCTGGAGGATCAGCCAGGCGTCGCCGTGCCGACGGCAAAGGCTGATGCCCCGCGCAAGCCGAAGCCGAAACAGGAATCCAAGCCGCCGATGGAAAACGCCATGGCCGCGGCGTTTGCGAAATTGCGGGGCGGTGCGGGTTCCAATTGACAGCATCCTTTCTAGATGTTAATAAATACATTAACTTTTTTAGAGGACGGATTATGCCAGTCAGCGCCAAAGACATCATCCCCTTCAGCCAGGTTCGCGCCCGCCTGACGGATCTGGCCGAGGAAGCCAGCGCCGGGAAGGAAAAGATCATCACCCGCAATGGCGAAAGCTATGTCGCACTTATCGATGCCCGCCGCCTCGATTACTACCATCAGCTTGAGCGCGAACACATCCATCTCATGCTGCTGGATGAGGCGGCGAGTGGCTGGGAAGATGTGGAAGCGGGCAGGCATATCAGTGTCGCCAAACTGCGCGCCAAGCATGGGCGCGGTTGATGCGTAAAAAGGCGGTCATCCGCGTCACCGCCAATTTCGAGCGGAATCTTGAAGATATCCGGCTCTTCCTGGCGGAAAACGATGCGGGACAGGTTTTTGATGTTTTGCTGGATCACCTGTTTGAAACAGTGATACCTAATCTGGGACGGTTTCCGGAGATGGGGCGAGACTTCTTTGCCAGAAAGCCACGGTCTGTCGAGGGGTATGTCCGCTGGGAAAAGCTTCGGAAACGTCTGGGCGAGGCGAGTCTGCGCGAATATCTATGGAGCGATTATCTGCTTCTCTATGTCATGAAGGAACATCAGCTCTATCTGCTGGCGATTAAGCATCACCGTCAACTATCCTTCGATCTTGAGGGGTTCTGGAGGTAGAGGTCAAGGTGTGTTCTTGTGTGAACTCATTTTTGAAATTCGAGATCATCATTTTATGAACGAAGAACGCATCATCGACATCGAAACCCGCCTCACTTACCAGGAGGCGGCGATGCAGGAGTTGAGCGACATCATCGCCGAGCAAGGGACACTGATCGACCGCCTGCGCGCCGAGCTCGAAGCCGTGAAGCAACGAGTGCGTGAGCAGGGCGAATCCAACATCGCGCCGTTATCAGAGGAACGGCCGCCCCCGCATTATTGAGGGCATATCTAAAAATTCGATCAAGGCGCGAGGGCAAGGCGGAAATGGGCGAAAAAGCGGAGTGTACACGGAGTACATGAGCATTTTCGGATAGGAGGCATCCTAATCTGTTCGCTCAGATCCGATGCCTTGCCTGGGCTTACGCCAGATGATCTATGATTGACCGCATGACGAGTGACATCCATGACCCGTGCCGCTGAAGCACGCATCGATCTGGCGGCGTTGCGCCACAACCTGGCGCGCGTGCGTGAGGTGGCGCGGGGTGCTCGCGTGATGGCGATCATCAAGGCCAATGGCTACGGTCACGGCATGGCGCGCGTGGCTCGGGCGTTGGCGCACGGCGATGACGGTGTTGATGCCTTTGGCGTGGCGAGTGTCGATGAGGCGATCGCGTTGCGCGAGGCGGGTATCGAAACGCCTGTCACGTTGCTGGAAGGTTTTTTCGAGGCCGCGGAGCTGGCGGCGGTGGAGTATTACCGGCTGAGTGTGGTGATCCATCATGCCGCGCAGCTCGATATTCTTGAAACCCACCCGCTGTCTTCTTCGATCCCTGTCTGGCTCAAGATTGATTCGGGCATGCACCGCCTGGGCTTTGCGCCGGACAAGGCGCGTGACGCCTGGCGGCGTCTCAAGGACTGTCCGTGGGTGGCTGATCCGATCCGTTTGATGACGCATCTTGCCAGCGCCGATGACCGCCATAGCCCGCAGACGCTGGCGCAACTGGAATGCTTCGACACTGCGATGACTGGCATCGAAGGCGAGCGCGGTATCGCCAATTCCGCGGCGATCCTCGCTTGGCCGCAGACGCATGCGCAATGGGTGCGGCCGGGTATCATGCTGTATGGGGTATCTCCTTTCGTCGATGGCGTGGCGGCGGACGAGAATCTCAAGCCGGTGATGACGCTGAATTCCAGATTGATCGCGGTCAATCGTTTCAGAAAGGGCGATGCGATCGGCTATGCCGCCTCGTGGGTGTGCCCGCAGGACATGCCGGTGGGGGTGGTGGCGATCGGCTATGGCGATGGCTACCCGCGCCATGCCGCGCCGGGTACGCCGGTGCTGGTGAATGGTCGGCGCGTACCGTTGATCGGGCGGGTGTCGATGGATATGGTGACCGTCGATCTGAGTAGCCAGCCGGAAGCCCGTATTGGTGATCCGGTGACGCTGTGGGGTGAGGGCCTGCCGGTGGAAGAGGTGGCGCGTTGCGCGGGAACCATCGCCTATCAGTTGTTGTGCAATGTGGCGCAGCGGGTGCGGTTTGTCGAAGTGGAGTAATGTGAGGTATGGTAAAACACGTCGTATTGTGGCGGTTGAAAGAGTCCGCCGAAGGTTGTAGCGCAGCGGAAAATGCGTTGAGGATCAAGCAGGCCCTCGAGGCCCTGAACGGCAGGATTCCAGGCATGCTGCGCCTGGAAGTCGGTATCGATTTCAGCCGGGAGGAGGGTTCATCCGATGTGGTGCTGTATTCGGAGTTCGACAGCCGGGCGGCGCTGGAGATTTATCAGAACCATCCGTTGCATGAGGAAGTGAAGGCGCTGGTGATGGCGGTGCGCTCGGAGCGGCGGGTGGTGGATTATGAGGTTGGGGGGTAGTTTGTCGGCATGGACTGTGCCGTATTTGTGACGCCCGGCTCACGCTTCATGCAGACTGGCCGACTAACCGGGCCGTCTGCGGATCATAGACCACATTGGTAATCGAGCCATCCCGAATGCGCTGAACCGCCTCGTCAATCACGTGAAGCGGTACCAGAAACCACTCCCTCGGCCGCACTGGATTTCCAAAGCGGTCTTCGATAGTCAAATCAAGCTGTGCTGCGCCAAACAATCGGTGAAAAATGTGTTCCAGCTTTGTGCGGTTGAGGTTGTGGAGTTTGTACGTGGCAACCACCTCCACATCAGCCAGCAAATAAGTGGCATCCTTTTCCGCACCTGCAATACGGTTCTGGACGTCGCCGCCTGTTACGCCAATTTTATGGATCAACTCGCGGTGCTCGGCAATAAATGGATGGCTGGATAGGCTACGCAGTACGTAGATGGTTCCGGTGTCGATATCGTCAGCCTCCGCTGCGCTGCTAAACAGCGGGCCATCGTCCTTTCTGATAAGGCGGCGACCTACGGGCGTGTTCCCGTCGGGATAGAGCGAACGCGAAAGTGAGCGGAGCAACAGGTTGCTCTCGGTATGGTTGTCAAAAATGACCCGGAGTCGCGGGTTGTCGCGTCCATCCTTGGTCTTGGCGCCCTCACACATTTCGGCCACATAAGCTATCTGGCCGCCAATGATGAAGAAATCTCCCAACTCAATACTGGCGTTCTTGGCGAAGGGCTTGGTCATCCAAGTATCCGCCTTGAGTCCAGTTTTAGCTTCCTCGAATAAGGGCGCAAATCGGTCGAAATCCGCGCAAGGTGTGCGGTTGGCAACTTCTTCCGCCGCTTTGATATCGGCGTAGGGACGCACATGGCGCAGCACGATAATGTCATCCTGCACCACTGATTCGCCAACGCCTAACTCGGCCAACAGCGCGTCTTCGTCCAATTCATCTGTATTCACCGCAGCCACGATTGCTCCCGACAATAGACCAGGGCCATCCAACTCTGCCAGCAGAGCATGAGCCTCGGGCAACTTGCGTAGCTGGTCCAGGCGCACGGCATACAAGCGCTCAAAGATGTCATACCCCTCGCCATGCTGTGGTGCGCGACCATGCGCTTGATGGAAACGCAGAATATCCTCGAAGCCCGCAATGATGCGCTCCTCGCGCGCGGTTCGGCTGGAAACTTTGAGCGGCGTTATTTCAAGGCCGAGATCAGCGAGCAGCTCGTCTTCGTCAATTTCAGCCATTTGTCGCCCCGTTTTGTTCAGCGGCCTGCTCCTGGGCTTTATAGCGAAGGAAGGCGGCTACCCCTTCCGCCATTCGTTTCTCCCAAGCATCGGCAGAATTGATATCGGGAAGGCGCCCCCGTTCCTTCTTGAAGGCTCTCGCCCGTGCCGCGAGTTCAACGGCTTCCTCCCGCGGAATGCTCACCTTCTTGGCGGCAATGCTGGCCTGCACCTGACGCAGCGATTTCTCATCCATCGCTTTCGCCAGCACCGCGTAGGCAGCGTCGAAGGGGTTGATGCGGTCGATCAGGTCAATGTCCAGATCGCGCACATTGACGAACTTGCGCACCCCATCCAGCAAGGCCGTACTGCCCTGCATCGTGCCGCCGCCCGTATCACCACCATTCGCATCGGCCTGAGCCAACGCCAATTTGGCCTGCTGGGTAATGTTCATCGCCGCAATCGCATGTTGGCGGATGGCCTCCTGATCGTTGTCGCTCAACTCCGGGTAACGCTCGCGCACGATCTTGCCCATGCGCAACTGGGTCAGCTCTTCGGGCAGCGTGTTTTCCTTGTCGAACAGGCCACGCTCCAGCACGGTTTTGTCCTGCAAGAAACTGGTGACAACTTCGTTCAGGTCCTCCTTGCAGATGCGTGTAGCCTCCGGACTTTGAGGTGTTGCCAGTCCATTGATTTCGACGTGAATCTGGCCTGTGTCCTGGTTCACCCCGATGTTGTGGCCACCTGCCTTGTAACCTTCCTCGCCGTAATCGAAGCCGCCCAATGGGCCGGTGTTTCTTGGCGTGAACTCATAGCGCGGCGCCAATACCTGTTCCATCAGCAGGCTGGCGGAAATGGCCTTGAGCATGTCGTTCACTGCCTCGGCCACTGCCGCCTGTCCAGCCGTGGGTTCGGCAATCAGGTTGGTGAAGCGCGAGCGCTCCTTGCCCTCGGCATCACGGGTGGCGCGGCCAATGATCTGCACGATTTCGGTCAGGCTGCTGCGGTAGCCAATGGTCAGCGCGTGTTCGCACCAGATCCAGTCAAAGCCTTCCTTCGCCATGCCCAGGGCGATGATGATATCCACATGATCTCTGTTCTCCTTCTGTGCCGGGTCTTTCAACGCGGCCAGCACTTTGGAACGTTTGGTCAGGTCACTGTCATCCACCAAATCCGCCACTTTCAGGGTACGACCATCCCTGGCTTGTATCAGATGGAAGTTGGTGACCGGGTCAACGCCTTTCCATTCACCCAAGCCGTGCATGATTTCGTTCACCTCGCGCTCCTTGTCCTTCAGACTTTCGCGGGCGTTCACATTGGGAATATGCACGATGGTTTTTAATGCCGGGTCCAACACCTTGGTGACGGCATCAACGTAAGGGCCGGTGTAGAAGAAGTAGCCGATGTCCAGCGATTTGAGCCATTGGTAGCCGTTGAGCTGCTCGTAATAGGTGTAGGTGATTGTCTCGAATCGGGCTTCATCCGCCGGGGCCAACACGGCCTCGCTGTCGCCACGGAAGTAAGAGCCGGTCATCGCGACCAGATGCACCTTGTCGCGCGCGATAAACGCGCCCAACTGATTGCCCAGCACATTGCCGGAGTTGCTGGAGACGTGATGGAACTCGTCAACGGCGATCAGGCGGTTGTCGAACGCTGCGATGCCCAGCTCTTCCACCGCGAAGCGGAAGGTGGCGTGGGTGCAGACCAGCACCTTGTCACCGCTTTCCAGAAATTTACGTACCGCCTCCACTTTGGACTTGGCCACGCGCGGTTCGTCCACGCCGGGCGCATTGCACAGATTCCACTGCGGCGCGACCTGCCAATCCCAGTAGAAGCCAAACTGGCTCAGCGGCTCATCGGCGAAGCTGCCGCCGATAGACCGCTCCGGCACCACGATGATGGCCTGCCGCAAGCCCTGGTTGTTGAGCTTGTCCAGCGCGATGAACATCAGCGCGCGGGATTTGCCCGAGGCCGGTGGCGATTTGATCAGCAGGTATTGCTCGCCGCGCTTGGCATAGGCGCGCTCCTGCATGGCGCGCATCCCCAGTTCGTTGGCCTTGCTGGAAGCGCCCGTGCGCGCCGTGGTGATGGATACCGATGGCACGGTGTAGGCATTGGTTGGGTTAGTGGTAGTTGAGGTCATGGTATCTATACTCAATGAAATTGTTTTTTAATAGTGCAAGCACCTCTTGCACAAAACCGCACATTTTTCAGGCAGAGCAGTGGCGCCAGATTGCGTCTCCAAGACAATTGCCCAACAGCCTGTTGGACAATTGTGCAACAGCAGCTGCACAAATTACACAAACGATCTACAATGCGCCCGCGACTAGCGCACTCGTTTCGATGCGAACCGACCCTTCCGGGCCTAGTCGTTCCAAACTCCTTAAGGCCAGGGTTGAATGAACACATTCCCGCTGGCCTTTATCTTTTCCCACGCTGCTTTCACTTCTTGCTCATGCTTTCTTGCCCTTTGTTATCTTCTTCGCGGGCTTGGCCGCCGCTATCTTCGTATGACGCTCAACCCGCTTTTCCAGCTGCTCGATTTCCTGCAAATCTGCCGCGTCGGCCTCCAGCGCCTCGGTGGCGCGGCGCTGTTGATCGAAGGTCTCGTAACGCGCGTGGGCGATGCTCACCATGTCACCATGTCATCATGGCGGACTTGGCCGGAATTCTGCAAAACCGCCTGCCCGTTGAATGCCAGCATCCCGTCCACATGCTTGCGCCAAAAATCCAGCGTGAGGTCGTGCCGCTGTTTCACCCTCAGCTCTGCCTGTTCCAGAAAGATAACGACCAGCCGATTGAGGGTGTCGATCTCGTCTTCCGAAAGATAATTCTTGGCGATAACGACATCCTGCTTGCGCACGCGCGAGCCGCTCCAGTGGGTGAGCGACATATTCGGACTTTGCGGGTCTGCGCGTTTCACGATCAGCTCGGCGGCGGTGTGGCCGGTGGCAGCAAAAAGAAGCTTGTTCTGAACCTCGGCGAAAAAAATCTGTGTCTCTTTTTCCGTGATGCGGTAATCCGAACTCAGGGCGAAGAGGTCGCGGACTTTTTGATAAAAGCGCTTCTCCGAGGCCCGAATCTCGCGGATGCGCTCCAGCAGCTCGTCGAAATAATCCCAAGCCCCCGGATTCTTGAGCCGCTCATCGTCCATGACGAAACCTTTCACCAGAAACTCCTTCAGGTGTCGGGTCGCCCACTGGCGGAACTGGGTGCCGCGCGGCGAGCGGATGCGGTAGCCGATGGCCAGAATCAGCTCCAGATGGTAGAGCTGCGTGCGGTAGTTCTTACCGTCGGCGGCAGTTGTCAAGGAATCCTTGACAACTGAATCCATGCTCAACTCCCCTTCTTCAAAGATATTCTTGGCGTGCAAACTAACGTTTTGCTTGGTGGTCTGGAACAGCTCGGCGATTTCCAGTTGGCTCAGCCAAATACTGTCGCCCTGCACACGCAAGTTGATGCGGGTTTGACCATCATCGCTGGTGTAAAGAATCAGGTCGCTCATGCTTTCTTCCCCCTTTTCGTTTTTGTTGCGGGCTTGGCCTTGGCCGCCGCCGTCATCTTGGTATAAAGCTCGAACAGTTTTTCCAGCCGCTCGGTGTCGTTCCTGAAACGGCGGCCGATGTAGATGCGCTCCAGCACCTCGTCGTTGCGCTCGTGGGCGTGGCGCAGATTGTCCGGCATGTTCTCCGGGTCGTACAGGTCGGCGATGGTGGCGGGGAAATGCGCTTCGCGCGCCAGCAGGATGGCCTCGGCACAGGCGGTCAGGTCGGCTTTGTTCTGCTCGGTGAGCAGCGGGACGGGGAAGGTGTTCCAGCCGAGGGTGTTGGAGTAGCGGAAATCTGTTTTCAACTTGCCGCAGACTGTGGCAATCCAGACCAGATGCAGGCGGGAGGCGATGAGCGCCATGTTCCAGAGGGGGGCGTCGTAGAGGGCGAAGGCGAGATTGGTAACGGATGAATTTCGGTCAACAAGCCCTACAGGTAAATAAGCACGAGATTCGGATGAGACACAAGGCATAACAATCGTCTGTTTCTGCCCAATATTCATCTCTCTCATCTGATGCGCCCGTGCAGCCATTTCATTGGCACCGCTGTCACGACTCTTTAGCCGCATCGCTCGCACCCCTTCAATGCGCTGCCGAATGGCATTAATACCCATCGCTTCTTCGAGATGGGCATCCTCAATCCACAGGCAATAGCGTTCCAGGCCGCGAATAAATTCCGCCGAACCGTAGATGCGGCGAAGAAAGCGGGCGCGCTGCTCTGGTGTTAGGCCAAGTGTTTCGACTTCATCTCTGGATAGCAGCAGATGTCCGCCATCAACAGGCTTGTTTCCGAAAGTCATTTCCGCCTGCCCACTCAACGGACGGGATGCCTTGTCCAACATCACATTGGCTCCGGGCACCAGGTAGGCATTGATGTGCTCCACCTCCTTCACAATATCCACTGCGTCGCCCTTTCCGCTATTGGCGATGGAATAGAGGCGGCGCAACGATTTGGTTTGCGATGATAAACCCACGATGACCACAGTCACGCCCGCGTTGTGGCTGGCGAGATTGGCCCACTTGAACGAGGTGTGCGCAAACGCAATCTTGTTGCCGGTACTGAAAACCAGCGGCCAGAGGATGGGCACTTGCTGCCCTTGGCATATGGAATTGGTGGACACGAACGCGGCGGCGGCATTGGTCTTGGTGCCGTAATCGGCAGCCTTCATGAACCAGCCCGCCACATAGTCCAGCGACTTCCAGTTCTTGGTGCGCTTGACGAAGATGGCCTGCAAATCCGCCTTCTGTTCGTCCGTCTGCCAAGTGGAGCCCAAATACGGCGGATTGCCGCAGATATACGTCTCGCCGCCTTCATTTTTAAAGTCAATTTCCGCCTGATCCAGCGGCGTACCAAACAAATCATCCGCAGCCAGCTTCACACCCGTCCCCGTCGGCGGGCAGATTCTCAACCAATCCAACCGCAACGCATTGCCGCAAACGATCCAGTTCTGTGCATCCAGCGGCAGAAACTCCGCCAGCGCATCCTTCTGCCCGCGATACAGCACATCGCACTGGAACTCGGCGATGATGAGCGCCAGGCGCGCAATCTCCGCCGGGAAGTCGCGCAGCTCGATGCCCCGGAAGTTGGTCAGCGGGATTTCGCTGCCCAGATGTGATTCGCCCCGGCGGCGGTTGATTTCCGCTTCGATTTCGCGCATCTGTTTGTAGGCGATGACCAGGAAATTTCCCGACCCGCAGGCAGGGTCGAACACGCGGATGCGCGCCATGCGTTTGCGCAGGTTCAGCAACTTGATCTTGTTGTCGCCCGCTTCATTCAATTGCGCGCGCAGTTCGTCCAGGAACAGGGGGTTCAACACCTTGAGGATGTTGGGCACGCTGGTGTAGTGCATGCCCAGTGCGCCGCGCTCTTCGTCGTCGGCGACGGCCTGGATCATGCTGCCGAAGATGTCGGGGTTGATCTGTTTCCAGTTCAGGTTGCCGGCATGGGTCAGGTAGGTGCGCGCCATGCGGGTGAAGCGCGGTGTTTCGGTGCTGCCGGAGAAGAGGCCACCATTGACGTAGGGGAACTGGTCGGCCCATGGGCGGAAGTTCCCGGCGGCACGTTCGGCAACCTTGGTGTTCATGGCGCGAAAGATTTCGGACAACACCTCATGGGTGTTGGCGCCGTCGCGTTCACTCATTTGCTCGATGGTGTGAGTGAAGAGACCCTCGCCGTTGAAGATGTCGGTGTCTTCGGCAAAGAAGCAGAAGATCAATCGCGCCATGAAGTGGTTCATGTCATGGCGGCGCTCGGCTGTGGCCCAGTCCGGGTTGTCTTTCAGCAGTTCGACATACAGCTTGTTCAGCCGCCCGGTGGCGCGCACGTCGATGGGGTTGTCCTTGATCTCCTTGATGGTGGAGATGCCAGCCAGCGGCAGGAAGAAGCCGAAATGGTTGGGGAAGTCCGGGTAGGCGCAGGCGATGGTTTCGCCACCAGCCAGCTCTTCGGCTTCAAGGGTTTTCCCGTCGGTGACGAGGATGAACTTGGCTTTTGCTTTGGTGGTGGCGGGGCTGGCGCGCAAGGCCTTGAGGGTTTCGCCCACGGTGCCAGCTTCGCATACGGCGATATGGATGTTGCTACGCTGGAGCACGCCGCCGGGCACATCCGAAGCGTTGTTGTTGCCAGTACGCAGGCGCTTGAGTGCCGTGTCCTTATTGCCGAAAGCGGCCAGAAACGCGAACGGGAACTCAGCCGCGTCGAAGGGCTGAAGGGCCAGGTCCGATATAGCTTCTTCGATTTCTACTGCATTCATGCGGTATCTTGCGTCTGTGACGTGATCCCGCCGTAGAAGGGGTTTGGAGCCGGGGTGCAGGATACGGCGACATCCGGGTAGTAGGCACCGTCGCTGGCCCGCACCTTCATGTCGGAAATGTAAACCTGGCAGGGTTTCTTGAGGTGTCCGCGAAGCATGAAATAAAGGGCGCCGGCAAGGAGGTTGTGGATGTTGCTGGCGCCCACCATCGCATAGACCTGGCCGTCCACCAGTTCGTGCCGGACTTCACTATGCATTTCTCCTTCGAGATAGTCCTCGACCTTGATCCGTTTGATTTTTCTGATCGTGGCTATGGCTCTTGCTCGAATTCAGCTCACAGTCAACGCTCAAGATACTTCAGCTTGTCCTGCACACCCTTCCAGTCATCGGCGTCCGCCGGGGCGTCGATTTTTTCGGTGATCACCGGCCAGTCTTTTGCCAGTTCCGCATTCAGCGCAAGGAAATGCTTCTGGTCCTCGGGCAGGTCGTGTTCGGAGAAGATGGCCTCGGCCGGGCATTCGGGTTCGCACAGCGTGCAGTCGATGCACTCGTCGGGGTCGATGACCAGGAAATTCGGGCCTTCGTGGAAGCAGTCCACAGGGCAGACTTCGACGCAGTCGGTGTATTTGCACTTGATGCAGTTTTCGGTGACGATGAATGTCATGGAACTCTCCTAACCTGAGGTACTGGCGCGTTTTGGCGTTTGCCCGCTATGTTAATCGTTCTGCGCTGTGATGGCGAGTATGCGGCGCCGGTTTCGCCGAAAATTTTTCTTCATTTCTTCATTGAAAATAAGCATATAACGGGAGACGAATATGGCGCCCTCGCTACGTCAATGTCTTGAGATGGTAAAGCATGTCCAGCGCCTGTTTCGGCGTCAGCTTGTCGGGGTCGATGTCTTTGAGCGTGTCGACCACCGGGTGATCGCCGCCGTTTGAAAAAAGCGGCATCTGCCGCTCGGGCATGATCTTTCGCGGGGCGGCGGTGTGATTTTCGAGTTCGGCCAGCTTGCGCCTGGCCTGCTCGATGACAGGGCGCGGCACGCCGGCCAGGGCGGCGACGTGCAGGCCGTAGCTCTGGTTGGCCGGACCTTCTTTCACCGCGTGCAGGAAGACGATGCTGTCGCCGTGCTCCACGGCGTCGAGATGGGCGTTGGCGACGCCGTCGATGCTGTCGGGCAGGGCGGTGAGCTCGAAATAGTGGGTGGCGAACAGGGTGAAGGCGCGCACCTGGCGCGCCAGATGTTCGGCGCAGGCGAAGGCCAGCGACAGGCCATCGAAGGTGCTGGTACCGCGCCCGATCTCGTCCATCAGCACCAGGCTGTGCTCGGTGGCGTTGTGCAGGATATTGGCGGTTTCGGTCATTTCCACCATGAAGGTCGAGCGCCCGCCCGCCAGGTCATCCGAGGCGCCGATGCGGGTGTAGATGCGGTCGATGGGGCCGAACACGGCGCGCTGCGCGGGGACGAAGCTGCCGATGTGGGCGAGCAGGGTGATCAGCGCGGTCTGGCGCATGTATGTGGACTTGCCGCCCATGTTGGGGCCGGTGATGATCAGCATGCGCCGCGCATCGTGCAGGTCGGTATCGTTGGGCACGAAGGGTGTGTCCAGGGTCTGTTCCACCACCGGGTGGCGGCCCCCTTCGATGCGCAGTGTCGGCGAATCCGTCAGTTCCGGCGGACTGAATTTCAGGGTATCGGCGCGCTCGGCCAGGTTGGAAAGCACATCCAGTTCGGCCAGCGCCGCGGCCGTGCCCTGCAACGGCGCCAGATGGGGCAGCAGGTTGTCGAGCAGCTCGTCATACAGCGCCTTTTCCCTGGCCAGGGCGCGCTCGCGCGCGGACAGCGCCTTGTCCTCGAAGGACTTGAGCTCGGGGGTGATGTAGCGCTCCGCGCCTTTCAGCGTCTGGCGGCGCTGATAGTCGGCGGGGACATGCTCGGACTGGGCGCGGGTGACCTCGATGTAGTAGCCGTGCACGCGGTTGTAGTTGACCTTGAGGGTGCTGATGCCGGTGCGCTGGCGCTCGCGGGTTTCAAGGTCGAGCAGGAACTGTCCGGCGTTTTCACTCAAAGCGCGCAGTTCGTCGAGTTCGCTGTCGTAACCCGGTGCGATCACGCCGCCGTCGCGGATCAGCATCGGCGGTGTTTCGAGGATGGCGCGGCTTAGAAGGGTATGGAGATGCGGGTAGTCGCCGATTCTTTGCCCGATGTCTTGCAGCAAAGGTGAATCGAGGGGCTGCAACGCGCCGTGCAGACCGGGCAGCGCGCCCAGCGCCTCGCGCAGTTGCGCCAAGTCGCGCGGGCGCGCCGATTTGAGCGCCACGCGCGCCAGAATGCGCTCGACATCGCCGATGCCGCGCAGCCGGGTATGCAGCTCCTCATGGCCATGGTTTTCGATCAGCGTGGCGATGGCGTGGTAACGGCCGCGCAGCATGGCATGATCGCGCAGCGGCCGGTTGATCCAACGCCGCAGCAGACGACTGCCCATCGCTGTGGCGGTGCGGTCCAGCACCCAGCACAGCGTGTTGTCGTGGCCGCCGAGCATGTTGGTTTCCAGCTCCAGATTGCGGCGGCTGGCGGCGTCGAGCAGGATGGCGTCCTCGCGCCGTTCCACCCGCATGCTCTGGATATGCGGCAGGGCGGCGCGTTGCGTGTCGCGCGCATATTGCAGCAGACAGCCGGCGGCGGCGATGGCGGCGTGCATCCCCTGCGCGCCAAAACCGGACAGATCGCGCGTGCCGAGCTGTGCGGTGAGCAGGCGCGCGGCGGTCTCGGCTTCGAAATACCATGGCGGCTGAAAGCGCAGGCCGCGCCGCCCTTCCAGCAGCGCGCGGCTGGGCAGGCTCTCGTTCGTCAGCAGCTCGGCGGGTTTGATGCGTTCCAGTTCGTCGAGCATGGCGGGTTGGCCCTGCACTTCCAGCACCGTGAAGCGGCCGCTGGTGACATCAAGCGTGGCGATGCCGAAGGTCTCGCCGTTCTGGTGCAGCGCGGCCAGCAGATTGTCGCGGCGCTCGTCGAGCAGCGCTTCATCTGTCACCGTGCCCGGCGTGACGATGCGCACCACCTTGCGCTCCACCGGCCCTTTCGACGCGCCCGGATCGCCGATCTGCTCGCAGATCGCCACCGATTCGCCGAGCCGGACCAGTTTGGCCAGATAGCCGTCCGCCGAGTGATAGGGCACACCCGCCATGGCAATCGGTTCCCCCGCCGACTGGCCGCGCGTGGTGAGAGTGATATCGAGTAGCCGCGCTGCCTTGCGCGCATCGTCGTAGAACAGCTCGTAGAAGTCCCCCATGCGGTAGAACACCAACATGTCCGGGTGCTCGGCCTTGATGCGCAGGTATTGCTGCATCATCGGGGTGTGCGACACGGTGCTCATGAGCGGAAGGCTGAAAGGCTGGCCCTATTTCGGCAAATCGGAGGAAAGATACGGGGCGATGGTCTTGGTCATCTCCTCCCATATCTTGGGGTTGCCGGTGACGACATTGCCAGTCTGCATGAAGTCCGATCCGCCCGCAAGATCGCTGACCACGCCCCCCGCCTCCTGGATCAGCAGCGCGCCGGCGGCCATGTCCCAGGGATTCAGTCCGATTTCCCAGAAACCATCGAGGCGGCCGGCGGCGACGTAGGCCAGATCCAGCGCGGCCGAGCCGGCGCGGCGGATGCCGGCGGTGGGGCCGACGAAGGCTTTGAACATACCAAGATAGGCGTCCAGAAATCGCAAATCACGGAACGGAAAGCCGGTGCCGAGCAGCGCGCCTTCCAGTCCCTTGATCTTGGTGACGCGCAGGCGGCGGTTGTTGAGCTGCGCGCCGTCGCCACGGCTGGCGGTGAACAGCTCCTGCTTGAGGGGGTCATAGATCACCGCCTGGGTCAGCACCCCCTTATGCTGAAGCGCGATCGAGACGGCGAATTGGGGAAAACCATGCAGGAAATTGGTGGTGCCGTCGAGCGGGTCGATGATCCACTGATATTCGTCGCCGCTCGTCGCACCGCCTTCCTCGGCGAGAATGGCGTGGCTGGGATAGGCCTTGCGGATCGTTTTGACGATTTCCTGTTCGGCCTGGCGGTCGATTTCGCTGACGAAGTCGTGTGGGCCCTTGGATGTGACGGTGAGAGTGTCGAGCCGTTCCGCGGAGCGGGCGATGATGTTACCGGCGGCGCGAGCGGCGCGCACGGCGATGTTGAGCATGGGCTGCATGGTTCGAGTTTCGCTTGCAGGGGTTGTTTGATCAGGACGGAGTAACTATTCAACGCCAAAGGATACCATAATCTGGCCGACTCTTGCGAAAACGCCGGCTGTATCCGGCACGCCTGAAGCTATAGTACGAGGTGGATGTTTCTGCTACGAGATGACACACCTTGAAAATTGTTCGTGCGTCTCATTGACATGTTCGCGCAAGAAACGCGCTGAGGGCGTAAACATATAAGCCAAGGTGTAGTCCATGCTGAATTCGGCATCATTGTAGTCGTCGTGACAATAGTATTTATTGTGGAATATCCCGGTGCGGGCGCGGCTGGTTTGATCAACCAGGCTGATTGCACTGTCAAGCGACTCGCTTAGTCTCAAGTGGGTGTATTCATAATCGAAATGAGTTGGTGGTATGCGCTCGTCTATTCTCTGTATCCCAAAGCCGGGGTTTTTTTCGTGTTCACGAGGAGCGTATTTTTCTTTATTTAACTTGACGAACATCCTTTGAAGAAGAAAAGAAATATCTCTTATTGAGTCCAATTTTTCCCCGCTAGGATTGCGAATTTTATCTCTATCCAGAAGTATCGCTGAGGAAAGATAGGTCAAGAGTTTCCATTGGGCGAAGTAGATTTGGCTCATGCGCGGGAAAACCAGGTCTATATTCCTCCGGGAGATGATGCGGATCGATGTCAGCGCGAAATATAAGTTTTCACATACAAGGTAGGCAGACTCTAAAACGGGGGGCCATTCTATGGGGGATCCGTCGGCCTTGCGATCAAGGTCATTGAAAGAAGCACAAAATTCCGCGAAATTTTTTCCTTCGTTGGTGAGAAGAAGGGAAGGTTTTTCTTCTGACAAGTAAGCGTCGAATATGTCGAGTGATCTGCGGTGCTTATCGTTGTTTTTTTCCACGAGACGGCCATCTATAAGGCGACGGCTTATATCTCTTGCGCGCAACCAGTGCATAACGATCGCCGGCCTGATAGAGAGGGTGCTGAAGTTGGATGGAATGTCTATCTTGCGGGGGCTTCCCTCTGGATCCTGGGTTCCCGTCGCTTTGTAGTATGTGAATTGCGCCCAGACAAGAGCGGCGGCAAGCTTGTGCGCCCATAGCGATTGTTGCCAATAGATTTGCTCTTCCAGCGGGAAATGTCCCGTATCAGAGCTGGTGCCAAGTAAAACATCAAAGAGTTGTGGAATATTCAGGTTGCTCTCTTCTTCGTAGTTGATACCATGGAAGTCGCGGATCAGCAGTGTCTTGCCTGACTGTGACGATTCCATTTGCCTTGCTTTGTTGATGCAGCGGATAGCATGTTTTCCGCTTTTAAGCGCCTGCTTATAAATTTTTTCGATATCCTGTTTCAGTGAGTCCTTGCTTGTTTCGCCGGTGGCATCAAGGATCGAGCTAAGATAGCTGATCAGCTTCATGTGTGTGAGTGCGGCGCTGATGTAAATGCGATTATCCTCGAAATCCTCGGCTGCTTTAGATAGCGGTTTTATGATATCGAGGTCGGGGAAAGGCTGTTGCCCTGGTGGGGCGAAATCGCGATTTTCTTTGGATTCTTGAGACATGAACGCGGAAAGTTTTGTAATGAGATCAGTGGTGCTCGACAATGATTCATCATTGAATAAACTATCCGAAGCCTCCACCAGTCTCACTTCCACAAGTCCCACCATCGCGTTCCCCTTTAGATAGGCATTCCTTTCGTTCGAGGTGGATAATGCTGTTGTGTCATTGCAGAGGTGGCGGTAATATTCGATCGCGTTTTTGATGTCCCCGGAAAAAAACGCGAGATTCGCGGCGCGAAGATAGAAGCGAAGGTCATTTTCTTTATAAATTAATTCGGGGATCTGTGTGACGCTTGCTGTGCGAGGGCTGCGTTTTAGTGATAGGTACTGGCCGGCCCAGAAGGGTTGCTTCAATATGTCCCACTTGGAGTCCCCCTCTTTGAGGCTTTTGTTGAGATTTCCGGCCACGGAGGTGTTGCGGCTCAGAACATTGTCGACGGCGTATTTGGCTTCGGCGTAGATGGCGGCGGCGTGGCTATAGTTTTGCCTGTGTTCCTCAAGATCTCCATTTTTCATCATCGACTCAACATAGTGCATCAGGAGTTCCAGGTCGATATCGTCTCGCGATGCGCGTATTTCCTGTTTCAGCAAATGAATAACCGAACAATAGTGGGCCGATGCCTCATTATAGGATTGTTCGATGGCGCAAATATCGCCGAGAGTGATATGGGAGCGCCAGGTGGCGCTTTTCTCCCTGTTGTCGGCGCGTGCCAGGATATCCTCGAAGAAACGCTTGACATGCCTCATGGAGTCGAGTGAAAAGTTGTAAGCCGCCGATTCGAGTTCGGATACATGGATGATATAGCGCAGCTCCTGCTCGAATCCGCTATGAAACCGGTAGCGGTAAACGCCATTCCTCACTCTTCTGATATACGACTTGAAGGTTTGAGTTAGCAGGTCATCGACGATGGCGTTGAGCGCGGGGGAGCGGTGAACGCTCATCGCCTCTGACATGCGGTGCAGCGATTCGCGGCTGAAGCCATAGGTGTGGTGTTTCAGTATGAATTGCAGCGACGCTAGGCTGGTGACAGTGAGCTTGTCGCTCATTTTCGAAATTTCCCGGCTGAACTGGTGTTCGAAAAGTGAGACTAGCTCGGCGGCGAGGGAGAATGCGCGCAATTGATTGGCATCAAAAAGTAACCAGGGGGCGGATTCATCGTCTGGTTTGCCAAGGGATTTTATGTGGCCTTGAAAAGAAACTGGCCCGGGGACTATGAAGCTTTCAAGAATGGATGACAACCGCTTTGGGTTACCCCAGGAGTGGAAGGTCAGATAATAAATAAAATCCCGCAGGACGCTGGCCAGGAGCCGGCTATCGGAATTTTTTTCATTGCCCTCGGTTTCTTCAATAAAAATCTTATGACATTTTTTTAAGGTGTAATATTCCTTGTCGGCGTTGTCATCTTTTTTTTGTTTTTTCATCAGACGTCTGCATAGGTATTCTTCGATGAGTAAGGCCATTCGCCAGGGGCGCGAGGAATAATATCTTTCATCGGTCAAGAGGCTGGGTACCTCAAAGACGTTGTCGAATAGGCTTTCATAAAGCGAGTTCGGGCTTCCTTTCTCTGAGTAATATCTGTCCAGTGTTTCGCGCCCGGAGATGAAGAAAAAAGTGGCTTTGGCGGTTGTGATGAAATTTTTCAAAGTGCCGAGCAGGGTGTTGATTCTGGCATGTTTGTCTTGCGGCGTGGTTTCGAAGGCGCGTTCTTGATGGCCAAGAGCGATGAATTCCTCCGCGTTTGATAATTTGTCTATTTCGTCGAATACAAAGATGACCTTGAATTTACCGGTTTCATCGATCGACGACAGTATCTTGAGAAGACGTTCCTCGGCTTGTCTTGGAGACATGGGCAGGAGTTTCTTGCTCTCGCTACCTTTGTCGGAGCCGTTGATGCCAATGCTCATGAAGCGCAGGCCTATTCCCGCATTCGCGCCTATTTCCATATGTCTGGTTTCACTGATTTCGTGCCCCATTCTTTCGGCAAGCTCAGTGAGCTTGGCTTTTATTTCTGCATCGTCATTTTGAAATTCATCAAGCAAGAAACCGGCGATGGAAAAATAAATGTCAAAGGGGGTTAAGTCGCTGTTATCGCCAAGATTGATCTTGACTACAATCGCTTGTTTCTCTTTTCCAACGGTTGTGGGAGCGTTGTATTTTTCTATGGCCCTGTTGACAATGCTGGTTTTACCGGCACCCCTGTAGCCGGCAATCAAATAACTCCCGCGTTTGCGCTGCTTGCTCTGGAGTACCGATACCAAGCGATCGCGAAGGGAGTCTCGGCCGGCGAAGAGGTGAACAGAGTCTTTGATGTTTTCGTCATAGGGGGCGTGAACATACTCAAACCCGCGCAAAGGGATAGCGATGGATTTCCAGGAAGTGTCAATCTCGTTGCTTTCGCCGTCCATCACTGCCCCCTTTAATGGTTGCTTTATTCATAACTTCCTGGATGGATTAAATCCAGCCAGGAAGAGTAAGTCAAGCGCGATTTGGAAATTTAAAATATGCTTTTAAAATATTTATTTAGCGTAAATTCCTGTCAAGGGGGAGATTTCCTGTAAACTCCGCGTTGCAAGGGAATGACCGGAAGATTGCCCGTCACTATTGTGGAGAGATAGAGGAAATTCAGATGCGATTGTTCCGTAGTTTTGGTGTGAATTCATGTTGAGCCGTATTCGTGTTGTTTTGGTTGGCACCACCCATCCCGGCAACATCGGCGCCGCCGCGCGGGCGATGAAAACCATGTGTCTGAGCCGGCTGCATCTGGTGAGCCCGGAGAAATATCCTTGCGCCGAGGCCACGGCGCGCGCCTCGGGGGCGGACGATGTGCTGGCGCAGGCGCAGGTGCATGACTCGCTGGACGCCGCGCTGGCCGGGTGCAGTCTGGTGTTCGGCGCCAGCGCCCGCCGCCGCACGATCCAGTGGCCCGAGGTGGACCCGCGTGAGTGCGCCGCGCTGGCGCTGGCCGAGAGCGCCGCGGGCGAGGTGGCGCTGGTGTTCGGGCGCGAGCATTCCGGTTTGACCAATGCCGAGTTGGAGCGTTGTCATTACCTGCTGCACATCCCCAGCAATCCTGATTATTCATCGCTCAATCTGGCGGCGGCGGTGCAGGTGATTGCCTATGAAGTCATGATGGCGGGCGATCGGCCGGCGGCGCCGGCTGTCGAGGAACCCCCGGATCGGGTCACGGCCGCCGAGATGGAGAAGTTTTATGACCACTTGCAGCAGACGCTGTTCGACATAGCGTTTCTCGATCCGGCCAATCCGCGCCAGTTGATGCGCCGCTTGCGCCGTTTGTTCAACCGTGTTCAGCTTGACAGGAACGAGTACAACATATTGCGCGGCATTCTGACCGAGACACAAAAAAAGACGGGTGTTGAAGAACCTTCGAATTCATAGCAAACTGCTCGGGTATTTACCCCGAAAAATTTTGTGGTATTCTAATCCATAATGTTTGACCATTTACGTGAGGATATCCGCTGCGTCTTCGACCGCGACCCGGCGGCGCGCACGACGTTCGAGGTGTTGACCACCTATGCCGGCGTGCATGCGGTGCTGGCCCACCGCGTCAGCCATGGACTGTGGAACGCCAACTTCAAATGGCTGGCGCGCTTTCTTTCGACGATCGCGCGCTGGTTCACCGGGGTGGAGATTCATCCCGGCGCCAAGATCGGCCGGCGGTTCTTCATCGACCACGGCATGGGTGTGGTGATCGGCGAGACGGCCGAGATCGGCGACGACTGCACGCTGTATCACGGGGTCACCCTCGGCGGCACGAGCTGGCGCAAAGGTAAGCGTCATCCGACGCTGGGCAACGATGTGGTGGTCGGGGCGGGCGCCAAGGTGCTGGGGCCGATCACCGTCGGCGATGGCGGGCGCATCGGTTCCAATGCGGTGGTGGTCAAGGACGTGCCGCCGGGTGCGACGGTGGTTGGCATTCCGGGGCGGGTGGCGCGCACCAGGGACAAGGCGGAACCGGAGCAGCGGCGGCGCGCTTTCGCGGAGAAGATCGGTTTCGACGCCTACGGTACGACACAGGACATGCCGGACCCGGTGGTGAATGCGATCAACGCCATGCTGGATCATATCCATGTGCTCGACGGCAGGATAGAACAGTTGTCCGCCGAGATCAGGCGCATGGGCGGAAAGGTGGAAGATGCCGCCTTGCCCGACCTTGCCGCTTACGAGATTGATGAGCCGGCGGGTGAAGGGGATGGGAGCGGTGGCGCGGCAAAAACGCAAAGTTGATTAATTTTGTCAACTATGTATAATGATAAAGTGTGGTTATTTTTCCACAGGAAAAATAGACTAACCCAACAAAGGCAATCGAAAATGAGATTAACTACGAAAGGTCGTTACGCCGTCACCGCGATGCTTGATCTTGCGGTGCACGCCGTGGATGGTCCGGTTCCCCTGGCCGATATTTCGCAGCGCCAGGGCATTTCCCTTTCTTACCTGGAGCAGCTCTTTGCCAAGCTGCGCCGCGAAGGTTTGGTCGATAGCGCCCGTGGACCGGGTGGAGGTTATCGCCTGAGCCGTTCGGCCGGCGAGATTACCGTCGTGCAAGTGATCGGCGCGATCGACGAGACTGTCGAAGCGACCCGTTGCGGCGGCTTGGCCAACTGCCAGGACGGCGAGCCCTGCCTGACCCACGAGCTGTGGAGCGATCTCAGCCAGCAAATCTACGATTTCCTGAGCGGCATCAGCCTCGCCCAACTGGTCGAGAAGCGCGCCGTGCAAGAGGTGGTGGTGCGCCAGGATCTGCTGCACCACCAGCGCGACCGCCGCCTCGCCGGAGGTTCTGCGGTGGGTTGATCGGTTTTAAGGCGCGATGCCTGTTTACCTCGATCACAACGCCACCACTCCGCTCGACGAGCGGGTGTTGCAAGCCATGTTGCCGTATTTGCGCGAGCATTACGGTAATCCATCAGGCGTTCACGCCGTAGGCCGCATGGCCCGCGCCGCCATCGACCAGGCGCGCGAGCAGGTCGCCGCCCTGGTCAATGCGCATCCCTCCCAAGTGGTCTTCACTGGCGGCGGCACCGAGGCCAACAACCTTGCGCTCAAGGGCGTGGCGGCGCGGATGGTTGTGGGGCGTATCGCGGTCAGCGCCATCGAGCACGCCTCCCTGCTCGGCCCTGTGCAGGCGTTGGCACGGCAGGGGTGGGGCGTCGACAGCATTGCCGTGGACGACCAATGCCGTATCTTGCCGTCCTCACTGTCCGAAGCGCTGAACAATCGGCCGCGCCTGGTTTCCGTGATGATGGCGAACAACGAGACCGGCGCCATCCAGGGCATCGCCACCATCGGCGCGCAGGCGCGTGCCGCCGGGGCCGTCATGCACACCGACGCCAGCCAGGCGGCGGGCAAGATCCCGGTTGATTTTTTCGCTTGCGGCGCCCATCTCATGACACTGTCGGCGCATAAAATATACGGCCCTAAAGGTGTCGGTGCGCTGATTGTCGACAAGGCGCTGGAGATCGAGCCGCTGTTGCACGGCGGCGGCCATGAAATGGGCCGGCGCGGCGGCACGGAAAACGTCGCCGGCATCGTCGGTTTCGGCGCAGCGGCGGAGCTGGCGTGCAATGAGTTGACGGCGCGTGGTACGCACTTGCGTGGCTTGCGCGAGATGCTTGAGGCGCAATTGCGAGCCGTGCCGGGGGTGGTCGTTTTCGCCGCTGATGCGGAGCGTTTGCCGAACACGGTGATGATCGCTGTGGCGGGCATCGATGGCGAAATGTTGTTGATGAATCTCGATCGCAAAGGCATTGCGGTGTCCAGCGGTTCTGCCTGCGCCAGCGGCAGTGGCAAGCCCAGTCACGTATTGCTGGCGATGGGTGTGGCCGAGGATCTGGCGCGAGGTGCGATACGCATCAGCCTGGGCAAGGACAATACCCGGTGGGATGTCGAAAGTTTCGTGGCGGTGTTGCGTGAGCAGATCGGCCGGTTGCAGGCCCCATCGGTAAGTGCTTGGGCGTAAAACGAACTGAGGCGGAAGAAATGAGCATTACACTGACGACGGCGGCAGCCGAGCATGTGAAGAAGTTTCTTGCCACGCAGGGCAAGGGTGAGGGCAAGGGTGAGGGTTTGCGCCTGGGCGTCAAGACCACCGGCTGCTCGGGTTATGCGTACACGGTGGATGTTGCCGAATCCATCGGGGCGGACGATAAGGTATATGAGGCACAGGGAATCAAGATCGTCGTTGATCGCAACAGCCTACTGTATCTCGCCGGTACCGAGGTTGATTACGTGAAGCAGGGGCTGAATGCGGAGTTCAAGTTCAACAATCCGAACGTCAAGGCCACCTGTGGTTGCGGCGAGAGTTTCAGCGTTTAACCACTCTGGGTTGAAAATTTTCCGCCGCTGATTGCCAGTCCGCCATCAACTGACTAAAATATCCAACCCGGATTATCCATTAGCGATCTACTGCGGACGATCAAGACGCTGAATCTGCCCGAGAAAATGACAAAATCTGTCCTCTCCGTAGCGCATGGCTACGGCTGCGGAATATTTTGTCATTTTCTCGCGCATCGTCAACGCCTTGCTCGCCCTCGCTACGACCTCTAATGGATAATCTAGGTTTAAGATTTCCCACCGACCTTGCCCGCGCCTTGCGCGGGCTTGTCTTTACTTTGAAAAGCATTTTGGAGATTTGCAATGGCTGTCGAACGTACCCTTTCCATCATCAAGCCCGATGCCGTGGCCAAGAATGTCATCGGCGAGATCTACAGCCGCTTCGAGAAAAACGGCCTGCGCATCGTGGCGGCCAAAATGGCGCACCTGAGCCGCGCCCAGGCGGAAGGCTTCTACGCTGTCCACAAGGAGCGTCCCTTCTTCAAGGATCTAGTTGATTTCATGATCACCGGCCCGGTGATGATCCAGGCGCTGGAAGGCGACAACGCCATCGCCAAGAACCGCGACCTGATGGGCGCCACCAACCCCAAGAGCGCCGCGCCCGGCACCATCCGCGCCGATTTCGCCGACAGCATCGAAGCCAACGCGGTGCACGGCTCGGATTCCGCCGAGAACGCCAGGCAGGAAATCGAGTTTTTCTTCAAGCCGGAAGAAATCTGCCCGCGCACCCGCTAATGCCGCTGGAAACGCAAGCCAAGACCAATCTGCTGGGGCTGGATCGCCGGTCCATGGAGGCCTTCTTCGTCGAAATCGGCGAGAAGGCCTTTCGTGCGTCGCAGCTCTTGCAGTGGATACACCAGAATGGCGCCGATGATTTCGGCGCCATGACCAATATCAGCAAGGACTTGCGCCAGCGCTTGGCCGGGATCGCCGAGATTCGCCCGCCGGAATTGGTCATGGAGCAGGCGTCCGGCGATGGCACGCGCAAGTGGTTGTTGCGTCTGGACAGCGGCAATTGCATCGAAACCGTGTTCATCCCCGAGCGCGGCCGCGGCACGTTGTGCGTGTCTTCGCAGGTGGGTTGCGCGCTGGATTGTTCGTTTTGCTCCACCGCGCAGCAGGGGTTCAACCGCAACCTGACCGTGGCCGAGATCATCGGCCAGGTGTGGGTGGCGAACCGCGCGCTGGGCAAGGATCCCAAGGGCGAGCGCATCATCACCAATGTGGTTCTGATGGGCATGGGCGAGCCCTTGTTGAATTTCGACAATGTGGTGCAGGCCATGAGTCTGATGATGGACGACTTCGGCTATGGTCTCTCCAAGCGCCGCGTGACGCTGAGCACCGCCGGCGTGGTGCCCGCGCTGGACCGGCTGCGCGAGGTGAGCGACGTGGCGCTGGCGGTGTCGCTGCACGCGCCGAACGACGCGCTGCGCGACGAGCTGGTGCCGCTCAACAAGAAGTACCCGATCAAGGAATTGCTGGAAGCGTGCAAGCGCTATCTGGCGGGCAAGCCACACAGCCGCATCACCTTCGAGTACGTGATGCTGGATGGCGTGAACGACAGCCCGCAGCATGCGCGCGAGCTGATCCGCTTGCTCCAGGGTGTGCCTTCCAAGATCAATCTGATTCCTTTCAATCCCTTTCCCGGTACGCGCTATGCGCGTTCCAGCGATGCGGCGATCGACCGCTTTCGCGACATGTTGATCAAGGCGGGCTATACCACCATAACGCGCAAGACGCGCGGTGATGACATCGATGCCGCATGCGGACAATTGGCGGGCAAGGTGATGGATCGCACCAAGCGCAAGCTGCGCTGGATGGCGGTGGAAGAAAATAGGATGGCGGGATGAAAAGACCGGGATGGTTGTTGTGTGGCGCGCTGGTGCTGACCTTGGCCGCCTGCGCGCCGTCGCCAGCGCGCAAGGCCGCGGAGCAGGCGGAATCCCCCGCCCAGGCCTACACCAACCTCGGGCTTGCCTATCTGCAGCAAGGGAATCGCAAACTCGCGGTCGAAAAGTTGCAGCGCGCCCTGGAAGCCGATCCCGATTTCCCCGCCGCGCACCACTACATTGCCGAGGCCTATCAGCAGTCGGGGCAGATGGACAAGGCCGAGCAGCATTACCAGCGCGCCGTGAAGCTCGATCCCAGCGATCCCATGTTGCAGAATAATTTCGGCGCTTTCCTGTGCGGGCGGGGAAATTATGAAGGTGCCGAAAAGCAATTTCTGAGCGCCGCCAAAAACCCCCGCTATGAAACGCCGGAGCTGGCCTATGAAAATGCCGGCATGTGCTCGCAACGCGTGCCCGATGCGCAAAAGGCCGAGCAGTATTTCCGCGCCGCGCTTGAGATCAACGCGAAGCTGCCGGGGTCGCTCTATCAAATGGCGGCGCTGAATTACGACAAGAAAAATTATTTGCCGGCGCGGGCGTATCTGCAACGCTATCTGGCGGTCGCCCCTCATACCCCGCAGAGTCTTTGGCTGGGCGTCAGGATCGAGCGGGAGCTGGGTGACAACGCCACGGTGGCTGAGTATGCGAAGCAGCTTAAAAACAATTTTCCCGCCGCCGAGGAAACCCGCTTGTTGCTGGAGACGGAGCGTAAATGACCACGGATGTAATACCGGACGCCGGAAAGGAAAACGAGAACACGGCCGAAACCGCCGCTGCGAGCAGTGGGCCAGGCAGGCAATTGCGCGAGGCGCGCGAGGCCCTGGGCCTGTCGCAGGCGGACATCTGCCGCCAGCTTCATCTTGAACCCAAGATCGTCACCGCCATCGAGGCCGATGATTACCGCAATCTGCCACCGCGCACCTTCGTCATCGGCTATTTGCGCAATTACGCGCGGCAAGTGAATCTGCCCGCCGAAGCCATCGTCGCGGGCTATGAGCGCCTCGGCTTTGCGCCGCAGCCGGTGCGGCTGGATGCCACGCGCGAGAAAAAGTCGGAGCATAGAAGCGACAAGGCGGTGCGCATCACCAGTTACCTGCTCGCCCTGGCCGTGATCGTGCTGCTTGCGGTCTGGTGGCAATATCAGGAAAACATTGAACCACCGTCACAGCCGCAGTCGCTGGAAAGCGCGATACCCGGTGAGATACATGAGGAACCGGCCGCGCCGTCCGCCATTGTCCCCGCGCCTATCGCTCCATCCGCTCCGGCCACTCCCTCCGCGCCCGAGGCTCCCGCCGCCTCCCCGGAGGCAACGGCTGAGCAGATGACCACCACGCCCGCGCCATCTTCCCAGGCGCCTGCTCCGTCGTCCACGGCGGGCGTCAATAAACCGCCCGTTCCCGCGGCGGCCTCGCTCGACAGCGCGACCGTGCAATTGCGTTTCGAAAGCGATTCCTGGGTGGAAATCAACGACGCCAACGGCAAGCGCCTGTTCTTTGCGACGGGCAAGACGGGCGAAGTGAAGACGTTGAAAGGCCCCGCGCCCTTCGATGTGGTGCTGGGCAACGCGCCGGGCGTGAAGATCGAATATAATGGGTCTCCTTTTGATCTGAAACCGTACACCCGGGGAACCACCGCGAGTTTCACGCTGGGTGTGCCAGAGAATATCGCGCGCTAGGTTATGCACCAGGAAAGCCCCATCAAACGCCGCAAATCACGCCAGATATGGGTTGGCAAGGTTCCCGTCGGCGGCGATGCGCCCATCGCCGTGCAGAGCATGACCAATACCGAAACCTGCGATGTGGCGGCGACGGTCGCCCAGATTCGCGCCTTGCAGCGCGCCGGGGCCGACATCGTCCGCGTTTCCGTGCCGACCATGGACGCCGCCGAAGCGTTCGGAATGATCCGCAAGGAAGTCGACATCCCGCTGGTGACGGACATCCATTTCGATTACAAGATCGCGCTGCGTGTGGCGGGCCTGGGCGCGGATTGCCTGCGCATCAATCCCGGCAACATCGGCCGCGAGGACCGGGTGCGCGCCGTGGTCGACGCCGCCCGCGAGCGCAACATCCCGATTCGCATCGGCGTGAATGCCGGTTCGCTGGAAAAGGATCTGCAAAAGAAATACGGCGAGCCTACGCCGCAGGCGCTGGTGGAGTCGGCGATGCGTCATATCGACATGCTCGACAAACTGGATTTTCAGAATTTCAAGGTCAGCGTCAAGGCCTCCGAGGTGTTCATGACGGTCCACGCCTACCGCGAGCTGGCGCGGCAGATCGAGCAACCTTTGCATCTGGGCATCACCGAGGCGGGGGCGCTGCGCTCGGGCACGGTGAAATCCGCCATCGGCCTGGGCATGCTGCTGATGGAAGGCATCGGCGACACCATTCGCGTCTCGCTGGCGGCCGATCCGGTGGAGGAAATCAAGGTCGGTTTCGATATTCTCAAGAGCCTGCGTCTGCGCAACAAGGGCATCAACCTGATCGCCTGCCCGTCCTGCTCGCGCCAGGAGTTCGACGTGATCGGCACGGTGAACGCCCTGGAAGCGCGTCTGGAAGACATTCTGGAACCGCTGGACGTTGCCGTCATCGGCTGCGTGGTCAACGGCCCCGGCGAGGCGAAGATCGCCCAGATCGGCCTGACTGGCGGCTCGCCCAATCTGCTCTATATCGACGGCAAACCCGGCCGCAAGCTGGGCAACGAAGCGCTGGTCGATGAGCTGGAAAAAGCCGTCCGCGAGCGCTTGAAGGCGCGGCAGGAATAGGGCGAACCCCCGCCCCCACCTCAACGATAACCTATCCATGCCTCAAGCCATCCAAGCCATTCGCGGCATGAACGACATCCTGCCCGAGCAGGCCGCATACTTCCGTTTCGTCGAAGACAGCGCGCGCGCGGTGCTGGGCGGTTATGGCTACAGCGAGATCCGCCTGCCGGTGGTGGAGAAGACCGAGCTGTTCGCTCGTACCCTGGGCGAGGTGACCGATATCGTCGAGAAAGAGATGTACACTTTTCTCGACCGCAACGGCGACAGCCTGACGCTGCGTCCCGAGGGCACCGCGGGTTGTGCGCGGGCGGCGATCGAGAACGGCCTGCTGCACAATCAGGTGCAGCGGCTGTGGTATCACGGGCCGATGTTCCGCCACGAGCGCCCGCAGCAAGGGCGCTACCGGCAATTCCAGCAGATCGGCGCCGAAACCTTCGGCATGGCCGGCCCCGACATCGACGCCGAACTGATTCTGCTCACCGCCCGGCTGTGGCGCGTGCTCGGCCTGCAGGACAACGTGGCGCTGCATCTCAATTCCCTGGGCACGCAGCAGGCGCGCAACGCCTACCGCGCCCATCTGGTAGAGTATTTTTCCGCGCACGCCGAACTTCTTGATGAAGACAGCAAACGCCGCCTGCACGCCAATCCGCTGCGCATCCTCGACAGCAAAAATCCCGCGATGCAAACCTTGATCGAAGGCGCGCCGCGTTTTCTGGAGATGCTCGACGACGAATCCCGCCAGCACTTCGCCGCGCTGTGCGCCCTGCTCGATGCCGCGGGGCTGCGCTATGTCGTCAACCCGCGCCTGGTGCGGGGTCTGGATTATTACGGCAAGACCGTGTTCGAGTGGGTGACCGATCGTCTCGGCGCCCAAGGCACGGTCTGTGCCGGCGGACGCTATGACGTGCTGGTCGAGGAGCTGGGCGGCAGAGCCACGCCGGCGGCGGGTTTCGCCATGGGCGTGGAACGCCTCGTCGCCCTGCTGGCGGAAAGCGGCGCAACGCCACCCGCACCCGTGCCGCATCTTTATGTCGTGGTACAGGACGAGCGCTTTACGCAACACGGTTTGTTGCTCGCCGAAGCGCTGCGCAACGACCTTCCCGGCGTGCGGGTGCAGGTGAATTGTGGCGGTGGCAGCTTCAAAAGCCAGCTCAAACGCGCCGACAAGAGCGGCGCGAGATACGCTATTCTACTGGGCGAAGACGAAGTTGCGCGCGGCGAAGCCACAGTCAAACCGCTGCGCGAAGATCAACCGCAGCAGGTAATGGCTCAAACAGCGCTGGCCGAATATCTTGAAAGGGCACTTCTAAAAATTCGCTGAAGCCGCGATGGCGGCGTTGGAAATGCGCTCAAAATGCTCATGTACTCCGTGTACACTCCGCTTTTTCGCGCATTTCCGCCTTGCCCTCGCGTCTTGATCGAATTTTTAGAAGCACCCTTAAAAACCTGATCGAGGAATAGACGTGGAAGGCTATACATCGGAAAAAGAGCAACTGGAATCCTTCAGAGGCTGGTGGAAAAAACACGGCAGCGCCGCCATCACCGTCCTGATGCTTGCCGCCGCCGTCGCGGTCGGCATGCAATGGTGGCGCAGCCACTCCGCCTCCCAGGCCGGGGCGGCCTCCATGGAATACCAGCAGCTCGCGGCGGGGCTGGCCAAAAACAATCCCCAGGCCGTGCAGGATCGCGCCACGCGCATCATCGGCCAATATGGTGACACGCCCTACGCCCCGCTGGCGGCGCTGGCGCTGGCGAAGATCAAAATGGAACAGGGCGACAGCAAGACCGCCCGCACCCATCTCCAATGGGTGCTCGATCATGGCGATGAACCTGCTATCCAGCATATCGCCCGGCTGCGCCTGGCGCGTATCCTGTTCGCCGACGGGGACACCGCCGCCGCGCTTGCCTTGCTCAACGCCGCTGTTCCGGCGGCCTTCGCCACCGCCTACGAGGAACTGAAAGGCGACATCCACGCCGCCACCGGCAAGACCACCGAGGCGCGTGCCGCCTATACCAAGGCCCTGGCCGCGCTGGAGCCGGGTTCCGCCGAACGCCAGCAATTGCAGATGAAGCTCGACGACCTGGGGCCGGCGTGAGATGGGTACCTCTGAAAATTCGATCAAGGTGCGAGGGCAAGGCGGAAATGCGCGAAAAAGCGGAGTGTACACGGAGTCTGCCGTTTCCCGGCCCCGCATTTTGAGCGCCCCCTGTTATAGAAGGGCAACGACGCCATCGCACCTTCAGCGAATTTTTAGAGGTGCCCAGATGGCAATGCGCCGTCTGCTATCGCTGACACTGCTGGCATTGCTTGTCAGCGGCTGCGCCAGCACGCCGGAAGCCGATCCGCCCGCCAAGCTCGAACCGTTGAGCGGCGGCGCGCCGGTGCGGACGCTGTGGTCAAGCAGCTTCGGCGCGAAGATGGAAGGACAGCTTCAGCGTTTTGCGCCCCTGCTTGAAAACGGCAAGCTCTATGTCGCTGATACCCAGGGCCGGGTTGCGAGTATCGATGCCGCCAGTGGCAAGACCTTGTGGATGGTCGAAACCAAGGCGAAGATTTCGACCGGCCTTGCCAGCGGCGGCGCACTGCTGCTGGCCGGTACGCGCGACGCCGGAGTGCTGGCGCTGCGCAAGGAAGACGGCGCGCCGGCATGGCGCAGCGCGGTTTCCAGCGAAGTGCTCGCTCCGCCCGCCGGGAGTGACAGCGCCATCGTGGCGCGCACCGTGGATGACAAGGTATTCGCGCTCGACGCCAAAACCGGCAATCGCCTGTGGAGCTATGGTCAGGCCGTTCCCGTGCTGACCCTGCGCGGCACGGGTGCGCCGGTGGTGGTGGGCGACAAGGTGCTCGTCGGCTTCGCCAATGGTACGCTGGCCGCGCTCGGTCTTGCCGATGGCAAGGTGTTGTGGGAAGCGAAGGTCTCCACACCGCAAGGCCGTTCCGAACTGGAGCAAATGGTGGATGTCGATGCCAATCCCGTCGCGGCCGATGGCGTGGTCTATGCCGTTTCCTTCCAGGGAAGACTGGTGGCCGTGTCGCTCGATTCCGGCCGTCTGCTGTGGGCGCGTGACATGTCCTCCTTCAACGATATGGCGTTCGATCAGGAGCGCCTTTACGTCACCGACAGCGACAGCCAGATCTGGGCGCTCGACCGCGCCAGCGGCGCGGCGCTGTGGAAACAGGACAAACTGCGCGGCCGCGCCGTCACCGCCCCCGTCATCCAGGGCGATCACGTCGTGGTCGGCGACATGGAAGGCTATCTCCACTGGCTCGCCCGCGACGACGGCCACTTCGCCGCGCGCCACAAGATGAAAGACGGCGCCATCGCCAGCGCGCCAGTCATTGCGGACGGCGTGCTTTATGTGCGAGGCAAAGGAGGGGCTTTGGAAGCGGCAAGGGCCGATCAATTTCCCCCTTCCTCCCCATGAACCCCGTCATCGTCCTCGTCGGCCGTCCCAACGTCGGTAAATCCACCCTCTTCAACCGCCTCACGCATAGCCGCGCCGCGCTGGTGGCCGACCAGCCGGGGCTGACGCGCGACCGCATCTACGGCGCGGGCAAGGTGGGTGACCGCCCTTATATCGTTGTCGATACCGGCGGCCTGAGCGGTGAGCGTGGTGAGATGGATGGCCTGATGGCGAGCCAGGCGCAGCTTGCCATGGAGGAGAGTGATGTCATCCTGTTCCTGGTCGACGGCCGCTCCGGCATGAGCGCGGCGGACGAGATGATCGCCGGCCGCCTGCGCCAGCTCGGCAAGCCGGTGTACCTCGTGCTCAATAAAAGCGAAGGCCTGCACGCGGCGATCGCCGGGGCGGAATTTCAGGCGCTGGGATTGGGTCAGCCGTGGGCGGTTTCCGCCGCCCACGGCGATGGCGTGACACGGCTGATGGATGCCGTGCTGGCGACCTTGCCGGCCGTGAAAGAGGAGGAGGCCGAGCCGGGCATCAAAGTGGCTGTCGTCGGCCGCCCCAACGTCGGCAAATCCACCCTCGTCAACCGCATCCTCGGCGAGGAGCGCGTGCTCGCCTTCGATCAGCCCGGCACCACCCGCGACAGCATCTATGTCCCCTACGAGCACGCCGGGCGGCGCTACACCCTCATCGACACCGCCGGCGTGCGCCGCCGCCACAAGGTGTTCGAGGCCATCGAGAAATTCAGCGTTGTCAAAACCCTCCAGGCGATCGAAGACGCCCACGTCATCGTCCTGGTGCTGGATGCCAGGGACGGCGTGACCGACCAGGACGCCAGTCTGGCCGGTTTCATCCTGGAGAGCGGCCGGGCGCTGGTGATGGCCATCAACAAATGGGACGGGCTGGACGCCGATCAGCGCGCCCATGTCAAACGCGAGATCGAACGCAAGCTGTCGTTTCTCAATTTCGCCGTCCGCCATTTCATCTCCGCTCTGCGCGGCACGGGTGTTGACACGCTGCTGCCAGCGGTGGACCGCGCCTATCAATGCGCCAGCCAGAAGCTCTCCACCCCGCAACTGACCCGCCTGCTCGCCGACCTCACCGTCCAACACGCCCCGCCGCTGGTGCGCGGCCGCCGCATCAAACTGCGTTATGCCCACCAGGGCGGACAAAATCCCCCGCTCATCGTCATCCACGGCAACCAGGTCGAGTCCGTGCCCGCCTCCTACCGCCGCTATCTCACCAACGCCTTCCGCGCCACCCTCAAGCTGGAGGGCACCCCGCTGCGCATCGAATTCAAGGGCAGCGAAAATCCCTACCGCGAGAAAAAAAACGTCCTCACCCCCCGCCAGATAGAAAAGCGCCGCCGCTTCATACGCCGTATCAAGAAGTCCTGAAAAGACCGCAAAGTGTGATATGCTTCACGTTCCCGGAAGGTTTTTTATGTTCTTGCCAGCCGCGCCCTAAAGTTCTCCCGCCATCGGCCGATAAACTTTAATTTACCCTTGACTTTTCGCCGCCGCCCATGGTAAAAATTGACACACGGATGTAACTCGTGCTTTTGGGCTGGGGAAGGCGGAAGCCTCTCTCCGAGGTAGAGCTGTCATGATTGGGGAGATATGATTATGCGTAATACGAATAAATTGTTGGTTTCCGCCGGCGCTGTGGCGCTGGTGTTGTCGGGTGCCGCTATGGCGGTTAATGAGCCGATCGCTTTTGGCGGCTACAGCATAGATGCCACCACCAGGATCATCACGGCCACCCCCTGTGTCCCTGTCACATCATGTGTCGTGACCGCGAGCGGCGCGGATTTTCTGCAGCGTACTGTTACCGTGGGTGGGGTAGATTACATCCAAACCATTGTGACGGGTAATGTGGCGGGGACGGCTCCTAACTCGGGTGTTTTTGCCGATGAAAACTTTGTCCGTATGGGTAGCCCGACCGGTGGTATCGCGGGTAGACAGGCTATTTCGGCTACGGATGCGCAGGGAGTGGTCTTCACCTCCACCGCCGGCCTGGATACCGGCTGGGCCGCTGTCGGCGGCAATAACCGTGTGGTATTGCAGCAGGGTCTCGATAATTCCGCCGCTGCTGGCATTAATTCCACCAACAGATTCATAAGCACGTTTGGGTTCTCCCAGGATACGACTGCTGCTGGCGCCATCGTCGGCACGAGCTTGGATATCGGCCAAAACGTTGGAATCGCGCAGGTTGCGGCCGATACCGACAAGCAGCTTTTCGTGCTGCGCCAGCGTTCGGGAGAATCCTTCATTCCGGCGGCTGGTACCCTTGAGTTGGTCGGGGGAAGCGGCGGCCCTGTGACTTTCGTTCGGACGGATATGGTGCAAGCCACATGGATCGGCCAGCAAGTCTCGATGGGCGGCGGTTTGGGCGCCCAGCTTTTTGGTTTCCAGGCTTATGACGTGAACCCGCAGGCCACCCCACCCGGTGCAAGGACACAGACGTTTAGCTTGAGCGGCACGGGTCCGTTCGATACGTCGGCTCAACCGTGGAAGACCACCTTGTTTGGTACCGCACCGTCTTTCTAAGACGGGGTTTCCTGCCGGTACGTTTGCTGTAATCGCTATCCGGATTTGTCCGGCGAGCAAAAAAGAGAGGGGCGCATGCCCCTCTCTTTTTTTGTCCTGTTGATCCGGCGATGCTGGCCATCATTGCTTCGAGGATCCATCCCGCTTTAAGGAAGCTCTGAATAATTCCATCCTGGAATTCTCAAAGCACGAAAAGCAAAAATGCGATTTTTGCTTTTCTTCATTTTTCAATCACGGCAAGTGATTGAAAAATGCCGGCACATCCCTGTGCCGCGGAACTTCTGAATTATTCAGAGGTTCCTTAACTGCTGATAGTCGATACTCCTCGTGAAGCTTATCTTCCAAACTGTTTGACAATGTTTGACAAAACAGGTTAATTTGCTAACCCAAAGCAGCCCTGCTCACACAGGGGTGAGTTTTACGAGCATGGCAAATTTCAGGGCCCTTGTTGAAGAGAGGATATTTCGGTGGCCGCATACAGTAGTCAATCCAACAGTCTCAACCCCATGGCGGTGATGGAAATCAGCTCCGCCTATTGGCATTCCAGTGTTCTGCATGTCGCCAACAGTCTCGACGTCTTTACCCGGCTCGCCGACGCGCCCGCCACGGCGGAAGATCTGGCGCAAAAATGTGGTGCGGATGCCCGCGGCATGGAGATGATTCTAGTCGGGTGTGTCGGATTGGGTTTGCTGAATAAGGAGAGTGGTCGCTACAGCAACACGCCGCTGGCGGACACCTTTCTCGTCAAGGGCCGTCCCCGTTACCAGGGTGGCATCGTTTCGATGTTCGAATCCTGGGTGTCAGCCTGGTCGAAGTTGAAGGATGCCGTGGTGAGCGGCAAGCCGGTGGTGGTCAAGCAGCACGATCATGGCGAGGAGGCTACGCGCACCTATATCATGGGCATGCTGTACCGCGGCATTCCGCAGGCCGAATTGCTGGCGAGCGAGGTGCCGCTCGCAGGCCGTAAAAAGCTGCTCGATGTCGGCGGTGGTCCCGGCATATTTTCCATCATCTTTTGCCAGAAGAATTCTGGTCTGAGCGCGGATGTGCTGGACCTTCCCCAGACCTTGCGCGTGACCCGCGAGATCATCGCCAATTACGGTGCCACGGCACAGGTGGCTACGCGCGAGGGGAGTTATCTCGAAGACGAGTTTGGCGCGGGTTATGACGCCGTGCTGTTGTCGTCGATGATCAGCCAGGAAGGGCCGGAAGTCATCAAGTCGATCCTGCGCAAGTCGTTCGATGCCATGAACCCGGGTGGATTGCTCATGGTGCAGGAGCAGTTCCTCAATACCGAAAAAACCGGCCCGTTGTTGCCGGTGCTGATTGGTCTGAACCAGTTGGTGCATACGCCGGGGGGGAGAGCCTATTCGGCCAAGGAAGTAGCGGACTGGGCGCAGGAAATCGGCTTCCGCGATTTGAGTTTCAGGCCGTTGCCGGAACCAAGCCCGTTTACGCTGATCACAGGAATTAAGCCCTAACGAATAAGGAGAAGGTCTATGCGCTTTGTCTCTGCAGGGGTAAAGCTGCCTGTTGTTTCCTTGCTGTGTGGTCTGATATTCGTCCTTCCCGCCGCCGCCGCGAGCGCGGCGGATGCCGCGGCGGGTGTGACCGGCGAAGAGGTGGTCAAAAATTGCGACTTCAAGAATCCCGGCGACGACCAGCGTTCGCGGCTGACCATCGTACTCAAGGACAGCTCGGGCAGCGAGCGGAAAAATGTCTATCTCAGGTTGTGGAAGGATTATAAGGGTGCGAGCGGGATTTTCGACAAGATGATCCTGTTCACCGAGTATCCGCCCGATGCCCAGGGGGCGGCTTTCATGCGCTGGGCGTTCACGCGCGAGGCGGACAAGAATGCCGATCAGTGGATTTATCTACCGGCGCTGCGCAAAATCCGCCGTGTCTCGATCCGCGATCCGGGCGACAGCTTTCTGGGTTCGGATTTGACCTACGCGGACATCAGTGGTCGGGCGCTCGATGAGGACGAGCACAAGCTGGTGCGGATCGATTCAGTCGCCAATAATGAATTTTACGTGGTGGAGAGCACGCCCAGGGAAAAGAACCCGCTGTACAGCAAGCGCATCTCCTGGTTTCAGAAAGCGCCAAGCTGGGAAGGTTGTGTCAAGGCGCGGGTCGATTACTTCGATAAGCGTGGCGAGCTGCTGAAAAGGCAAAATCTGACCTGGCAGAAGGCGGGACCTGCCTGGGTGTGGAACAGGGTGACGGTGCAGAACGTGCAGACGCTGCACGCCTCGCTCTTCGAGGTTTCCAATGTCGAAATCAATGTCGGCTTGAAGGACGACCTGTTTAGCGAGAGGACGTTGCAGCAGGGATATAACAGGTAGCGCTGGTTTCGTCTTACATAAAGCCCTCTGGGTATGGATCCGGGGGGCTTTTTTTATGCCGGTTGACGAGTGTATAACAAACGTATAACATTTGTCCGCAGTTGTCATTTGCTAGGGTCTGTTGACATGCACGGAGCGTGACGAGGGTGAGCGGGAAACGGAAGATTCAAGGGGCACGGACCGGAGGGTGACGAAGGCGTACTTGAAGTACGTTGAGGAGCCCGGAGGGAGTACACCTTGAAGATTCCGTTTCCCGCTCGGCCGTAGTAGCTTCGTGCATGTCAACAGACCCTACTTTTCCGGGGGTAAACATAATGCGTCACAAACCGATACATCAAGCACAAGCGGTACGGGAAAAGGCGATTTCGCTGGCCATGCGGCGCAAGGAGGAATATCTGGGCGCCAGGGTTTCCAAGGAATTGAGGGAAAAAGTCATTCTGCGGGCGAAGGAGCTTGGCATCCCCGTTTCGATATTGCTCCGCAATGTTCTGGAAGAGGTCTTTGGCGCCCAGGGAGGAGGCGTGGCTGATTCGCAGCGAGTCCAGGGCGGGAAGTTTTCCTCGGTGCTGGGCTGGGAGCAAATTCGCTTGAACAGGCAGGTGGACTGCCATGGTTGCGGCAAACGGCTGGCTCCGGGTGTATCGGCCGTGCTGGGGTTGACGCAGCCAGCCGAGGGATATGTGATTTTGTGTGATCAGTGCAAGGACCTGGTTTGAAAAACAAAACAAAGAAAGTATTGCTTTGCGTGGTCGCATGCCTCTGGCTGGCCGCCGGCGGTGGCGTTCGCGTTGCTCATGCCGATGAGCCGAAGGGTGACGCGGGAGCCGATTTCACGGCGCCCCCAAGTGCTGAAGGTGGTGCGAAGGGGCCCTCCTTCTGGTCGAAGCTGCGCCTGACCGGCTACCTGAAGAATGAAACGGCGTTTCGCGTCCGTGAGCCTCGCTCGATTACCAAGATACGCAATATCGCTTATCTCAACGCGCAGTACCCTTTCAGTTCCACTGTGAAGTTCAATTACACCGGCTGGGCATACTATGACCTGGCGTATGACTTGTTCGATTACCGCACCATCGCCGCGCGCTCGGAGCGCAACGCGCAAGAACCCTTGGTGTTCGTGGAGACCCTCGATCGCGAAAAAGACTCGCCCGTGGCCGCGACGCGCGAGCTCTATTTTGATCTGTTTCTCAAGAATTTCGACGTCCGTGTCGGCAAGCAATATGTCGTATGGGGGGTGCTGGAGGGGGTGCGCATCACGGATGAGATCAATCCCCTGGATTTCCGGGAGCTGATTCTCCCCGATTTGCTCGATTTCCGCATTCCGCTGTGGACGCTGAAGATGGATCACTATCGCGGCGACACCGCGTTCCAGTTTCTCTGGATACCCGACATCAAATTTAACAAGCCGGCGCCGCGCGGATCGGAGTGGGAGCTATTGCAGGAAATCCGCGATGACCAGGGCAATGTGCTCACTAAATATCCCAGGTCGTTCGCCCTCGAAAACTCGGAGATAGGCTTGAAGGCGTCGACCAATGTTTGGGATACCGAACTCTCGATGAGCTATTTTTATACCTGGGACGATTATCCTGTTATATTTCGCACCATCGACATGAGGCCGTCAACAACGCCTTTGAATCCGGTGCTTTTTCCCACCTACACGCGAATATCGATGTATGGCGGCACCGCCGTCAAGCAGGTGGGGCCGGTGATCGTGAAGGGCGAGGCGGCTTATGTGACAGGGAAGTATTTCGGCCTGAAGAATACTGTGGACCGGAATGGAGATGGTTTTCTGGATAACGAGGGTGAGCTGAAAAGGGATCATATCCGCTGGGGCTTGGGTCTGGACTTCAATGTGTTGGGCATGGATCTCTCCCCGATCTTTACCCAGTGGGTTATTCTGAATTACGATCCTGAGTTGATCCAGTCGCGTAATGACAGTTCCTTCAGCATCTTTGGTAGAAAGGAATTCCCAAAGCACTCCGCCACCGCGCAGTTTTTATGGATCTACCTTATCAATCTGAGGGAGTCGCTGCTCAAGCCGAAAATAACTTATCAGGTGACTGACAAGTTGCAGGTGGGAGTGGGTATGGACATTTTCTGGGGGAAGAGAGGATTCTTCGGCAACCCTGGCGACGGCGCCTCGTTCCTGGTGGCTGCCTCGCAGCAAAGGCCTCAGTTCTTCGGTAATTTCAACAATAATGACCGTATTTACATGGAGTTTAAATATTCCTTTTGACCGGGTCGCTCTCTATGGAGAGAATTTGCGGGTGCTGGGGGATAGTAATGAGTAAGCTGAGGGGGCCTTCGCGGCTTGTCCTCCTGGTTAGGGATCATATCACTCGATTATGCTGACGAAGTTATATTCCGCGGTTACCCGTTTCCCGAAGAGCGTGATCCTCGCCGCCGTCGCGTTGACGATTTTCTTCGCTGCGCAATTGTCCAATTTGCGCTGGGAGACGGATGCGCGCGTCTATCTGCCCAAGGGGCATCCGGCGATTCTCTATGATGAGAAGGTCGATGAAGTCTTCGGTGTGAAGGACTCGGTGATCATCGGCATCGTCAATGACAAGGAAGGCATTTTCAATCCGAGGACGCTGGCGCGTATCGCGCGTGTGACCGACAAGATTTCGGCGTTGCCGGGCGTGATCGCCAGCCGCGACATCGACGTTGCATCGCTATCCACCGCCATCCTTTTTACCGGTACGGAAGCGGAGCTGCGTCCCCGGCGGCTCATGGAAACCGTTCCAGCTGACAGGGAGGGTGTCGATCGCCTCAAGAAACTGGTCTACGACAATCAGGATCTGTTCGTCGGCAACATTGTGTCGGCAGATGGCACGGCGGCGATGATCCGGGCCAAGCTCAGGGAGGGGATCGCCAATCGCTATCAAACCTACTGGCAGATCAAGGGCATTCTCGCGCAAGAGCAGGGCGGCGGCGCATGGGGCGGCCAACAGGGCGGCGATTGGCAGAAGTGGCAAAAAGGCGCCGGTGGTGGACAAGGCGGCCAATGGCCGCAACAGGGAGGATGGCAGCAAAATGCCGGCCCCGCCAAGGGGGAGTCCGCCGCGGATAACAATGGCGACACCTTCTATATGGCGGGGCGGCCGGTGATCGAGGTCAGCTCCGGCATGTACGCCATGCAGGACATGAAAGTGATGATCCCGATGCTGATTTTCGCCATCATGGTCACCCTGTTTCTTGTTTTCAGGACGTTGCGCGGCGTGATTCTGCCCCTCCTGGCGATGGCGACCGGCATCATCTGGACGATGGGCTCGATGGCCTTGCTCGATGTGCCGATGTACACCATCTCGACCATGCTGCCGGTGATTCTGGTGGCGGTGGCGATAGGCAATGCCGTCCATCTGCTGACCAATTATTACGATAATGTTTTCAGCGATCCCTACCGTGATTCGAAGATCATCGTTTCGCAGGTGCTGGATGAGCTGGGGCCGCCCTTGATCACCACCTCGCTGACGACGGCGATCGGCTTTCTCTCGCTGTGGTTTTCCGAGATGCCGCCGTTCAAGATATTCGGTCTGTTCACGGTGCTGGGCATTCTCTATTGCTGGCTGCTGTCGGTGACATTCCTGCCCGCGCTGCTGTGCCAGATGAAGCCCAAAGTGGGCGACTATCTGGCGAAAAAACGCGCCATGCGTGTACACGCCGAACAGGACAGGATGACGCGCACGCTGGTACGCTGGGGTGAGATTGCGCTGGGCAATGGCAAGGCGGTGGCGCTTGCCGTGGCCGTGCTGGCGGTCTTGAGCGTATATGGCGCGACGCGCCTGTTCGTCGATTCGAGTTGGATGAGCGACTTCAAGAAAGACAGTGAAGTCGCGGTGGCCAACGACATGCTGAACAAGAAATTCGACGGAACGATCTTCCTGAACGTCGTCGTCGAGGGCAAACAGAAGGATGCGATCAAGTCGCTGGAAGTGTTGAAGAAGATTGAGGCGCTGCAAAACAGCATCGAGCGCCTGCCCTATGTCGGCGACTCGTTGTCGGTGGTGGATTATCTGAAAAGCATGAACAAGACCCTTCACGCCGATGCGCCGCAATACAATGTTCTGCCCGCCTCGCAGGCGGAGGTCGCGGAAGATCTGTTCCTGTTTTCCATCTCGGGCCAGCCGGAGCTGCTGAGCGAGGTTCTGGATTATGACTATCGGCAGGCGAATGTGGTCTTCTTCATCAAGACCGATCACACCGGCGATCTGAAGGTCATCATCGACGGGGTCAACGATTTCGTCAGGAAGGAAATGCAGGGGCTGGATGTGAAAGTAAATCTGGCCGGCTCGGCCAACAATTCCTACATCTGGGCCGATTTGCTGATCAAGGGCCAGGGCCTGGCCATTGTGCTGTCGAAGCTGGGCATCTTCCTGCTGGCGGCGCTGCTGTTCCGTTCCTCCGGACTGGGATTGGTGACGATCATTCCGGTGACCCTCTCGACGCTGCTGATTGCAGGCTATGCGGGGTTCGCCGGTATTCCGATCGACGTTTCCACCACCCTCGCCGCCGGTGTGGCCATCGGTGTGGGCGTGGATTACGCCATTCATTATATTTTCCGCTACCGCCGCGAATTACAAAAATCCGCGGACCATCGCGTTGCCACCTTGGGTACGCTGCGTAGCGTGGGCAAGACCATCGTGTTCAATGCGATGATTGTCACGGTGGGCTTCCTGGTGCTGTTCTTCTCCCAGTTCCCGCCGAACCAGAAACTGGGCTATTTCGTCGCCGCCTACATGGTGGTGAGCTGCCTGGCGGCACTTATGACCTTGCCGGTCGTTTTTTCCTGGATCAAGCCGCGTCGCGCCGGGGAGACGCAAGGTGTCGCATAGGGGCGTTTCTTTGTTGATCTTGTTCTGGGCAGGTTTGTCCACGCCCTGGCATGACGCCATTGCCGCAAAACAGGATGACAGTCAGTGGAGTGTTTCGCCCTTGCTGGGAATACACGCGCCTTCCCTGAAAGCGATGAACGAAGGCATGTTCGTGGCCCCCCTCAAATATAATGCCGAGATTCTCGATGGGGACACCCCCATACCGCTGGACGGGCAGCTTTTCAGGAATCCGTTGCCTGCGATCAATTATGCGCCATTGACGGGTATCGAATTTCAATGGCAGATGAATCCAAAGCATGCTTTTCTGATCGGGGGCTCGACATGGGAAGGCGCTACCGAAGCAACGGTGAGCGGGCAATTTCCCATCCAGGGCGCGATGTCGCCGACCGTCAATGACCGAAGGGCGAAATTGTCCTACAACGATTTTTTCTTTGGCTGGAAATACAATGCCATCAGCCGCCCGGAGAAATACAACCTTTATTTCAGGATGGCACTGCACGAGATTTTCGATATCGATTACCGCGAGGATTGGGTATTCAATTTTCCCCAAGGCCGTCCCGATGAACGCGGACAACCGACCCCGTTTCGCCGGATTTTCATCATTCAGTCGCAGGCCACCGGGATGTTGATGTTGCAGCCGGGTTTTGGCGTGGAGATCTTTCTGCGCAAGTGGCTATCTCTTGGGTTCGAATCAAGCTATACGTATAGCTTGAAAAAATTCAAGCTGAGGAATTCCAGTGTCAACCGGGATTTTTTGCCGACAGATGGCTTGTTTCTGGAGGTTCCTGTCCGGCCTAATCCCGCGGAGTTTGAAACGTTCACCAACCCAGACGGCACTGGTGTGCGGCTTCAGATTCCTGACGCGGAAGACGGCAATCTGGAATACCTGGCCGAGGATGGTTCAAGCTATAAACGGATGCGGCTTTCACTCGATGGTTGGAAGGCTTTGTTCAAAATCAATATCTACTATTAAAAATACCAATGAAAAATTCGTCCCTGAATTTCCCATGGCTTGGATGATCTTTTCGTGAAAAAAAGATTATTAGTCGTACTCATCTCTGGTGTTTTATTGTGCACTGGCGCTGGTGTTTCTTTTGCGGAAGACGCCAGTGGCCGGCTACGGCCGCCGATTGAATCTCTCCCTTTGGAGCAGGCCATCAAGGAGGCGAAGGCGCAACTGGAGGCGGACAAACTCGACGCGGCGGAGGAGAGTTTCAATGCCATTCTCAAGAGATTCCCTGACAATGCCGAGACGCTGTTTTATCTTGGTGTGATTTACACGCGGAAAAATCAGCCCAGGGAAGGGCTGGAGTATATGCGCAAGAGTGCCGCGCTGGCGCCAAATAATATGAGAGTGCGTGCATCGCTCGCAACTATCTATGAAACCTTGAACATGCTGGAAGAGGCGAGCAGGCAATATAAGGCCATCATGTCCCAGGCGCCGGGCACGGCTGAAGCCAAGGAAGCCGAGAAAAATCTGTATTTGCTGCAGATCAGGCAATACGCGGAAGGGGGAGAGGCCGACGCCGCCCTGGCCCTGGCCGCCATTCTGCGCAGGGATTACTCGAATGATCCGCGGGTATTGCACGCCATTGGCTTGACCTTTCTCAACTTTAACCGTGTGACGGATGCCGAGGGAACATTCAAGAGGATTGTGGAACTTGTCCCCGGCAGCGCCGTGCCGCATTTCTATCTTGCCCGGGTTTACGCCAGGGGTGGCAAGATGGCTTTGGCCATCGAGGAATTCAAGAAGGCGGCCGCGCTGGAGCCGGGTAACGCCATTGGGAGCAGGGCGGCGATCGAGTTGGGTCTGATCAGGGGTGTGCAGTATCTGGAGCAAAAGGAGTTGACGTTGGCGCTGAAGGAGTTTCAGGCGGTGCTCGCGATCGATCCCACGGTGCAGATGGCGCTTTTCAATGCCGCGCATATCAACCGCGAGTTGAAAAACTGGGATGAGGCGGAGGCCGGATTCAAGAAACTGCTGGAAATCGAGCCCCGTCATCTGGATGCGCGATTGCGGCTGGCGGCGATATATCTGGACAGGAATCAACTGATCGAGGCGTCGCGGGAGCTGGAGAGGGTGGTCGCCATAGGCCCCGGCACGCCGCCGGCCCAGCAAGCCGCCGTATTCCTGAAGGACTTGCAGGAGAAGTACGGGGAGCGATTGACGGAGGCACGCAAGGTGGCCGACGAAGTCGAGAGATATAAGGCGGAGATCAAAGCCGATCCCGACAAGGCCGATGCTCATTTCAATCTCGGCGTGTTATATGTCAAGCAGTCATTGACCGACGCGGCGCTGCAAGAGTTCAAGGAGACCGTGCGCCTGAATCCAGGCGATGCGACCGCGCATTTCTACGCCGGACTCATCCAGGATGAAAAAGCGCTTCTTTCCGAGGCTGTCGATTCCTATCTCAAGGCCATTTCCCTGGAAACCAAGGCCGAGCAGCTTCCGAAGATCATCGAGAGGTTGCGAATCGCCGTGGCCAGAGGAAACATGGCGCAAGGCCGGTTCACGCTGGCAGCGGGTGATCTTGACGTTGTGCTGGCGGAGAACCCGAAAGAGATGAATGCGCTTTTCTATCGGGCGATCGTTCATGCAAGCAGAGGCGAACTCGGCGAGGCCGAACGCGTTTACCGGCGACTGATCGAAATGAGCCCCGGAAATCTTTCGGCGCGCAATAATCTGGCCATGCTGTATGAGGCGACGAACCGTGAAGAGGATGCCATCAAGGAATACAGGTATATCATCCAGAACGGCGGAACGAGCAGCCTGGTCGTTACGGCGGAAAAGAAAATCCCCGTTCTGGAGAGCCGCATCGGCGGATTCACTTATAACATGGGTTATTCCATGACCTATGACAGCAACACCAATTTTCTGGACAAGTTTGCAATCGACGATTTCCTGTCGAATCTGTCGGTGAACATGGCGTACCGGCACAAGATTTCCAGGAATGTCAGGGCGGCGTTATTTTTCGCCCCAGGATACCTGATTTATCACAATGTGCAGTCGGATTTTACGCGGTTCGATACCGCGCCATCCATCACGCTGGGGCCTGGCGATAAAAACATCACTTTGGGGGCGAGCCGGCTTGAAGTATCCAATTTGACCACGGAAACCAATCTTTCCACCACCACCAGTTACTCCTCCGATGTTTTCTGGCGTTTCGACATGCCAGCGCTTTTGCGCTGGTTCGCGCAGCCGGCGGAGAAAGAGAAGGCGCCGACGATCTTGAGATTTAGTTTTTCTTACCGTGATTTGTTCAGTCCTTCCAGTGGCAGATTGCTCGATTCTCGTGCGTATCTGGCCGGGTTATCGTTTAGTCAGGGGCTGGGGCTGGGGCGCGCGTTGACAATGAATTACGATTATATCGATAGCACCAACCAGGTTGAAAACCCTGTCGCCAGAGATTTCGCCTATCAGGGGCACACGGCCACGCTTCGCTTTGAAAAATCTTTTACGCCACAGTGGACGGCGTCCGCAGCGTATACTTTCGCCATGAGTTTCTACAAGAATCCTGATGTGCGTTATTTCGTCGAAACACGCGGTGAGCGGCAGCGCCGCGTGAACATGATGAATTCACTGTCATTTGTGACAAACTATCAAGTCAATGACAAATTGAGGGTTTATGGCACCTTTTCATATCAGTTGCAGGATTCCTCGTTGCCCCCGCCATTGATCAATCCGGGTGTGTTCGGCGCAATCAGTAACGTGTTGAACCCTGGCATAGGCGATTACCACAAGCTTCAAGCCGGGTTGGGCATGACCTTGATCTTTTGATTCCCCGCCGTTCATGCGTGGCGGGTCAATCCCGCAGCGAATTGAACGCACTCACCGTCCACGCCAGCGTGCCGCCGGCGAAGACCAGCATGATCAGCAATCCCTTCCCATAGGCGCCGAAATCCGGTGTGCCGACCAGTATCGCTCTGACCGCTTCCACGGCATAGTTGATAGGGTTGACCATGGCCACGTAGTCGATCCATTCCGGCATCATTTCCTTGGGCATGAGCGCGGTGGAGAAGAACATCAGCGGCAGGGTCATCAGGTTGCCGATCATGACCAGCGGTTCTTCGCGTTGCAGGGTGATGGCGAAGCCGTTGGACAGCGAGGCAAAGCCTACCCCAAGCAGGAAGACGATCAGCATCGCCATGGCGATATGAATCGGGTTGACGCTGGTGGCGGCGCCGGCGATCAGGGCGACGGCGAGGATGATGAGCGTCTGGGCGAGGACCTGCGCCGCCGAGTGCAGCACGCGGCTGAGCACGATGGCGACGCGCGATACCGGCGCGACGAGCATCTTGTCCACCGTGCCGGCGGTGATCTCGCGCAACAGGCTCACGCCCGACCAGGATGAGCCGAACAGCACGGTCATGATCAGTACGCCCGGGACGAAAAAGTCCACGTAACTGTTGGCGGGAAAGCCGGGGAGTTGCGCGATGTTTTTGAAGAGCTGGCCGAAGATCAGCAGCCAGATCAGCGGTTGAACGAGCGTGAACAGCGACCACCAGGGCATTCTGATGGTGATGCGCATGTATTTGCCGAATAGGTACCAGGTATCTGAGAGCACGTCGTTTTCTCTGTTGCTTTATTTGCCGGATTTCTCGGAGCTGTCGCCCTGCTGGGCATCGCCGCCGGATGACCATGCGCCCGGTACGCCGCCCTTGTCGCGCCACCATTCCTCCATTTCTTCCTTGCTCCAGTTCCCCCAGGGCGTGGATGCGGGTTCGGTTTGTGTTGGGGTGGTGGAGGCGGTCTCCTTGGTTTGATTTTCTTGTGGCTCTTCCTGGCCTTGGCCGTCATTGCTTTGATTGGTGCTCACGTTGTTTTCCTCCGCTGTTGTTTCTTCCTGCCAGTTGCCCCATTTCTTCTGCCAGTTGCCGCCGCCCTTGCCGGCCCACTGTTTCCACCATTCGTCGCCGCCTTCATCCTTGCCGGTGCTTTCGATGCTGGTGCCGGTGTATTTCAGGAATACATCGTCCAGCGTGGGACGGGAGAGGGACAGCGATTTGATCTGCACGCCCTGCTGCGAGGCCAGGAGGGCGATTCTGGGTATGATGCCGGCGCCGTCTTCGACATAAAGGTGCAGGTTGTTGCCTTGCCAGACGGTGTCGCGGATGGCGGGATCGCCTTTCAGTCCGTAGGCGAAGCCGTTGACGGTGGCATCGTTCTGTTCGAAGGCGAGCACCACCGAATCGCCGTGGATGCTGGTTTTCAGCTCATCGGGCGTGCCGGTGATGCGTATCTTGCCGGCGTTGATGATGGCGACGCGATGGGAGAGCTTGTCGGCTTCTTCCAGGTAATGGGTGGTCAGCAGGATCGTCAGGCCGAGTTCGCGGTTGAGTTTTTCGATGTAACTCCACAGGTTTTTGCGGCTCTTGATGTCCAGCCCCAGGGTGGGTTCGTCGAGGAAGACGATCTTGGGGCGGTGGATCAGCGCGGTGGCGATGTCCAGTTTGCGGCGCATGCCGCCCGAGTAGGTGGCGACCTGCCGGTCAAGGGCGTCTTCCAGCTCGAAATAGACGGACAGTTCCTTGACGCGCGCTTCGATGTCCTGCTTGTTCATCCGGTAGAGATGGCCTTGCAGGACAAGGTTTTCCCGCCCGGTGAGGAAATAGTCGATGCCGGTTTGCTGCGCGACCACGCCGATGGACTCGCGAACCTTGTCCGGGTCGCGGTCCACGTCGTATCCGGCGATCAGCACCTGTCCTTCGTCGAATCCCGAGAGCGTGGAGAGGATGCGTATGGTGGTGGTTTTTCCCGCGCCATTGGGGCCGAGCAGGGCGAGGATTTCGCCTTCCTTGACATGAAGGTCCAGGCTGTCCACGGCCTTGTTGCCGGAGGAGGGGAATATCTTGGTTAAACCACTTACCTGTATCATAGTCGCTCTGGCGTGCGGGTTGGGTATTTTCGGGATGATAAATCAAACAATTATACTATGACCAGGGCGGCCGGATGTTAAAAGATTGGCGGGGGTTGACGGATGCGTATAGTCGGTATTGAAACCTCGTGCGACGAGACGGGTGTTGCGATTTACGATGCGCAACGCGGTCTGTTGGCGCACGCGCTGCACAGCCAGGTGGCGCTGCACGCCGAGTACGGTGGGGTGGTGCCCGAGCTGGCTTCGCGCGATCATGTGCGCAAGGTGCTGCCATTGTTGCGCGAGGTGATGGCGCAGGCGCAGACTCGACCGGCGGATATTCATGGCGTGGCCTATACCGCCGGACCGGGTCTGGTCGGCGCGCTGCTGGTGGGCGCGGCGATCGGACGCAGTCTGGCCTGGGCGTGGGGTGTGCCGGCGGTGGCGGTGCATCACATGGAGGGGCATTTGCTGGCGCCGATGCTGGAGCCCAATCCACCCGATTTCCCGTTCATCGCCCTGCTGGTGTCCGGCGGGCACACGCAGTTGGTGCGTGTGGATGGCGTGGGGCGCTATCACATCCTCGGCGAATCGCTCGACGATGCCGCGGGCGAAGCCTTCGACAAGACCGCCAAGCTGCTTGGGCTGGGTTATCCGGGCGGCCCGGCTTTGGCGCGGCTTGCCGAGCAGGGCGATCCGCGGCGTTTCCAGTTTCCGCGCCCGATGACGGACCGCCCCGGACTGGATTTCAGCTTCAGTGGCCTCAAGACCAGCGCTGTCAACGCCTGGCGGGTTCATGGCATGGTTGATGAGGTGCGTGCCGACATCGCGTGCGCTTTTCAGGAGGCGGTGGTGGATACCCTGTCCATCAAGTGCCGCCGCGCGCTGGAACAGACTGGCGTGCGTCGCCTGGTGGTTTCGGGTGGTGTGAGCGCCAACACCGCGTTGCGCGCCCGCCTGGGCGCGATGGCCTGCGATGCCGGCGCGCAGGTCTATTATCCGCGTCTGGAGTTTTGCACCGACAACGGCGCGATGATCGCTTACGCCGGTTACCGGCGCTTGCAGGCCGGTCAGGCCGAACCGCTGGCGTTTTCCGCCATGGCGCGCTGGCCGATGGATGGCTTGTCGCCGCCGTAAAACTTAGTTTCTCTCAGGAAGCGCTAATTTGTTAGCGCTTCCGCGCGGCACATGGAAGTGCCGCCATTTTCGATGGCGGTTAGCCATTGAAAATGAAGAAAAGCAAAAATCGCATTTTTGCTTTTCGTGTGCTGAAAATTCCAGGATGGAATTATTCAGCGTTTCCCTCAGGAGGAGCCGTGATGGAACACAGCAAGGCTTGGATAGGCTGGTTGGGCGTCGTGTTTATCGTTTCATTTCTTCCCCTGCGTGTCCATGCGGACGGGTTGTCGGCCGATGACATCGTGAAAAAATCCTTCGCGGTCGATGGCGGTGATGATTCGTTGTCAAGGATCAGCTTTATCTTTCAGGAAAACGGCCAGCCGGAGCGAAGATTGACCTACTTCATGGCGTGGAAGAGGTTCAAGGGTGCCGGCGATATCGACAGCAAGGTAATCATGTTCCGCGAGTTTCCGCCCGATGCCAAGGGCGTCTCTTACATGGGCTTTTTCTACCGGCCGGAACTGAACCGGAACGATGAGGAATGGCTGTATCTCCCCGAGCTGCGCCTGGTGCGCAAGCTGAGTCACAGCGGCCCGAAGCATGCCAAGGAAGAAGAATTCGCCAAATCCGAGTTGCGTCAGTATGACCTCGTATCACGCGATCCCGGCGCTGACGGGCATCAATTGCTGCGTAGCGAGGCGCTGGAGGGCGTCGATTGTTATGTGATAGAAAGCACGCCGAAAGGGCGCGGGGACTATTATCCGTATAGCAAGGCCGTCAAGTGGATCGCCAAGGACAGCTTCCTGCCGCGACGTATCGATTACTACGATGAAAAAGGCAAGCTCCTGAAACAGCAAACCTTCAAGTGGAAGCAGGTCGGCGATGCCTGGGTATGGGAAGAAGTGGCGGCGGAAAATGTGCAGACGGGCAACAAAACCACTCTGCGCATCAGCGATATCCGGGTGAACGTGGGATTGACGGATGATGCGTTCACCAAGCGGGTGATGCAGGTGGGGATGGAAGGGGTGAAGTGACGAGAGCGGTTAGGCCCGCGGCTTGCGCCGCGCCGTCGGCGTTGCGTTCCACGGGTCGTCCGGCCAGGGGTGCTTGGGGTAGCGACCCTTCAATTCCTTTTTGACTTCGGTGTAGGTGCGTTCCCAGAAGCCGCGCAGGTCTTGCGTGACCTGGATGGGGCGCTGGGCGGGGGAGAGCAGGTGCAGGGTGACGGGGATGCGTCCCCAGGCGACGCGCGGGGTGTCGCCCAGGCCGAACATCTCTTGCAGTTTCACCGCCAGCACCGGCGGTTCGCCGGGGGTGTATTGCAGCCGCAGACGCGATCCGCTGGGCACGGTGAGGTGGGTGGGGGTGCCTTCGTCGAGGCGGGCACGTTGCTGCCAGTCGAGCATGTTGCCGAGTATCGACGCCATGTCCAGCCGTGAGAGATGGTCGCGGCGGGTGATGCCGTCCAGATAAGGCTCCAGCCAATCTTCCAGTGTCGCCGCAAGATGGGTATCGCTGACGTCCGGCCAGCCGTCCTCGGGGTGCCAGTGGCGCAGCGACAGCACACGCGCCTGCCATTCGTGCGCCTCGCGTGTCCACGGCAGCGCCTCCAGCTCCAGTTGGCGCACGCCTTCCAGCATGGCCTTGCGCAGCGTGCCGGGAGCGGCGTTTTGCAAAGGTTGACTGGCGAGCACCAGTTCACCGAGCCGTTCCTCGCGCCGCGCGATGATCGCCTGCTGCTGGTTGTGCCAGCGCACGACATCCTGCGTTTGTATCCGTCCCGCCAGGTGTTCGCGCAACGCCTGCGCGGTGACGGGGGCGGCGAGGTGGATCATGCCTTCGGTCTTGCCCGCGTCGATTTGCGCGGCGACCAGGTAAGGATGTTTGATGAGATGGTCCTCATGCGCCAGGCGCGCGCCGCGGCCGTTGGCGAGCAGATAGCGTCCGCTGTTGGGTTCGCGCTGGGCGGCGATGCGGTCCGGGTAGGCCAGCGCCAGTAGCAGGCCGATGTCTTCGTCATTTGCGCTTGTCGCAGGCTGTTTGATGTTCAGCAGCCGCCGCCACTGGCGGGTGGTTTGTTCGATGCGTTCGCAAGCATAAGGATCCGCCCCGTGCGATTGCGCACCCGCCCTGCCGCGTATGCGAAACGCCGTCAGCGCTTCGATACGCTCCAGCATGTCGCAACTGCGCGCGCCGTTATCACGGGCGAGAATATCGCGTTCGCTGAGCAGGGCCGCGACATCGCAGGCGAGCGCGCCCATGTCTAGCCGGTTTCCTTCCAGCAAGAGGTGGGCGAGACGTGGATGGGCGGGCAGCGTGGCCATCGCTTGACCGAGGGCGGTGATCACGCCTTTGCCGTCCAGTGCACCGAGTTCGGCGAGCAACTGCCGCGCCTGGGCCAATGCGCCGGGCGGCGGTGGGTCGAGCCAGGCGAGGCTGCCCGCATCATGTACGCCCCATTGCGCCAGTTCCAGCGCCAGCGGGGCAAGGTCGGCGGCGATGATTTCGGGCGCGCTCTGGGCTTGCAGGCCGAGCTGCGTGGATTCGCTCCACAGCCGGTAGCAATGGCCCGGCCCCAGGCGCCCGGCGCGTCCGGTGCGTTGTTCGGCGGAGGCGCGCGACACACGTATCGTGTCCAATCGCGTCAAGCCGCTGTTGGGGTCGAAACAGGGGGCGCGCGCATAACCGCTGTCCACCACGCAAGTGATGCCTTCGATGGTCAGGCTGGTCTCGGCGATGGGGGTGGCGAGCACCACTTTGCGCTGGCCATGGTGATCGGGCTGGATGGCGCGATCCTGCGCCTCCTTAGGCAAGTCGCCATAGAGCGGATGGATGGCGATTTCCGCGCAGGCCGGGTCCGCCTCCAGCAGGCGCTGTGTGCGCCGGATCTCGCCACCGCCGGGCAGAAAGGCCAGCACGTCGCCTTGCCGTTCAGCGAGCGCGCGGCGCACCGTGGCGGCCACCGCTTCCGGCAGCCGGTGGCTTTCCGGGTCGCGCGGCGTATGGCTGACCGTGACGGGAAAGCCGCGACCCAGGCTGGTGACGATGGGCGCGCCGCCAAGCAGCGCGGCAACGCCTTGTGCATCGAGTGTCGCCGACATCACCAGTATCTTCAGATCGTCGCGCAGCCCGCGCTGGCTGTCGACGCACAGCGCCAGAGCGAGGTCGGTGTTGATATTGCGCTCGTGAAATTCGTCGAAGATCACCAGCCCTACCCCTTCCAGGGCCGGATCGCTTTGCAGGCGGCGGGTCAGGATGCCCTCGGTCAGGACTTCGATGCGCGTCTGGCGCGACACCTGGCTGTCGAAGCGGACGCGATAGCCCACCGTCTGTCCCGCCTTCTCGCCCAGCAGATCCGCCATGCGCGCGCACGCGGCACGTGCCGCCAGACGGCGCGGTTCCAGCATCACGATCGACCGGCCTTGCAGCCACGGTTCGTCGAGCAGGGCCAGCGGCACCCGTGTGGTCTTGCCCGCGCCGGGCGGCGCCTGCAACACCACGGCCGGATGGGCGGCGAGGGCGCGGAGCAGCTCGGGGAGGGTGTCTTCGATGGGGAGAGTCATTTTTATCTCAGGAGCGGCGGTTACACCGCGGAGAACGCCGAGGACGCAAGGAAAATCAACGTGATGAAGGGGTGTCTCCAGCCAGCCACAAGCAGGTCTCCATCTTGTTGCAAAGCTCCGCGTTCCTTGCGCGCTCTGTGGTTCAATCGCTTTTCATCGAGGCATTTTTTACCACTTCACCACACGCACATTATAGAGCGTCCGTCCCAGAAATCGTTCGCCAATAGCCTGAAAGCGCAGCGGCACATCGGTGACATGGAAGTGATATTCAGGCGCTGAACGCTGCGGGTTGGCGAGGTTCATGCTTTCCAGCAGGGTGGCGGCTTGTTCGGCCATGCTTTCGGCGGAATCCACCAGGCGGACGTGCGCGCCGGTGACTTCCTGCAGCAAGGGTTTTAGCAGGGGGTAGTGGGTGCAGCCCAGCACCATGGTGTCGATCTGTTGCGCCAGCAGCGGTTTGAGGTATTCCTGCGCGGTGAGGCGGGTGACCTGGTGGTCGAGCCAGCCTTCTTCCACCAGCGGCACGAACAGTGGACAGGCTTGCGAAAATACCCGCACGTCCGCGGCATGCTGATGGATGGCGCGGGTGTAGGCATTGCTGTTGATGGTGGTGGGTGTGCCGATCACGCCGACGTGCTTGTGTTGCGTGGCGGCGATGGCGCCCAGCGCGCCGGCGTCGATGACATCCAGCACCGGCACGGGCGACAGATCGCGCACCACCTGCGAGGCCACGGCGGCCATGGTGTTGCAGGCGATGATCAGCAGTTTGACCTGGCGCTGAAGCAGGAACTCGGTGATCTGGGTCGTGAAATGGCTGATCGTCTCGACCGATTTCACGCCATAGGGCACACGCGCCGTGTCGCCGAAATAGATGATGTTCTCGAACGGCAGGCGCTCCATCAAGGCGCGCACCACGGTCAGGCCGCCGACGCCGGAGTCGAATACGCCGATGGGGTTGTCAGGATTGGATTGCATGGAATGAAATGAGGCGATTGGATTGGAGGCTATTTACGATTATACACAAATCAATGCCCCATCTTTGACTTCAAAAATTCCTCTGCGCGCCGATAAAGAAGATGGGGAAACGGGATTGTCTAACAGTAGGTAGACCCCATATCCATGGTTGAGGCTCACGGATGAAAAACAACGACGAGGTGAGCATGGCAGGTTGGGTGCATAAGAAGTTTACCCAATGGCTCGCGCAGGAGGCGCAAGTCAGAGGCCGGGTGCAATGCGATTTCGATCGTTTGCGCGATACGATCCGGCCAGCCGATGTATTGCTGGTGGAAGGACATACCCGTCTCAGCCAGTTCATCAAGAATATCACCCAGAGTCAGTGGACTCACTCCGCGCTCTATGTCGGACATCTGCATGAGATCGCGGATGATCACGTCCGGCGGCGTATCCAGCACGCTTACCGTGGCGATCCTCGTGAGCCGCTGCTGATCGAAGGCTTAATCGGCGAAGGCATCATCGCCGTTCCCTTGAGAAAATACCGCGATGCCACCCTGCGCCTGTGTCAGCCGCGCGGCTTGTCCGGGGAAGATGCCACGAAGATCGTTTCTTTCGCCGCGCATCACTTGGGTATCGGCTATGACACGCGGCAGTTGTTCGATCTGGCACGGCTCGTTTCACCTTATGGCGTATTGCCGCGGCGCTGGCGATCCACACTGTTCGATGGCACGGCGGGCATCGCCGATCGCACGATTTGTTCCACGCTGATCGCGGCGGCTTTCCAGTCGGTGAATTTTCCGGTGTTGCCGGTGATGAATCGTAATGGGGACGGCGAAATGCGTTTGTATCAACGCAACCCCCGCTTGTGCTTGCCGCGCGACTTTGATTATTCTCCCTATTTCGACAGCATCAAATTTCCCCCTCTGGCGCTGGATGACGTAGGGGTATACCGCGATCTTCCCTGGGACGGCAGTGGTGTGGTGTGCAATGGTGAAGATGATTGCCCGCCCGCAACGCTCCCGGAGAGCGCCAAGCCGGAAGAAGGGGCCGCGCGGCATGAGGCGCGCGGGCGTAGCCGCGGCCGGCGCACAGGGAAACATCGGGTGATATTGGGAGCGAGCAAGACATGATGTCCTTTTTTGTGATAGCCATCCTCCTGGCCGCGCTGGTCGCGCTGTTTGTATTCCCTCCGCTGCGGCGGCCCTTGATCAGCAACCGGCTGTTACCGTGGTTCCGCGCCGCGCTGCCCACCATGTCGCAAACCGAGCGCGACGCCTTGGAGGCGGGCACGGTATGGTGGGAAGGCGAGCTGTTCAGCGGCCGCCCCGATTGGAACAAATTACTGGCGATACCCGCGCCCAAGCTCAGCGCCGAGGAGCGGGCCTTTCTCGATGGTCCGGTCGAAGAGCTGTGCCGCATGCTTGACGACTGGCGGATCACCGAAGAGCTGCACGACCTGCCGCCGCATGTCTGGCAGTTCATCAGGGACCAGCGCTTTTTCGGCATGATCATTCCGAAAAAATACGGCGGGCTGGAATTTTCCGCGCTGGCTCATTCCGAAGTGGTGATGAAGATTTCCAGCCGCAGCGTGACGGCGGGCGTGACGGTGATGGTGCCCAATTCCCTCGGGCCGGCGGAGCTGTTGCTCAGTTATGGTACGGAAGAACAGAAGAATTACTACCTGCCACGTCTGGCGCGAGGCGAGGAAGTGCCGTGTTTCGCGCTCACGGGTCCCGAGGCGGGTTCCGACGCCAGCTCGATCCCGGACAAGGGCGTGGTGTGCCGGGGGCAATTCGAAGGCGAGGAAATCGTTGGCATACGCCTCAACTGGGACAAGCGCTACATCACGCTTGGGCCGGTTGCCACCGTGCTGGGGCTGGCCTTCAAGCTCTATGATCCCGACGGCCTGCTCGGCGACAAAAAGGAACTCGGCATTACCGCCGCGCTGATTCCCACCACTACACCGGGCGTGACCATCGGCAATCGCCATTTCCCGCTCAGCATTCCCTTTCAGAACGGCCCGAACAGCGGCAAGGATGTGTTCATCCCGCTGGATTGGCTCATCGGCGGCGTGGCCGGTGCGGGACAGGGCTGGCGCATGCTCATGGAATGCCTGGCGGCGGGACGTTCGATCTCGCTGCCGGCGCAGAGCGTGGGTGCGGGCAAGCTGGCGTGCCGCGCCACCGGCGCCTACGCGCGCATCCGCAAGCAGTTCAAGATGCCGATCGGCCGTTTCGAAGGCGTGGAAGAAGTGCTGGCGCGTATCGCCGGTTACACCTACATGATGGACGCCGCGCGTGTCATGACGGCGGGCGCGGTGGATCTCGGCGAGCGGCCTTCGGTGGCTTCGGCGATCGTCAAATACAATCTCACCGAACGCATGCGCAAGGTAATCAACGATGCGATGGATGTGCAAGGCGGCAGCGGCATCTGCCTTGGGCCGCGCAACTTGCTGGGGCGCGTCTATCAGTCCATTCCCATCGGCATCACGGTGGAGGGCGCGAACATCCTGACGCGCAGCCTGATCATCTTCGGCCAGGGCGCGGTGCGCTGCCATCCTTATGTGTTGAAAGAAATGCGGGCGGCGGCCGAACGCGACGCGCAACGCGCCTCGGTGCTGTTCGATCAGGCATTCTTCGGCCATATCGGTTTTACCGTGGGCAACGCCGTGCGCGCCTTGTTGCACGGCGTGAGCGGGGCGCGCCTGGCGCGGGCACCGTCGCAGGCGGGCGCGGAGCAGGGTTACTACCGGCAGTTGACGCGCATGAGCGCCGCATTCGCCCTGGCGGCCGATGCTTCCATGCTGGTGCTGGGCGGTTCGCTCAAGCGCAAGGAAAAACTTTCCGGGCGGCTGGCCGACGTTCTGAGCCAGTTGTACCTCTGCTCCGCCGCGCTCAAGCGCTTCGCCGACCAGGGCCGGCCCGAGGCCGATCTGCCGCTGCTGCGCTGGTCGTGCGACGATGCGCTGCATCAGGCACAAGAAGCGCTGGACGGGTTGTTGCGCAATTTCCCCAATCGCTTTGCCGCCGCCGTGTTGCGCGTGCTGGTATTTCCTTTCGGCAAATCGTATGCTGCTCCCGGTGACATGCTGGGGCACAAGGCCGCCAGCGTGCTGCTGGAGCCCTCCAGCAGCCGTGACCGGCTGACCGCCGGTGTCTATGCCCCAGCCGATCTGGCCGAGCCGCTGGGGAGGTTGGACGATGCGCTGAAAAAGGTCATCGCCGCCGAGGCGGTGGAGAAAAAGCTGCGCGCGGCGTTGAACGCCGGAACATCCAACGGCGGTGACGAAGCGCTGCTGCGCGAGGGTGTCATGCGTGGCGTGATTGGCGAAGACGAGGCGCGCATCGTGCAAGACGCCATCGAGGCGCGCAAGGGCGTCATCAAGGTCGATGACTTCGCCCCCGATTATTGGAGAAAGGAGAAAGTGGAGTGGCAGCAGGAACACAAAGCGGCGGCAAGACGGTCTATATAGTCGACGGCAGCCGCACGCCGTTTCTCAAGGCGAAGGGCAAGCCGGGGCCGTTCCTTGCCGGTGATCTCGCCGTGGCGGCGGGGCGCGCGCTGCTGGCGCGCCAGCCGTTCGAGCCCGGTGAACTGGATGAAGTGGTGCTGGGCTGTGTGATGCCGGGGCCGGACGAGGCCAATATCGGCCGCGTCGTCGCGTTGCGCCTGGGTTGCGGCAAGAGCGTGCCGGCCTGGACGGTGCAGCGCAATTGCGCTTCCGGCATGCAGGCGCTGGACTGCGCATTTCACGACATCGCCGCGGGCCGCGCCAATCTGGTGCTGGCGGGCGGCGTGGAGTCGATGAGCCATGCGCCGGTGCTGCTCAACGATGACATGGTGGGCTGGCTGGGTGAGTGGAACGCGGCGAAGAAGGTTGGCGCGCGCCTGAATGCGCTCGGCAAGCTTCGCCCGAAATATCTGACCCCGATCATCGGCCTGCTGCGCGGTCTCACCGATCCCGTCGTTGGCCTGTCGATGGGACAGACCGCCGAAAATCTCGCCTACCGTTTCAGCATCAGCCGCGAACAGATGGATGGTTTCGCGCTGGAAAGCCATCGCCGCCTGGCCAAGGCGCAGGATGACGGGTTGCTGAGCGAGATCGAGACGGTCTATGACGCTCAAGGCAATTTTTACGATCAGGACGACGGTCTGCGCCGCGATGGCGACATGGCCAAGCTCGCCAAGCTCAAGCCGGTGTTCGACCGCCCCTTCGGCAACGTCACGGCCGGCAACAGCGCGCAGGTCACCGACGGCGCGGCGCTGCTGATTCTGGCGAGCAAGGAAGCAGTGGACAAATATCGATTGCCGGTACTGGGCCGCATCATTGACAGCCAGTGGGCCGGCCTTGCGCCGGAGCAGATGGGGCTGGGGCCGGTGCACGCCATGACGCCGATCATGCGGCGGCAGGGTTTGAAGGTGGATGGCATCGACTACTGGGAGATCAACGAAGCCTTCGCCGCGCAAGTGCTGGCTTGCCTGGCGGCATGGAAAGATGCCGGCTATTGCCGCGACGAGCTGGGCCTGGATGCGCCGGTGGGCGAGATCGATCACGCGCGGCTCAATGTCGATGGTGGCGGTGTGAGTCTCGGCCATCCGGTCGGCGCGAGCGGCGCGCGCATCGTGTTGCACCTGTTGCAGGTGCTCAAACGCAACGGCGCGCGGCGCGGCATGGCCAGTCTGTGCATCGGCGGCGGCCAGGGTGGCGCGATGTTGGTGGAAAGCGGAAAGGAATGACGACGATGACGGATGTTTACAAACACTGGCGCATCGAGCGTGACAACGACAGCATCTTCTGGCTGTATATCGACAAGGCCGATGGCGGCGCCAACGTCCTCTCCGGCGCGGTGCTGGACGAGTTGAATGCGATTCTCGACGCGCTCGTCGCGGACAACCCGCGCGGCGTCGTCTTTCTGTCCGGCAAGGCGAACGGTTTCATCGCCGGGGCCGATGTCAATGAATTCGTTCCTCTCAAGGAGCCCGCCGATGCCCTGGCGCTGATCCAGCGCGGCCAGCGCGCCTGCGACAAGATCGCCGCGCTGAAATGTCCGACGGTGGCGCTGATTCACGGTTTCTGTCTGGGCGGGGGCATGGAGCTGGCGCTGGCCTGCCGCTATCGTATCGCCGACGACGATGCGCGCACCCGGTTGGGCCTGCCAGAGATCAAGCTCGGCATTCATCCCGGCTTCGGCGGCACGGTGCGCCTGCCACCGCTGGTCGGCGCGCCGGCGGCGATGGATCTGATGCTCACCGGCCGCACTGTCGATACCCGCGCGGCGAAGAAGATGGGTCTGATCGATTACGCCGTGCCGACACGCCATTGGAAGCGCGCCGCGCGCGAAGTGGTGATGAATCCGCCCGCGCCGCACCGTCCCAAGGGTTGGCTCAAGTGGACCAACAACAGCCTGGCGCGGCCGCTGCTGGCGCGCACCATGCGGGCGAAGGTGGCGGAGAAGGCCCCCATCGAGCATTATCCCGCGCCTCATGCGCTGATCGATCTGTGGCAAAAATACGCCGATGACCCGGTGAGGATGATGCAGGAAGAGGCGGCCTCCGTCTCGCGTTTCGTGCTGGGCGGTACCGCGCGCAATCTGGTGCGGGTGTTCTTCCTTCAGGAACGGCTCAAGTCGCTGGGTAAGAAGGACTTGATCGCGCCGCGCCATGTGCATGTCATCGGTGGCGGCGTGATGGGCGGCGATATCGCGATCTGGTGTGCGCTGCAAGGCATGCGCGTCACCGTGCAGGACCGCAAGCACGAAACACTGGCGAAGGTCATGAAGCGTGCCCATGCGCTTTACAAAAAGCGCCTCAAGCAACCGCGTTTGATCCAGGCTGCGCTGGATCGCCTGATGCCCGATGACAAGGGCGTGGGCGTGAGCCGCGCCGATGTGGTGATCGAAGCGATCTTCGAGGATATTCTTGCCAAGCAAAACCTCTACCGCGACATCGAGCCGAAACTCAAACCCGGCGCGCTGCTTGCCACCAACACCTCCAGCATCCCGCTGGAATTGCTGGCCGAGGCGCTGACAAAGCCGGAGCGTCTGGTGGGGTTGCATTTCTTCAACCCCGTGGCGCAGATGCAACTGGTGGAGATCGTCAGCGGCAAACTCACCGATCCCGAGGTCGCACGCCAGGCCGCCTCTTTCGCGCGCCACATCGACCGCCTGCCGCTGCCGGTGAAGAGTTCGCCGGGCTTCCTCGTCAACCGCGTGCTGATGCCTTATCTGCTGGAAGCTGTGACGCTGGAATGGGAGGGCGTGCCGGCCTCGGTCATCGACAAGGCCGCGACCGACTTCGGCATGCCGATGGGGCCGATCCGCCTCGCCGATACCGTGGGACTCGACATCTGCCTGTCAGTGGCGGATATTCTGGCGCAGCGGCTCAATGTCGACGTTCCGCCCCGCTTGCGCGAACTGGTCAGCGCCGGGCGACTCGGCGTGAAGAGCGGGCAGGGCTTCTACACCTATCACGGCGACAAGCCGCAGATGCCGCGCGTCAAGCCGGGTTACGTCCCGCCGCCGGATATCACCGAACGCCTGATCCTGCGTTTTCTCAATGAAGCGGCGGCCTGCCTGCGCGAAGGCGTGGTGGCCGATGCCGACCTGCTCGACGCAGGCGTGATCTTCGGCACCGGCTTCGCGCCATTCCGCGGCGGGCCGGTCCACTACGTCCAGGAATCCGGGGTCGAGGTTCAGCGCAGGAAACTCGGCGAGCTGGAAGAGCACTACGGCAAGCGCTTCGTCGCCGACGCGGAGTGGGCGGAGCTATGAACGGCAAATAGAAAATCTAATATGACAACCAACACATCCGACATCATCCCCTTCGAAACCATCCACACGCTGCATGGCCTGTTCCGCGAGCGTGTGCGGCGCACGCCCGATGCTGTCGCCTACCGCTACTTCGACGAGCAGACCGGGCAATGGCAAGACACCACCTGGGCGCAGATGGCGGCGCACGTCGCCCGCTGGCAGCGCGCGCTGCAAGGCGAAGATCTGCAACCCGGCGAGCGCGTCGCGGTGCTGCTGCGCAACTGCCGTGAATGGGTGATGTATGAACAGGCCGCGCTGGGGCTGGGATTAGTGGTGGTGCCGCTTTATCCCAACGACCGTCCCGAGAACATCACCTATATCCTTCAGGACTCCGGCGCCTGGGTGCTGCTCATCGAGGGCGAGGAGCATTGGCAGGGGTTGGCGCAAGTGCGCGATCAGCTCTACGGCCTGAAACGCATCGTCTCCCTGAAAACCGTCACCGATCCCGCCGAGCCGCGCCTGCGCTCCGCCGCCCAATGGCTGCCTGAATCGGGTGGCGAGTTGCAAACGCATGAGTGCAATCCTCATGATCTTGCCACCATCGTCTACACCTCCGGCACCACCGGCCGCCCCAAAGGCGTGATGCTCAGCCATCACAATATCCTGTGGACGACCGACACCTGTCTGGTGAGCGTGCCCGTCTTTCGCGAGGATGTGTTTCTTTCGTTCCTGCCGTTGTGCCACACCTACGAACGCCTGGTAGGGTACTACTTGCCAATCATGGCAGGCGCGACGGTGGCCTATGCGCGCTCCATTCCCCAGTTGGCCGAAGATCTGCTCGCCGTGCGTCCCACCATCATCGTTTCGGTGCCGCGCATCTATGAAAGAATCCATGGCAAGATCGAAGCGCAGCTTGAAGAGAAACCGGCTTTTGCGCGCAAGCTGTTCAGGCTTGCCATCGAGACCGGGTGGGCGCGCTTTCTGCACGCGCAGGGCCGCGGCCCGTGGCGGGCTTCCTTCCTGCTGTGGCCGCTGCTCGACAAGTTGGTGGCGAGCAAGGTCATGGCGAAAATGGGCGGCCGGCTGCGCGTCGCCATGTGCGGCGGCGCGCCCCTGTCGCTGCCGGTCGCCAAGATGTTCATCGGGCTGGGCCTCAACTTGTTGCAAGGCTATGGCCTCACCGAAGCCAGTCCCACCATCAGTACCAACAAAGAACATGACAACGATCCCGCCAGTATCGGTCCGCCGTTACGCGGTGTGGAAGTGCGCATCGGCGAAGACGGTGAGCTGCTGGCCAAGGCCCCGAACGTCATGCTGGGCTACTGGAAAAACCCCGAAGCCACCGCCAAGACCATCGACGCCGACGGCTGGCTGCACACCGGCGACAAGGCGCGCATCGAAAATGGTCACCTTTACATCACCGGGCGTCTGAAGGAAATCATCGTCCTGGCCAACGGCGAGAAAGTGCCGCCGGCCGACATGGAGATGGCGATCATGCTCGATCCGCTGTTCGAGCAGGTGATGGTCATCGGCGAGGGCAAGCCCTATCTGAGCGCATTGGCGGTGCTGAGCCGCGAACGCTGGACGGCTCTGGCGGGCGAACTGGGACTGGACGCCGATGCGCCAGCCTCCTTGCAGGACAAGCGTGTGTTGAGCATGGCGCTGGAGAGGATCGGCGTGCAACTGCGCGGTTTCCATGCCTACGCCCAGGTGCGCCGCGTTGCCCTGCTGTTGGAGCCGTGGACAGTGGAGAACGAACTGCTCACTCCCACCCTCAAGATGCGCCGCAATCGCATCGTGGAGCGTCATCGCGCCGAGGTGGATAAGCTTTATGAAGGACATTGATTACCCTAAAAACCGAGGCTTTTAGTATCCCGATGGAAACCGAACACATCACCCTTCCCGAAAATCGCCAGCCCACCCTGCGCCTCGTCGCCATGCCCACCGATGTCAACGCCGCGGGCGATATCTTCGGCGGCTGGATCATCTCGCAGATCGATATCGCCGGCAGCATTGAAGCCCACCGCCGCGCCCAGGGCCGCGTCGTCACCGTCGCGGTGAATTCGGTGCAGTTCCATCAGCCGGTGTTCGTCGGAGATATTCTCAGTTTATACGCCGAAGTCATCAAGGTAGGACGCACCTCCCTCACCGTCGACGTCGCCGTGTTCGCCGAACGCGCCCGGCACAACGGATCGCACGTCATCAAGGTCACGCAGGCCACGTTGACCTACGTCGCCATCGGCGAAGACCGCAAGCCGCGCGCGGTTCCTGAGGAATAGAGAAAATCAGCACCAAATCGGTTTTCCGCAGTCCAGTCCTTTCCGTTTCCCTCCCAAAAAGATAAAATTATCACTTGGCCTTCAAGACAGCCGCCAAAAACGGCCCTTTCCCCAAACTTTTTGAGCCCGCAGGATATCCAGCGTGAAACACCACCTAGAGCACATGCTTGCCAGCGCCTTGGCTGGTCTTCAGGGCGGCGGGGCGTTGCCCGGCGACCTGGCGCTGCCTTTTCCCATCTCTGTCGAGCGTACCCGCGATCGTCAGCATGGCGAGTTCGCCAGCAATGTGGCATTGATGCTCGCCAAGGCGGCGCGTTGTAAACCCAGGGAGCTGGCGGACAAGATCGTGGCCGCCTTGCCTGCTTCGGACAAGGTTGCCAGGGTCGAAGTCGCCGGTCCCGGCTTTATCAATTTTCACATGAGCCCCGCCGCTTTCCATGGTGTGATCCGCGATATCCTGGCGGCCGGGCCGCAGTATGGCCGGAGCGCCATCGGCGCGGGTCGTCCGGTGCAAGTGGAGTTCGTGTCGGCCAATCCCACCGGGCCACTGCACGTCGGTCACGGCCGCGGCGCGGCCTATGGCGCGGCGGTGGCCGATTTGCTCGACGCCGTGGGTTACAAGGTGCACCGCGAATATTACGTCAACGACGCCGGCCGGCAGATGGATATCCTCGCCACCAGCGTCTGGCTGCGCTATCTGGAGCTGTGCGGGGAAACTTTTCCCTTTCCAAGCAACGGCTATAAAGGCGAATATGTGCGTGAGATCGCCTGGAAGCTGCGCCGCGACCATGGCGATGCCTTTGGTCACGCCATCGCCACGGTGATGCGGGATATACCGGCCGATGAGCCGCGGGGGGGCGACAAGGAAAAGCATATCGACGCCCTCATCGAGCGCGCCAAGCAGTTGCTGGGTACGTCCGCCTATCGCCAGGTCTTTGACCTGGGGCTGAACGATATTCTGGATGACATCCGCGAAGATCTGCGCGAATTCGGCGTGGTCTACGAGGAATGGTATTCCGAGCGCACGCTGTTCGAGCGTGGCCTGGTGGATCGCGCGGTGGATCGCCTCAAGGCCAGTGGTCATCTCTACGAAAAGGATGGCGCGCTGTGGTTCCGCTCCACCGACTATGGTGACGAAAAGGACCGTGTGGTGGTGCGCGAGAATGGCCAGAAAACCTATTTCGCCGCCGATATTGCCTACCACATGGATAAAATGGAACGCGGCTTCGAGCGCGTCATCGACGTGTGGGGCGCCGATCACCATGGCTATGTGCCGCGCGTCAAGGCGGCGCTGGCGGCGATGGATGACGATCCATCCAGGCTCGACGTGCTGCTGGTGCAGTTCGCGGTGCTTTATCGCGGCGGCGAAAAGGTGCAGATGTCCACCCGCTCCGGCGAGTTCGTCACCCTGCGCGAGCTGCGCCATGAAGTGGGCGATGATGCGGCGCGCTTTTTCTATGTGATGCGCAAGTGCGAGCAGCATCTGGATTTCGATCTCGATCTCGCCAAATCACAGTCCAGCGACAACCCGGTGTATTACATCCAGTACGCCCATGCGCGTATATGCAGTGTGATGCGCCAGTTGCAGGAAAAAGGACTGCGCTGGGACGAGGCACGCGGACTCGCCAGTCTGCGCTTGTTGAGCGAGGCGCATGAACAGGCGCTGATCTATACCCTGTCGCGCTATCCCGAGGTGGTGGAAATGGCGGCGCTCAATCACGAGCCGCACCAGCTTGCGCACTACTTGCGTGAGCTGGCCAACGATTACCATACCTATTACAACGCCCACACCTTCATCGTCGATGACGAAGCGCTGCGAAACGCCCGCCTCAACCTGATCATCGCCGTTCGTCATGTGTTGCGCAACGGTCTGGGCCTGCTCGGCGTCTCCGCGCCCGAAGCGATGTAAGGCGCGCTGTCGGCAGCATGGCGCGCGATTACAAACACAGCCGCAGCAAGGCGTTCACCCGCAAGACGCGCAAGCCCGTGCCGGGCTGGCTATGGCTTGTCGCGGGTCTGGCGATCGGCTTGTTCGCCGCCTTCCTGGTCTGGTTGGACAAGCGCCCGGCCGATGTTGTCGGCGAGCCTCCATCGCAAGCGGCCACGCCCGCCTCTTCGCCTGCCCAGAAGGAAGAAAAGGAAAAGGCAAAGAACAGCGGTGGCGAGAAAAAATCGCCTGTTCCTGCCGCGTCGCAGGGCTCTGAGCAGTCCAAGCCCCGCTTTGATTTCTACACCATCTTGCCCGAGATGGAGGTGATCATCCCCGACAAGGAACTCAAAAACCGCGCCGCGCCGAAAGGGGCGGCCGAATCCTATTTCCTGCAAGCCGGCTCGTTCAAGAACCTAGCCGATGCCGACGCACTCAAGGCCAATCTCGCCCTGCTGGGTGTCGAAGCCAAAATCCAGTCCGTCAGCGCCGGCGGCGATACCTGGCACCGCGTGCGGTTGGGGCCCTATAGCGATTTGAATCAGCTCGATCAAGCGCGGGCGCGGTTGCGGCAGAACAATATCAATGCCATTCCGGTGAAGGGCAAGGGCTAAGCCGCTTTTTTGATTTTACCCGCCGAAGCGGGGATAATATCCCCAACAAATTTTCGTCAATTTTCCGCCTATCGAGGAAATCACTATGCAAAACGGCATCACCCTCAATCAGTTTCTCATCGACGAGCAGCGCCGCCTGGGCGGTACGGACAGCGACTTGCCCGCGCTGGTCAATGACATCGTCGTTGCCTGCAAAATCATCTCCAATGGCGTGAACCAGGGCGCGCTGGCGGGTGTGCTGGGTGGCCTGGGCACCGAGAACGTGCAGGGCGAGGCGCAGAAGAAGCTCGATGTGATCTCGAACGATGTGATGATCGAGGCCGGCAAGCGCGGCGGTTATGTGGCGTCGATGGCCTCGGAAGAGATGGACGAGATTCTGCCCGCGACGCCGCAAGGCAAATATCTGCTGCTGTTCGATCCGCTCGATGGATCATCCAACATCGATGTCAACATCTCCGTCGGCACCATCTTCTCCATCCTGCGTTGCCCGGAAGGCGTCGCCAACCCGACCACCGCCGATTTCATGCAGCCCGGCACCAAGCAGGTCTGCGCCGGTTATGCGCTGTATGGGCCGTCCACCATGTTCGTCATCACCACCGGCCACGGCGTCAACGGCTTCACCCTGGACCGCAACATCGGCGAGTTCGTGCTTACCCATCCGAGCATGAGCATCCCCGAAGACACCCGCGAATTCGCCATCAACGCCTCGAATTCGCGCTTCTGGGAAGCGCCGGTCAAGCGCTACATCGACGAATGCCTGGCCGGCAAAGAAGGGCCGCGCAAGGCCGACTTCAATACGCGCTGGGTAGCCTCGATGGTCGCCGAGGTGCATCGCATTCTGGTTCGCGGTGGCATTTTCATGTACCCCATCGACAGCAAGACCAAGGAAAAGGGCGGCCGCCTGCGCCTGATGTACGAAGCCAATCCGATGTCCTTCATTGTCGAGCAAGCGGGCGGGGTCAGCTCCACCGGCCGTCAGCGCATCCTCGAGGTGCAACCCACCGGCGCCCACCAGCGCATCGCCGTCATCCTCGGCTCGAAGAACGAAGTCGAGCGCGTGGTTTCTTATCATAAGGAAGGTTAGTAGGGAAGCGCCGTTTTAACACCCTCTCCCCGCGCACGGGGAGAGGGTTCGGGTGAGGGGCGCCGCAACCCGCCCTGCTTCTCAATCAATAAAGCATCCCCAGTATCGCCGCCCGGATCGCCGCCGCGGTTTTGTTGGAGGCATTCAATTTGGTGAGCGTGCTGTTGATGTGGAAATTGACGGTGCGCTCCGAGATTCTGAGAATTTCGGAGACCTCGCTTGAAGTTTTACCTTCCGCCGTCCACCGCAACACCTCCACTTCGCGGCTTGACAATGTAACCTCGATCTCGGGCACCAATCTCGCTGTCAAGCACCGCGACATGCCGAGATGCGCCACCTGTGTCAGCCAGGTCAGCTTGAAGTCTTTGTCCCGCATTTCTCTCGCGGATAGCGGGTCATCCGACCGCGCCAGCGTCAACATTCCTCCGACTCCGTTCGCATCGCGGCTGGATTGCGCCCAGCCAAAGCGCAACCCGAACGATTGCGCATCTTCCCACAACTCGCGCGCGGATGCGAATGCGTCATCAGACCAGAGAATGGGCAGAAGGGAGCGCATGC
>JADDKJ010000007.1:0-97410 GCA_033717875.1 Gammaproteobacteria bacterium
GAAAACATCCTCGCGACGATTGCCACGCTGGGTGATGTGATGGGGAACATCGGCACAAACGGTTCTGGCAAGGCGGGGCATGAATTCAATCTACCATGAGATGGCTTTAAAGGGAAGCGTCCCCTTTATCCTTTTCAACGTAATTTGAGCGCGATTTGTTTGGTAGCCATCAGGTCCACCATAAAACTTAATGCTGTAACTTGATACTGCAGGCATGTGATCACCTCTTTCACTTTCACAAAAAAGGGCTCTGACCCTGAGGTACTCTCCTCGCCCGTTTTGTTCGCCTCCCTCGGCTCCGCCACGGACGCAAGACTCGATACGGGTGGGTGGCTAGCCCTTATCCGGCGTGGTCTTTCACCCCACAAGATGCGCCGAGCTTTGCTCGGCGCGATAACGGTAAAGCTCAGGCGCGCCGTTTATTGGCGTCGTCTGGAGCGCGTTGTTGGGCACTTGTCTCCATGGGCATAAATAGGCCTATAAGATCTTCTTGATATTTTTCGAAATCTTTGCGTTTCTTGTCTACGAGATCCAGAAGGGTGCGTTCTTCTACTTTCTCCAATCGTTGTAGGGCCGACAAGAAATCTTCTTTAAAGGCGCCGATTCGCACTCCGATTAGGCATGCGTTACGAAATCTCTCGCTTGGTCTAAATATTGAGTTAAGGATCGTAGCAACGGTTAGCAGCAGACTGAGCGGTAAACTGAGCGATAAAATCGTAGTTTCTAGCCACGTAGTGTCGCCGTCTTTTAGGCCAACAGAAACAGAAAGTAAGGCTGAAACAAGAGGAATCAAGGTGAGCAGAAAAAGGCCTGCCCACTTGTAAAAACGAATTTTTCTCGCTGCGATTTTACCGTTTGTCTCGACTGTATTTGACAACGCTTCTAAAGGATGGCAGTGTTTTTTATATCCCTTTTCCTGAAGGATGCTAATCGCATCAGTTAGCAAGTTTTCCATAATCTCGCTCCTTCACTTTTGTATACCGCCCAACGCACAGCCAAAGGGCGCATCGGCCAGTAAGTTTGCGAGCCTGATACCGTGAAAATATTACCCCAAAACTCGAACAAAACCTCGCTCAGAACCCTTTAAAAGTCGGTAACGCCCCTCGGCGTTTTTCAAGATAGTTGTCACCGTTTCCTTGATGCAGCCTGAGCTTCTGGGCCCGCTGTTCTTTCCGAGCGCGCCACAGGGTCACTCAGCCGTCTTTTCCACGGCTTTAAACCAACTTCAGCGCATCCTCCAACCCAATCTCTTTGGGCGCCGCCACGCCGAAGCTCTTGGATACTTCAGCGGCCACCGTCTTCATTGCCGCGAAATAAACTTGTGTTTCGCTGTTTTCCACATGAATCCGAACGAGCATTCCGCCGCGCTTTCCTACGGCGGATTGAACATCATCGACCGATTTTTCACCCTTCAAAGTCAACCGCCAGTATTTCGCCGCCATGGTTTCACCTCAGAACGTTGTCGCGCAGCTCCGGCTGCGTCCTTCGATTTCGATGTATTCAGCCTGGGCCTGGACGATCTTCATTCCGCTCACGTTCAATTGATAGAACAGGGCTGTGATGCCTGTTTCAAGGAATGACGCGGGATAAATCCAGGAAATGGCATCCGGTGGCGGGCGCAGATACAACATGCCCCCGCCGCCCGATGCGGTCGTATAGCAGAGGAGGATTCTTCTGATCAGGACGATGTTCCGGCCCTGATTCTGGATGTAGAGATTTGCCGTCGCGCCTGATTTCTGGATGGAAACGACGATGGATTGATACGCCTGAAAGTTGGTTTCGCAAGCATTGCACGTCATGTTTGGTTCCCTCCACGCTGCTCTTTTCCGAAAACCGCGATGGCCCGACGTATCCACTTTAACGCACGACAGGGTTCAAGCCTTGAAACAGTACTTTCCAGTTTGCGTCGGCGATTTCAAGACTTGCCCCGCCCCTGCTTCAATGACCTCTGATCCACTGTATCAGTCAAGATAGTTTTCACTTTTCACGCAAGTTTATCGTGCGGAATTGTGACGCCGGGTATCCAGTCCTTTTCATCGATGATGCGCTCAATGGCTTTACTATGTTTTTCACGATAACAAATACGGGGCACGGACTCCTTGATCTAAATCAAACAATTCGTAACTTTTTATACCGATTGGCGTTACCGTTAGGACAAAGGAGATAAATTATTTTTAATTCTGGCGTAGAGGCAATAATGGTGTTGGATGAAGCCGTCGGCTTTGGTGGTCTTTATCGTAGCGGATGCCGTCATCCCAGCACGGGCGTGGTCGGCGTCGTAGGCGAAGGTAGTGGTGGCCGTGCCTTGGGTTGGTGGCGGTCAGAGATTCTTATGGGGCTATCCCCTCACCCCAACCTTCTCCCCGCTGGGCGGGGAGAGGGTGCGCCCTGCATCACCCGGCCAGATGAACCCCCTCCGGCACGGCAATTTCCAATGCGATAGGCAGGTGATCGGATATCGCGTGGTTCAGCACCTGGATGTTGCTGACCTTGAGCGAGGGGGTGACGAGGATGTGGTCGATGTTGCGCAGGGGGCGCCAGCTGGGGAAGGTGTGGAGTTCTTCGAGGGGTTCGCAGAGGTGGGTGCTTTCCAGGAAGGTGTACATTTCCTCGCTCTGCGGCTGGCAGTTGAGGTCGCCCATCAATACTACATGCTGGTATTGGTTGACGATCTCGCGGATGAAATCCAGTTGCTGGAAGCGGGCACGTTTGCTGAGGGCGAGATGGGCGAGGAGGACGACCAGCGGGTTGTCGCTATGGCCGTAGCGCACCATCATCAGGCCGCGGCCGGGGATCAGACCGGGTAGTTTGTGTTCGATCACTTCGTGCGGCTGGATCCGGCTCAGCAGGCCGTTGCTGTGCTGGGCGAATTTGCCGAGTTTGCGGTTGGTCTGACAGGACCAGAAAGGGAAGTGGCCGCGTTTGGCCAGGTATTCCACTTGGTTGATGAAGTAGCTGCGCAGGCTGCCTGCGTCGACCTCCTGCAGCGCCACCACGTCATAATCGCTCACCAGATGCGCGATGCGATCCAGGTTGTCGAAGCTGCCGAGGTGCGGCAGTACGTGCTTCCAGCCCTGGGTGAAGTAGTGGTGCGGGCGCGTCGAGGCCACCGCGGCCTGGATGTTGTAACTGAGCAGGCGCAGCCGGTTCTTCGCCACCGGCTCGTTGCGGTGGTGGGAATGGATGTTGGGATGCGCCCAATGGGCAAGGGCATTCATAGTTGAAAAATCATTTCCCCGAGTTTTTCGGTGAGTTTGAGGTTTTCGGTGTAATCCACCGGGCAGTCGATGATGCTTACAGTATTGTCGGCGATGGCGGTTTTCAAGATGGGCAGCAGATCCCCGGCCTTTTCCACGCGATAACCCTTGGCGCCGAACGATTCGGCGTATTTGACGAAATCCGGGTTGTTGAATTTGACGTGGGCGGCACGCCCATAGGTCTTCATCTGCTTCCATTCGATCAGGCCGTAGCCGCAATCGTTCCAGACCAGGATCACGATCGGTGTGTTCATGCGCATCGCGGTCTCGATTTCCTGCGAGTTCATCAGGAATCCGGCGTCGCCGGTCACCGCCACGATCTTGCGCTGCGGATAGGCGAGCTTGGCGGCGATCGCCCCCGGCACGGCGATGCCCATGCTGGCGAAGCCGTTGGAGATGATGCAGGTATTGGGATATTCGCAGCGGAACATGCGCGCCATCCACATCTTGTGCGCGCCGACATCGCAAATCACGATGTCCTCCAGGCCCAGCGCGGTGCGCAGATCCCAGATGATCTTCTGCGGTTTGACGGGAAAACCCTCGTCGGCGCGATGCAGGTTCATTTCCTCGATCAGCGCATCGCGCAACGGACGCAGGCGGTGGCCCTGATGCGGCGCGGCCAGTTCCGCGATGCGGTCGAGCGTGATGCCGATATCGCCGATCACGCCAACCTCCACCACGTAATGGGCATCCACCTCGGCGGGCGACATGTCGATATGGATGATCTTGCGGTCGCGCGTCGGGTGCCACAGGTAGGGGTGATATTCGACCAGATCATAGCCGACGCAGATGATCACATCGGCCTGGTCGAAACCAAAATTGGCGTAATCGTGCGCCTGCAAACCCGCGCTGCCCAGCGCCATGGGATGCTTGAAGGGCACCACGCCCTTGGCCATGAAGGTGTTGGTGACCGGGATGTTGAGTTTACCGGCAAACGCCGCAAGCTGCGTGGAGGCTTCGGCGCGGATCACGCCGTTGCCGGCCAGGATGATCGGATTGCGCGCGCTGGAAATGATCTCGGCGGCACGCCGCACCCGATCGGCGGGCGGCTCGGGCGGCGTGGGATATTGTGCGCGCAGCGGCGTGGCCTCGATGGGCATTTCGGCGAGATTTTCGGGAAACTCGATGAACGACGCGCCGGATTTTTCCATTTGCGCCTGCTTGAACGCCTTGCGCACCACCTCGGGGATGGTGTTGGGCGTGAGCAGCCGCGAGGAATATTTGGTGATCGGCTCGAAGATATTCTCCAGATCGAGCACCTGGTGAGATTCCTTGTGCAGGCGGTAGGTACCCGCCTGTCCCGCGATCGCCACCACCGGCGCATGATCCATATTGGCGTCCGCCACGCCGGTGATCAGATTCGTCGCCCCCGGCCCCAAGGTGGACAGACACACCCCGGCGCGCTGCGTCAGACGCCCGTAGACATCGGCCATGAAGGCCGCCCCCTGCTCGTGGCGGGTGGTGACAAATTTGATCGGGGAATTCAGCAGGGCATCCATCACCGCCAGGTTTTCCTCGCCGGGGATGCCGAAAATGAATTCCACGCCTTCGTTTTCCAGGCATTTTATGAATAGTTCGGCGGCTTTCATGTAGGGCTTTCGGTGTTATGGTAGGGTGAGCCCTCACCCCAGCCCTCTCCCGCAGGCGGGAGAGGGGGGAGTGGTTGCAAGAGATTTGTAAAAGATAGCGGCATTACCCGATCAGTTTTTAGCCACCAGATGATCGACGATCTGCAACATGCGGTCGTTGAGGCCGCCCGCCATTTGACCATCGACACGGTATTTACCGTTGACCACGATGGACGGTGTGGAGTTGATGCCATAACGCCGCGTCAGCTCCTTGGCGCGCCGCACCTTGCTGTCCACGGCGAAGGAATTGAACACCTTCTTGAAATCGGCGTTGCTGACGCCATGCTCGGCGAAGAAGGCCGCCATCGACGACTCATCCGACAGTCTACGCTTCTGCGAGTGGATGGCGCTGAACAACGGGCCATGGATCTTGTCCACCACACCCAGCGCCTCCGCCGCATAATAAGCCTTGGCGTAGATCGCCCACTCATCGCGGAAAATCACCGGCAGACGCACGAATTTGACGTTTTCCGGTTTGGTCTTGAGCCAGCGCTCGATAAACGGCTCGAAGCGGTGGCAATGAGGGCAGGCGTAGGAAAACAACTCCAGCACTTCCACCTTCTCGCCGCTGGCGGTGGGTTGTTCAGGGGTAATCACCTGATAGGCGACACCTTCCTCGAAGGAGGGGGAAAACAGCCCTGCCGAAGCCACCAACGGCACCATTAGCAGCAGGAGCAACACCTTCTTTACATATCGCATGTAATTTCCTTCCTTATTTCATAAAGATAATCTAGCCTATGCAACTTAACAGGGTAAAGCAATACTTGCTATGCTATAGAGTATTCCGGTTCAGGAGCGTTCACCATGTCCCCAAAAGAAAAGATCAATCTCACCCAATTCCTCAACCAGCAATACCTGTGCGAGTCGCTCACCATCAAGGAGGTGGAAACGCTGCTCGACTACACCGAGCACGTCAGTTACGAAAAGGATGCCGTGATCGCCAATATCGGCGAGGTCGGCGAGGCGCTGTACTTCGTCGTGAAAGGCGAGGTCGGGCTGCTTCATGACGACGGCACCCAGGTGGTCGAGGTTGGACGCATGACCGAGGGCGAGCTGATGGGCGAGATGTCGTTTTTCGATCGCCAGCCGCGTCTGCTGCGCATCGTTGCCACCACCGACGACACCCAGCTTCTCAAACTGCCGCGCCGGAAATACCAGCGTCTGCGCGTCGAACATCCTTACATCGCGGTGAATCTGCTGGAACACGCCATCATCAGTCTGGACCACCTGGTGCGCCGCGTCAGCGAGACGGAGGCCACCCTGTCCCGTTATATCTTCGGCCCGGGCAAAAAGTAAGAATCCTCCGGTGGTTTTGAATCCCCTCTACCGGCGTGCAGCATTCGCCCTGGGCGCGCACGCGCCGTCCCAGTTCCCGCCTGACACCGGCCAGGAAATCGCCTTTGCCGGCCGCTCCAATGCCGGTAAATCCAGCGCCATCAACAAGATTACCGGCCAGTCCTCGCTGGCCCGCGTCAGCAAGACACCGGGCCGCACCCAGCAAATCAATTTCTTCACCCTGGACGAACAGCGCCGCCTGGTGGATCTACCCGGCTATGGCTATGCCAAAGTGGCGCACGGTATGAGGCAGCATTGGCAACATGTAATGGAGCGCTATCTTCGCCATCGCCAGGCATTGAAAGGGCTGGTGATTGTGATGGACATCCGCCATCCCCTCACCGATTTCGACTGGCAAATCCTGGAGCTGTGCCGCAGCGCCGGCTTACCCGCCCACCTGCTTCTGACCAAGGCCGATAAACTGAGCAAAGGCGCCGCTGCCGCAACCCTGCAACAGGTCCGCCATGCCTTGAACAAAATCTATACGGAACAAGGGGCCGCGCCGCCGACCGTGCAGCTCTTTTCGGCGCTTCAGGGAAAGGGCATCGAGGAAGCCCATGCCAAGCTCGACGAGTGGCTGGGATAAAAAAACCCCGGTCTCAAAAGGGGGAGAGACCGGGGTCAAGAATACCCGGCTTGGGGAAACCGGGTACAGGGGTTGCCGTCCCGGGAGGGGGAGGGACGGACAAAGTGCAACACAATCGCACTCTTTCAATTAGATGGGGTATTCTTGCAAAAGTTCAAGACGGATTCAAAAAAATGGCGCAGGAAAGCATCGCCCACCGCGGCGATAAATTTACTTTTTTATAAAAAACAATAAGTTATGTTTCCTTTCAAACATCCAGATTCGCCACGCTGAGCGCATTTTTCTCGATGAAATCGCGGCGGGGTTCGACTTGATCGCCCATCAAGGTGGTGAACATCTCGTCGGCCGCCACGGCATCCTCGATCTGCACGCGCAGCAGGCGGCGCACCTCGGGGTCGAGCGTCGTCTCCCGTAGCTGCTCCGGATTCATCTCACCCAAACCCTTGTAACGCTGGATGTGCTGCCCGCGCCGCGCCTCTTCGAACAGCCAGTCCAGGGCTTGCTTGAAGCTGCCCACTTTGAGCTGCTGCTCGCCGCGCTGCACATAGGCACCTTCGCCGATCAGGCCATCGAGCTTTTTGCCCAGCTCGACAATGCTGCGGTATTCCCCGGAATAAAAGAATTCACCATTCAAATCGCGGGTCTGCGGCACATTATGGGCGGTTTCGGTGATGATGGCGCGACAGGGAACGCCTTCTTCGTCCTGATCGACGCGGATTTCGTAGCGCGCCACCAGGCTTTCGTCGCTATTGAGACGGTTTTTCAGCTCATTGAACCACTGCGTCACCTGTTCCTTGTTGCGCGCCTGGGCTTCGCTGAGCAGCGGCATGAAGATCATCTTTTCCATCGCGCTGGCGCTGATGCGGCGTGACAGACGTTTGATGGATGCTATCACCGTCAGCCAGTTTCTGGCGAGTTCCTGCAAGGCGACGTCGCTCAAGGGCGGCGCCTCGGCGTTGACGAACAGCCGGGCATTTTCCAGGGCGGTTTGGAGCAGATAGGCGTTCATTTCCGCATCGTCCTTGACGTAACGCTCCTGCTTGCCCTTTTTCACTTTGTACAGCGGCGGCTGGGCGATGTACAGATGGCCGCGCTCGATCAATTCCGGCATCTGGCGGTAAAAGAACGTGAGCAGGAGGGTGCGGATGTGCGAGCCGTCGACATCGGCATCGGTCATGATGATGATGCGGTGATAGCGGAGTTTGTCCGGGTTGTATTCCTCGCGGCCGATGCCGCAGCCCAAGGCGGTGATCAAGGTGCCGATTTCGGCCGACGACAGCATCTTGTCGAAACGCGCCTTTTCCACGTTGAGGATCTTGCCCTTGAGCGGCAGAATCGCCTGGTAACGGCGGTCGCGGCCCTGTTTGGCGGAGCCGCCTGCGGAATCGCCCTCGACCAGGAACAGCTCAGACTGGGCCGGGTCTTTTTCCTGGCAATCGGCAAGCTTGCCGGGCAGACCGGCAATATCCAGCACACCCTTGCGCCGCGTCAGCTCACGGGCCTTGCGCGCCGCCTCGCGGGCGCGCGCCGCCTCGATGATCTTGGCGGTAATGATCTTGGCCTCGCTGGGGCGCTCCAGCAGGAATTCCTCGATCTTTTCCGCCATGATCGACTCGACCGCAGTCTTGACCTCGGAAGACACCAGCTTTTCCTTGGTCTGGGAAGAGAACTTCGGATCAGGCACCTTGACCGACAACACCGCCGTCAGTCCCTCGCGGGCGTCATCACCGACCGGGCTGATCTTGGCTTTCTGCGCAATACCTTCTTTTTCAAGATACTGGTTCAGGGTGCGGGTAAGCGCGCTGCGGAAGCCGGCCAGGTGGGTGCCGCCGTCGCGCTGCGGGATATTGTTCGTGAAACAGAAAATGGTTTCCTGATAGGAATCATTCCATTGCAGCGCCACCTCGACACCGATACCGTCTTTTTCGGTGCTGAAATGAAGTACCGTGCCATGAATGGGCGTCTTATTGCGGTTGAGATATTCGACGAAGGCGCGGATACCGCCGGCATATTCAAACACCTCGCTCTTGTCGGTACGTTCGTCCACCAGCTCGATACATACCCCGGAGTTGAGGAAGGACAGTTCCCTCAGCCGCTTGGCGAGAATGTCATAGTGGAATTCGATGTTGGTGAAGATGGTGCTGCTCGGCTTGAAGCGCACCTCGGTACCGGTCTGGCGGGTCTCTCCCGTTTCGCGCAGCGCCTCGACGGGATCGCCCAGCCGGTATTCCTGGTAATAGCTCTTGCCGTCGCGGCGGATCGTCAGGTACAGATATTCGGACAGGGCATTGACCACCGACACCCCGACGCCGTGCAGCCCGCCAGAAACCTTGTAGGCATTGTCGTCGAACTTGCCACCGGCGTGCAGCACGGTCATGATCACCTCGGCGGCGGAACGGCCTTCCTCCGGGTGAATATCGACTGGGATGCCGCGGCCATTGTCGGTGACCGTCACCGAACTATCGCTGTGGATGATCACCTTGATCTGGGTGCAGTAACCCGCCAGGGCCTCGTCGATGGCGTTATCGACCACCTCGAAAACCATGTGATGCAAGCCGGTGCCGTCGTCGGTGTCGCCGATGTACATGCCAGGACGCTTGCGCACCGCATCCAGGCCCTTCAACACCTTAATGTTCGATGAGTCGTAACCCTTCTTGTCGTCGTTCATGGCGCACCCTGCTGAAATTCTATTGTTAATTATAACATTTTATTGAAGTTCAAAGGTATTGCCGCTGCTCGATGATCACACCTTGTTCCACGTGGAACATTCCGTGCTCCACAGCGTGCGGAATCTCGATCAAGGCCCTGTCGGTGGCCGTGATGATGATCTGGGCGCCGGACTCGCACAGCAATTCCATCAGCCTGGCGCGGTGCCTCACATCCAGTTCCGCCGGTAAATCGTCAATCAGAATCAGACACTGACGGGAGGTACGGTTCTTCAGCAGCGCGGCCTGGGCCAGGTACATGGCGCACATCAATAATTTTTGTTGTCCCCCGGAGGTGTGCTCATGGGCCGGTCGGCCGTCCGCCTCGACAATCACATCGGCACGATGAGGTCCTCTACTGGTGTGGCCGAGTGAGCGATCCCGCTCCAGTGAGCGGATCAGGGATGCGTGGTAGTCTTCTTCTTGCGCCCACCCAGGAAGGTAGCGTAGCGAAATATCATTCCTTTGCAGCAGTTTTTCGACAAATCCGGCAAACAAGGGCAAGAAATCGCGCAGGTAATTGCGCCGAAACTGATCTATCTGTTGCGCGGTTTCCGCCAGGGTCTTATCCCATACGTTCTCCGGCATCTGGCGGGCAGGCAGGCGTAACGAGGCATTACGCTGCCGCAATGCGCGGCAATATCGGCTCCATGCCGTCATGAAATCATGTTCCACGTGGAACACTCCCCAGTCCATAAAACGGCGGCGCAGCCGTGGTCCAAGGCTAAGAATCTTATGGCTGTCGGGAGTAATCAACAACAGGGGCAGATGACTGGCAAGGTCGGAGGTACGGGTAACAGGCTGTCCTGCCACCTTCATGCGCATCTTGTCGGCTGACCAGGCAATCCCCACAGGGATGCACTGCTCTTTCTCGCCCGCAATCTGACCAAAAACCGTCAAACCACTGGCACCCCGGGTGATCACTTTCTGGAGCTGGGAAGAACGAAATGACTTTGCCCGCCCCAACAAGTAAATAGCTTCAAGCAGGCTGGTCTTGCCGCTGGCATTCAGACCACAAATGACATTCAAGGACGGGGCCAGCTCAATCCGTGCCTCGGCGATGTTGCGAATGTTTTGAATATGGAGACGGGCTAATGCCATGGAGGCCAAGGCTGTTGTGGATCACAGCCGCATCGGCATCACGACATATTTGCAATTCTCTCCATCCGCAGGCTGGATGAGACAGCAGCTATTGGCGTCCGACAGTATCAGCCGCACCTGCGGCGTGGTGACGGCGGAAAGCGCATCGACGACATAGTTGACGTTGAAGCCTATTTCCAGCTTCTCGCCGTTGTAATCGACGGCCACCTCTTCCTCGGCCTCTTCCTGTTCCGGGTTGTGGGCAAAGATGCGCAGGCTTCCTTCAGTGAGCAGGAAACGGACACTACGGTATTTCTCGTTCGACAGAATCGAGGCGCGAACCAGGGCCTGCTTGAGCGTTTCCTTGTCGGCGATAACGATCTTGTCTCCTCCTTCCGGAACCACTCGCTGGTAATCGGGAAAACGTCCGTCGATCAGCTTGGAAGTGAAGCTCATCTCGGGCGACGAGAACTGGATATGGTTTGAGCCCAGTTGAATCCGCACCGGCCGGTCACTGTCCTCGAGCAGCCGCGTCAGCTCGTGTACGCCTTTGCGGGGCACGATGATTTGCTGGATTTCGTTGATCTCCACCTCGGCCGGAGCATCGCAGAGCGCCAGGCGGTGGCCGTCGGTGGCGACCGCGCGCACCCGGCCCGGCGACAGTTCCAGCAACAGGCCGTTCAGATAGTAGCGGATATCCTGTTGCGCCATCGCAAAGTGGGTGCGGTCTATGAGCCTCTTCAGCGTGTTTTGGGCAATGGAAAACCCGGCGACTTCCTGGAAAGCGCCGATATTGGGGAAATCGCTGGCCGGCAGCGTTGCCAGAGTGAAACGGCTCTTTCCGGAGCGAATCACGGCGCGTTCGCCGTCGATTGTGATTTCGACCTGCGCCTGCTCAGGCAAGGTACGGCAGATATCCAGGAACTTTCGGGCTGGCAAAGTGGTTTCAGCGACGGACGAACCGTCAAAAAGCGCGTTCGTCACCATTTCGATCTCCAGATCGGTTGCCGTGAGCGAAAGCCCTTCCTTGCCGGTACGGACCAGAATATTGGAAAGAATCGGCAGGGTTTGCTTGCGTTCCACGACACCACATACCAGTTGCAGAGGTTTGAGCAGGTTTTCGCGCTGGATCGTGATCTTCATAATATTTACCTAAGAATATTTTCTAGTTATTGTTATAACTAGGCCCTGGATTTTCCTGAATTACTTTAAAAATTTAATAATAAACAATGTCTTAATAAGATTGAAACCATGTCATTAACCCGCGCTGGAAGGGTCTGGAATGCTGTGGAACGATTGTGAATAACTTTGGTTGCAAGGAAATTCATAAAAATATCCACAGTTTTTCCACATCAACTTGTCAGGGTTCTCAACAGGTTTGAATAGTCCTCGTTGATGTGGTTATCGCTATCCCGTAATGCCACCACTTTCTTGCAGGCATGCAGTACCGTGGTATGGTCTCGGCCGCCAAAGGCGTTGCCGATCTCCGGCAGGCTGTGCCTGGTCAGTTCCTTGGCCAGCGCCATGGCCAGTTGGCGGGGGCGGGCCACGGAACGTGAGCGTCGTGGCGAGGTCAGGTCGGAGACGCGCACCTTGTAGTATTCTGCCACGGTTTTTTGAATGTTTTCGATGGTTATCAGCCGTTCCTGTACCGCCAGCAGATCTTTGAGCGCCTCTTTGGCGAATTCCAGGGTGATGGGTTTGCCGGTGAAGCGGGCGTTGGCGATGACACGGCGTAGCGCGCCTTCCAGCTCGCGGACATTGGAGCGGATACGCTTGGCGACGAAAAAAGCGACTTCCCGGGACAGTTCATAGCCCGACTGGACGGCCTTGTTCATCAGAATCGCGACGCGGGTTTCCAGTTCCGGGGGTTCGATGTGGACCGTCAGCCCCCAGCCGAAACGCGACTTGAGCCGTTCTTCCAGACCATGGACCTCTTTCGGATAACGGTCGCAGGTCATGATGATCTGCCGCTGGCCCTCCATGAGGTAATTGAAAGTATGGAAGAATTCTTCCTGGGAGCGGTCCTTGCCGGCGAAGAACTGGATGTCGTCGATGAGCAGGGCGTCCACCGAGCGGTAGTAACGCTTGAAGTCGTCGATGGAGTTGTGTTGCAGGGCTTTCACCATGTCGCCGACGAATTGCTCGGAGTGCAGATAGACGATCTTGGCGTTCGGCTTCTTGCCGACGATCAGATTGCCGATGGCGTGCATCAAATGAGTTTTGCCGAGGCCGACGCCGCCGTAGATGAACAGCGGGTTATAGGCGCCGCCCGGGTTCTCCGCGACTTGCAATGCCGCGGCGTGGGCCAACTGGTTGGATTTGCCGTTGACGAAGGCCTCGAAGGTGAATTCGGGTTTCAGGTTGCTGACGTGGTCGATATCCGCCGCTTCTTCTCTGGGTGTCGGGTGCAGCCTTTTTCTCAGGGCAGCGGGTTTGCTTGCGGGCGCGGGCGTTTTGGCCGTCTTTGAACTGCCGATTTCCAGGATCAGGCGCGGCGTCCCTGCTCCCTGGTCGAACTTGGCGAGGGTATCGGTGATCTGGCCACTGAAACGGCTGTTCACCCAGTCCAGAACGAACTGGTTGGGCGCCAGCAGGCGCAACGAGGAATCTTCCTCGACGACGTGCAGCGGCCGTATCCAGGTGTTGAATTGTTGCGGGGTCAGCTCCCTTTCCAGTCGTTCCAGGCAGGCTTGCCATAACGAGGCATTCACGGGCCAATCTCCTAAAAGCATCGTTGTTATGTCCGGCAGCCGAAAAAACGTGCCCCCTCGCCCTGATATTTCCCATGAGGAGAGGGCTTATTCGGTCCCGGTCGAAAATCGATGAAGAGCAGGAAGTGTATACCTGTTGGAAAAAGTTATCCACACCCGCGCTATAAAATAACTATTTGAAAATAAAACAATTTTCATAATTTGTTGTTTGTTAATGAAATTTTTTCAGGGGGCGGCTTTTTCCAGTGCAATGGCATAAAACCCGTCCGTGCCGTGACGGTGTGGATACAGGCGCAGCGCCCCGTCCGCAGCCCAGGCGCCGGGGATCTGGATGTGGCGCCGCGCCAGGATCTCCTGCGCGGGCAGCACCTGAAACTCCGGGTGCCGGGCAAGAAAATCGCCCACGATGTCCTCATTTTCTTCCCGCAGCAGGCTGCATGTGGCATAGACCAGACGGCCGCCGGGTTTGACCAGGGCGGCGGCGGCGGTGAGGATGCGCTGCTGGGTGGCGGTGATGTCCGCCAGATTCAGTGTGCGCCACTTGATGTCGGGGTTGCGCCGCAGCGTGCCGGTGCCGCTGCACGGAGCATCGACCAATACCCGGTCGATCTTGCCGTAGAGGCGTTGTACACGGGTGTCGCGCTCGTGGCCGATGGCGACGGCGCGCACCGTGTCGAGGCCGGCCCGTTTGAGGCGGGGTTTGAGTTCTTCCAGGCGTTTTTGCGCGATGTCGAAAGCGTACAGCGTGCCGCTGTTGGCCATCAGCGCACCCAGGTGCAGCGTCTTGCCGCCGGCGCCGGCGCAGAAATCAGCAACCATTTCGCGGCGCCTGGGTTCCAGCAGCAGGCCCAGGAGTTGGCTACCCTCGTCCTGCACCTCGAAGAGACCTTCCTTGAAAGCGGCGCTGGTGAACAGCGGAAGACGTTCGCGCCGCCGCAGACCCACCGGCGACCAAGGCGTCGGCTCGGCGGGAAAACCCTCTCCGGCCAGGCGCTGCGCCACCGCGTCACGGTCGGCCTTGAGGGTGTTGACGCGCAAGTCGAGCGGGGCAGGCTGGTTGAGGGCGTCGGCCAGCGCCACGGTTTCGCTTTCCCCGAGCTGAGCGAGCAGGCGTTCCAGCAGCCAGTCCGGCAGGTCAGTGCGCACCGCGAGCGGCAGGGTGGTCTTGTCCAGGGTACGCGTCCGCGCCGCCAGGCCGTTGGCATCGCCGGCAAAACCCACCTCCGTCAGCGCCCGTGCGCTCCAGCCTTGGATGGCAAGCAAATAGACGGCGACCAAGGTATCGCTGGAGGCGTTCTCTCCCGCCAGGTATTCCAGAAAACGCCGGCGCCGTAAACAGCCATAAACCGTCTCGGCGACAAAGCCGCGGTCGCGTACACCCATGGCCTTTTGCTGACGGAAGTAGGTCTCCATGTGCTTGTCGGCGGGTTTTTCGCTGTGGCGGATGATGAGGCCCAGCAGCCCGGCGGCTTGGCGGAATTGCGCACCACGGTGCGCGGGAGATGGGTTTTCTGCTTTTTTCATAGTAGCCTTCGATAATGGCGCAGGTTCTTGCGGAATGTCTGGCGTTGTTTGTTCCACGGTTCGGCCCACGGCAGACCCGGTTTGAGCAGCGCCCGGCACAGCGCCAGCTCGCCCGCGATATCCTCCAGGTGCACGAATTCGGGGGCCGGGCCGTCGGGCCGGAAGCAGTCCGGGCCACCTTCGAAGCCCTGGTTGTGGTAGTTGCCGAGCGGTACGGAAAGACCGATGGCGTTGAAACCATACACCGTCGCCGCAGTGGCCTCACAGGTGCCGCCATCCATGATGCGGCGCTGATGGCGACCGGGCAGGGTTTGTTCGGCGATATCCGCCAGCACTTTCAGACCGCCGGGCTGGAACACCGTGCGCCGGTCGCCCAATCGCACCACCGGACCCTTGCCGACCACCGCGCCCGGCAGCGTTCGCGACGCTTCCAGACTGACGCACACCACCGGCCGCCGCCCCCGGCTTTGGTCCAGCCAGCCCAGCTCGAAGTGGCCGATGGCGCCGATGAAGCCCACTTCCTCGGCGCGCGTCAGCAGGCCGAGGAAGGGCGGGCTGGCGGCGCGCTGGTGGCGGAAAAATTCCTGGGCCATGGCGGCGATGGCGAACACCCCCACCAGATCGTCGGCGGCTTTGGTATACAACCGCTGGCCGCTGCGCCACACCGGCGCGCGAAACTGGAAACCGCCATAGAACGTCTTCGCGGGGCGTTCCAGCGGCGTATCCAGACGCACCTCGGCGCTGTCGATGGTGCGCTTCGAGGCGGTGAGCTTGACGTTGGCGAGCGTGCCCGATCCCGCCCAGCCGTTCTTGTCGGCGAGCCATACCCGCGCCCCGGCAAGATGCTTAACCGGCGCGCCGCCGTGCCACTGTATCTTGAGCCGGCGCGAGGCCAGCCATTCCACGCCGTGAAAGCCGGGATGATCCATGTGGGCGATGAACACCCGCAACGGCTCGGCGCTCTTTTCCCGCGCCAGACCCAGATATTCCTTGCGCGAGCCGACGCCCACCACGAGGTTGCCCAGCGGGTCGGCGAAAAACGGCACCTTCGCTTCCTCCAGCGCCCGGCCGACGGTGGCGATGACATGCTCCTCGCGGAACGGCGCGGTGGGTTGGGCGAGGATATCGAGTAGCAGTTGGTATTGGTGGTCGTTCATGAATGTCACAGAATCTCCAGCACCCGCTCCGGCGGCCGGCCCAGGGCGGCCTGGCCGTTGGCAAGGACGATGGGCCGCTCGATGAGGGTGGGGTGTTCGATCATGGCCGCGATCAGTTCATCGCGGCTGAGATCGGGATCATCCAGCCCGACTTCCTTATAGATCGCCTCTTTGGTGCGCATCAGCTCGCGCGGTGACATGCCAAGCAGGGAAAGGATCTTCTTCAGTTGCGTCTTGCCGGGCGGATTTTTCAAGTAGTCGATGATGGCGGGTTCGATGCCCTGATCCCGCAAAAGCTGGAGCGTTTCACGCGATTTGCTACAATGCGGATTGTGATAGAGGGTGATGCCGGTGCGCATGGGAAGGCCCTTCAAATTTGGAAGCACTCCTCATTCTATCAGGCGAGCGGGAATTACGGTCATGAGCAAGAACAGCAATTACAACGTCAGGGTCGAAGCGGAGTCATTCTTCATCGCCGAACAGTCAGCGCCCGAACAAGACCAGTATGCCTTCGCCTACCGCATCACTATCCGCAACGCCGGGGCGGTGCCGGCCAAGCTTTTGACCAGACACTGGATCATCACCGACGCCAACGGCAAGATTCAGGAAGTGCGCGGCGAGGGCGTGGTGGGCGAACAGCCGCATCTCCAGCCGGGCGAGTCGTTCCAGTACACCAGCGGCGCGGTCATCGAAACCCCGGTCGGCACCATGCAGGGCAGTTATCAGATGATCGCCGACGACGGCGCGCGCTTCGATGCGGAGATTCCCACGTTTACGCTTGCCGTGCCGCGGATATTGCACTGACTTCAGGAAGATCCGGTTTTTCCGCGAGGCGGCGTCCGCATCTTTTTGCCGATCAGGAGCAAACGGATGACCCGCTCGGCGGCATTTTCCAGGTGTTGGCGGGATAAGCGTATCGCTTCGGCGAGATCCATGTCGCGCGCCGCCGCGCTGGCCAGGCCATCGATGCCCTGGTCGAACAGTTTTCGCGCATCGTCGGCCAGCCCGCCACCGATCGCAACCACGGGCACCTTGTGGCGTCGTGCCGCTTTGGCAACGCCCGCGGGTGTCTTGCCGAAAGCCGTCTGGAAATCGACCCGTCCCTCGCCGGTGATCACAAGGTCCGCGCCCTTCAGGTGCTGATTCAAGCGCGTGGCTTCAACGACCAGATCAATCCCGCTTTTGAGCCTGGCCCGCGTAAAGGCCACCAGCCCCGCACCCAATCCCCCTGCCGCGCCGGCGCCGCGCAGCTTGGCGACATCGATACCCAGCTCCGCCTTGATCACAGCGGCAAAGTGTTTCAGATTGTCGTCCAAAGTCCGCACCATGGGCGGTGTCGCCCCCTTTTGCGGTCCGAACACACGCGCCGCGCCGTTGCGGCCGCACAATGGGTTATCGACATCCGAGGCGATGATGATCCGCGTGTCCTTGATTCTCTTGTCCAGCCCGGTCATATCGATCCTGGCAATGGCGTTCAACGAACCACCACCCGCAAATCGTGCGATGGGCAAGCCATCTTTTCCCAGCAATTTCACGCCCAGCGCCTGCGCCATACCGGCGCCGCCGTCCACGGTCGCCGAGCCGCCAATGCCGATGATGATGGACTTCGCCCCCTGTTTCAGGGCATCGATAATCAATTCACCCGTGCCAAACGTTGTCGTCTTCAATGGATCGCGATCGGCTTTAGGCACCAATGGCAACCCCGAAGCCTGCGCCATTTCAATAACCGCGGTCACTCCGTCCCCGAGCATCCCGTAGCGGGCGATGACCGGAATACCCAAAGGTCCCGTTACTTTTTTCTTGAGGATTTTTCCGCCAGTGGCGTCCACCAGGGATTGCACGGTACCTTCGCCGCCATCGGCCATCGGCACTTTGATGCATTCAGCACGGGGCAATACCCGTTTGATACCCTTTTCAATCGCCGTGGCCACTTCCAGCGAGGTCAGGTTTTCCTTGAACGAATCGGGCGCGATGACGATCTTCATTCTTCTTATATTCCCAGAAAGCGTTGGATCAAGCGGTGACTCGTCCAAGTCAGCGACGCCTGCCGCTACTCCGACTCCAGCAGCATCAATGGCGTGCAGGCTTTGGTCAGCAGAACCAGGCAGACGGTGAAGGAAGATAAAAAGACGATAAGGCGTTCGAATTCCATACCACTCCTCCCATGAAGATTCCCCATTAGGGCACCTCTAAAAATCCGCTGAAGCCGCGATGGCGGCGTTGGAAATGTGCTCAAAATGCTCATGTACTCCGTGTACACTCCGCTTTTTCGCACATTTCCGCCTTGCCCTCGCGTCTTGATCGAATTTTTAGAGGTGCCCATCATTGAGACCATCCCGAAAGAGGCGCGTTCAGTCCGTCGATAGCCGCTGCGCCAGCGACTGGACAAGCCGCCTCGTATCCACTGCGCGGGCACGACCGAGACGCCGCGCAGTGGCCCAGACCGGGTCGGGAAAGTGCGCATCGTCGGCGAAGCGCGGGATGACATGCCAATGCAGGTGCGGCACCTGATTGCCCAGGGATGCGAGATTGATTTTGTCCGGTTGCAGCGCTTCGCGCAAGACCTCTTCCACGACGAACACCACCGACATGAGTTCCTGCCGTTCGGCGGGAGCAAGATCGGTCATCTCCTTGACGTGATTCTGCCAGATGACGCGGCAGAACCCGGCGTAGGCGGGGTCATCGACCAGGATGATGCGGCAGCGCTCGTTGCGCCACAGCACGGTTTCCTGCGGGGGATGGCAGAGGGGACAAAGGGACATGGTGCCTATTTCTCCGACCGCCGCACCAGCATCATGACCGGAATCAAACCGACCAATACCAGCGTCAGCGCCGGCAGCGCCGCCTGTTGCCACTCGCCCTCCGAGGTCAGCTCGAAGATGCGGATCGCCAGCGTGTCCCAGTCGAAGGGGCGCAGCAGCAGGGTGGCGGGCAGTTCTTTCATCACATCGACGAACACCAGCAGCGCCGCGGTCAGCAGGCCGGGGCGCAGCATGGGCAGGTAGATGCGCCACAGCACTTCGCGATGGCCGGCGCCCAGGCTGCGCGCCGCCTGCTGGATGGACGGGGTGATGCGTTCCAGGCCGCTTTCCACGGGGCCGTAGCCCACAGCGAGAAAGCGCACCAGATAGGCGAACAGCAAGGCGATCACGCTGCCGCTGAGCAGCAGTTCCGCCGGAGCGCCCAGCCAGCGCTCGGACACCATGTTGATGCCCTGATCCAGCCAACTGAAAAACAGCATCACCCCCACCGCCAGCACCGTGCCCGGCATGGCATAACCGAGCGTCGCCAGACGGCTGGCCAGGCGTGTCAGGCGGTCCGGCCAAAGTTTGCGGACATAGCCCAGCAACAGCGCGCCGGCCGTGGTCAGCAGCGCGGCGAATCCGCCCAGCAACAGGGTGTGAGTGACGAATTGCACATAGCGCTCATCCAGATCGGCGAATCCCGCGTCCACCGCCCACACCACCAGTTGCGCCACAGGAACGATAAAGGCCAGCAGCAGCACCGTTCCCGCCGCCGTGGTGGCAAGCAGGGCGCGCGCCCCTTGCAGCCGGTAGCGGTATTGGCTGGCGCGCTTGCCGCCGGTGTGGAACCGCGCCCGGCCGCGGAAACGGCGCTCACCGTACATCGCCAGGGCGACGAACAGCAGCAGCAGGGTGGAAAGCTGCGCGGCGGCGTTGATGTCGAAGAAGCCGAACCAGGCCTTGTAGATGGCGGTGGTGAAGGTGTCGTAGTTGAAGATGGCGACCGCGCCGAAGTCGGCCAGAGTCTCCATCAGCGCCAGCGCCACGCCGGCGGCGATGGCCGGGCGCGCCATCGGCAGCGATACGCGCCAGAACACCTGCTGCGGCGACAATCCCAGAATGCGCCCGCTTTCCAGCAGGTTGCGCCCCTGGCCGAGGAAGGCGGCGCGCGCCAGCATGTAGACATAAGGGTAAAGTGCCAGGGTGAACACCATGATCACCCCACCCTCGGAGCGGATCGGTGGAAACCCGTAGCCGCCGGGAAACATCTCGCGCAGCGCGCTTTGCACCGGTCCGCTGAAATCGAGCAGACCCACCGCGACGAAGGCCAGCACATAGCTGGGGATGCCCAGCGGCAGCATCAGCGCCCAGTCGAACAGGCGCCGGCCCGGAAATTCACACATCGCCGTCAGCCACGCCAGGCCCACGCCCAGCAGCAGCACGCCCGCGCCCACGCCCAGCGTCAACACGGCGGTGTTGCGCAACAGTCCGGCCAGGACGGTATCGACCAGGTGACGCCACACCGCGTCCTCCGCCGTCAGCCAGGCGGGCAGCAGCATCAGGATGGGGGTCGCCAGCAGCAGGGCGGTGAGCAGGCTGGCCAGCCGCCAGCCCGCGCCGCTCGATAGGAATCGCCCCGGCGTCGCGGCATTCGCCACGCGCAGATATTCTGCCGGGACTTGCGTTGTCACTTATACCCGGCCCGATCCATCAGCATCACCGCCTTGGCCTGCAACTTGCCGGCCTCCGAGACGTTGATCGTGTCCTGCTTGAACGTCCCCCAGGCCGCGACCAGCGGATCGGGTTTGACCTTGGGATTGACCGGGAACTCCAGGTTGGCGTCGGCGAACAGCTTCTGCGCCTTTTCCGATGACAGCCATTCGACGAACTTCACCGCCGCGTCGCGATGCCTGGCATGTTTGGTGACACCCGCGCCGGATACGTTGACATGTACGCCGCGATCACCCTGGTTGGGCCAGAAAACGGCGATCGGCGTGTTGGGGCGCGACCGCTGGAGGCGGCCGACGTAATAGCTGTTGACTATCCCCGCGTCGCACTGGCCCGCCGCGAGGGCATCCAGCAGGTTTTCGTCGTCGGAGAACGGCGGTGTGGCGAGGTTTTTCACCCAGGATTTGACGACCTCCTCGGTCTTGGGCTCGCCCAGCTCGGCGATCATCATCGCCACCAGCGATTGGTTGTAGACCTTCTTCGACGAGCGCAGGCACAGCCGCCCTTTCCATTTCGCCTCACCCAGCGCCTCGTAAGTGGAAAGATCGGCGGGCTTTACCTTTTTGGTGTTGTAAACGATGGTGCGGGCGCGGATCGACACACCGTACCACTGGCCGTCCGGGTCGCGCAGATGGGCCGGCACATTGTCGTTGAGAATCTTCGAATCGATCTTCGCCAGCAGCCCGCTTTGCCCCGCTTGCCAGAGATTGCCGGCATCCACTGTGATCAGCACATCGGCGGGCGTCCTCGCGCCCTCGGCCTTGAGCCGCTCCAGCAACGGCCCTTCCTTGCCGGTCAGCAACTTGATGGATGTGCCGGTTTCCTTTTTGTAGGTATCGAGCAAAGGTTTTATCAACTTCTCGATCCGCGCGGAATAGACCACCAGCTCCTCGGCTGCCTGCGCCGCCGCAGGCAGCAAGCTCAGCCAGGCAATGGCCGTGAGGGTGACGAAAAGAGAGGGGTGCTTGATTCGGGGCATCGTTATTCTCCAGAAAATCCCTTTTTGGGATAGGGGTATGCTGACGTTAATGATAATGATTATCATTAGTGGGTGCAACTGGTTTTGCCATTGATCCTGCCTGCTTCCCCGACTAAAGCCGCGTGCCTTTCTGCCGATATTCTTCACACGGAAACCCCCTTCGCCAGCCTTGGCGGGGTACTGCCGCAAGAATCCATGGAGAAAGAGAAGTCATGTATAACATCGTGAAGAGACTGAGCGCCTTTTTGCTGATCGCCGCGCTGGCGGGCTGTGGCGGGGGAGATGATGCGTTCAAGGGGGCGGGGACCGATACCGGCACAGGGACTGGCACTGGCACAGGCACCCCGACGGTCCAGATGTCGCTGACGATAGGTGTGACGACACTTTCTGCCGGGGGGAGCGCGAGCGTTACCGCCAAGTTGACGGATGCCGCCACAGGAGCGCCCTATGCCACTGAAACCGAAGTCACTTTTACCTCGGTTTGCGCGGGTACCCAAGCCGCCACGCTGATCTCGCCCGTCAAATCGGCGAACGGTGTCGCCATAAGCACCTATGTCGCCAAGGGGTGTGAGGGTACCGACACCATTACGGCTACAGCCACTATAAATAGTAATGTACTCACCGCGACCGGTGTTATCAATGTCCAGCCCGCCGTTCTGGGTTCCATCCAGTTCGTATCCGCCACTCCATCCAGCATCGCCTTGAAAGGGACGGGTGGCGCGGGTTTGTCAGAAACATCCACCATCGTCTTTAAAGTACTCAATTCGGTTGGGGGTGTGGTGCCGAACAAGGATGTGACCTTTTCGCTGGATACCGATGTGGGGGGGTTGAGTCTTTCCCCGCTTGCGGCCAAAACTGACGCCAACGGCCAGGCACAGACCGTCGTGCAAGCAGGAACCATTCCCACGCCGGTGCGCGTGACGGCGACTATCGTCGGCACTTCCCCTGTCATCAGTACGCAGTCGGATCAACTGGCCATCACCACCGGCATACCGGATCAGGACAGTATTTCCCTCAGCGCGGAAACCTTGAATCCGGAGGCTTGGCGCATCGATGGGGTGACGGTGAAAATTACCGCCAGGCTTGCCGACCGGTTCAACAATCCTGTGCCGGACGGAACCGCCGTCACCTTCACGACCGAGGGGGGATTGATCGGGGGATCATGCACTACCGTGAAGAGTGCCTGTTCCGTCGATTGGGTGAGCCAAAACCCACGGCCTTCCGATGGCCGGGTGACGATCTTGGCGACCGTCATTGGCGAAGAAAGCTTTGTCGATGCCAACAACGATGGTTATTTCGGCGATGGCGATAGTTTCCCGGCTATCAATGACTTGCCGGAAGCCTTTCGTGACGACAACGAAAACGGTGTGCGGGATGCCACCGAGTTCTCCGTGGATTTCAATCGCAACCTTCTCCATGATGCCGCGGACGGCAAATTCAACGGTATCCTGTGCTCGCACAGCACGCTGTGCGGCTCGACAAAGACGCTGAATGTGCGTGATTCCGCGGTGTTGGTGATGTCGGATACATTTGCCAACGTCGTGATCACTCCCTCCCCTGGTATCAACGTCGCCGCAGGGCCGCAGACCGTGACGATTACGGTGGGAAGTTTGGCGCATAACCAGCCCATGCCGAGAGGCACGACCATTGCCATCGCTACGGATAACGGCAAGCTGTCCGGGCGGACAAGCTATACCGTGGGCAATATCAACGCCAATGGACCGCTGGTCTATGGCATAAACGTTGCCACTGATGGAACATCAAGTAGTGGTGCGCTGACGGTAACAGTGACAGCGCCGAGCGGCGAAAAAAGTTCTGCGTCGATAAATGTCCAGGACTGACGTTCTTCAGCATCGAATGCCAACAACCTCAGGGCGCTGAAAAGCGCCCTGTCCTTTTATCATTCCTTGTCGTCGCCACACCCTAAAACCGGCCCTCCCCACCCGGTTTTAGGGTAATATTCCCCCCATGGCCAAATCCGACAACATCTTCCTCATCGGCCCGATGGGCGCGGGCAAGACGACCATCGGGCGGCAGCTCGCCCGCGACTTGGATCTGGAGTTTCTCGACAGCGATCACGAGATCGAGCGCCGCACCGGGGCGGGTATTCCGCTGATCTTCGAGATCGAGGGCGAGGAGGGTTTCCGTCGGCGCGAGCGCGAGGCGATCGATGATCTGACGCGCCGTGGCGGCATCGTGCTCGCCACGGGTGGCGGCGCGGTGCTCGACCCTGCCAACCGCGCCCATCTTTCGGCGCGTGGCTGTGTGATCTATCTCCATGCCTCGATCGATCACCTTCTCAAGCGCACCGCGAAAGATCGCAATCGCCCCTTGCTGCAAACCGCCGATCCGCGCGCGCGCCTCACCGAGATCATGAAGGCACGCGATCCGCTGTACCGTGAAATCGCCGATCTGATCATCGAGACCGACAATAGCAGCGTCCGCGCCACCGTGAGGTCGATAGAGGAGTGGTTGGGTCAGGTGGCGGAGCACGAGAAACACATCGGATGAACGACATGAAAACCTTGCGCGTGGAACTCGGTGAGCGCAGCTACCCGATTTATATCGGACGCGGGCTGTTGGAGCGCTCGGAATTATACAAACCGCATATCCGCGGCAAACAGGTGATGATCGTCACCAACGACACCGTCGCGCCGCTGTACCTGGACCAGGTGCGCGCCGCCCTGAGCGCTTGGCGGTGCGAGGCGGTGATCCTGCCCGACGGCGAGCAGTACAAGACCCTGGAAGTGCTGAACCGCATCTTCGATGCCCTGCTGGAAAAACAGTTCGATCGCCGTGTCACGCTGGTGGCCTTGGGCGGCGGGGTGATCGGCGACATGGCCGGCTTCGCCGCCGCCTGTTATCAGCGCGGCGTGGATTTCATCCAGATCCCCACCACGCTGCTGTCGCAGGTGGATTCCTCGGTGGGTGGCAAGACCGGCGTCAACCATCCGCTGGGCAAGAACATGATCGGTGCCTTCCACCAGCCGCGCTGCGTGATCGCCGACACCGCCACGCTCGACACCCTGCCCGACCGCGAGCTGAGCGCAGGTCTTGCCGAGGTGATCAAATACGGCCTGATCCGCGACCCGGCGTTTTTCACCTGGCTGGAGCCGAACATGGCCGGACTGCTGGCGCGTGACAATGACGCGCTGGTCTACGCCATCGAACGCTCCTGCGCCAACAAGGCCGAGGTGGTGGCCGCCGACGAACGCGAAGGCGGCGTGCGCGCCACGCTCAATCTGGGCCATACCTTCGGTCACGCCATCGAAACCGGCATGGGCTATGGTGTGTGGCTGCATGGCGAGGCGGTGGCTACCGGCATGGTCATGGCGGCGCGGATGTCCGCCCGCCTGGGCTGGCTGAGCGGCGCCGACGTGACCCGCGCCGAGGCGCTGGTCAAACAGGCCCGCCTGCCCACCCGCGCCCCGCGCGCGCTCGACACCGCGCGCTTCATCGAGTTGATGGGCGTGGACAAGAAGGTGCAAGACGGCAAGATCCGCCTGGTGCTGCTCAAGGCCATCGGCGAGGCGGTGGTGACCGACGATTTCCCGCCCGGCCTGTTGCGCGAGGTGATCGAGGAGTGCACATCAATGTAGGGCGGGTTAGCGTATTTTGCGTAACCCGCCAGGTGTGCGAAGCACACAACTTGCTTTTAATGGCCGGAGGATAAACCATGAACTCATCTCTCGATCTGGCCCCTTACGCCGCCATCCCATCCCATTCACGCGGCCGCCGTCATCCCGAGCCGCCGCCCACCTACCGCAGCGAATACCAGCGCGACCGCGACCGCATCGTCCATTCCGCCGCGTTCCGGCGTCTGGAGTACAAGACCCAGGTGTTCGTCAATCACGAGGGCGACATGTTCCGCACCCGCCTCACCCACTCCGTCGAGGTGGCGCAGATCGGCCGCTCCATCGCGCGCGTGCTGAGTCTCAACGAAGACCTTACCGAGGCCATCGCCCTGGCCCACGACCTCGGCCACACCCCCTTCGGCCACGCCGGGCAGGACGCGCTCAATCACTGCATGAGCGCCTATGACGGCTTCGAGCACAACCTGCAATCGCTGCGCGTGGTGGACGAACTGGAAGAACGCTACGCCGAATTTCCCGGTCTCAACCTCACCTTCGAGACGCGCGAAGGCATCCTCAAACACTGCTCGCCGCGCAAGGCTCCCGAGCTGGGCGACGTCGGCCAGCGCTTCATCGACAAACAGCAACCTGGCCTGGAGGCGCAACTCGCCAACCTCGCCGACGAGATCGCCTACAACAACCACGACGTCGACGACGGCCTGCGCGCCGGACTGATCGATGTGGAGCAACTGTGCATCGTTGCGGCGTTCCGCGAGCAATACGAAGCGGTGAAAAAAACCTACCCCGATCTGCCACTGCGCCGCACCATCCACGAAGTGGTGCGGCGCATGATTAACCGCCAGGTCATCGACCTCATCGAAACCAGCCGCGCCCGCCTCGTCCAAACCGCGCCTGCCGACATCGACGCCGTGCGCGCCTGCAGCCTGCCGCTGATCGGCTTCAGCGAAGCGATGCAGGCGCAAAACCTGGAACTGAAACAATTCCTGCGCCACAATCTCTATCAACACTACCGCGTGCGGCGCATGACCTCCAAAGCGCAAAAAGTCATCACCGCGCTGTTCGACGCCTTCATTAACGACCCCCGCCTGCTGCCGCCGGAGTCACAGCGCAACGTCCAATCGCTCGAAGAAAGCAACGGCGACACCGGCCGCGCCCGCGCCGTGGCGGACTACATCGCCGGCATGACCGACCGCTATGCGATCAAGGAATATGATCGGTTGTTCAATCCGGCGCAGTTGACGTGATTCGGTGCGGGATGCGGGGTGGGCGCAGGACGAAAACGAGCTAATGCCCATTCCCCTCTTCCTCCACGTCCTCCCCCGCCAGCTTTTCCAGCAACGCGGTCTGGGCGGAAAAGGGTTTTTCGTCTTCCGGGGCGAGACGCTGGTAATTACCGTCGCTTTGCAGCGCCCAGCTCTGGGTATTGTCGGCCAGATAAGTTTGTAGCGCCTCCTGCACCACGCGCTTTTTCAGGGTTTTGTTTTCGATGGGGAAGCAGGTTTCCACGCGGCGGAAGAAGTTGCGGTCCATCCAGTCGGCGCTGGCGCAGAATACTTCGGTATCGCCGTTGTTGTGGAAGTAATAAATGCGCGAGTGTTCGAGGAAGCGGCCGACGATGGAACGGACGATGATATTTTCGGAGACGCCCTTGATCCCGGGGCGCAGGCAGCAGATGCCGCGCACGATGAGGTCGATTTTCACGCCGGCCTGGGAGGCGCGATACAGGGCGCGGATGATGTTGGGTTCGATCAGTGCGTTCATCTTGGCGATGATGCGCGCCGGGCGGCCGCGGCGGGCGTGGTCGGTTTCGCGTTCGATCTTTCTCAGCATCGTCTTGTGCAGCGTGAAGGGGGCCTGGAGCAGTTTGCCGAGTTTGGTGAAGCGGCCCAGGCTGGTGAGCTGCAGGAAGATCTTGTGCACATCCGCGCCGATCGCTTCGTTGCGCGTGAACAGGCCGAGGTCGGTATACTGCCGCGCGGTACGGGCGTGGTAGTTGCCGGTGCCGAGGTGGACGTAATGGCGCAGCCCGTCTTCTTCGCGGCGCACCACCAGCAGCATCTTGGCGTGGGTCTTGTAGCCGACTACGCCATACACCACATGGGCGCCGGCCTCCTGCAGCAGATTCGCCATGTTGATGTTGGTCTCCTCGTCCATGCGCGCCAGCAGCTCGATGACCACGGTGACTTCCTTGCCGGCGCGCGCCGCTTCCAGCAGGGCATCCACCAGCACCGAGTCGCGGCCGGTGCGGTAGAGGGTCTGTTTGATGGCCAGCACATGAGGATCGGCGGCGGCCTGGCGCACGAAATCCACCACCGGCGCGAACGATTCATAGGGATGGTGCAGCAGCACATCGCCCTGGCGCAGGGTCTGGAAAATATCACTGCTGCGCGCGAGCCGCTTCGGCAGGCCGGGGGTGAAGGGTGGATATTTCAGGTCGGAGCGGTCCACCGCGTCGGGGATGGCCATCAGCCGCGCCAGGTTGACCGGGCCGTTGACCTGATAGAGGTCGTCCTGACTCAGCTCGAACTGGTCGAGCAGATAGGCGGCCATCTGCGGTGGACAGTTGTCGGCCACCTCCAGCCGCACCGCCTCACCGTAGCGCCGCGACGGCAGTTCACCCTCCACCGCGCGCAGCAGATCGTCGATTTCCTCCTTGTCGACGAACAGCTCGCTGTTGCGCGTGACGCGGAACTGGTAGCAGCCCTCCACCTTCATGCCGGAGAACAGGTCTTTGACGTGGGCGTGGATGATGGAGGAGAGGAAGACGAAGTCGTGCGGTCCCGCTGCGCATTCCTCGGGCATGCGGATCAGGCGCGGCAGGGCGCGCGGCGCTTGCACCAGCGCCACTTCGCCGGCGCGGCCGAAGGCGTCCTTGCCGGTGAGCGGGACGATGAAGTTCAGGCTTTTATTGAGGATGTTCGGGAAGGGGTGGGCAGGGTCGAGGCCCAGCGGGCTCAACACCGGTAGCAGTTCGTTCTCGAAATAGCGCTTCACCCAGCGCTTCTGCCTGGCATTCCAGTGCGTGCGCCTGACAAAGCGGATGTTTTCCGCCGCGAGCTGTGGCGTCAGCACGTCATTGAGCAGGCGGTACTGATCTTCCACCAATGCGCGCACCTCGCCGCGGATCTGTCTCAGCACCTCTTGTGGTCCCAGGCCATCCGGCCCGGTCTGCGGCGACTCCAGCGCCGCCCATTGCTTCAGCCCCGCCACTCTTGTTTCGAAGAGTTCGTCGAGATTGCTGCTGAAGATGCACAAAAAGCGCAATCGTTCCAGCAGCGGCACGCTCTCGTCCCGCGCCTGTTCGAGCACGCGCCGGTTGAACTGGACGAGGCTCAGGTCGCGGTTGATGTAGAGATCGGGCTGTTTGAGGTTGGCCTCGTCCATGCGGGGAGTGATTCAGGGCGCTTGTTATTTATTGTCGGGCACAGATTTAACAGCTTTAGATTGCATTTTTGTGACGACGCTAAAAAAACGTGCCATCCAGCGGCGACGAGGCCGTGGCATACAGCTTGCGCGGTATGCGCCCGGCGCGATAGGCCTCGCGGCCGGCCTCGATGGCCTTTTTCATCGCCGAGGCCATCAGCACCGGGTCTTTCGCACCGGCGATGGCGGTGTTCATCAGCACGCCGTCGCAGCCCAGCTCCATGGCGATCGCCGCATCCGACGCCGTGCCCACCCCCGCATCGACCAGGATCGGCACCTTGGCGTTCTCGATGATGATGCGGATATTGTACGGGTTGCGGATGCCCAGGCCCGAGCCGATCGGCGCGGCGAGCGGCATCACCGCCACGCAGCCCATCTCTTCGAAGCGCTTGGCGGCGATGGGATCGTCATTGGTGTAGACCATCACCTTGAAGCCGTCCTTGATCAGCACTTCGGCGGCCTTGAAGGTCTGTGCGATGTCGGGGAACAAGGTCTTCTGATCGCCCAGCACTTCTAGTTTGACCAGATCGTGGCCATCCAGCAGCTCGCGCGCCAGGCGGCAGGTGCGGATCGCGTCTTCCGCGTTATAGCAGCCGGCGGTGTTGGGCAGCAGGGTGTATTTGTCCAGCGGCAGCACGTCGAGCAGATTGGGTTCGCCCGGTGTCTGGCCGATGTTGGTGCGGCGCACCGCCACGGTGACGATCTGCGCGCCGCTCGCCTCGGTGGCGCGGCGCGTCTCGTCGAGGTCGCGGTATTTGCCCGTGCCCACCAGCAGACGGGAGTGGTAGGTCTTGCCGGCGATGATCAAGGGGTCGGTTGGGGTAATGGATTGCTGCATGGTGATATCCTGGAGGACAAATGGGCGCGGGTGTGCGAAGTGGATTATAAAATAGGCTGACAGAGTTACCCGCCACCGATGGCGTGTACGATCTCCACCCGGTCCCCGGCTTGCAGGCGGCGGGCTTCGTAGGCGCTGCGCGGCACGATGTCGAGATTGATTTCCACGGCGATGCGCTTGCCGGTCAGATCCATCGCGGCGACCAGCTCCGCAACGCTGCAATGATCCGGCATCTGGCGCGTCTCGCCATTGACGATGATGTTCATGAATTTTAAGACCAGTGTGCTGAGAACCTGTTTACGATCTCGCTGAAGGGCGCATCGCGGCGTTGCCCCTATTATTATATAGGGGCCTCAAAATGCTCACATACTCCGTGTATGCTCCGCTTTTTCGGCCATTTTCGCCTTGCACTGCATCCCTTGATCGAGATCGTAAGCAGGTTCTGAGGATAAAGCCTGAAAGCAGGATTGACCAGAATAGCAAAAGACGTGAAAATGGTGAACTACCTTGCGCGGGTGTAGTTCAATGGTAGAACCTCAGCTTCCCAAGCTGATGGCGTGGGTTCGATTCCCATCACCCGCTCCAGTTTCCGCTGACTGGCGTCAGATGCCCTAAATAAATGTAGGGCGGGTTAGCGTTTTTTGCGTAACCCGCCAAGCGTGCGAAGCACGCAACATGTTTTTCAATGCGTGCTGGTGGCTGGCGGGTTACGGCACCACCCTCACCCCGGCGGCTACGCCCCCCTCGCTACGCTCTCCCCCGGGGGAGAGCGGGAAATTAAGTCAGCCGATCGGGCGGCTTCTACACAGGCTCGCCCCGCTTCTGCCAGCCCGCCACCGCATGCCGTTCCGGCACCAGCCCCGCCGCAGCGAGGTTTTCATGCAGTTCGGCAACGCTCAGTTTGGTCATGTCCTTGGCCAGTTCATGTACGCCGAAGCTCATGTGGGCGGGGATGTGCAAGGCATCGCGTAGATAGCCCAGCAGGCGCGTTTCCGCCACCAGTATCAGATGCGCGGCTTTTTCCTGCTGCGCCAGGCGCACGGCTTCGTCGGTAATGCGCTGGGCGAAACGGCGTTCGAACTCGTGCTCGTGGCGCTCGCGCTGATCATCATAACCGTGGGCCGGGCCGCCGAACGGGGCGGTGCCACGGCCGGATTTGGCATCACTCCACATTTCCTTGCCCGGCACCTCTTTCTCGGTGCTGATCAGATCCTCGCGTTCCAGTAGGGTAACGCCGGCTTCGCCCTTGGGCGCGCCCGGCGTCAAAGTGAAGAAGCGGGCGCGCGTTCCGTCCGCGACAACGACAGTATAGTTTTCAGCCATGGTTATTTCCTCCCTTGATTGCTCTTGCAGCCAAAGTATGACCAATAACCACCGTCCCCGCTTTGCGCTAGATCAAAGGAAGCGCAGATTTATTTTCGCTTTCCTTGCACTGAGAATTCCAGGCTGGAATTATTCAGCGTTTCCATAAGCGAAAAAACGCCAGGCGTTAGTGCTCGGGACCAATCACGCCAAGCGCATACAGTCCGGTTAAGACCATGCCAGTGAAGCTCAATATCAGTACAATCAGGACGAAAATGGCAAATACGCCACGCATATCAATCAATCTCGCTAAATATATCGAATAATAAAGGGGTTACTTGGCGACCAGGTGCAATGGCGCGCCACAGGCGGGGCAATACGTCCAGATCGGCAAGCTGTCTTCGGGCTGAACCTTGAGGGTAATATCTTTTCGGCAGGAAGGACACACGCCGGTTACATCGTTGGCGGTGGACAGGCTGCGATACCGCGAATACCCCATGATGGGCCCCGCGATGAAAAGACCCGCCGACGCCAGAATATGAACGACGGGGATGAAGGTCACCAGCGCCAGCACCGCCAGCGCCCAGCAGATGCCCCACGCCTTGGCCGCTCTGATCAGACGATCGCGCGGGTCGTAAGAGGTGATGGAAAACACCCCTCCTTCCTGAAGCGCGTTTTCATTGCCCTTGATCCAGATGTGCTTTTGTTCAACGATTGCCACAAGCTAAAGAACTAAGCGTTTTCTTAAAAACATGAGGATAGCATACCGTTGTCTTATAATGAATTCATGGACAATCTGACCTTCAGCGATCGCCTCCTCGCCTGGTTTGACGATCACGGGCGCAAAGACCTTCCTTGGCAGCGCCAGGCCACGCCTTACCGTGTCTGGGTCTCCGAAGTGATGCTGCAACAGACCCAGGTCGCCACCGTCATCCCCTATTACCAGCGTTTCATGGCGCGCTTTCCCGATGTTCCGGCGCTGGCGGACGCGCCGCTCGACGAGGTGCTGCATCTTTGGACGGGGCTGGGCTACTACGCCCGGGCACGCAATCTGCACCGCGCAGCGGGGGTGATTCGTGATGGCTATCGCGGCGAGTTTCCGAACAATATCGCCGCCGTCCAGGCCCTGCCAGGCATCGGTCGCTCCACGGCGGCCGCCATCCTCGCGCTCGCTTCCGATCAGCGCCATGCCATTCTCGATGGCAATGTCAAGCGTGTGCTGACCCGTTTCCACGCCATCGAGGGCTGGCCGGGGCGGGCGGAGGTCGAGCAGCGGCTGTGGGCGCTGGCCGAGCGGCATACGCCCGCGCGCCGCGCGGCAAACTATACCCAGGCCATCATGGACCTGGGCGCCACGCTCTGCACGCGCGCCTCACCGGCCTGCGCGCGCTGCCCGCTCAGCGAGGATTGCGCCGCCTACCGGCAAAACCGGGTGGCGGATTTTCCCGCGCCCAAGCCGCGCAAGGCGCTGCCGGTGCGGAATACCGTCATGCTCATGTTGCGCAATGCCGGCGGCGAAGTGCTGCTGGTGCAGCGTCCGCCGGCGGGCCTGTGGGGCGGGTTGTGGGTTTTCCCGGAATGCCCGGCGGATGAGGATGTCGGGCAATGGTGTGAGCGGCGCCTGGCTTGTCGCATCTCGCCGCCCAAGATCTGGCCGGCGTTGCGCCACACCTTCAGCCACTTCCATCTCGACATCACGCCGGTTCATGCCCGGCTGAGCGCCGCGAGCGCCGTCATGGAGGGTGGCAATGCTGTCTGGTACAATCTCGCATCACCCCCCGCGCTGGGGTTGGCCGCGCCGGTACAGCGTTTGCTGCTGCAATTGAAAGAGGAATTAAAAGCATGACACGCATGGTTCACTGCGCCAAACTGAATAAAGAAGCCGAGGGCCTGGCCGTTCCGCCCTATCCGGGAGTGTTGGGCAAGCGCATCTATGAAAGCGTCTCGAAAGAAGCGTGGCAGATGTGGCTCAAGCACCAGACCATGCTCATCAACGAATACCGCCTGGTGCTGGTCGATCCCAAGGCGCGCCAGTTTCTCGAGGGCGAGATGGAAAAATTCTTCTTCGGCGATGGTTCGGCGATGCCGGAGGGGTATGTACCGCCCGCCAAGTAGTTTTCTGTTTAGGGTACCTCTAAAAATCCGCTGAAGCCGCGATGGCGGCGTTGAAAAGTGGCTCAAAATGCTCATGTACTGCGTGTACACTCCGCTTTTTCGCCACTTTTCGCCTTGCCCTCGCCCTTGATCGAATTTTTAGAGGTACCCTTTACTCCGCCATCGCCGCCAGCAAATCCGCCTGATATTCGCTGCTGAGAGGATTGAGCACCGGGTCGAGGTCGCCTTCGATGATGTCGGCGAGTTTGTACAGGGTAAGGTTGATGCGGTGGTCGGTGAGACGGCCCTGCGGGAAGTTGTAGGTGCGGATGCGTTCCGAGCGGTCACCGGTGCCGACCAGCAGGCGGCGTGTCTGGGCTTGTTCGGCGGCCTGTTTTTCACGTTGCATGCTCACCAGCTTCGATTGCAGCAGCGACATGGCGCGGGCGCGGTTTTTGTGCTGCGAGCGCTCGTCCTGGCATTCGATGACGATGCCGCTGGGAAGATGGGTGATGCGGATCGCCGAGTCGGTCTTGTTGACGTGCTGGCCGCCCGCCCCGGAGGCGCGGAAGGTGTCGACTTTGAGATCGGCGGGGTTGATCGCCACTTCGTCGACCTCGGCGATCTCCGGCATCACCGCCACGGTGCAGGTCGAGGTGTGAATGCGGCCCTGCGCCTCGGTTTCGGGGACGCGCTGCACGCGGTGCGCGCCGGATTCGAATTTCAGCCGCGAATAAGCGCCGTGGCCGATGATGCGTGAAATGATCTCCTTGTAGCCGCCATGTTCGCCTGGGCTTTCGCTGATGATTTCCACCTGCCAGCGCTGCTTTTCGGCGTAGCGCGAATACATGCGGAACAGATCGCCGGCGAAGATCGCCGCTTCGTCGCCGCCCGCCCCGCCGCGGATTTCGAGGAAAATGTTGCTGGCGTCGTGCGGATCCTTGGGCAAGAGCAGCTTTTGCAGCTCCATCTCCAATGTATCGCGGCGGGTCTGGCCCTGCTTGTACTCCTCTTCCGCCATCTCGTGCAGCGCGGGGTCCGGGTCGCGCATCATGTCCTCGGCGGCGGCGATGTCGGCCAGCGCCGTCTTGTAACTTTCAAAGCACGTCACTACCGGGTTGAGTTCGGCATACTCCATCGACAGGGCGCGGAAGCGCTCCTGGTTGGCGATGGTTTCGGCGTCGGCGAGCAACGCGCTGATTTCCTGGAGACGCTCGCGCAGGCTCTCCAGTTTGCTGCGGATGGAAGCCTTCATTGGGATTTCTTCAGATCGAACAGTTCGCGCGCGGCATCAAGCAGGTCGAAGCGGCCTTCGAAGCCGGCCTGTTTCATATGTGCGCTGGGGGCGTGGACCAGTTTGTTGGTGAGGCCGCGCGCCAGTTGTTGCAGCACCTCTTCGGCGGAGGCGCCGCGCGCCAGCAGCCGCCGCGCCTTTTCCAGCTCGTCATCGCGCACCCGCTCGGCCTGTTCGCGGTAGGCGCGGATGGTGGATACGGCCTCCAGCGATTTCAACCAGCCCATGAAGTGTGCCACTTGCACGTCGATGATCTCCTCGGCCTGCTTGGCGGCTTCCTGGCGTGACTTGAGCCCTTCCTGGATGATTTCTTGCAGATCGTCCACGGTGTAGAGATACACATCGCGCAGCTCGCCGACCTCGGGCTCGATGTCGCGCGGCACGGCGATGTCCACCATCAGCATCGGACGATGCTTGCGCGCCTTGATCGCCCGTTCCACCGCGCCCTTGCCCAGGATCGGCAGCGGACTGGCGGTGGAGGAGATGATGATATCGGCTTCCGCCAAATGGGTGGGAATTTCGCCGAGCTCGATGGCATAGCCGTTGAATTCGCTGGCCAGGACATGCGCCTTTTCCAGAGTGCGGTTGGCGATGATCATGCGGCCGATGCCGTTTTCGTGCAGGTGCCGCGCCGCCAGTTCGATGGTCTCGCCCGCGCCGATCAGCAACACCGTGTAGCCGGCGAGTTCGCCGAAGATCTGCTTGGCCAGGCTTACGGCGGCGAAGGCCACCGACACCGGGCTGGAACCGATGGCGGTGTCGGTGCGCACCTGCTTGGCGACGGAAAACGTGTGCTGGAACAGCCGCCCCAGCGTCGTGCCGACCGTACCGGCCTGCATCGCCGCCGCATAGGCGGTTTTCATCTGGCCGAGAATCTGGGGCTCGCCGAGAATCAGCGAATCCAGGCCGCTGGCGACGCGCAACAGGTGCCGCACCGCGTCCTGTTCGGGATGCAGATAGACATAAGGAGCCACGTCCTCGGAGCGGAGATGATGGTAATCGCCGAGCCATTCGACGATGTTGTCATCGCTGTCCCCCTTGGCGCAGCACACCAGCTCGGTGCGGTTGCAGGTGGAGAGGATCGCCGCCTCGGCAACGTCCGATCGGGTCTGAAGATCGTGCAACGCTTCCGGCAGGCGGTGGGGGGCGAACGCCACCCGCTCCCGTATATCCACAGGCGCTGTCTTGTGATTGATGCCAACGGCCAGTAGGCGCATGGAACTTATTCGCCTGTTATAAAACAAAGTCTTATCGGTTGGCGCAAACCCTTCATCATGCGGGATTCCCCCTGCTGTCCGATAAAGGAGCGTAAATGGCTAATATATCAGGCTTTCCTTCCCGCCGAAAAGGGGTGCAGACTTGCAGGCCATAATATGTGACACTTGTAATAATGTTTGGTTGCGGGAGTGGCTATAAATGAGAACCTTGTTTTTGGTGGCCACGCTGGGGGTTTCCATGCTGGCGACGGGTTGCGCCGCGGTTCGCCCGGCGGGCGCCACGGCGCCCAAGCCCAAGGCGGCGCCGGCCCAGCAGGCGGCGCCCCTTCCCCCTGCCGCGATCTATCAGGCGCTGGTGGCCGAAACGGCATTGCAGCGCGGACAATTCGATGTCGCCGCCGACTATTATCAGCGCCTGGCGCGCAGCGTGCCGGATGCGAAAATCGCCGAGCGCGCCACGCGCATCGCCCTTCTGGCGCGCGACGACGAGAAGGCCCAGGCATCCGCCAAGCTGTGGATGGAGGAGGACCCGCACAGCCTGGATGCCCGGTTGCTGATCGCCGCCAGCCAGATCCGGCGCGGTCAGATCGACGCCGCCCTGGAACACCTGGAAATCGTTCTGGCGGCGCAAGCCCACACCCCCGATCGTGGCTATGCCGCGGTGAGTTCGGTGCTGCACAGCCTTCCTGAAAGCAAAATGGCGCTCGCCACGATGGAAAAGCTCGTCGCCCGGCACACCGACGATCCCCACGCCCATTTTGCTTACGCCCAGCTCGCATTGCGCGCCGAGGCGCTGGGTACCGCCCGCACCGCCATCGACACGGCGCTGCGCCTCAAGCCGGGCTGGCCCAATGCCATGATCGTTCAGGCGCGCATCCTGCAATTGAGCGGCGACACGGCCAAATCACTGGAGATTCTGGGTGAGGTGATTAAACAGCAGCCGCAAGATATGCCATTGCGCCTGGTCTATGCCCGCGCGCTGGCGGGCGCCAACCGCCACGAGGAGGCGCTGGAACAGTTCGAGACGCTGCTGAAACAGTTCCCCGACAACCCGGAAGTGCTGCTGGGCACGGCGTTGTTGTCCCTTGATCTCAAACGCTTTGACAAGGCCGAAGAGTATCTGACCCGGCTGAGCCGCCAGCCCAAGCGCGCCGCCGAAGCCAGTTTCTACCTCGGCGCCGTCGCGGAGGCCAAAAAAGATTTCGCCACGGCGAAAAAGTGGTACGCCGCCGTACCGGCGGGCGAGGCCAACTATCTCAATGCCCAGATCCGCATGGCCGACATTGTGGCCAAACAGGGCGACGTGGACGGCGCGCGCAAACATCTGCGTGGCCTTGAAGCCAGCGATCCGAGTCAAAAGCTGCGCCTCTACCTCGCCGAGGGCACGATACTGTTCCAGGCTGCGCAGCACAGCCAGGCCATCGCCGTATACGATGCCGCGCTGAGCGAAGTGCCGGACAACAGCGACCTGCTCTACGGCCGCGCCCTGGCGCGTGCTGAACTGGGCCAGATCGACCTCATGGAACAGGATCTTTCCAGCATCCTCAAGCGCGAACCGGACAACGCCGCTGCCCTTAACACCCTGGGCTACACGCTGGCCGACCGCACCAACCGCTACCAGGAAGCGCTAGGCTACATCAAGCGCGCCCTGGAGCTGCGCCCGCAAGATTTCGCTATCATCGACAGCATGGGCTGGCTGCAATTCAAGATGGGCAACAAGGAAGAAGCGATCAGATATTTGCGCCAGGCCTTCGACATGAGCCAGGACCCGGAAATCGCCGCCCACCTTGGCGAGGTGCTATGGAGCACGGGCGACCAATCCGCCGCGAAAGAGCTATGGCAACGCGCCATCAAAACCGCGCCCGACCACAAACTGCTGAACGAGACCATGCGGCGGTTTGGGCAGTGATCGCTGGCTTCTCTCTGTGCCGGGGGGCATCTGGCAGGATGAATGGTACGAGCCCCCTCTCCCCGCTCAGCGGGGAGAGGGCTGGGGTGAGGGGATAGTAGCTCTCACAAGAATCTCTGACCGCCATCACCCAAGGCGCGGCCACCACTACCTTCACCTACGACGCCGACCACGCCCGCGCTGGGATGACGGCATCCGCTACGAAAAGACCACCAAAGCCGGCGGTTTCATCCAACACCATCATTGCCCCTGCGCCAGAATTAAAAATAATTTATCTCCTTGTCCTAACGGTAACGCCAATCGGTATAAAAAGTTACGAATTGTTTGATTTAGATCAAGGAGTCCGTGCCCCGTATTTGTTATCGTGACATCGAACTTATCATCGATGAAAAGGACTGGATACCCGGCGTCACAATTCCGCGCGATAAAGTTGCGTGAAAAGTGAAAACTATCTTGACTGATCCTGTGGATAAGAGGTCATGAAAGCAGGAGCGGAAGAATAAGGGGAGACGCTTCCCTTATTTATCGGCCTCTTCACCAACTGAGGTATAAAGGGAAGCATCCCCTTTGGGTACCGCGCCGAAGGCGTCCAGGGCGCGTTGCACCCGGCTCACCCGGGAACTTCCATGAGGGAATATCACATGGCTGACGAGCGAACACCGCCATTGCCTGAGCACCCCCGCAGCCTTGCTGCACCGCGCGAGCTTATTTTTGTTACAAAACGAGAAGCAGATTTGCAGGTAACGCAGGAAGGCGTTGCGTCCACCGCGGGCGCAGACATCACCCCCCTAACGGAATTGTTGTCCTCCGAGGGTGCCACGCTGCGGCCGTTATTTGGCGTCAGTGGAGCCAGGCTCAGGGATGAAGCCGCATCTTTGGCGTCCGCTGCGGGTGCGGAAGCGCCGGATCTATCCGTTTACTTTAGAGTGGAGGCACCCGATGAGCGTTTGGACCTGTTGGCAGAGCGCTTGCGCGAACTGGAGGTTGTCGCTGCCGCGTATGTAAAGCCGGGAGCCGAACTGCCGGAAATCAACGACATGCTCCCTGTGGCGGAAGAGCCGCCGTTGCACACGCCTGACTTCAGCGCCAGCCAGGGTTATCTGGGTGCTGCCCCGGAAGGTATTGACGCGCGTTACGCATGGACGCTCCCTGGAGGCGGAGGAGCGGGTGTGGGGATTGTTGATATCGAAGGCGCCTGGCGATTCAGCCATGAGGACCTGGTCCAGAACCAGGGAGGGGTGACGGGAGGCACCCAAATCAACGATCCCGCCTGGCGCAATCACGGTACCGCCGTGATTGGAGAATTCGGCGGCGACCGTACCGCATTTGGCATCACGGGAATCTGCCCGGATGCCGGCGTGCGAGCCATCTCGATTGGCGGCCTGGGTTCGGCCGCAGCCATCCGGCAGGCGGCGAACGCCCTGCGCCCGGGTGACATCATCCTTATCGAACTCCACCGTTCCGGGCCGCGGGCGACCGGCAGTGGCCAGCAGGGTTTCATTCCGATCGAATGGTGGCCGGATGACTTTGACGCCATTCGCTTTGCCACCAGCCGCGGCGTCATCGTGGTGGAAGCGGCGGGAAACGGCGCGGAGAACCTCGACGACCCGATCTATAACACCCCGCAGGCGGGCTTTCCCGCCACATGGACGAATCCGTTCAATCGGGCCAATCGCGATTCCGGTGCAATTGTGGTCGGGGCCGGTGCGCCGCCTCCCGGCACTCATGGCAGGGACCACGGCCCCGATCGCTCGCGTCTCGGTTTTTCGAACTGGGGAGCGCTGGTGGACGCCCAAGGCTGGGGAAGGGAAGTAACCACCTGCGGATACGGTGATCTTCAGGGCGGGGTCAACGAGGACGAATGGTACACCGACCAATTCAGTGGAACCTCCAGCGCGTCGCCGATTGTCGTGGGCGCCCTGGGTTGTCTCCAGGGGGCCCTGCGCGCCCAGGGAAGATCCCCGCTGACCCCCGCCGAGGCAAGAGATCTGCTGCGCGTAACCGGCTCCCCGCAACAGGATGCGCCCGGGCGGCCCCGTACCCAGCGGATCGGCAACAGGCCCGATTTGCGCCAGATGCTCGCGCACGTCACCAAAGGAAAGGACTCCAAAGACATCAAAGACAAGGACCGCAAAGAGTTCAAGGACCTGCCCAAAGAAAAAGAGAAGGACGTCAAAGAGGTCAAGGAGGCGAAGGAGGCAAAAGAATTCAAAGAAAAGGATCGCAAGGAGAAGGATCGCAAGGAGTTCAAGGATCTGCCAAAAGAGAAGGAGAAGGACATCCGGGAGGGCTTTCGGTTTCCGCCTGGTGAACCGGTCCAGCCCATCGCCGCCGCCATTCTTGAGCAGCGCCTCGCCCGTCTCGAAGCCGTGCTCGCCCGGTTGACCGATCTGCTGTTGCGCTCGCGCAAGTGCGTCGACTTCAAGGCATTTCCCCTTGGGAGCGGACCGAATCCGTGGCGGGTCCAAGGCGCGACATTCGCAGCGCGTGACCATGCGAACAATCTACTGCCGCAGACCAGGGTTACCTCCTGGGGTGGCTTCACCGGGTTGGACTGCGGATTTGCCCTTGAAATTCGCTTGCCGGTCTCCTGCCCGGTCGTAGAGGTCGCGCTTGTGCATTTCGCCCGGCCAGCGAAGGTCACGGCGTTCAACACGAATGGTGCGATCGCGGCGACGGCGGCAATGAGCGGCCCGCAACGGCAGAGCGAAACGCTCCGACTCAGCGGCGGTGCGATCAACCGCGTTGTGGTGGAGGCCCCGCAGAGCGAGACGCTGTTGCTCGCGATGTGCTACGGTTGGAAGGAGCCCAAGATCGATAAGCTCGAAGGAAAAGAGCTTTAGGAGAAGCCTGAGAAGCTCGAAACCAAGGAAATCAAGGATAAAGATAAGAAATTGGTCAGTTGGCTCATTTTAGCGGCCATGAATTGCGACCTGATTTGGGTTCAAGAGCTCTCAGGGGTGAATCGGATATGGGCAGCACTGATCCTGCAATTGAGTCAGCAACTTTATAAACAGGCTATAGCCACTAAGCAACTCAAGGAAGACAAGGACATCGAGAAGGTGAGAGAGGGGTAGCCGTTTGGTTAATTATCAATGCAGGCAGGTTGTGATTTCATAACCGCCAACTCGCCTTTTTTTATGGAGGAAAGATATGCCAAGAACTAATTTTGTGCCAGCCAGACACGGTTTTCACTTTCGAAACGATTTCGTGAACAATGTAGCCACAATTCCATTTTTTGGGAATGTTACGACCCGCGGACGATGCGGCGGAATGGCGTATGCCGCATTGGATTACTACCACGCGGGCATCCCTACCCCTACTCATAATACCTCTGATTTTCCAGGGACAGGTGTTCCTGCCGATGGCACTCGACTAGCTGATTACATCTACTGGAGGCTATTGAATAGCTTCACAGTGCCCACAACCATGAATTTTATTACATGGACGATGCATGCTGACCATGCCACCTGGTTTTTCAAAGGGGTTACCCGCTGGACCAAAGAGGATGAGTTTAGCAAATTGCGTCGGTATATCGACAGCGGTACTCCTGTAGTGCTGGGGCTCGTTTGCTCAAGGGATTTAACGCAGATTGGGGACAATCATCAAGTCGTAGCCTATGGTTACGATTTTGATCCAGACTCGGAGACTATCACCATATACATTTACGATAATAATTACCCTGATCAGGAAGTCGTACTGTCGTCAGATCGGTCCAATCCGCATTTTAACGAGTCTACTGGGGCCATATGGCGTGGGTTCTTCGTTCAGGATTACGGTGCGCAGCGACCTACTTACCTAGATCTTGCGATTTCTAGAGGCATATGGGTGAGTTCGAGCCATCCGACATTGGGCGGTCACTTTGACTGTCAGTACACCGTCAGGAATTACGGTGATTACCCGGCCCATCTCCAGTTTTTGTATCTTTATTTGAGGGGGCCGTCTGGTGAAAACCTGGATTCTTTTCTGGGGTCGGATGCGAATGCCACCCCGCTTCAGGCCAACGAAGAAAGGATGATTTTTAAAGCCAGCGAGAGGTTCTCCACTTTGGCGGGGAACCATACAATAGGAGCCGCGTATTTTTCCGAACGGGGAGAATGGATTGGCATTCCTGCCGGCGAGCCAGGTGCTGCAAGAGAAGTTGTCATTTCCGTTGAAAAACCAAAGGAGAAGGAGAAAGAAAAAGAGAAAGAGCAAAAGGATAAAGAAAAGGATCGCAAGGACACAAAGGAAAAGGAGGTTGCCAAAAACGAATCCAAGGAGGCCAAGGAGCTGACTAAGGAAAAAGACAGAGAGAACTATTACACCCCAAAAGAGTTCGCCGAGGACTTTTCTGGGGGGACCGCTGGCCACCCGTCTTTCGAAGAACGCCTGACCCGTGTTGAGGCGGCAGTAGGTCAACTCAGTCATTTCATCAGCCCAGAGTTGCGCCCCGACTTGAGTATCGGCTCCCTCAGGCGCGAGCCTGATCTGGACAGTCCCGATTCTGCCTCGCTGAGGCAGCGGCTTCAAAAACAGGCGGCCGATGCCAAGCAGGCCAAGGACGGTAAGGATATTGAAAAGCCAAGAGAAGGATAGCTGGCGGACAGGCAGATGGCGGGGCCGGTTTTCGCATTCCCGGCCCCCGCCATTTTTCGGGGGAGGATGTTGAGCAATGTGGCTGGTGCTTTGTCCGTCAAATGATGAGGCCGCGCTTTGGGCCTACGAGGGTCTCAAGGCCCGGCAGATCGCACCGCTCGAATTGGTGAGCGCCGAGGAGCTGGCGTGCAGCCTGCGCTGGGAGCATCGGGTGTCGGCGGATGGCGCCAGTGTCGCCATCACCCTTGCGGACCGGCGCACAATCAACAGTGGCGCTGTCCGCGGAATAGTGAATCGCCTTTCCTATATTCCCCAGGAGCACCTTGCCATGGCCAGTCCGGCCGATCGCGAATACGCAGCACAGGAGCTGATGGCGTTTTACATGAGTTGGCTGTACGCCATGCCTCAGCCGGTGCTGAACCGGCCAACGGCGCAGGGGCTGTCCGGCGCATGGCGCCACATCTCCGAATGGGTTTGGCTGGCCGGGAAGGCGGGGTTGCCGACACTGCCTTACCGGCAAAGCGGCTTTGATGAGATCGATGAAGGGCATCTCAGGGGAGGGTTCGTCTCAGCAGAGACGCCAGTGAATACGGTCATCGTCATTGATGGGCACGTTGTCGGGGAATCGCCCCCCCCCGACATTGCTGCAAGCTGCAAACGTCTCGCGGGTCTCGCGGGGGCCGGGTTGTTGGGCATTCAACTTGTTGCCGGGCCGGAATCTTCCTGGACCTTCGCCGGGGCGACACCGTTGCCTGATCTCAGGCTGGGGGGCGAGGCACTGCTCGATGTGATGGCGGCGGCGCTCCAGGGTGGAGGAAGGTAAATGATTCTGCTATGCGGCATTCCCACCGAAACCCCGATCGCCATGGTCCGGGAGGAGCTCGATGGACTCGGCGTGCCGTATGCCGTGTTCAATCAGCGGCATTTCAGCGCCACAGAGCTGGAATTCGCAATCTCCGGCAATCGTGTCACCGGCCGGATAACCATCGACACCCAGGACTACCGTCTCGAGGATATTTGCGGCGTTTATACCCGGTTAATGGATGATCAGGTCTTGCCGGAGCTCAAGGATGAACCCGCCGGTTCACCCCGGCGGCGGTACTGCCGAGCCCTCCACGATGCCTTGATGCGCTGGTGCGAGATCATGCCGGGCCGTGTTGTCAACCGCACCGGGCCGATGGGGTCCAATTCGTCCAAGCCCTATCAGGCGCAACTCATCCGCGAACAGGGTTTTGCCATTCCGGAGACGCTTGTCACTAACGATCCGGATCTGGTGCTTCAATTCCGCGCCAAGCACAAGAGGATCATCTACAAATCGATCAGCGGCGTGCGCTCCATTGTGCAGACCCTCGAAGACGAGGACCGGGAACGGCTGGCGCAGATTCGCTGGTGCCCCACGCAGTTTCAGGAGTTTGTGGAAGGCACCAACGTTAGGGTGCACACGGTCGGGACTGAAGTGTTTGCGACTGCCATCACCACCGAGGCTGCCGACTACCGGTACGCACATCGGGCAGGTAAAGAGGTGGAACTGAAGGCGTTCGATCTGCCCGGCGAGCTTGCCAATAAGTGCGTGCGTCTCGCCCGGGCGCTGGAACTGCCCTTTGCCGGCATTGATCTCAAGATCACCCCCGATAACCGGGTCTACTGTTTTGAGGTCAATCCGAGTCCGGCATTCAGTTATTACGAGAGTAACACAGGCCAGCCAATTGCTCGGGCCGTGGCGCGATATCTGGCTGGGGAAACGCAATACTGAACATGAAAGCCGATAAAGCGGGTGCAAGGAAAGCGGCAGGGCCAGGTCTTGATGTCATGTTCCGCGCCCCGCCCAAGGATGCCATGAAACCCAAGCCACATCGATCGTGAATGTCCGATGACGAGGATGAAATATCATTGATCGGATGTCGCCGAGCCGCGATTTGTTGTTGATCGCCTTTCCGGCTGGCGGCGGGAATGCACGAAATTCGAGCGATGCGGTGAAGGGGGTGAACCGTATCCTGCGTTACCTGGCTTTTATCAAGGTAAAGGGTTTCCCCCTTTCCTTTATCTGTTATATGCTTGTTCCTTCCGCAGTAATTCAGATTCAAATCAAGGTGTGCAATGAGCGAGTATCTGCCCGGCCTGGAAGGTGTTCCGGCGACCAAGTCCAATATTTCCTTCATCGATGGCGAGCGCGGCATACTGGCCTATCGAGGCTATCCCATCGATGAACTCGCCGAGCACAGCACTTTCGAAGAAACCGCGCTGCTGTTGCTCGATGGCCGCCTGCCCACGTCGAGCGAGCTCGACAGTTTCGATGAACAACTGCGCGCCAACCGCCGCGTCAAGTACAACATCCGCGAGATGATGAAAAACCTGCCGGCCAGCGGCCACCCGATGGAGATGCTCCAAACGGCGGTGGCGAGCCTGGGCATGTTTTATCCCGGCCCGGAGGGGTTGACCGGCCGCGACATCCGCGAAAATCTGGATTACATCCACAGCATGACGGTGAAGATCCTGGCGCGCATGGCGACGCTGGTGGCGATGTGGGAGCATATTCGCAACGGCTACGACCCCGTGCTGCCGCGCACCGATCTGAGCTACGCGGAAAACTTCCTCTACATGCTGACCGGCAAGGAGCCTGATCCGTTCCATGCCGACATCATGGATACCTGCCTGGTGCTGCACGCCGAACATACCATCAACGCCTCGACCTTCGCCGCGCTGGTGGCCGGCTCGACCCTGGCGGCGCCCAACGGCGTCATCGCCGCCGCCATCGGCACCCTCTCCGGTCCGCTGCACGGCGGGGCGAACGAGAAAGTCGTGGAGATGCTGCAAGAGATCGGCAGCCCGGACAACGCCCGCGCCTGGGTGGAGAAACAGCTTGCGGCGAAGGCCAAGATCTGGGGCATGGGGCATCGTGAATACAAGGTCAAAGACCCGCGCGCCGTGATCCTGGAAAAGCTGGTGGAAAAGCTTGCCGCCCACAAGGGCGGCCAGGTCAGCCCGCTGTTCGAGACCGCCCTGGCGGTGGAAGAGGCTTGCCGCGAGCGGCTGGCGCACAAGGGAGTTTATCCCAATGTCGATTTCTATTCGGGCGTGCTCTACTCGGAGATGGGCATCCCTACCGACCAGTTCACCTCCATCTTCGCCATCTCGCGCTGCGCGGGGTGGCTGGCCCACTGGCGCGAACAGCTCGCCGACAACCGCATCTTCCGGCCCACGCAGGTCTACACTGGCGAAGATGTCCGGCCTTATGTGCCGTTACGGCAACGTGGATAGCGCGGTTTCCGCCTCCGTATAAGTCATCTCCAAACTCTCCGCCACGGCGCGGCAGGTCAACATGCCGTGATGGGTGTTGAGGCCGGCGCGCAAGGTCACATCGCCGCGCAGCGCATCCAGGCCGCTGCCCGCCAGCTCGATGATATAAGGCAGGGTCTGATTGACCAGGGCGAAGGTGCTGGTGCGCGGCACGGCGCCGGGCATATTGGCGACGCAGTAATGCACCACGCCATCGACGACATAGGTCGGCGCGTGATGGGTGGTGGGATGCGTCGTTTCCACGCAACCGCCCTGGTCGACGGAGACATCGACAATCACGCTGCCCGGCCGCATGTGCGCCAGCATGTCGCGCGTCACCAGCCAGGGTGCCTTGCGGCCCGCGATCAACACCGCGCCGATCACCAGGTCGGCATGCAAGACCGCCTCTTCGATATTCGCCTCATTGCTGGTGCGGGTCTGTACCCGGCCCATGAAAATGTCGTCCAAGTATTGCAGGCGCTCGTGACGGGTGTCGAGCAGGGTCACCTGCGCCCCCATGCCCGCGGCGATCTTGGCGGCATTGAGTCCCACCACGCCACCGCCGAGGATCGCCACCTGTCCCGGCGGCACGCCCGGCACGCCACCCAGCAGCACACCGCGTCCGCCCAGGTGCTTCTCCAGATACGTCGCGCCGACCTGCGTGGCCATACGCCCCGCCACCTCGCTCATCGGCGCGAGCAACGGCAGGTGGCCCGCTGGTGTCGTCACCGTTTCATAGGCGACGCCGGTCACGCCCGAGGCCAGCATGCGCTCCGTCAGCTCGCGGTTGGGCGCCAGGTGCAGATAGGTGAAGAGCAGCAAATCAGGGCGCAGATAGCCATACTCGGCGGCGATCGGCTCCTTCACCTTCACCACCATCTGCGCCGCCCACGCCGCCGCGGCATCCGCCACGATCTCACCGCCGGCGGCCTGATATTCGGCGTCGGTGATGCCGCCGTCCATGCCCGCGCCACTCTGCACCCGCACACGATGACCGCGACGGATGAGCGTCTTGACCGCGCCGGGGGTCATGCCTACGCGGTATTCGTCGTCTTTGGTTTCTTTGGGAAGGCCGATGAGCATGGGGGATCTCCTTTCGGTTTAAAGCGGCTTCTCAACGCAAAATACCAACGGCAGCTCAACTGCGCCTATTTTGAGATCACAGTGTCACGCCCATTTTGTCCGCAATTTTCATTGCCAACTGGTTGAAATCTTTCTTGGCATCCTGAACAGCATTGGCATGACTACCTATGGCACCATCGGCGGGTGTCAGATTGAAAATCGGTTTATGATGCTCCTGCGCCATGGGAATCAAGCTGCGATAGTGCTTGATTGTAGCCAGGCAATAGGGATCATCGATGATCTGTTTTGTAAGCACGTCCGGCTTCTCGCCCAGTACTGATTCGCGGTATATCGCAGGAATGCGAGTGATCCACTTTTCATAGGCTTTAACCGGCCTATTCAGGCGCACACTATATTGCTGGCAAAGATAACCTATAGGCTGCATTTTCCCTTGCGGCAAATGGAAGGTGGGATGGGATGGCTTTTCGGCGCTTGCTTCCCAGTTATCCAGCCTTTTTTTCCATAGGTTTTGCCAGTTTTTCAAGGTGGGGCCAAGATTTTTCAGCCCTTGTAAGGAGAACAGGTCAGCCCCGAGAGGAATCACTACGTAATCAGTGGCGACCAGTACCGATCGGTTGATTGCGCCCAGATTTGGGCCGATATCGACAAGTATGATATCAGCTTGAACTTTTTCCACGGCCATCCGCATTACCTGCCAGAAAGAGCTCAGTATTCGCATTGGGCGGTAAAGATTGTTGTCGCCCATGCTGTTAGGCCATTCGTTGGAAAGCGCATCTTCAAAACCGGATAAATTGACATCTCCCGGGATCAGGTAAAGGTCTGTGGCAATGGTTTGCAGCGTAGGTTCGGTGATATCACCAATCGCGGTAAGTGGCTTGACGCACTGAAAGATCGTTGAGCCTTGTGACGAACTGTTCCAGATCTCCTCAATCCGATCTTCATCCAGGAAGGCCGACGTCAAATTGGCTTGTGGATCAAGATCTACGGCGACAACCCGCTTGCCCAGACTGGCAAACATCCACGCAAGATGATAGATCAACGAAGTTTTGCCCACGCCGCCCTTGTTGTTAAAAAAAGTCAACACGGGCGCACTCATGGTTTGCGCCTCATCACACAAGCGACCGCGCTCTGATTTACTTCAAACGTCAGCTCAGGATTGCCGTTTTTTTCCAGTTCTTTTCTCGCGGTAGCAATTCCTCTTCCAAATGCCTGAATAAAACCAAACGTTTTTAACACGTCGCCAATATTCGGATTACGATAATCCGTGATGCCAGGGTTGCCGAAGTTATCAATCGTGACATTGCCATACGGTCCGCCTGGGCTGATGATTTCAATGCGGTCATTAAACCAATACACCCGCACCGGAGCATTGGTGCTCTCGTAAGTTCTGTGCAACACGGCGTTATATAGAATCTGCTGGATTGCAGCAGGGGGGTATGGCATCTCTTTCAAATGTGTTGGCGCCGAGATGATGTCGATAGCTGCCCGGTTATGGGCCATAAGTTTTTCTTCAGTACGACGAAGTACCTCTACAAGTGCTCCTCCTATTGGTTCTTCGTCGATTACCGGGTCAGATAGCTCCGTCCCGTCAATGCGCAAAAACTGAATATACGCGCCAGGAAGGAAATCCTGGGGGCTTTTTCCGATGGCGAGTAATCCAAGCACGGTTGGCGTAGTATCATCAGGTGACACAATCATCTTGCATGAAGCGAGGCGTTCCTCATAGGTTCTGCCATTAGTTTCCAGAATATCTGCTGCAAATGCGGCGGGTAAATATTCGTTCTCGAAGATCAGCCTTGAAAGATCCGAAACCTTTGCTGTGGGAATGGGATAAATATCGAAAGGAAGATTTTTATATCTTCTTCTTTCACTGAGGATACGTTCTTCCTGTTCGTTGGCAATAGAGCGGCGTGGGCCAGTGCGAATCCAGATACGCCCCTCGTACTTTACCGGTGGCATATCCGAGGGCATAACCGTTACAACGGCCATCTCGGTGCCTTTCAAGGTTCTTTTTTCAACAGAGAGAACAGGCAATGGAAGGATGTTGCCGTCGCTTCTCATATCCGCCAGGCTGCGAAGCAGTTCATCCGTGATAGGTTCGTCAGAAGGAGATCCATCGTCTTTCGCGCCTATGAAAAGAATGCCCGGCTTGTTGTGGTTGGGTAAATCATTGGCGAACGCGCAAACAGCCTGCCGGGCTTTTTTGGAGGCATCTCCTCTGAAAGACCGCTTTCTCTCAGTAAGATCGGATTCAGTATCATCCAATAGAGCCGTCAGCTCCTGGTCCGCAAGTCTTTTCATCTCGTTGATCCCTTACTCCAAAATCTGGGGGTATTGCATCAGTATTGCGATAAATCACATTCAGCGCAATGCCATTGAGTTGCTGTGGTTACGGCGCACCCTACATCCCGGCGATATGCTCCACAATCAACTGCACGCTACGCCGCCCCTGGTATTCATTGACATCCAGCTTGTATGCCATGTGGACCTGGGGACCCACCTCGTCCGCGCCCTGCCCTTTGTTGAACGCGATTGCGTCGAGCAATGCTGTCGAACCAGGTATCTTGAGCAGCATCTTGAGGTGTTTTTCGCCGACGATGCGCTGGTTGACGATTTCGAAGCGGCCGTCGAACACGGGTTCGGGGAAGCCTTGGCCCCAGGGGCTGGCGTTACGCAGTGTTTCGGCCAGTTCCAGGCCTAGGTCGCGGGGGGGTAGCTCGCCGTCGCTGAGAACGGTGGCCTGCGGCGGCTGGTTGTCGAGGAGTGCGCGTATTTCTTCGTCGAAGGCTTGACGAAAGGCGTCGAAGTGTTCGCGCTTGAGGGTCAGCCCGGCGGCCATGGCGTGGCCGCCGAATTTGGTGAGCAGACCCGGATGATGCGCCGCCACGCTGTCGAGCACGTCGCGGATGTGGACGCCGGGAATGGAGCGTGCCGAGCCTTTGATTTCCTGCTCGTTGGCGGGGGCGAAGGCGATCACCGGACGGTGATAGCGATCCTTGATGCGCGAGGCGAGGATGCCGATCACACCTTGATGCCAGGATTCGTCGAACAGGCAGAGGCCGAAAGAATTTTTCGCGTTTCGGGTTTCAGGTTCCGGTTCGCCGAACTCGCTCCCTGCAAGCAGCGTCAGCGCCTGTTCCTGCATCTCGTTTTCGATGCCGCGGCGCTCGCGGTTGAGGTGATCCAATTGCCCGGCGATATCGCGCGCCCGGGTATCGTCGTCGGTGAGCAGGCACTCGATGCCCAGCGTCATGTCGTCGAGACGCCCGGCGGCGTTGAGCCTGGGGCCGACCGCGAACCCCAGATCGGTCGCGCCGATGCGTTCATACCGCCGGCCCGCCACTTCCAGCAAGGCGCGAATGCCGGCGCAACACGCCCCGGCGCGGATGCGCGCCAGGCCCTGTGCCACCAGGATACGGTTGACATGATCGAGCGGCACCACATCGGCCACGGTGCCGAGCGCCACCAGGTCCAGCAATTGCGCGAGATTGGGCTCGGTGATGCCGCGTTGTGCGAACCAGTCTCGTTCACGCAGTCGCGCGCGCAGCGCCAGCATCACGTAGAAGATCACGCCCACGCCGGCGAGACTCTTACTGGGGAAGCCGTCGCCGGGCTGGTTGGGATTGACGATGGCATCCGCCCCGGGCAGCGTTGCGCCGGGCAGATGGTGATCGGTAATCAACACTTGCATGCTGTGTGCCTTGGCCGCTGCCACACCGTCGATGCTCGAAATACCATTGTCCACGGTAATGAGCAAATCGGGCTGGTGTCCGGCGGCTACCGCGACGATCTCGGGCGTCAGGCCATAGCCGAATTCGAAGCGGTTTGGTACCACAAAGCGCACATCGCTGGCGCCGAGCAGACGCAGCGCCCGCACCGCCACCGCGCAACTGGTCGCGCCGTCGGCATCGAAATCCGCCACGATCAATATGCGCTTGCCGTCGCGCAGTGCGGCGTATAGCAGATCACACGCAGCGTCGATGCCCGTGAGCTGTGAGGCGGGCGGCAGACGCGTCAGCAGGTTTTCCAGCTCGCCGGCATTCGCCACCCGGCGCGCGGCATAGATGCGCCGCAGCACGGGGTGCAGACTGTCCGGCAAGGCGGTGTTGTCCTCGAAGGTGCGCCGGACGATCTGTTTTTCTGTCACGTATAAGTCTCCAGCGAGCGGCGGCGCTTCCAGAAGCGCCGCAGTGATGACGGGGTGACGCGGTAAGCGCGGCCATCGGCGGCGAGGATGTCCAGGCTGTCGATGTTACGCCTTTTCAGGGCATCCAGCAGCGGCGCAAACCAGTTTTGCATCAAAGACGCCATCGCCTCGCCCCACGTGCTCGTGTCGCCATACAGCGTCGCGCTGTGGACGGCATTCAGCACCACCAGTTGCGCACCGCCGGAACGATGTTCCAGCACGACGGCGGCGGATGCCGGCAGCGTCGCGGCAGGAACGCCACCCAGCCGCGCCAGCCCTGTCGCCACGGGCTCATCGCTCCATACCCGCGCCCAACGCGCCGGCACACCTCGTGGCGTATAGCCGCCGCCCCACAGCCACACGCTGTTGACGGCAGGCGCGCCACGCGCGCTACGCGCGTGATTCACCGCGCTGGAGTGCAACAGCATCTGAATCTCATTGAGCACTGCATGCCACTGCTTGCCGCGCGCCCCCGAAGGCAGCAAGCCGTCGATGTGACGCCCCAGCGCCTCGCGCAGGTCATAGGTGCGAATGTGCGGATCCTCCGGCAAACGCAAATACCAGCGCTCGGGATGCGGCGTTTCAAGACGCCAGCCATCGGCGCCGAACAAGGCGTTGAACTCTTTGGCGATGGTGTCCGCTTCGTGCTGTTGCATATTCAACATGCGGTCGCCGAGCAGCACCAGGCGCGATTGGTCGGGGCGCAGATGCACCGGGTCGGCGCGCAGCCAGAAATCCTGCGACACTTCGCCGGTATCCCCTGCCCACGCCACCGCCGCCACCGGCAGATCCCGCGCCGGGTCGCGTTCCACGCCGAACAGATGAAACAGCGTCGCCTCCAGGCCCACAGCCGGCACGTTCTCCACCACCGCGCGCGCCAGCAGGGTTTCCAGGGGCGCAAGGTTGAGCCCGGAAAAATCCGTGGCGCGCAGTCCTGGCGGGCCGTAGAGGCCGGGGGTGACGAGGGTGCAGGAGGCGGGAGAATCCATCAACTCTGCTGCTATTCTGTTTCTACTATGCGCTCGACATGGCGCACCAAGGTGTTTACTTCTTCGATCATGACATGGCGGTCCAAAGGTTCGTCGCTGCTCTCCATGCCTTCATATCGCGCCTGTGCCACAAACATGTTGTAGGCGGCCAGAGGCCAGTATGGCGTCACATCCTCGCCACGATTCTCGAGCAGCGTGAGTAGCCTGCCTACATCGTGAGTTCGTGGATAGATCAAGCCGAGTGCCGACATCCATGCCTTTAGCGCTTTTTCTACCGCTTGTTGGCCGTGAAATCCGAAGATTTCATCTGCGAAGACGTTCGAATCCTGCATGCCGGTCAGGGCGCGCAAATCCTTTTGCGCGGCGGTAAGCATGGCTTTGGCGTGCTCAAGATCGCGCATGCAGGACTTTCCCTTCGCGCATGGCGCGTGCGATGAGGTGGTTGGGCGAGTTGCGCCAATGCTCCACTTCGCCCTGGCTGTAAAGCACGATATCCTTGGAAACCGGGAACCGTGCAAGCGCCCGCCATAAGCGTGCCGCCTCTCTTCTTCGGCTGCGCGATGCGCCGAAAGGCTCCCGCTCGATGACGAGCAGATCGACGTCGGAATCCTGACGCGCATCGCCCCGGGCATAAGAGCCGAACAGGATGATACATTCGGGATTTACTTCTTGCGCGATGGTTTGCGCCATGTCTTTCAGCATTTGGTCATCGATTTTATCCATACAACCTCACTTTCACCGCATGATTCAATAACCGAAAGTGTTTATCGAGTGAATAAATTGCGCAATTATGTTGCCTTGCGTTTTGAGCAATAATCAAATCGGGAATCCCTACCCCATTTGCCCCGCCTTTCAAACACTTCACCTGGAATTCGATAATTTCTTCCCAATGAATATCTAGCGGGATTCTATTTATTTCATAAAGCAGCTTAACGACCTTCGTTTGCTTTTTTACCTTTAGATAGGGTAATAGCTCGGCCAGTATTATGTCGTTGGTGACGATAAGGTTTTCGTCTATCAGGAAATCGAGGTCTTTGGAGTTGAGGCCGCTCCGAAAATAATCAATCCATATTGATGTATCTACCAAAACGTCCATCAATGGCGGTCTCTGATTTCGTCAAGATCAATATCCAGATCGATTTTCCCTTTGTATTTCTTTAGCTCGGAAATTCTTGATTTTCTCACTAATTCTTCCAGCGCCTTAATGATGACCGCGGTTTTGGTGTCCGCGTGGGTTGCTTTCATTGCCTCGTTCAGCAAGCTTTCGGGTAAATCAAGGGTGGTTCTCATGTTCGCCTCCGCGGGTTATGCATATAATAATAGACATCTATGCATATTCTTTCAAGAAACCGGCATGGTGCGCCGGAGGGCCTTTCAGATCAATTCCCAATCTGAAACCGATAACCCAGGCTGACGAAATCGATATTCTTTTCGATCACCGTGTATTCAAGTTCAAGAGCCCCCTCGCCGATTTTCCAGCCGCCGCCGAGGCCATAGGAGCCGTGCCAGTCGGTGGCGCTGGCGGAAAGGGCGTTGCCGCTGGCGCTGATTCTGTCGTAAAGGACGCCAGCCCTGACCTTGGCGTAAAATTTCCCTGGGCTCTGGTAAACGCCGTAGAGCGCGGCGGTGGTGACGCCCCAAACGTTGTCGCCTTGGGGAATTTTCGTGCCGTTGCGGGAGAAGTCGGCGCGGCCGCGGCCGAAGCTGGTGGTCAGTTCGCCTTCGGCGCCGAGAAAACCGAGTTTGCCGATTTTGAATTGATAGCCGCCGATGAGGCCGGCGTTCGCCACGGCGTCCGGGCTCGACATTCTCACGCCATCGTCGAGGTTCATCTTGTCGGCGAGCATCGCGCCGACCTTGAGCCCCCCATACAGCGGGCTTTCCTCGGCCTGCGCGGTGGCCAGTAAACCAAGGCTGAACAGTGCGATCATTGCAGAAATTCTGGTTTTCATTGCATTGCCCTCTGCTTATTGTTTCTCCGAAATTACGCTTTCTCCAACACCCCGCGCTCCAGCAACAAACTCAGTGTGAACCGCACGCCGAAGCCGGTGATGTCGGTGGGGATGTGCGCCAGTCCACCCTTGTTGTTGCCGGCGGCGAGATCGATGTGCAGCCAGGGCACCTCCTCCTTGACGAAACGGCTCAGAAAGCGCGCCGCGAGGATGTGATCGGCTTCGCCGGCGAGGACGCATTGCTTGATGTCGGCGATGTCGCTTTCCAGTTCCTTGTCGTAGTCGCTGTCGGTCGGAAAGGGCCACACCCGCTCGCCGCTGGCGCGGCCCGCTTCGATCACATCGGCGACCAGCGCGTCGCGATTGGCGAACGCCCCGCTGTAGCGCGTCCCGAGGGCGTAGATGCACGAACCCGTCAACGTGGCGTAGTCGATGAGCAGGCCGGGGCGTTCGGCGCTGGCCATCGCCAGGGTATCGGCGAGGATCATGCGGCCCTCGGCGTCGGTGTGCACCACTTCGATGGTCACGCCGTTGCTGGCGGTGACGACATCATTCTGCTTGTAGGCTTTCGGGCCGATGTGGTTTTGCGCCAGGGCCAGCCAGCAGTGTACGGAAAGATTCGCCTTGAGCCGGGTCAGCGCCAGCAGCACGCCGAGCGCCACGGCGCTGCCTTCCATGTCCTCGTGCATGCCGAACATGCTCTTGGCCGGTTTGAGGTTGTTGCCGCCGGTGTCGTAGCAGATACCCTTGCCGACCAGCGCCAGCCGCCGCCCGGTCTTTTTTTCCGTGCCGCGTTTGCGGCTGCGGGGCGAATAGCAGAGCTGCACGATGCCCGCGTCGTCATCGGTGCTGCCCTGCGCCACGGCGAGAAAGGCCCCGGCGTTCTGGCGCTTGAGGGTCTTGGTGTCGAAAAAGTGCATGTTCCAGCCGTTTTCTTCGGCCAGTTCGGCGATGCGTTCCCGATAGTGCGCCGGGGTGAGTTGATTGGGTGGCAACGCCGTGAGATAACGCGCCAGGTTGTTGCCCTCGGCCTCGGCAAGCGTACGCGAAAAATCGAGCCTGGCGTCCAGGCCGTGGATGTCGATACCGGCCAGCCGCTTTTCCCTGGCCGGTTTGCTTTTCAGGGCCGGCATGGCGTGGACGCCCGCCAGCAGCGCCGCCACGCACGCCTCGGCGACGCGCGCGGCCAGTTCCGAGTCCAGTCCCGCCAGTAGCAGGGTGATGGCGGTGGGATTTTGTTCCAGATGTGTGGCGCACAGCTTGCGCGCCAGCGTCAGCAGGTCGAAGGCCGAAATATCCGGTTTGATGGGCGCGAGCGTGACGCGGCTGCCTGTGGCATTGGGCAGGTCGGTGGTCAGCGGCGAGGTGTCGTCTTTTTCCTTGAGACGCGCCCAGCGCTGTTTCAGCAGGCCGGCGTGGGGAAACATCGGCCAGTCCTTGCCGGACGTGGTCTCGGGAAAGGCGATGAGAAGGTTGGTCTGGCCATCGACATACCCCTCTTCCGGCAGTCCGCGATGTTGTTTTATGCTGATTTTGATCACTTAAAACCCCTTCTTAAGCCATGGTTTACCTTGACCTTGAGCCGCAAAAAACAGATCATATCGTGCTTGACGATTTTCAGGTACTTTAAATGAAGGAGTCCCATGACCCCTGCTGACAAAAAACGCGTGCTGCGTGAGATGCTGTTCGCACGCCGTTTCGAAGAGCGCTGCTACGAAGCCTATGTGGAGCGCAAGATCGGCGGCTTTCTTCACCTCTATCCCGGCCAGGAGGCCTGCGCCTTCGGCGTGATGGAAGCGGCGCGGCCGGGCCATGACTATGTTATCACCGGCTACCGCGATCACGTCCACGCCATCAAGTGCGGCGCCGACCCCAAGGCGGTGATGGCCGAACTGTACGGCAAGGAGACCGGCTCCAGCAAGGGCCGCGGCGGTTCGATGCACATCTTCGACGCGGAACACCGCTTCATGGGTGGCTACGCGCTGGTGGGCGGACCGTTTCCGCTGGCGGCGGGCATCGCCAAGGGCCTGAAGATGAAGGGCTCGGACGCGATCTCGATCTGCTTCCTCGGCGATGCCGCGAACAATCAGGGCACGTTCCACGAGTCGCTGAACATGGCCAAGGTGTGGAACCTGCCCGTCCTGTACGTGTGCGAAAACAACCTCTACGGCATCGGCACCCGCATCGACCGCTCCACGGCGGTGATCGACCAGTATAAGCGCGTCAGCGGCTACGACATTCCCGCCGCGCAGACCGACGGCCAGGATATCGAGAAGGTATACGAGGCGGCCAAAATCGCCGTCGACCATGTCCGTTCCGGCAAAGGCCCCTACTTCCTCGAGCTGATGACCTACCGCTACCGCGGCCATTCCATGTCCGATTCCAACGCCTACCGTCCCAAGGACGAGGAACGCATGTGGAGCAAGCGCGATCCCATCATCATGCTGCGCGACCGGCTGGTCGAGGCGAAGCAGATCACGCTGGACGACTACAAGGCGATGGACACCGCCGTGCTCGAAGAGATCGAAAACGAGATCATCAAATTCGCCGAAGCATCGCCCGAACCCTCGGTCGATGAATTGGAAAAATATGTATTGGCGGACAACGATCCTTATGTCCGGGGGAGTAAACACTAATGGCCGTAATGATGTATTGGGAAGCGATCCGCCGCGCCCAGGATGAGGAGCTGACGCGCGATCCGATGGTGATCGTCATGGGCGAGGACGTCGGTGTGGCCGGCGGCACCTACAAGGCGACCAAGGGACTGTACGAGAAATACGGCGCCGAGCGCGTCATCGACACCCCGATCTCGGAAAACGGCTTCACGGGTCTTGGCATCGGCGCCTCCTTCGTCGGCGTGCGGCCGATCATCGAGATCATGTCGGTGAATTTCGCCTGGCTGGCGATGGACCAGATCTTCAACTCCGCCGCCAAGGTGCGCTACATGTCGGGTGGCCAGCTCGAAGCGCCGGTGGTGATCCGCTCGCCGGGCGGCACCGCTCACCAGCTCGGCGCCCAGCACTCGGCGCGCATGGAGAAGGTGTTCATGGGCGTGGCCGGACTGCGCGTGGTGACGCCCTCCAATCCGAGGCAAGCCTATGGCCTCATCAAGTCCGCTGTGCGCTGCAACGACCCGGTGTTCATCAACGAACACGAGCTGATGTACAACATGAAGGGCGAGGTGCCCGACGAGGAATATTTCCATCCCCTGGAAGGCTCGGAAGTGGCGCGCCAGGGCCGCGATGTCACGCTGTTCGGCTACAACATCTCGGTGCACTGGTGCTTGGAGGCCGCGGAATTCCTCGCCAGCCATCACGGCATCGACTGCGAGGTGGTGGATCTGTATTCCCTCAGCCCGCTCGATCGCGCCGGCATCAAGGCCTCGGTGAGCAAGACCCATCGCGCGATCATCGCCGAAGAGGCCGAGGCCCCGGTCGGCGTGGGCTCGGAAGTGATGGCGATCATCAACGAGGAATGCTTCTTCGAGCTGGACGCCGCGCCGGTGCGCGTGTCCGCGCGGAATGTGCCCATCCCCTACAACCACAAGCTGGAAAAGGCCGCCATCCCCGGCGCCAAGGATGTGGTCCATGCCGTGCTGAAGATGTTTGGGAAACAATAAACCGTAGGGTGCGCCGTGCGCACCATGCAGCATTGTCGATATTAAGCGACGTTGTGGTGCGCGCGGCGCACTCTGCGATTTCTTAGATTTAACGCGGAAGTGGATGAAGAATGTCTGGCTCCTACCCCATCAAAATGCCCCAACTCTCGGACACCATGACCGAGGGCGTGATCGTCAGTTGGGAAAAGAACGTCGGTGACAAGGTCGAGCGCGGCGATATCGTCGCCACCGTCGAGACCGACAAGGCGATCATGGATGTCGAGGTGTTCCGCGACGGTTATCTGTCCGGCCCCATCGTTCCCACGGACAGCGTCGTGCCGGTAGGCGAGGCGATTGCCTATATCGCCGCTTCCGCCGAAGAAGTAGAGGGCGGCGCAGTGGCGCCTGTCGCCAAGACAGCGGCCGCGGCGGTACCCGCCCCGGCACCCGAGTCCCATCACGCCCCTGCTAAGACAGCGGCGGCGGAAGGTCCGGCGGGGACGGTCCACACCATCAAAATGCCCCAGCTCTCCGACACCATGACCGAAGGCATGGTGGTGAGCTGGAGCAAGCAGCCCGGCGACAAGATCGAGCGTGGCGACATCGTCGCGCAGGTCGAAACCGACAAGGCGATCATGGATGTCGAGGTGTTCCGCGAAGGCTATCTCTCCGGCCCGCTCACCGCGGCGGACAGCATGGTGCCGGTCGGTGGCGCGATGGGCTATCTGGTGGAGAAGCCGGAGCAGGTGGTTACAGGATCCGCCGTAAGCGCGCCCCAGGCGAAGCCGGCTGCTGCGGCAGGCGGTGGTTTGAAACCCGCCCCCGCAATCCCCGCCGCGGCAGCTGTGGCCGCCATGGCCTCCGGCGCCGCGCCCGTCTCCCGCCCCGACAACAAGCAGGCCACGCCCTACGCCCGCAAGCTGGCGGGAGCGCTGCACGTCAACTTGAACAATGTCAGGGGCACCGGTGCCGGCGGAGTGATCGTCGGCGACGACGTGCTGCGCGCGCAGCCGATCGAACGGCCCACCGAGGTCGCCGCCCAGCCGCCCGCGTATGCCATGCCCGAAATCCAGGTGCCCGGCCATGGCCGGGCCATGAGTTCGATGGAGCGCGCGGTGAGCCAGTCGATGACCGCCTCGCTCACCATGCCGACCTTCCACGTCACCATCAACGCCCGTCCCGAGGCGCTGATCAAGGCCGCCAAGAACAAGGCCGTGTCGGTCACCGTGGCGATCGCCAAGGCCTGCGCGCTGGCGATGAAGAAACACCCCACCATGAACTGGGCCTACCAGCCGGTGGACAAACTGGTCGAGCGCGACTTCGTCGATATCGGCATGGCCGTGTCGGCCGACGGCGGCGGCTTGGTGGTGCCGGTGCTGCGCGGTTGCGAATCGCGCAGCCTGGAAGAACTGGATGCCGCCTGGAAAGACCTGGTGGCGCGCGCCCGCGTGCGGCGCCTGAAACCGGAGGAATACGCCAACCCCACCTTCATGGTGTCCAATATGGGCATGTTGGGGGTGAGCTATTTCGATGCTATTCCCACGCCCGGCACGGCAGCAATCCTGGCCATCGCCACGGCGGGCGAACAAGGCATGCCGCTCACCGTCACCGCCGACCATCGCGTGGTCAATGGCGCGGAGGTGGCCATGTACCTCAATACCTTGAAACAGCATATCGAAAACCCGGAGGAATGGATGGGACCGAGCGGCCCGGCTATCCCCGCAGGCCAGTGGGACTACGACGTGGTAGTGATCGGCGGCGGGCCGGGCGGCGAGGACTGCGCCCGTGAGCTGGCCGAGCACGGCATCAAGGTGGCGATGATCAACGACGCGCCTTTCCCCGGTGGCGAGTGCCTGTGGCGCGGCTGCATTCCCTCCAAGGCCTGGCGCGCCGCGGCGGACCGCATCCGCGACCGCGCCCACGACGCCCACTTGGGCGTGGAAGGCACCACGCAGCCCACGCTCAACTGGGGGTTGTTGGAAAAGACCCGCCGCAGCGTCCTCGAAACTCGCGGCGAGATGGCGCTCAAGACTGACACCGGGGTGAAGATCAAGGTCATCCAGGGCTTTGCGTCTTTCGAGTCCGACCATCGTATCTTTGTCGACACCTCGGGCAACAGCAAAGACCCGCACGGCCGCGCGCCGCAGGGTGACGGCTCCAAGGGCGAACGCATCACCTTCGGCGCCGCGGTGATCGCCACCGGCGCCCCGCCCTTCGTGCCGCCCATCCCGGGCGCCGACAAGGGTCTGGCGAACGGCGGCGTGCTGACCTCCGACACGGTATGGGGCCTGACTGGCCAACCCAAGCGCCTCGGCATCATCGGCGGCGGCGCGATCGGCCTGGAAATGGCGCAGATCTTCCAGGATTTCGGCACCGAAGTCGTGCTGCTGGAAGGGCGCGACCGCATCCTCGCCGAAGTGGAACCGGAAATCGCCAAGAACCTCACCGCCATCCTCAACAACGATCCGCGCCTGACCGTGCACACTTTGGTCAAGATCAAGGAAATCAAAGGTGCGCCCGGCGACATGACGCTGGTCTATGAAGACGCCCAGGGCGCGGCGCAGTCGCTCAACTGCGATTACGTGCTGATGGCCACCGGCAAGCGCCCGGTGACCGCCCCCCTCAAGCTCGAAGCCGCTGGCGTGGCGCTGGACGGCTACGCCATCAAGGCCGATGTGCGCTGCCGTACCAGCGTGCCGCACATCTTCGCCGTCGGCGACGTGATCGGCGGCTACATGCTCGCCCACACCGCCGGCCAGCAGGGCCGCGTGGCCGCCGCCACCCTCCTCGGCGAAGACGCCAAATACGACCAGGACAAGGACTGCGGCGTGATCTTCACCCGCCCGCAGGCCGCCTTCGTCGGTTTGTCGGTCGACCAGGCCAAGGCCAAAGGCATCGACGCCGCCGAGGTGAAAATGCCGATGAGCATCGACGCCAAGGCCATGATCACCGCCGAGACCCAGGGCATGATCAAGATCGTTGCCGACAAGAAGAGCCACCGCATCATTGGTGTCCACTTCCTTGCCGACCACGCCGACACCCTGATCGGCGAAGCGGTGATGATGGTCAGCGGCAGCATGACCCTGGAACAGGTCGCGCACGCCATCCACCCGCATCCCACCCAGACGGAAATGTTTGGCGAAATGGCGCGGCGGTTGCTTTCACGGCTGCGCAGGAGCCAGAAGAAGGGGTAATGATCGGGGGCTTCGGCCCCCCGATTTTTTCAGGAACCTCTGATGTGTCAGAGCTTCATTTTTTTGAGAACTCAATGGGGCGACGGTCTGCCCTTCCAGCCTTGGATTACACTGCTCGACCAACGCACTCAACTCAGTCCATGGCATAGCGCTATGGGGTATGGCGGCGGGACTTGTTCGCTTGCTTCTTGACTGGGAATCCCTCGAGTAAAGGCGGTGTACGCGCAGGGTTAATTCCAATTTGCGTTAAAAACGACAATAATTTTGTAGGGTGCGTTCCACGCACCAATGGTAATGGTGCGTGGAACGCACCCTACGATCGATTTCACTTTATTATTGCGAAATGGAATAAGGTTTTTTTCAAATGTCGCTGGTGAGCCAGTCGGCGATGGGTTTCCAGGGGCCAAGCTGGGTCTGCTCGGCGGATTGGTTCTCCTTTTAGGGGAAGGCATTCACCTCAAGGCTTGATGCCATCAGGAGCGCCGGCCCTCAGCACCAGCTCGACCCGCCGTCGTAGGCGTTGCGCCTCGGCGGCATCGCCGCTGAGCTCGGCGTGACGCGCCTGCGCCAGCAGCCAGGCCAGCAGCGGCCGGTTCCAGCCCTGGTTCGATGCCGTCTCCACGGCCAGCGCCATCACTGCCGGATGCGCCTGCCCGGCGCGGAACCACACGCCGGCCGCCACCAGGCGTGCCAGCGGGTCGGCGATCGCCGAAAGCGTGTCCGTATCGCCGCTGGTCATTGTCCCGCCCTCCAACAGGCGTTCGGCAGCGGCACGGTGTTGTGGTGGCAGCAGGGCCACGTCCTGCGGCCGCAGCCGACCTGTCAGATAGTCGGCATAGGCACGCGCGGGCGTGGCGGCGTCCGCCCGCAGCGCTTCGAACGCGGCGCAGTCTTCCAACACCAGGCTGGCGACGCGCGTGGCGCAGCGCAGCAACTCGGCACGCGCCATCAGGTTGATATCGCCGGTGCGCGCGATTTCGCGGCGCATGCGATCGAACTCCAGAACCTCCACTCGTGTGTCGCCTTTAAAGTAGGCGGTTATGGTGCTTTCCGAGGCGCCTTTGGCGTTCATCTGCCAATCCGGCGGCGGTGGGCGGCTGGCGCAAGCGCCCATCAGCGCGGCAAGCCCGACCGCCGCAAGCGCCTTGAGGGCACTTCTAAAAATTCGCTGAAGCCGCGATGGCGGCGTTGGAAATGCGCTCAAAATGCTCATGTACTCCGTGTACACTCCGCTTTTTCGCACATTTCCGCCTTGCCCTCGCGTCTTGATCGAATTTTTAGAAGTGCCCTTGAGATAGCGCGGCGCGATCGTCATGGCAGCTTGATCTCCGTGTCCCGCGCGAAAGGCCACTTGCGGTTGATCTCGTTGACCAAGTGCTCCACCTTGCGCAGGCTGCTCTCCACCTCCGCGCGCAGCGCCGTCAGATCGACCGTGCTCTCGCGGATGTTGGACGCGATCGCCTCGGCATCCACCAGCACGGCATCCACCTTCTTCAGGCTGGCGCGGGCGTCGCTTAGTAAGGCATTGAGCTGCACCACGGTGGCACGGGTCTCAGGCATCACGCCTTGGTCGCCAAACACCTGAAGGTCGGCCTTTGCGACCAGCGTATTCACCCGAGCCAACAGTGCGTTTGTGCGGTCCATCAGGATGACCACCTTGCGGGCGTCGGCCTCGTTTCCCATGAGTGCGCCGAGTGCCCCCTGCCGGCCCTTGAGCTTGTCAGTCACGACCTTCACATTGGCCAGACTGGTATTGATAGCCGAATCGGCCGCGGTCATTGCTTGCAAGTTGCCGAGCAGGTTGCGCGCCTCGTTCAGCAGACGCTGAATATCGGCCGTGGGGTCGCCGACGAGTACTTTGCTTTCAGCGCCATCGGGCAGTGGCGGGTCCGTCAACACGCCGCTGTAGGCCCGGATCCGCGTATCGCCCAACAGGCTGCGTTCCATGACGAAGATGCTCGACTGCCGTAGCCAGTGCGCGTCCTTTTTCGGCACATCGATCACGATGCGGGCATTGCCCTCGGGCGAAAGCTCGATGCGGCTCACTCGGCCGAGCGGGAAGCCGGAAAACGTCATATCCATGCCGACCGCCACGCCCTCCGAATCATCCGCGAGCAACACCACTTGCTGGGTACGCTCGAACACGCCGCACGCGTAGAGTAAGTAAGCCACCGACACGCTAATCAACAAACCCACCAGCAGCATCAGCAGCAGCGCCTTGAACTCAAGCCGTGGTGCTTTTGAGAGAGTCTCGCGCGTGTCTTCCATGGTCATGACGGTCAGTAGTAGTTACCCACGAGCGAGGCAACCTCGATCAGCAGGATCAGCAGAAACATACGTATCAGACCCTGCAGTTCGGGCAGGGACTGCGGCTTGTGCGGCGGCGGGTCAAACAGGCTTGAAACCGCCGGGATGAGCGACACAGCCAGACTGAAGGCCGCCGTTTTCAGGACAAAGATGAGCGACACGGCGGGGGTAAACACGTGACCGACCTTGCGTGTATATGTGGCAAACGCCGAAAGCGTCAACCCGTGCACAATCAGATACGCCAATACCAGCGAAATCACGCAGCTTACGGTGGCCAACGTCACCACCGCAAACATTCCCGCCAGAGTCCGCGGTACCAATTCGGTCACGAGCGGCTCGACGCCGCGCCGACGCTGGGCGTCGAATTCACCCCGCTGGCGCAGCTCGCTCACCTCGACCCCGCCCGGCACGGTGGAGCGTACCGCGACGAACAGCGCGGCCGTCAGCGGAATCAGCTCCAACACCAGCACGCGGACCACCATCTCCAGCGCATACTGCGACAGGCCATAACTCGCGGCCGTGACCACCACGATTCGGATTATCACGAGACTGGTCAAGGCCGCCAGTACCGTGAACCAAGGGAGCAGTGGCGCCGTGCCTAGATAAATATGGCGTGCCAAGCCCGCCCGGTACTCGCGCCGATAGCTCGACGGCGACAGCACCAGGGCCAGCAGCAGCGCCCCCGTGTGCAGCCAACGGTTGGCGGCGCCCGGCCGATCCTGCGGTGAAGTCGTGGGACTCATTAAATCATGATAGCGGTTTGGAGACGCCTTGCGCCAGCGTCAAAATGCGCCGACGATCGGCGCCCGATTCGGCGGTTCTCGGAGGAATATCCTTTCAGCGTTTTGTGGACAGTAGAGCTACGGCATCGGCTTCAAACTAAAGGTATAATCTTCTGGAGTCGAAATATAAGGGTAGGAATGGAGTGGCGTATAGGAACCTCTGATGTGTCGGAGGTTCCGGGGGCACAGAGATGCGCCGGCATGGTTTGCCAATTTCTGTGACCCCGCTCATAGAATATTTGGCGAATAGGGCGCAAAATGACAACAACGTCGAGGATTGCCGCATGACAGCCAGACTCACACTGCTGATCATCATGCTTGTTGCCTGGGCACTGCCTGCACGGGCGGATCTCTACGCCTTTACCGACGAGAACGGCGTGCTCAACATCACTAATGTGCCGAGCTACGACACCCGCTACAAGCTGATCCACAAGGAGCCGAAGAGTGCGCCGCGCCAGAATTATTCCACCGGGTCATTGCGCTCGATGCGCACCGCGAAAAAGCCGCCGGGGCTGGATGGCATCGTTAGTCAGGCGGCACAGACCTACCAGGTCGATCCGGCGTTGGTGCATGCCGTGATCCATGCCGAATCCGGTTTCAACCCACAGGCCCTTTCACCCAAAGGGGCGTCCGGGCTGATGCAGCTCATGCCCGATACCGCGCGCCGCTATGGGGTGCGGGATATCTTCGACCCTGCCGAGAACATCAATGGCGGGGTGCGCTACCTGCGCGATCTGCTGAAAATGTTCGGCCAGAACAAGCGCCTGGCGGTGGCCGCTTATAACGCCGGCGAGAACGCGGTGCTGCGTTTCGGCGGCATTCCTCCCTACCCGGAAACCACCCACTACGTCAGCCGGGTGCTGAGCCTGCATAGTCGGTATAGGCGCAGCGGTTGACGGCGATTATCCTAAAAACCTCAGTGGGCTCCAACCGAGGTTTTTAGAATTACTCAAGCGCCGCCCGCGCGCACACCCACGCCTCGATCGTTTCCACCCCCGTCTTGCGCATGGTGGCGGCAAGTTCCTCGACAGTGCTGCCGGTGGTCATCACATCGTCGATGATGGCGACGTGGCGGGCGCGGAAACCCGGGGCGACGGTGAAGGCGCCTTTGACGTTGCGGTGGCGATCCGCGGCGGGCAGGTCGGATTGCGCGGGCGTGGCGCGTTGCCGTTGCACGCTGCGGAAGTCGATGGGGACGCCGAGCCGACGGGCGATGGGGCGGGCCAGTTCCAGCGCCTGGTTGTAGCCGCGCTCACGCAGGCGCGCGGGGTGCAGCGGCACGGGAATGATCAGATCCGGGCGGGGCTGTGCGTGGTGCGCGAGATTGCCGGCCATGATGCCGCCCAGCAGCCGGGCGATGGTGAGCTTGTGGTGAAACTTCAGATCCTGAATCAGCCGGTCCAGCGGATGGGCATAGTGAAACGCGCTGTAGGCGCGATCGTAGCTCGGTGGCTCGTTCTGGCAGCGCCCGCACACTTCCGCGCCAGCCCCGTGCAGCGGCAGGGCGCAGCGGTGGCAAGCGTCCTGTTGCCAGGGCAGATCTTTCTCGCAACCCGGACACAGGTCCACACCTTCGCCGCCTTGCCCGCCACAGACGATGCAAGTGGGCGGAAAGAGCCGGGATTGTATATTATTTAGCCAGTTGTTCACTTTTTACCGGTTTTTTGGTTGACAGGGACTGTTCCGCCAGTATTATCGTCATTATTCTGAGAACCTACAGGGAAAATCAACCATGAACAACGAAACCTATCAGCGCATCGACGCGATCACCGCGCGCGTTCTTGCGGGCGGGGCGATGACCGCCGACGAGGGGCGCTGGATGATCCGCCTGGAGGACGACTACCTGCCGTGGCTGATGGCGGGCGCGGACCGCATCCGCAAGACCTTTCGCGGCGACGAGGTCGAGGTGTGCGCGATCTCCAACGTGCGTTCGGGCAATTGTTCGGAAAACTGTTCGTTCTGCGCCCAGAGCGGGCACTACCAGACCGCCACGCCGGTGTACAACTACATCCCCGCTGAAAAGCTGGTCGAGCAGGCCGAGCGCGCCCGTGCCTGGGGTGCGAGCGACTTCGGCGTCGTGTCCAAGGGCTGGGGGGTGCGTTCGGCGAAAGAGCGCGAGCAGTTGCGCGAGTACTTCACGGCGCTGCGTGACCACTCCGACATCGGCCGTTGCGCCAGCCTCGGCGCGCTCGACCAGGAAACGGCCGTGATGCTGAAGGCGATGGGCATGGAGAACTATCACCATAACCTCGAGTGCGCCGAGAGCTTTTTCGATCAGGTCTGCACCACCCACACCTATCAGGAAAATATCGATACCATCCGCCATGCGCGTGATGCCGGGCTGCGGGTGTGCGCGGGCGGCATTCTCGGCATGGGCGAAAATCTCGACCAGCGTGTCGAGCTGGCCCTCACCTTGCGCGGGCTGGGCGTGGAGTCCGTGCCGCTCAATTTCCTCAACCCGCAAGATGGCACGCCCTTTGGCGACCGTGAGCCGATGCAGCCGTTCGACATCCTCAAGGCCATCGCCGTGTTCCGCTACCTGCTGCCCAAGGCCGAGATCCGCATCGCGGGCGGACGTCAGTTTCTCGGCGACCTGCAAGCGATGATCTTCATGGCCGGGGCCTCGGGCGTCATGATCGGCGATTATCTGACCACCAAGGGGCGCCAGGTGGAAGATGACCTGAAGATGCTCGAAGCCCTGAAACTGCGGCCACGCGGCGACACCCAGCAGCGGCGCGCGCAGCAGGTGCAAGAGCACAAAATCGTCTGGGCATGAAGCACCTCGCCGCCGTGCTGGCACGGCAGAAGACACATCATCTGTACCGCACCCGCCACGTCCTGGAAAGCCCGCAGGGGGCGGAGGTGGTCATCGACGGACGGCGTTATCTGTCGTTTTGCAGCAATGATTATCTAGGGCTGGCCAGCCATCCCGTCGTGGTCCGCGCACTGCACGAGGGCGCCAGCGAGTATGGCGCGGGCAGTGGCGCGGCGCATCTGGTGACCGGGCACAGCCTGCCTCACCACGCGCTGGAAGAGGAACTGGCGGCCTTCACTGGCCGGCCGCGCGCCTTGCTGTTTTCCACCGGTTACATGGCCAATCTCGGCGTGGTGGCGGCGCTGGCGGAACGCGGCGATACGGTCTTCGAGGATCGCCTCAATCACGCCTCGCTGATCGACGCCGGGCTGTTGTCCCAGGCGCGCCTGCGGCGCTATCCCCATGCCGACATGGAGGCGCTGGAGCGGCAACTTGCCGGCGATGCCGCTGAACACAAGCTGATCGTCAGCGACGGCGTGTTCAGCATGGACGGCGACATCGCGCCGCTGTCCCGGCTCGCGGCGCTCGCCCAAGGCCACCACGCCTGGCTGATGATCGACGATGCTCATGGTCTGGGGGTGCTGGGGCTGAATGGCGGCGGCACGCTGGAGCATTTCGGGCTGGGGCTGGACGATGTACCGATTCTGATCGGCACCCTCGGCAAGGCTTTCGGCACCTTCGGCGCCTTCGTCGCGGGCAGCGAGGAGCTGATCGAAACACTGATCCAGAAGGCGCGCACCTACATCTACACGACGGCGCTGCCCCCCGCCATCGCGCAGGCGACCCGCGCCAGCCTGAAGCTGATGCGGCAGGAAGGCTGGCGGCGCGAACATCTGCATCAACTCGTGGCGCGCTTCCGCGCCGACGCGCAACAGTTGGGGCTGGCGCTGCCTCCTTCGCAGACGCCGATCCAACCGCTGATCGTGGGCGATGCGGCGAGGGCGGTGGCCTTGAGCGAGGCGCTGATGCAGCGCGGCATTCTCATCAGCGCCATTCGTCCGCCCACCGTGCCGGAAGGCAGCGCAAGGTTGCGTATCACGCTGTCGGCCATGCATAACGAGGCACAAGTGGACCGGCTGCTGGAGGCGCTGGGCGAGATAGTGGCTGCCCCTGCTTGAAACTGCACATTAGAGTCCTAGGCGGCGGACCCGACATCGTGCTGCTGCACGGCTGGGGTCTGCACAGCGGCGTTTGGGAGTCCGTGGCGCAGCGGCTTGCGGCGGACTTTCGCGTCACGCTCATCGACTTGCCGGGACACGGGCGCAGCGGTATGCCCGATCAGGAGTACACGCTGCCCGCGCTGGCCACGGCGATCGCGCGGGTTGCGCCGCCACGCGCGGTTTGGATGGGCTGGTCGCTGGGCGGAATGGCCGCCATGCAGCTTGCCATCGAGCATCCCGGCCGGGTAGCGGGCCTGATTCTGGTCGCCGCCATGCCGCGCTTCGTCCGCGCCCCGGACTGGCCGCACGCGATGGAAGCAGAAATGCTGGAAACCTTCACCCGCGTGCTGGAGGAGGATTATCAGGGCACCCTGCAACGCTTTCTCGCCTTGCAGACCCTGGGCGGCGCGCACGGCGCCGAGACGCTGCGCGCCCTGCGCGAACTCGCCGCGCGCAGCCAGCCGCCGCCGCCGGACGCGCTGCGCGGCGGCCTTGCGATTCTGCGCAGCGCCGATCTGTGGCCGCGGCTGGGCGAGATCGCCTGTCCGGTGCAGTTGATCCTGGGCAAGGGTGACAGACTGGTGCCCGTTGTTGCGGGCGTCGCCATGAAAGAGCGGTTGCCCAGCATGCGCCTGCATGTCATCAAAGGTGCGGGACATGCGCCGTTTTTGTCGCATCCAGACGAGTTTCTCGAAGTGGTGAATGAGTTTTTGCATGAATAGAACGGACGCTTTCCATCTCGATAAAGTACGGATACGCGCCGCGTTCGACCGCGCCGCCACACGTTACGACGAAGCGGCCGTGCTGCAAGCGGAAGTAAGAAACCGCATGCTGGAGCGGCTCGACCTGGTGCGCCTGGAACCCACGCTGATCCTCGACATCGGCGCGGGCACCGGCCACGGCGTGCGCGCCCTGATGCGGCGCTACAAGAAGGCCCGCGTCATCGCCATGGATCTCGCCTTTAATATGCTGCTTCAGACACGCCATCGTAACGCCTCCTGGCTGCCCTGGCAGCGCGCCCCGTCCCTGGTGTGCGGCGATGCCGAGCGCCTGCCGTTTCAGGATGGCTGCGTCGATCTGATCTTCTCCAACCTCACCGTGCAGTGGTGCAACGACCTCGACCAGGCCCTCGCCGAATTCCGGCGCGTGCTGAAACCGGGCGGGCTGCTGATGTTCACCACCTTCGGCCCGGACACGCTGAAAGAACTGCGCCAGAGCTGGCGCGCAGTGGACGGTTACCACCATGTCAACAGTTTCCTCGACATGCACGACATCGGCGATGCCCTGATGCGCGCGCGGCTCGGCGAGCCGGTGATGGACGTGGAAAATTTCACGCTCACCTATCCTGATGTTTATCGCCTGATGCGCGACCTCAAAACGATCGGCGCGCACAACGCCACGGCCGGACGCGCCCACGGACTCACCGGCAAGTCGAGACTGCGCGCCCTCGAATCCGCCTATGAGCACCACCGCCGCAACGGCCTGCTGCCCGCCAGCTACGAGGTGGTCTACGGCCACGCCTGGGGACCCGCGCAAACCGCCGCGCAGGCGGCGCGCGAGCCGGGCGAGTTCAAGGTTGCATTATCCAGCATCCCCAGGAGGCGCGGCCCATGACGCGAGGCTTCTTCATCACCGGCACCGACACCGAGGTCGGCAAAACCTGGGTAGCCGCGGTGCTGTTGGCGGCACTAAAGGCGCGCGGCCACACCACCGCGGCGATGAAGCCGGTCTCCGCAGGCTGTATCGAGACACCCGAAGGATTGCGCAACGAGGACGCCCTGATCCTGCAACGCCACGCCACGCTCGCGTTGCCCTATGAGCGGATCAATCCCTACGCCTTCGCCCCCCCCATCGCCCCGCACATCGCCGCGGCACGCATCGGACAACGCATCGACATCGCGCCGATCAAGACCATCTTCCACAGCATCGCGCCACAGGCCGATTACATGATCGTGGAAGGTGCGGGCGGCTGGCGGGTGCCGCTCAACGAACGCGAGACCATCGCCGATCTGGCCAAGGCGCTCGATCTGCCCGTCATCCTGGTGGTGGGCATGCGCCTGGGCTGCATCAATCACGCCCTGTTGAGTTGTGAGAGCATCACGGGACACGGCGTGAAGCTGGCAGGCTGGGTGGCCAACAGCATCCTTCCCGATTTCGCGGAACTGGAGGAGAATATCGACACCTTGCGACATCGCATCGACGCCCCCCTGCTCGGCACCCTCCCCCACATGACGGAACTTGACGCCGCCTTGGCGGCAAGGCATCTTAACCTCAGTCACTTATAGCAATCGCACATCAATTCATGCAAACAAGCGCATCACCTTTACGTTCAATAACGCTGCTCGCCCTGCTCTTTGTCCTTAGCGGCTGCGCCGCGTTGGCGCCTAAAATCGACCCGCCCCATGTCTCGCTGAATGACCTGAAGCTCAAGGAGGTTGGTCTGTTCGAGCAGCGTTTCACGCTCACGCTACGCATCCAGAACCCCAACGATTTCGCGCTGCCGATCAAGGGCATGGACTACGAGGTATTCCTGAACGACCAGAAATTCGCGCGCGGCGTCAGCAACAACGCCGTCACCGTCCCCGCGCTCGGCGAAGCGCTGGCATCCGCCGATGTCGTCAGCAATGCGGGTAGCGTATGGCAACAGGCGCAAACCCTGATGAACGGCAAACAAACCGCCCTGCGTTATCGTCTCAGCGGCGGACTGAGGGTGGTCAACCGGGCCGTCAAGATACCGTTCGACTATCAGGGCGAATTCAAGTTGAACCCGCAATAAGCCTAAAAACGGCGGTTGGGGCCGTTTTTAGATTAACCCTTTCGGAGCACACAATGACCGACGCCAAAACCCCGGACATCGAAGTACCCAAATGGGATGTCGCGCTGGAAGCGCTCGTGAAGGAAGAATACGGCAAGCAAGGAAAACCGCTGACACTCGAAGATTTCAGGCGGCTCGCCAACCAGTACACCATACGGCTGGACGACATCATGGCCACCCTGCTCGAACTGGCCGTGCACAGCCAGTGGCGCTACTGCAATCCGCAAGGCATACCGCAAATCATCACCCGCGACGAGGTCGATGCCCTTTACAAGCGCGGCCGCATCCAGGAAGCGGATATGCAGGCCTATGGCGGGAGCTGGTATCCGGTGCGATCGGCGGAATAGGCCGGGTGTGCCCGCTCACCCTCTGTGCTGCGCGTGAGACGTACCCTGCGACTTGAACAGGTTCTTACATCAGCGTGATCGGCAGGTTCTAAGCTTCTTATAATCATAGTCAGCGCCGTAATCGACGGTACCGAAAAGTTGCGTGATTTCACGCTGTTTTCTTCGCTGTATGTACTCCACAAGCGCCTCGGTCACCGCTTCTTTTTTGGTTTTCTTGTGCCCAACCTTCTGCGCTTCCAGTATCAGCTTATCATCGATCGCAAGATTGGTTGCCATAAACAACTCCTTATGGATTACGGAATACATACGCTATCGTCCGGGCACTTGAAGAACCAGAGTTGATACATGGAAACGAACCACTGGTAAGCGAACGACAAACCCATCAGCGCGCCGCCGACGAATACCACATACGCGAACGGCGTCGATACCTTGGTCAGCCACCACGACATGATATCCAGGAAGATCGCCACGAACGGCATGGCCACGGCAATGCTCTTGAGATATTTGCGCCGCACATAGGCATGGCTGAAGATCAGCCCGGTAAAGGCGAAGATGAACGTTAAGCCAAACAAGTGAATGTGGGAAACGCGCACCAGCGTGCCTATGCTCATGCCGGTGTCCAGTTGGGCAAGGTTCTTGACCTCCTGATAATTGGTCAAGGAAGGAATATGGGGATTGGAGCCGTTATGGCACCCCAGGCAACGGTTCTGCAGAATCGGCTGGACTGCCTGGCCGAAAGCGTCCTCCTTGCCGCCGTCGCGCACCCACGCGATGATTTGCGCGCGTTCCTCGCCGGGCAGCATGCCCGCCATCGGCCCCTTGAGCGCCGCCTCCAGGCGCGTATCGGTCTTGCTGCCGCTGTAGGCGATGCGGATATCCTCCACGGATAACCCCGGCCTGCCATCGCGTCCGGAATGCACTTCATAGATCTGGATCATCGCGAAGATGTATCCCAATCCGAGAATAAGCAACACCATCGTGTAGAGCACTTTCAGCGCCTGTGGCAACTGATCGAAGGTGGGATAACTGAAACGGTTATAACTATTCATTCACTGCGCCTCACAAGAAAACCCGTATGTTTTGCGGATGTATTATACCGCTGAAGTTGACAATGTTGTTGACAGCAGCCAACCGCGCTTCCTATAGTGGATGCCCGCCCCTGCATGAGGCGGGATCAGCAACCCAACTTTTGCGGAGGTATGACATGAACAGGATGAAGCTTGTTTTACCCGTAGTATGTGTAGTGCTGATGCTGGGCGCCAACGTCGCTTCGGCTGCTTCGCAGGCGATCAAGGACATGGCCAACATCGTCATGAATCTCAGCCATCATCCCAGTGGTGGTGAAAAGGAAGCTCTCAAGAAGATCATTGATAACGCGTCGTCCACGCCGGGTGAACGCGCGCTTGCCAATGCGTTGATGAACATGGATCACGAGGTTGGCGGCGGAGACAAGGCCAAGCTCAAGGAACTCATGAAAAATGCTGCCGCGCCTGCGGAAGAGCGGGATCTGGCGGGCATCCTCGTCAACCTGGCGCACAAGGCGAGCGCCGGGGACAAGGACAAATTGAAACAATTGATGAAGTGAACTTTTCGCCCTCTCCGCATGCGCGGAGAGGGCGCCTCTCTTTGCTTTCGTTCCAGCATGCCCTGTCATCTAACATTCATCCATCTGTAATAAAAACGTCACACAACTCCATTTTAATGTGTGTTGTCGGGCGCGGCGGGGGAATCTCGTCATGTCACAAGGCAATATTATAATTGGAGGAAAGATAACGGTGAATGCAAGCAAGGCGTTTTATAGAAGAAGGGTGCGTTACAACAATCGAGCAAAGCGTAGTGCGGGCCTGGCGTTGTCCGCCGGTTTGCTGTGTGCCGTAATGCAGGCACCGGTATACGCGAATGAAGCTATTTCCGAATTATTGAAGACGCTGAAGGAAAAGGGGGTGCTGAGTAATGAAGAATTCGGTCAGCTCAAAGACACCCTCCGGGAAGTCAAGCAAAGCGAAGCGGAAGCCAAGCGCGGCGAATTGAAGCCCGCCTTCAAAGATGGCATTTCCATCGAATCCGCAAGCAAGGATTTCAGCATCGCGCTCACTGGCCGGCTGCATGCCGATTACCGCAACTACCTGGAAAACGACGGCATGGTTGCGGACACCTTCGAAATGCGTCGCACCCGTGTCGGTGCGAAAATCAAATTCTATGATCGCTACGAAGCGCAAGTGATCGGTGAATTCGGAGCGGGTGGCGCGGCGCTCGACATCGCCCACCTCGACGCGCTGTGGTGGCAGAAGCTGGGGTTGCGGTTTGGGCAGTTCAAGATGCCGATGGGGCTTGAGCAGCTTACCAGTTCCAACTTCATCGACTTTCAGGAACGCTCTCTCGCCGATCAACTGGTGCCGGGCAAGGAAATCGGCGCTATGGCCTTCGGCGAAATCACCAAAGGGGTCAATTATGGCTTGGCGCTATCGAACGGACGCGGCATAAACAACGCAGAGCTTTCGACCATCGACTCCACCACCGGCCAGAACAATGCCAAGGCCGACAAGATGGATGTGATTGGCCGCATTACCGCCAATTTTGCCGAAATCTTTCATCAGAAGGACGCCGTCTATCACGCAGGTCTAGCCTTTTCCAGGGGCGGACAAGCGCCCGGCGATGGCACATTGCGCGCCCGCTCTCAAGCCAGAGGTGTCACCTTCTTTCAGAGCGCGCCTTTCGATGGAGAAAACTTCGACCGCACGCGCTATGCGGCCGAGGCCGCCATCGCACAGGGCCCGGTCAAGTTCCAGGCGGAATATCTGAAGGCCAATTATCAAGGCGCCAGCAAGGCGGGTACCGGCTTCGACCGCGATATCGACGCCTGGTACGCCTCCGTCAACTGGCTGGTCACCGGCGAAAAATACGCGGACAGTTACAAGGCCGGCGCATTTGGCCGCATCCGTCCCAACACCAACTTCCAACCCGGATCTCTGGCCGAGGGCTGGGGCGCTTGGGAAGTGGGGCTGCGCTTCGCCGAATATGATGCCTCCGGCTTTACGGCCGCCAACGCGGCGGGAGCAGGGCGCTTGGCCTCTTCCTCCGCAACAACCGCTTATACCAACAAGGCCGGCGCGTGGACTGCGGGTGTCAAGTGGATCGTCAACCCCAACACGCGCTTCCTCCTGAATTACGTGCAGACCGACTTTGACACGCCCGTCACCGTCAACGGCGTCACCAGCAAGAGCGAAAAAGCGGTCACGCTGCGCGCAGGATTTGATTTTTAACCAATCGAGGCAAAACGTATGCTGAATAAATTCATCAGAAAATCGATCGCCATGACCGCCATCCTGGGCGGGTTGTCGAGCGTGTCAATGACGGCTGTCGCCGTGCCCATCGTCAAGGCTGACGGCTCCAGCACGGTATTTCCCATCACCGAGGCGGTCGCCGAGGAGTTCCAGAAGGCCAAAAAGGGAGCGGTCCGCGTCACGGTCGGCATCTCTGGCACGGGTGGCGGATTCAAGAAGTTCTGCCGCGGCGAAACCGATATCCAGGATGCTTCGCGTCCTATCCTTGCGGGAGAGATGGAATCGTGCAAAAGCGCCGGCATTCAGTATCTGGAATTGCCTGTCGCTTATGATGCCCTGACAATCGTGGTGAATCCCGAGAACACCTGGGCAAAAAGCATGACGGTGGCCCAGCTCAAGAAGATGTGGGAACCGGGCGCGCAGGGCAAGGTCACCAAATGGAATCAGATCGACCCCTCCTGGCCCGATGCGCCGCTGCGCTTGTTCGGCGCGGGTTCCGATTCCGGCACCTTCGATTATTTCACCGAGGCGGTGGTAGGCAAGGCTAAATCCAGCCGGGGCGATTACACCGCCAGCGAGGATGACAACGTGCTGGTGCAGGGCGTGGCGCGAGACAAGAACGCAATAGGCTATTTCGGCTATGCCTATTACGCCGAAAACGCCAACAAGGTGAAGGCGGTGCCCATCGCCGTGAAAGAAGGCAAGCCCGCCGTCGCACCCGGTCCCGAAGCGGTCATCAATGGCAGCTACCAGCCGTTGTCGCGCCCGATCTTCATCTACGTCAACGAAAAATCCTTGCAGAAGCCTGAAGTCAAGGAGTTCGTCGAGTTTTATCTGAAGAACGCCGCCAGCCTGGTCAAGCAGGTAAGGTATGTTCCGCTGTCCGCAGGCGATTACAAGCTGGTTCTGGAGAATGTCAACAAGCGCAAACTGGGCAGCCTTTTTGGCGGTGTGCCCGAGGTGGGCGTGACGATTGATGATCTGATGCGGCGCGAAGGGAAGCTGTAATAACCGGCCAAGGAACCTCTGATCTGATCAATTCAGAGGTTCCTTGGTATTCTTTATTGCACCTTTGCCAGATATTCCTGCAAGCGCTCCCCGCCCGCGGCCATCTTCTTCGACAGCTCCGCGGCGGCGGCTTTGGCGGCCGCGAGATTCACGGGCTTGCCCACCTGAATCACCCCCACCATGCCAAGCATCCTGTGCAGGTCGCACTCATAGAGGTAAACGCCTTCCTTGTTGAGGGTGATGGTAAGATTGTTGCTGACAGCGCCTTTCCAGTTTTGGGCGCCCTCCGGGACATGACGGGAAATGATGTTATGGCCGGGATCTTTCGCGACGAAGGTGACGGTGTCCCCCATGTTCACCTTCACATAGGCTGGCTCGAAAACCATCAGGCCGTCCGCGCCGGTGTCGAGCATCTGAATCTTGTGGTCTTCGGCGAACGCCGTCGATGAAGCAAGCAAGCCAATCATCACTGCAACTTTTACTGCACTGCTACGCATGAGGTTTTCTCCTGGATGTGTCAATCTCTGTTAGGGAAAGCTGGCCTGAACATTCTACAATATCCGCGCGGGGTTTCGCTCTGAGCAAAGTCTTCCCGGTTCTACTTCATCTGCCACACATTCGCCAGATTTGAGTCGCGCGATCGCCTTCGGGATGGATCATCGTGCGCCACGCCGTCAATGCTTTGACGAATATCGGCATTGGTATGGCCGGACATGTAGTAGCTGTGTTCCACCATGCCCGTCACGATCGGCGTGCAATCGACTTGCTGAACCTTGTTGTGCAGCAGCGAAGGGCGCGCGGCGCCGCTGCTGCCGAGGCGTTCCGGGTTGCCCTTGGTGAAGTCGGAGACCACCATCGCCACATCGCCCCGGTTGTGATAGATCGTGACGGAACGCGCCAACTCGTGCACTCGGCTCATGCCGTTGTCCGTTTCCATCACGTTGTCATCGACATCGGGCGCGCAGAGGAAGACGTGCTCGAACAGCCGTGGCAGAGCTTCGCCGGGAGTGAACTGGTCGATGCGCGTGATGGCGTGTTGGAGCAGGAAGTTGCCCATCGAATGACAGAGCAGATGCATGTCCTGTCCGCACAGCTTCTCGCCACCCTTCGCCCGGTCGCGCAGGTCGGCCACAAAGTCGCGCACCTTGAGCAGACCACGTCCGACCGCGTAGCCTGATCCAGCCGCTTCGGAGCGGTCCGATTTATAGGAGGCGAAGGGCAGGGCCATGCCGTCGGACGGCCAGGTGAAGAGCACCACCAGGACGCGCTGTTTCGGATCGGCGAGGGCGCTGTTGTTGAGCATCAGTTGCAGCGCGCAGGCGCTACCCACCGCCTCGTACCAGGAAACATTGAAGCCGTGGATATAGACCAGCACATCGGTATTTTTTTCCATGTCGGCTTTCAGATCGGCGAACATATCGAGCGAGCCGAGCTTGGCTTTGTCCTGTGCCGTATCGGCGATGTCGGGGGCGAGTTTTTCCTGATAGGCTTGAATCTTCGCCGCCTTCGCGCATTCGGCGAGGTAATCCGCCAACCCCTCGCCGTCGCCCGTTCCGGCGGATTTCAGTTTCTTGCGTACATGCTTGTTGACGGTCGCATCGTCCGCTTCCAGCGTGAGGTAACCGAAGCGCAGATTCTCCATGCCGTCGTCGCTGAATTTCTTGCCGTAGGCGTCGGGATTCCAGCGGTCTTTGCCGAGGTGGTTGCGGTTGGTTGCGTAGTACAGCCCGATCTTTGCCATGTTGTCTCTCCTTGTCGTTGTTCACTGCGAGATGAAAATGCTGTGGGGACTGATCTCCGCCTCTTTTAACATCTTGGCCACGCAGGTGCAATTGGCATTTTCCCGCGGGCGAAATTGACATTTCATGACGCGACTGCTTTTCGCTACAATTCTGTCATCGCCGGTCGGGTGAAAGTGGGTGGATCCATGGCCAGAGAAGGAAATTTGTTTATCATTCGACCCATCTGGGCGGGTTTGATCGTTCTGGCGGTATTGGTTTCGTTGACGACCGGCGCGGGAGTCTATATCGCCACCGTGTCGTCACACGACATTGCCATCGATTTTCTGGAGATTGCGACCATCTATACCTCGCCCTATATAATCTATGGCGGGGCGGGATTCGTTATGTTTCACATCAAGAGAGTCGCGGTGATCGCCCACACGTTCAACTTCGGCGCCGCCGCCCTGCTGTTGACGTGGCTGATTGTTACCCTGCGGGGAGGGGCGGCTTCGCAGGGGGAGGGTCTCCATGCGGCGCTTGCCGACACATTCCTGTTTTCCGCCGTGATTGCGGGCGGATTTTGTTTTGTGCTTGGTTGTCTGGCTTATCTGGCACCGGCCAAGCGGTAGTTCATCGAAGGTATCAAATTTCCTCATGATCAAAGTCATACTCACCGATATCGAAGGCACGACATCCTCGCTGTCCTTCGTCAAAGACGTGCTTTTTCCCTATTCCCGCGAGCGCATGGCCGATTTTGTGCGCCGCCATGGGCAGGAGCCCGCCGTTCGCCTGCTGCTGGACGAAGTGGCGCGCCTGGCGGCAGTCAACCATACCGACGATAACCGGATCACAGAGCAACTCGTGCGCTGGATCGACGAGGACCGCAAGATCACCCCCCTCAAGGCGCTGCAAGGCATGATCTGGGAAAACGGTTACCGGCGCGGCGATTTCAAGGGCCATGTCTACGAGGACGCCGTGCGCAACCTCCGGCAATGGCAAGCGCGGGGTATCCGGCTGTACGTCTATTCCTCCGGCTCGGTGCAGGCACAGAAACTGCTCTTCGGCCACACGGAACATGGCGATCTCACCCCGCTCTTTTCGGGATATTTCGACACCGCCGTGGGCGGCAAAAGAGAAATGACCTCATACCAGAAAATCGCCGGGATCATCGGCGCTTCTCCAGAGGAAATCCTGTTTCTTTCCGATATCAAGGAAGAGCTTGATGCGGCAGGGCAGGCGGGGATGCGAACGGTATGGCTGGTGCGCGACGAGGGTATCGAAGGCGCCGCCTCACACCCTCAAGCTATCGATTTCGATGGGGTCTCGATGCCTGGGATTGCCTAGTGTCGCCACGAGATATTTGCTCACAGCGCGATACATCTGGAGTAAATGCTACCGTTTTGCCGGCGCGGCAAGCTTGTCAAGCACCTGCTGCAAAGTTTCCTGATACGTTGCCTCCAGCGGTCCGCCCAGGCTCACGGCGCGGCGGGCGGCCTGCTCGGCGGGTTTGAGCTGGCCCTGCTCGGCGAGCACCTGGGCGAGGTTGTTGAAGGCGGGGGCGAAGGAGGGCGTGGACAGGGTGATATAACGATATGCCCGTTCCGCGCCGGGCAAGTCTTTCATCGCGTAGAGACTATTGCCCACTCCCATGCGCGCCGGCACGCTGTCCGGCCAGCGCGACAGGGCGGCTTCATAGGCTATTTTGGCTTCCTGCCAATGTTGCGCGCGCTCCAGCCCAGTGACGGCTTGCAGGTACGGCGTTTCCTCGGCGCTGGCGGGCAGGCGGTTGGGGGGCAGCGCCAGCATGGCCCAGTGGTTGCCGCGTTGCCAGGTGCGCTCGAAGGACTGCAACGACATGACGTGCCGTTCGTTCCGCCCGGAACGCAGGATGATTTCATTGCGCGCCAGGTCGAATCCGATCACCACCGCGTAATGCCAGCGCGTGAACCAGCTCAGCCCCAGATTTTGCAGCACCAGCACCGGATGGCCGGCCTCCACCTCCGCCAGCAGGGTCTCCATGCGCGGTTCGATGACATAAGGGACGCGCCCGTGACGCCGCGTCGCCGCCAGCAGCTCGGTTTGCAGGCTACCGTGCCGCTCCGGCAAATAGACTTGCGGGACCAACTCCTCGGGAGTGACCTTGGCACCCGCCCAGTTCAGCGCCGTGGCCAAGGCCGCGGGGCCGCACTGAAAATCTTCCTGGGGGAAAAATGGCGTGCCGGTCAGTTCGACCGGCGGCGGGAAGGCCTGTGGTGATTTCAGCAGCCGGTCGCTTTGCAGCGGGGCACAGGCGGCGAGGATCAACACCGTCGACGCCAGAAACACCGCCCGGAGCGATCCGGGCGGTCCTTGTCGAAACATGGTGTTTATCGCCGGTGCTTGACGAAGGGGAAGATGCTGGTCAGGCCCAGAATATCGGTGATCAGCAGGACGATGAACACCGCGAACAGGATACCCAGGGCGCTGTCGCCGCCCGCCGGCAACCGGTCGATCTTGCCGGCCAGAGTATGGACTTCGGCATCGGTGAGACTGTCCACGCGCGATTTGGCTTGTTCGGGGCTCACGCCGTAGGCTTTCAGTTGCTCCTGCACATCGACCCGCTCCAGCAGGGCCGCGACGTGTTGCCGGTCCTGCTCGGCCTGAGCGCTGTTCACAATCGCTTCAGTACCGACGATTCCGGCCTGGGCGGCGGGAAGCTGAACGCCCAGCCAGAGGAAGGCGACGATGACGAAGTGGCTGACAGGTTTGGCGATGCGACGAAGTTTTTCCATCTATTTTCTCCTTGGCTATGGTTTAAATCATTGACTCATGGAGGGCACGGCCCTCTTCCCTGTCTTTATCGGATCGTATCATATTTTCATCAGGGTTTTTTCAGTATTACCGTACATCGGCAGCACAACGAAACCCGACATCGGTGCTGACGGCGGAAGGTTCGGCGTGCGCGCGGCGTGAGGTACGATAAAAGGAACTCAGCGCGTAGTGCCCCTCACCCGCCCCGCCGCCACGGATGACTTTGTGTACTTCGCCGAAGGCTTCGTGCCTGTAGGTGGTGTCCGGGTAGGGCCGATACCAGTCATTGACCCATTCCGAAACATTGCCCGCCATGTCGTACACGCCATACGGCGATTTATCCGTCGGGTAGGAGCCCGGCGGCAGGGTCGTCCCCTCGTTTTCGCCACCCGCGCCGGTATTGGCTTTTTGCGCGTCCCATTGAGGACCCCAGGGAAATTCGAAGCCTTGCGTTCCGCGCGCCGCCTTTTCCCACTCCGCTTCGCCCGGCAGGCGCTTGCCCGCCCATTTGCAATAGCTGTAGGCATCGTCCCAGCTCACGCCCGTGACCGGCAGCTTGTCGCGCTGGCGCTGGATTTTCTCCAGCTCGGCGAGCAGCGCCTCGCGCGTCATCGCGCCGGCGTTCTTGTCTATTTTGAAGTAATCGCTGGCGATCCAGCGCAGATTCTCGATACTGGCGGCGCGCAGTTTGTCGCCATGCACATTGTAGCCGTTCTGTACCCACGGCGGCGGCTCGGCGGCCTTGGTCGCAAGAACAAAGGCTTTGTACTGGGCGTTGCTGACCTCGTATTTGTCGATCATGAAAGCAGGCAGGGTAACCTTGTGCGGCGGGTGTTCATCCACATACAACGGATTGACGAAGCCGTATTCCTGCTGCAAACCGGTGTCGTCGGTCTTGTCGCTGCCCATGGTGAACTCCCCGGCGGGGATCATGACCATGTCCTGCGCGATGTGGTTAAGACGCTGGACTTGAGGGGCAGGGGCGGATTCTTCTCTGCCGCAACCGCACAGCACCATGGCCAGGCAAAGAACAATCGCGCGGGCGCGATCAGGCATCTTTGGCGCAACGGAAACCGAAACTGGCATTTTTTACTTTCGCATTGAAAAAGGCGCGATTGAACACGGGCGCGGAGATGCCGCACTTGTAAAAAGAGCAGTCCCACCAGGAACCGCCCTTGAGCGTCTTGTACTGCTCGCCATAATTCTCGTTCGGCCGGCTGTTGCCGGGATAGGCGCGGTACCAGGAGGCCGTCCACTCCCAGACATTGCCCGACATGTCATGAACGCCATAGGGACTCACCCCTTCAGGGAAAGCGCCCACCGGCGTGGTATCGCCCTCCTGCTTGAGCTGCGCCCAGCGTACCGGAGAATTCACCCTGTTGATGTCGAATTCATTGCCCCACGGAAACATCCGCCCATCCGTGCCACGCGCCGCCTTTTCCCATTCCTCGTCGCTCGGCAGGCGCTTGCCCGCCCACTCGCAATAGGCCTTGGCGTCATGCCAGGAAACGAAGGTCACCGGATGATCGGCCTTGCCCGCCGGAAAAGTGCGATTGTTGAAATGATCCGGCGAACGCCGGCCTGTGGCGTCGATGAACTGCGTATATTGCAGATTGGTCACCTCGTATTTGTCGATCAAGAACGCCTTGAGATTCACCGTATGCCGTGGCCCCTCGTCGGACAGTCGCTCGTCGGTGCCCATGATGAATTTGCCCGCCGGAACCTTGATCATCGGGTTGGGCTTGGCGCCGATGCGGCTGTCGTCATAGTACATTGGCATGGAGAGGAGGCGGGGCTTGCCCAGGCGCTGGCCCGGCGACATGCCCTGTTTGTTTTCCATCTCGTCCGGGGTCCATCCGGTCTTCATTGCGCGGCCTTTTTCCTGGCTGGATTCATGGCATTCCACGCACCCTGCGGCCAGCGCCGTCTTCACCAGCCGCGAGGCCGATTCCTGGTGGCAGGAGAAGCAGGTTTGCCCTTCCCGCTGATGATGAAATGCGGCGCGGCCGGCAGCAAACACGGCCATTTGGGCGCAAAACAATCCTGCGAAAAACAAAGCTGAAATGAAATTCTTCAATGCCTAGCCAATGCGGTTTCTTCATATGACAGATGAGCTATTTTAAGGCATGATAAAAAGGAGCGCAGCACACAAATTTACCCTTCACTCTTGACTCTGAACCGCGATATGGGTCTAATACGCGTTCTTCCGTCAGCAGACAAGCCCAGGTAGCTCAGTCGGTAGAGCAGGGGACTGAAAATCCCCGTGTCGGTGGTTCGATTCCGCCCCTGGGCACCATAAAAACAACGGCCTAACCCTTCGGTTCCAGAGCGGTTTCTTGTTCAGGGTAACTGAAGTAATAACCCTGTCCCCAATCCACCCCCATCTCGCGCAGCAGTTCGGCGGTTTCGCTATCCTCCACATATTCGGCGATGGTGGTGATGCCTTGTTTTTGCGCGAGATGCACGATCATTTGCACCATGGCCTCGACGCGGGGGTTGTGGCGCATGTTGCGCACCATCCACCCTTCGATCTTGAGGAAGCTGATGGGCAGTTCGGCAAGATACAGGAATGAGGAATAGCCGCTGCCGAAGTCGTCCAGAGCGAGGCGGAAGCCGAGGTCGAGCAGCGGTTTGAGGTCGGTTGCGAGGTCGTCGAAATCCTTGAGCAGTTGCCGTTCGGTGATTTCGAACACCAGCGGCTTGGTCATGTCCGCCCTGATGTTGTTTACGGTACACAAGCGCTTTGCTTCATCGAGCAGCTCTTTGACGAGATCCTTGCGCGCCAGGAACTGCGGGGAAAGATTGATGAAATGGGCGATGACCGGCCGGGAAGGGTCTTTGGAGAGGCTGGCGGCGCAGTGTTTCATTGCCGATTGGATAATGGTTTTGTCGACCAGATGTACCAGGTTGATCCCTTCGGCCGCCTCGATGAAGTCGCCGGCCGGAACGACATTTCCGTCGGATTCGACCAGGCGCGCCAGAATCTCTTCCGCGACGATGGCGCGGCTGTTGAGATCGACGATGGTCTGGTAGGCCGGAACGATGCGGTTCTCCTTAAGGGCGCGTTGTAGCATGCCAGCCTTCCACAGCGTGCCGCGCCGGGCCGCCTCGCTCACCACGACGCTGTCACGCCCTCTTTTCTTGGCCTCGTAGAGACAGCCATCGGCCTCCGCCAGAAGCTGGGCGATATCCTCTTCCGGGCCGCGCAACAGGCCGATGCCGATGCTGGCGGTGATTTCCAGCGGTCCGAGCCGGGTTTGTACGGGCTTGGCCCTGAGCGCCTGGCGCAAACGATCCATGGCGACGAAGGCTTCCGTGCCGTCGGACTGGTGCAGGAAGACGAAGAATTCCTCGCCGCCCCAGCGCGCGACCCAATCACCCTCGCGCAGCGCATCTTTCATGATGCCGGCGATCTGTTGCAGCACTTCGTCTCCGATATCGTGGCCATAGTGGTCATTGATCAGCTTGAAGCGGTCGAGATCGCACAGCGCGATGGCGAAATACTCGCTGGTCCTCCGGGCGCGGGCGATTTCGCCAGCGAGGCGGCTGTCGGCGGCGCGGCGGTTGGGCAGCCCGGTCAGGCTGTCGGTCATGGCCAGCTCCTCCAGGGCGTGCCGTTGCTCTTGCTGCAGGAAGGTCTGCCCGAACCAGGAGGCGAGCAGTTCGACAAACGCCTTGTCATCGTCGCTGAAGCCGCCGGGCTGGGGTTCGCGCCGGCTGAAAACCAGCGTTCCGTAAATCTGCTCGCCCATCCAGATCGGGATGGAGATATAAACACGAATCCCCAGATCGGCAAGCTCGCCATAGGTCTCATCCAGCGTCAGGTCAGGCACCACAATGCTTTGCCTGCTCTCTATGGCAAGACTGCACGGACTGCCCGACGAAATGATCTGGCCGGGCGAAAACGTGCCGCCGGGATCGACGGCGTGACGGATGATGTATTGTCCCTCCTTGAATTCTCCGACCATCGCCATATCCATCCCCAGCGTTTCCAGGCCAAAGTGGAGGGTGAGCCGCACTTTCTCGTCATCCGGCATGTCTCGCCGGGTCGCCAGCCGCCATAGCGCCTGTAGCCGTTTCGAATCGGTCTGAACCTGGCGCAGCAGCGCCTCGCGCTGGCTCACATCGATGGCCAGGCCCTGACGCACCGCTTCTCCGTCCGACCGATCGAGGTATTCCGCCACCGACAGCCAGACGCTGCCGCCACTCTTATGGGTACACTCCACCACATGAGACATGGTACCCTCGTGGAGGGTGTAATCCTCGGCGGTGGGATGGCACAAGAGATCCGTCCATGGGCGGTCTATCACCTCTTGCGCGCTCTTGCCCAGCATGCGCAGAAATTCCTGGTCGGCGTTCAGGACAATGCCATCGCTCAAGCGGACTGTGTAGGTGCCCGCATCGGCGGCGGCGAGCAATGATCTCTCGCGGTTTTTCGACGCTTCGTGCAGGCGCTGGCGCGCTTCGGAAAGCGCATCGCACAGTGCGTCGATCTCGCTTACGCCGCTGCTGGGCAAAGGTTGCCTGGAAGCGGGGTCCGTTTCCTCAAGCCGTTGGCCGATAACGGCCATGTTCGCGGCAAAGCGGCGGGTCGTGCGGCGATAAAAGAATATCGCTGCCACCACGCCCCCCAGCGCCAGATAAAGAGGAATCTGCACGCCCTGCCACCATAGCCCCAGCAGTGCGGATCGCGGCAAGGATATGAAAGCATACAGGGGGTAATGCTCAAGGTGCCGGTACGCGCCGACACGATACTGCTCGTTCCACGTAACACCTTGGTAGAGACCCGCATTGGGATTACTTTTGATCGCCCGGGACAGTGGCTTTTTCGGATCTCTTATAAGGTAGATTTGCTTGAGATTCTCATCCGGCCAGCGGCTGATCAGATAACCATCCTCTCGCAGCAAGCCGATGCCCGAGCCTCGCGGCAAGGGCAAATCGCGCCATAGCGCCTGCTGGTTCTCGAGCGGGATGCTGGCCTGAATCAGGAAGACCATCTTGCCTTGCTCGTCACGGACGGTGTAGCGCAGCGGGATGATCCATCGGCGCGGTACGTCGCCGATTCGTGGACGGTTGATGCTCAATCCCTCGCCTTTCAGGTTGGCGTAAAAATCCTCGCGCCATTCCGGCTGGCTCAGCACATTGGGCGTCATTCCCTGGGTCTGCGCGGTGCCCGTCAGTATCTGCCCGTCCGGCCGGATCAGCGCCGCGGAAGCCAATTGCGGATGTTTGGCGACGAAACGCCGGAGCAGTTCCAGTGCTTGTTCAGGATGGTTGGCGGCATCGATGCGCCGCAAATCGTCCGCCAGCCAGCCCATGTGGCTGCCGATCAGATCGAAGAAATTCGTCGCATGCCCGGCGATCAGTCCCGCCGCGGCGGTCATGCGCTGGGTAGCCACCTGCTTGGTGTTGTACCAGGACAGCCACAGCCAGAGCGCAATGAGCGTCAGCGAGACCCACCCCAAGGTCAACAGCACCCGGCGTCCGAGCTGGATCATGGAAGGTGCGTGGTGCCGGTTATCCTTGCGCATGGTTTATCTCGGGGTTAAAAGCCGGCGGAGCAATGTGCCATGGTGAGCCCTGTAACTCTGAAAAGCCATACGGGCTTTTGTGCGGTGCGTGAGACGCATCCTACATGTTGCTGAATCTCACTTCGATACCCTGCGCCGCCAGGTGACGCTTGGCGTCTTCAACGGTGTATTCGCCGAAATGAAAAATGCTGGCGGCCAGCACGGCATCCGCCTTGCCCAGCTTGATACCCTCGACGAGATGGCCGAGATTGCCGACCCCGCCCGAGGCGATCACCGGCACGGGTACGGCGTCGCTCACGGCGCGGGTGAGCGGAAGGTCGAAGCCGTCGCGCGTGCCGTCGCGGTCCATGCTGGTGAGCAGAATCTCGCCCGCGCCCGCCTCGGCCATGCGCTGCGCCCATTGCACGGCGTCGATGCCGGTGCGCTTGCGCCCGCCGTGGGTGAACACTTCCCAGCGCGGCGGCTCATCGCCTTGATTCACCTGCTTGGCGTCGATGGCGACAACGATGCACTGTGAACCGAAGCGCGCGGCGGCGTCGCGTACCAGTTCCGGGTTATGGATCGCAGCGGTGTTCATGGCCACCTTATCGGCGCCGGCGTTGAGCATGCGGCGGATATCGTCGATGCTGCGTATACCGCCCCCCACGGTGAGTGGAATGAACACCTGCGCGGCGACCTGTTCGACCACATGCACCATGGTCTCCCGCTCCTCGGCGCTGGCGGTGATGTCGAGAAACACCAGTTCGTCGGCACCCTGTTCGTCATAGCGCTTGGCGATTTCCACCGGATCGCCCGCGTCGCGGATACCGACGAAGCGCACGCCCTTGACGACGCGGCCGCGGTCGACATCCAGGCAGGGGATGATGCGTTTGGCCAGTCCCATCAGTTCAGCTCGTCCGCCACTTGCTGCGCCGCCGCCAGATCCAGCGTGCCTTCGTACAGCGCGCGCCCGATCACCGCGCCCATGACACCTTCTCCCGCCACTTGGCACAGGGCGCGGATATCATCGAGATTGGTGATGCCGCCGGAGGCGATGACCGGAATCGAGATGGCGCGCGCCAGCGCCACAGTCGACTCGACATTCACCCCTTTCATCATGCCGTCGCGGCTGATATCGGTGTAGATGATCGCTTCCACGCCCTCTTTTTCGAAGCGCTGGGCAATATCGATGACATCGTGATTGGAGAGTTTGGACCAGCCGTCGATTGCCACCTTGCCGTTCTTGGCGTCCAGGCCAACGATGATGTGGCCGGGGAATTCGCGGCACACATCGCCGACGAAATGGGGCGTGTTGATGGCCTTGGTGCCAAGGATCACGTAACTCACCCCCATGTCGAGATACGACTGGATGGTGTCGTCGTCGCGTATGCCACCGCCAACCTGTACCGGCACATCGGGACACGCCTCGACGATGCGCCGGATCACCTCGCCGTTGACCGGCCGGCCGGCGAAGGCGCCGTTCAGATCGACGAGATGCAGCCGTCGCGCGCCTGCCTCCACCCAGTGCTCGGCAACAGCGACGGGATCGTCCGAAAAAACAGTATCATCCTCCATGCGCCCCTGGCGCAGGCGCACGCATTTGCCATCTTTCAGGTCAATGGCGGGGATCAACAGCATGACGGGTTCCTCATGAGGAGAGAAGGTATTTATACAACAATATAAATAGTAGCGTGCGCACAGCGCACGCTACTTTTGATGCCATGCAGGATTATGTTCGACCATCCCAGCGCATGAAATTAGCCAGCAAGGCAAGCCCGGCGCGCTGGCTCTTTTCAGGGTGAAACTGTACCGCGAACACGTTACCGCGCGCCAGTGCGCAGACGAATTCGATGCCGTGGCGGCTGACGGCCGCGCTCTGCGCGGGATCGGCCGGGACGACGTGGTAACTGTGCACGAAATAGAAACGGCTGTCCTGGGCGATGCCTTGCCACAGCGGGTGCGCTCCATTCTGGCGCACCTGATTCCAGCCCATGTGGGGAATCTTCAGTGTATCGCCATTTTGCGGATCAATCATCCCATCGGGAAAACGCCGCACCTTGCCCGGCAATATGCCCAGGCACGGCGTGCCTCCCCCTTCCTCGCTGAAGTCGAGCAACACCTGCAAGCCCATGCAGATGCCGAGAAAAGGCTTGGTCTTCACCGCCTCTTTCACCACCGCATCGAGACCGAGGCGGTTGAGCTCCGCCATGCAATCGCGCGCCGCGCCTTGGCCGGGAAAGACCACACGGTCCGCGCTCAGGATGCGCTCCGCGGAGGAAGTCACTTCCACCGTGATGGAACCGGCGACATGCTCCAGAGCCTTGGCGACGGAGCGCAGATTGCCCATGCCGTAATCGATGACTGCAACGGTGGTCATGCGGTTTATCTTATAAGGTGCCTTTGGTGGATGGCATCATGCCTTGCATGCGCGGGTCCATCTCCAGCGCCATGCGCACCGCGCGGCCGAAGGCCTTGAACACCGTCTCGACAATGTGATGAGCGTTACGGCCGCGCAGATTGTCGATATGCAGCGTCACCAGCGCGTGGTTGACGAAGCCCTGGAAGAATTCATGGAACAGGTCGACATCGAAATCGCCGATGCGCGCGCGCGGGAAGTTGATGTGGTATTCCAGGCCGGGACGGCCGGAGAAATCGATCACCACGCGCGACAGTGCCTCGTCGAGCGGTACATAAGCATGACCGTAACGGCGGATGCCGCGCTTGTCGCCCACCGCCTTGGCTACCGCCTGGCCGAGGGTGATGCCGATATCCTCCACCGTGTGATGGGCGTCGATGTGCAGATCGCCCGCGGCCTTGATGTCGATGTCGATCATGCCATGGCGCGCGATCTGATCCAGCATGTGGTCGAGGAACGCGACGCCGGTCTGAAAATGCGATGCGCCCGTGCCATCGAGATTGACGGTCGCCTCGATGCGAGTCTCCAGCGTATCGCGCTTGACGGTCGCTTTGCGTTCGGTCATGGATTTTTCTCCAACAAGATATTTTGTAGCACCACCGTCAACGCCCGGTCGAGCGCCGCCAGGAACACCGCGTTTTCCTCCGGCGTGCCCACCGTCACCCGCAGGCAATCATTGAGCAAGGGACTGGCGCCGTGCATGCTCTTGATCAGCACGCCGTTGGCCTTGATCGCCGCGAAGATCGCCTGGGTCTGCCCGGCGGGCACGCGGAACAGGATGAAATTGGCTTGGCTGGGATAGACGGTAATGCCCGGCAGGGCGCGCATCCGCGCCAGGAGCTGTTCGCGGTCGACGCGGAGCTGGACCGCCTGGGCCTCCAGTACGTCGTAATGACGCAGCGCGAATTCGGCGCTGGCCTGTGTCAGTACGTTGATGTTGTAGGGCAGACGAATCTTGTCCAGCTCATTCAGCCACGCCGGACTGCCCGCCAGTATGCCCAGGCGCAGTCCCGCCAGGCCCATCTTGGACAGTGTGCGCAGCACCAGCAGATTGTCGTACTCGCCGAGCCGGTCCATCAGGCTGCGGCCGGCAAAGGCGGAATAGGCCTCGTCCACCACCACCAATCCCGGGCAGGCCTCGATCAGTTCGCATACCGCATGCTCATCGAACAGATTGCCGGTGGGGTTGTTGGGATAGGAGAGGAACACGACCGCCGGTTGGTGTCTGGCGATCGCCTCGCGCATCGCCGCCATGTTCAGGCTGAAATCACCCGCATTGAGCGGCACACCGACGAAGTTCAGGCCGGTGAAAGCGGCGATCATGCGGTACATGGAAAAAGACGGTTCCGGCGATAACGCCACCCGTCCCGGTCCGTTCACCGCCATGTCGATCATCTGGATCAGCTCGTCCGAGCCGTTGCCGAGCAGGATATCCATACCCGCAGGCACCCCCAGCCGTTCGCGCAGCGCGGCCTTGAGGCGCGGCGCGTGCGGATCGGGATAGCGGTTGAGGCTGACATGGCGCAGCGTTTCCAGCCAGTCATCGACCAGCGACGGCGGCCAGGTGTAGGGATTCTCCATGGCGTCGAGCTTGATGAGATCGCCCACCTCCGGTACGTGATAGGCGGACAGCGCGCGAATCTCCGGACGGATCCACTCGGTCACGCGATCACGCTGCGTATCAGCGGTTTTGGAGGGTGATGCTTGGTTGCGGGTCATGGCTTGCGGGTCAACAGGTTGCTAGGTTTTTATCCGATATTCCGCCGAGCGCGCATGGGCCGTCAAGCCCTCGCCTCGCGCCAGCAGCGAGGCGGTCTTGCCCAGCGTCGAGGCGCCGTCCGCCGAACACATGATCAGACTGGAGCGCTTCTGGAAATCATACACCCCGAGCGGCGAGGAAAAGCGCGCGGTGCGCGAGGTGGGCAGCACATGGTTTGGCCCGGCGCAGTAATCGCCCACCGCTTCGGCGGTGTAACGTCCCATGAAGATCGCGCCCGCGTTGCGGATGCGCGCGGCCATCGCCTGCGGTTCCGCCACCGAGAGCTCCAGGTGTTCGGGTGAAATGAAGTTGGCCACGGCGACGGCTTCGTCGAGATCGCGCACCTTGATCATCGCGCCGCGCCAGCCGAGCGATTTCTCGATGAGCGCGGCGCGTTCCATGGTCGGCAGCAGGCGGTCGATGCTCGCCTGCACCTGATCCAGATAAGCAGCATCGGGGCACACCAGGATGGACTGCGCATCCTCATCATGCTCGGCCTGCGAGAACAGGTCCATGGCGATCCAGTCGGGATCGGTCTGGTCATCGCACACCACCAGGATCTCCGACGGCCCGGCGATCATGTCGATGCCCACCGTGCCGTACACCATGCCCTTGGCGGTGGCGACATAGATGTTGCCCGGGCCGACGATCTTGTCCACCTGCGGCACGGTTTGCGTGCCATAGGCCAGCGCCGCGACCGCTTGCGCCCCGCCGATGGCAAATATCCGGTCGACGCCGGCGATCGCTGCCGCCGCCAACACCAGTTCGTTGAGCTGGCCGTCCGGGGTGGGCACCACCATGATCAGCTCGGGAACACCGGCGACCTTGGCCGGGATGGCGTTCATCAGCACCGAGGAGGGATAGGCCGCCTTGCCGCCCGGCACGTACAGCCCGGCACGATCCAGCGGGGTGACCTGCTGGCCGAGCAGCGTGCCGTCCGCTTCGGTATAGCTCCAGGATTCCTGTTTCTGATGCGCGTGATAGGTGCGCAGGCGTGCGGCTGAAAACTCCAGGGCTTCGCGCTGCGCGGCGGGAATCCGGGCGAGGGCCTGATGCAGGCGCGCCTGGGGGATTTCCAGTTCCGCCATGTGTGACACGCTCATGCGGTCGAAGCGGTTGGTATACTCGATCACCGCCGCATCGCCGCGGCTATGCACGTCGGCGAGGATGGTGCGCACGGTGTTGGCCACCGTCGCGTCAGAGACGCTCTCCCACGCCAGATGTTTTTCCAGGCGCGCCCAGAAGTCGGCATCGGTTGAATTTATGCGCGTGACATTGACCATCGCTCAGCCCCTTGTGTGATCCTTCGCCGCCACCGCCTCGGCAACCCGCTCGATCAGGGCCTTGACCGGGGCATGCTTCATCTTCATCGACGCCTTGTTGACGATCAGCCGCGAGCTGATGTCGGCGATGTGTTCCAGCGGCGCCAGACCGTTCGCTTTCAGGGTATTGCCGGTGTCGACCAGGTCGACGATCAGATCGGCCAAGCCCACCAGCGGCGCCAGCTCCATCGAGCCATACAGCTTGATGATCTCCACCTGCTTGCCCTGCGCCGCGAAGTAACGCCGCGTGGTCGCCACATACTTGGTGGCGATGCGCATGCGCGCCTCGCCGTTCTTCGCCGCCGCGGGTCCCGCCAGCATCAATTTGCAGCGCGCGATTTTCAGGTCGAGCGGTTCGTACAAACCCTCGCCGCCATGTTCCATCAGCACATCCTTGCCCGCCACGCCGACATCGGCGGCGCCGTATTCCACATAGGTCGGCACATCGGAGGCGCGGATGATCACCAGCTTGATCTCGGGGTGATTGGTATCGAGGATGAGCTTGCGGCTGGTGTCGGGATCGTCGACAGGCACAATGCCGGCATGCGCCAGCAAAGGCAGGGTTTCCTTGAAGATGCGGCCCTTGGAGAGGGCGATGGTAAGTGTTTCTGTCATTTGTTGATAAGATACAAGAGAAAAGAGGAAAGAGGAAAGGTGCCTGTAATTCAAGGTTTACGGAAACGGCATCCCACTTCGTATTTCTTTTCTCTGTCTTCTTTTCTCTTTCCTTTGTTTCTCTTACCCCGGCACGCGTCGTATCCGCGCGCCAAGCTGGGTTAGTTTCTCTTCGATACACTCATAGCCGCGATCAATGTGATAGATGCGATCCACCAGGGTGTCGCCTTCGGCGACCAGCCCGGCCAGTACCAGGCCCGCCGAGGCGCGCAGATCCGTGGCCATCACTGGCGCGGCGGTGAGTTTTTCCACGCCGCGGATGATCGCGGTGTTGCTCTCCAGGCGAATATCGGCGCCCATGCGCTGCATTTCCGACACATGCATGTAGCGGTTTTCGAAAATCGTTTCAGTGATGGTTCCGGTGCCCTCGGCGATCGCGTTGAGGGCGCAAAACTGCGCCTGCATGTCGGTGGGGAAGGCCGGATGCGGCGCGGTGCGGATATCGACGGCGCGCGGACGGCGGCCGCGCATGTCAAGCTCGATCCAGTTATCGCCGACCTGAATATCCGCGCCCGCCTCGCGCAGCTTGAGCAGCACCGCCTCCAGCAAATGGGGATTGGTCTCCTTGACCTTGACCCGTCCGCCGGTGATGGCCGCGCCCACCAGATAGGTGCCGGTTTCGATGCGATCGGGCAAGATGCTGTAGGTCGCACCGCCCAGCCGCTCCACACCCTCGATGGTGATGGTGTCGCTGCCCGCGCCACCGACCTTCGCGCCCATCTTGTTGAGACAGTTCGCCAGATCGACCACCTCGGGTTCGCGCGCGGCGTTTTCGATGATGGTGGTGCCCTCGGCCAGCGCCGCCGCCATCATCAGGTTTTCCGTGCCGGTCACGGTCACCATGTCCATGAACAGGTGCGCACCCTTCAGGCGCCGGGCCTTGGCCTTGATATAACCCCCCTCGACCTTGATGTCCGCGCCCATCGCCTCCAGACCGTGGATGTGCAGATTGACCGGCCGGGCACCGATGGCGCAGCCGCCCGGCAACGAAACATTGGCCTCCCCATGGCGGGCCAGCAATGGCCCCAGCACCAGGATCGAGGCGCGCATGGTCTTGACCAGGTCGTAAGGGGCGGTAAAACTGTGAATGGTGCGGGTATCCACCTCGACATTCATGCGCTCGTCGACGGTGAGCTGCACGCCCATGCGTCCCAACAGCTCCATGGTCGTTGTGATGTCGCGCAGATGCGGCACGTTGCTGATGGTGACAGGGCCGTCGGCCAGCAGCGTGGCGGCCAGAATCGGCAAAGCGGCGTTTTTCGCCCCGGAGATGCGGACCTCTCCATCGAGCGGAACACCCCCGGTAATCATTAATTTGTCCATGGCGCTGGCGTTGTGAGTGGCTGATAAAGGAATGGCAAGGAAGCTCTGATGGGTGATACAGAGCGCCTAGGCGTGTTTTTTCTCCCACTGCCGCGGGGTATAGGTTTTCATCGACAGGGCATGAATGGCCGAGTGCATGAGGTCGCCCAAGGTGGCGTAAACCATCTTGTGCTGAGCGAGCATGCCTTTGCCCTCGAAGGCATCCGAGATAATGATCGCCTCGAAGTGAACACCGTCGTCGCCCTTCACCTGGGCTACGCTGCCGGGCAGACCTGCCTCGATCAGCTTTTTGATGTCTTCGGCTTTCATCCGAAATTCCTGTCTCGATTGTGAAAAAGCTTATTTTAGCAGAACCGGCACAAACCTATTAACCTGGCAATCAAATTCATTTGCTTTTCTCCCGCGCGGTGCGTGAGACGCACCCTACGAGACTACGAGACACTGGGAGCGGCGATCTAGAATCACCGGGTTAATAAAAACGGTGACCGGGATCTCGTCGTTTTCAGAATACCGGATCACGACAGCGGCAGGATCTGCTCCAAGCCGCTGGCTCTGGCGATGGACATCATCTGCGGCGGGATGTTTTTGAAAACGATCGCCCTGTTCTTGCCGCGCGCGATGCGCAGCCATTCGATCAGCAGCGCCAGCCCCGCGCTGTCGGTATGGGTGATCCCGTGCAGGTCGAGCATCACGCTGTCGCCGTTGTCGAACAAGGCCGTGCTCTGGCGCCACAAGGCCGGCACGGTCTCGAAGGTCATTGCGCCGGTCAGCAAAAAGCCCCCCGTCTCCTGCGGCGTGATCTCGACACGGTTCATTTGTCGCTGGCGGACGTGGCGGTGGAGCGCCGATTACTTTCCGCCAGTTTGCTGATCAGTTTATCCAGACCGTTCTGGCGAAGCTCGTTGGCGAAGGTGCTGCGGTAGTTGGTCACCAGGCTGACGTTGTCGATGGCGACATCGTAGACCAGCCATTCGTTGTTCTTGAGGAACAGGCTGTAATCGATGGGAATCGCCGCAGTGCCCGGCTGTTCCACTTCGGTGCGCACCGTCACCTCGGTGGCATTGGCGTCGCCGCGAAAGGGCAGATAGTTGATCTTGCGATCGGTATACTCGGTGAGCGAGGTGGCATAGGTGCGCACCAGCAGGTTGCGGAACTCCTCGGTGAAGCGTTTCTTTTGGTCGGGTGTCGCCGTGCGCCAGTGCTTGCCCAGCACCCATGACGACATACGCTCGAAATCGAAGTGCGGCAGCACGATTTCGCTGACCAGCTCGTAGACACGGCCCGGGTCCTTGCGGATCACGGCGCGCTCTTCCTTGAGTTTCGTCAGCATGCGCTCGGCCGCCTGCTTGATCAGATCCTGCGGCGGCTGCACGGCGGCGCTTGCGCCGGCGAAACCCGTCATCCATACCAGCCATAGCGCGATAAAAAACTTTTTCATTCTTCGGTTCCCGTCACACTGTGCAACTGCGCCACGCGCATATTATAGTCGTAAATCGCCCTGATGTAGTCGGTATGAATCAGCACATAACCCTGGAATGCGTTGATGACACGTTCGGCTATTTCCATTCCGGCTTCGAAATCCGCGTAACGGGCGATCATCCAGCGCCGCGCATTGCGGCTGCCCTCGCCAAGCTGCTGTACCTTGGTGTGATCGGCCTGTACTTGATGGTATTGCTCGGCGACCTGGAATGGAATGCCTTGGCGCGCCAGGTCGGACTTGGCCAGCAGGGCGTTCAGCTCGGCGCTTTCCTGGGCCAGCTTGGCGTCTTGCACGCGCGGTTGCCAGTCCCATTTGAGGCCGATCATCGGCGTCAATCCGATGGTGTTGAACGGATCGTAGATATAGGGGTTTTTGAGATTGTCGCGATTGGGCGAGTAGGACAGGATGCCCGCCACGCCGGCGTAAAGGTTCGGCAACCGCTCGGCGCGGCGCGCCTCCACCAGTGAACGCCGGGCGCGCAGCCCCGCCTCCACCTGCGCCATTTCAGGGCGCTTGGCGAGCGCTTGTTCCTGCAGCGCCGGCAAGGCGCCCTCCGGCAGCGGCACGGGACTCAGACCGCTGCCGGCCAAGGTCATCCGCTCTTCCGCAGGGATGCCGGTCAGCACTTTTAATCCCTCGATCGCCACTTTCTCCATACCCTCGGCCTGGGTGATATATCCGCCCACCAGGGAGCGGGCCGCCCGCAGCGCGTACAGGTCGGCTTGCCGGATGTCCCCCTCCCCCTCGCCATTCTCCAGCCACTCCTCGGCGATGCCGATGGTTTTGGTGATGCCTTTACGGACATCCTCCAGGAACAACCGCGCGTCGTGCGCCGCGAGATGGCCGTAATAAGCGCGCTTGACATCCAGGATCGTTGCGGCGCGCTGCGTGCGCACATCGCCTTCCTTGACCTCGATGTTGGCGCGCGCGGCGCTGGCGTAATGCTCGATCTTGCCGAAGGTAGACAGCGGCTTGAGGATGCTCATTTGCAGATTCACCCAGGGCGACAGCCCATTATTGCCGAGATCGTATCTATCGGTGCGCAGCGCGCAATTGCCGGGTGCACAGGCGCCACCTCTGAAGATATTGCCGTTGACGCCGGGCGAAACCGCCAGAAAGGTGTTGGCGTCGAATTTCCAGCCCTCGTTGCCGTTGACTTCCGCGAGAAGTCCCTGCGCCACGTCCACCAGGCGCTGGCGCTCGGCGATGCGCGGGTCGGTCTTGAGCGCGCGCTCCACCGCCTGATCGAGCGTCAGTGTCAATGGTTCAGCCATCGCGGCCGCGCATAGGGTCATCCCTGCCATTCCCGCCCATGCCATCCGCATCATGGTGCCGTCCCTTCGCTCGATTGTCCCCCGCCGGTCTTGTCTTCTCCCGCCGCCTTGCTGAACAGGAACTGGCCGATCATCTTTTCCAGGATGATCGCCGACTGGGTCAGCTTGATCTGGCCATCCTGCTTGAGAAAATTTTCGTCCCCGCCCGGTTCGAGCGACACATACTGCTCGCCCAGCAGCCCCGCCGTGAGGATGCTGGCGGAGGTGTCGAGCGGCAGACGGTTTTGCGCGGTGTCGATGCGCATCGACACCACGGCCTCGTAGGTCTTGTCGTCGAAGACGATGGATTTGACGCGTCCGATGCGCACACCGGCCACGGTTACCGCAGCGCGTTCTTTCAGCCCGCCGATGTTCTCGAAATGGGCAATCACATCGTAGCCGTCACGGTTGGTGAATGCGGCCAGATTGCTGACCTTCATGGCGAGCATCACCAGCGCCGCGATGCCTGCCGCGACGAACACGCCCACCCAGATCTCGACATTTTTTTTCTGCATGATTCAGTCCCTAGTCATTCCCAAACATGAGTGCGGTCAAAATGAAATCCAGTCCCAGCACGGCGAAAGCTGTGTGCACCACGGTGCGCGTCGTGGCACGGCTCACGCCCTCGGTGGTGGGCACGGCGTCATAACCCTCGTATACCGCAATCCACGCCGCCACCCAGCCGAACACCAGGCTTTTGATCACGCCGTTGAGGATATCGTCCTGCAAGTCCACCTTGGCCTGCATTTGCGACCAGAATGCGCCGCTGTCGACGCCCAGCAAGCCGACCCCGACAAAGAAACCGCCCAACACGCCCACCGCGCTGAATATCGCCGCCAGCAACGGCATGGAAACGATGCCGGCAAGAAAGCGCGGCGCGATGACGCGTTTGATCGGATCGACCGCCATCATCTCCATGCCGGAGAGCTGCTCGGTCGCCTTCATCAGGCCAATCTCGGCGGTCAGGGCCGATCCGGCGCGCCCGGCGAATAACAGCGCCGCCACCACCGGCCCCAGCTCGCGCACCAGCGACAGCGCCACCACCTGGCCCAGGGATTCCTCGGCGCCGAAATCGACCAGGGTATTATACCCCTGTAGACCCAACACCATGCCAACATTGAGCCCGGAGATCAGAATCAGCGTCATCGACAGCACGCCGACCGAGTAGAGCTGCGCGATCACCAGCCGGGGGCGTGGCGCCAGGCTCGGCATCGCCGCCAGGACGCGCAGCAGGAATATATTGCCCCGGCCCAGCCGCTCGAAAACACCCAGGCTTGAACGCCCCAATCTTTGCAACCAATCCATCATGTCATGCCCCGGCCAGCAAATCCTGCGCATAATCCGGCGCCGGATAATGGAAGGGTACCGGACCGTCGGGTAGCCCGCCCATGAACTGCCGCACCCACCCCGACGCCGAACCCTTCATTTCCTCGGGGGAGCCGTGCCCCATCACCTTGCCCTCGGCGATCATGTACATGCGGTCGCAGATCATCGTCAGCTCATGCACGTCGTGCGAGACGATGATGCTGGTCAGGCCCAGGGTATCGTTCAGCATGCGGATGAGCTGCATGATCACGCCAACGGTGATCGGATCCTGCCCGGTGAAAGGTTCATCGTACATGATCATCATCGGATCGAGCGCGATCGCCCGCGCCAGCGCCACGCGCCGCGCCATGCCGCCGGACAGCTCGACAGGCAACAGGTCGCGCGCGCCGCGCAGCCCCACCGCCTGGAGCTTCATCAGCACCAGATCGCGGATCATGGATTCTGGCAAGCGCGTATGCTCGCGCAGCGGGAAAGCGACATTCTCGAAAACCGTCAGGTCGGTGAACAGCGCGCCGGTCTGAAACAGCAGGCTCATGCGCTTGCGCAACTGGAACAGCGCATCGCGGGAGACAGCATGGACGTTCTGGCCGTCAACCTCGATGCTGCCCGCATCGGGGCGCAACTGCCCGCCGATCAGGCGCAGCAGCGTGGTCTTGCCGGTGCCGCTAGGTCCCATGATGGCCGTGATCTTGCCGCGCGGGATATCGATATCCACATTGTCGAAAATGGTCCGCACACCATAAGTGAACTTCACGCCGCGGATTTTCACGATCAGCGCGTCATTGTCATTCAGCGACATCCCGGATCCTTTACCTGCGTTACCTGCCAGCCATCATTATCTTCAAAAACACATGAAGTAACAATGGGTCTACGCGGAATCGTGTGGGTGAAAACCAGGGATTTCATAGCCGCGCATCCCTATAATTCCAGTGTTTTACCATTTTCCAGTTATCCCAAAACATGCTTCATCTCCATGACAGGATAATCCATGAAATCTCCCCGCACAGTGCGCGAGCTATTTGCGATGCCCGGCTTCGTGGCCAATGCGACACTCGATGGTGTTTTTGGTGACCGCCATGCACGGATCATCACCCTCACGCGGCGAAAAAAACGGCTGTGTGTTCCAACTGCGGCCATCGCTGCCGCCACCGTTACGACAAACGCACGTGTCGAACGCGCGATCACCGAGTGGCCGACTGGCGGATTTACCTGGAGTTCGAGCGCTGGCGCGTCAACTGTCCGAGGTGCGGCGGCGTGCACGTAGAGCACCTCGATTGGCTGGCGAAGAACCCGC
>JADDKJ010000008.1:0-96778 GCA_033717875.1 Gammaproteobacteria bacterium
GATAGATCTCATGCCCGGGGTGCCTCTGGCTGGCGCCAGGCTTCCTGTATAGCGCCTCAATGCCCATGCGCGCCATCAGTGTGCCAACGTGTTTGCGTCCGACCTTGAAGCCCTCCCGATGGAGCTGGTTGCGCAGCATCCGCGCGCCCATGAATGGGTGCTCCAGATGCAACTCGTCAATGCGGCGCATGAGCGCCAGGTCGGCGGCGCTGACCGGTTTGGGCAGGTAATACACGCTGCCCCGGCTGATCCCTGCCAACTGGGCCTGGCGGCTGATCGAAAGGGGATGGTGGCCGTCTATCATCGCCTTGCGCTCAGCAATCCCACCTTGGTGAGCGCGCTTTCTAAAAAATCATTCTCCAGCGTCAGTTGGCCAATCTTGGCGTGCAGCGCCTTCAAGTCAACAGGCGGCTCCGCCACAGCGCCTCCGCCGCCAAACACGTCGCCAGCCCGTTCGCTCAATTGCCGTTTCCATTCCGTAATCTGGTTGGGATGCACTTCAAACCGTTGCGCCAGCTCCGCCAGCGTCTTGTCACCGGCCAGCGCTGCCAGCGCTACTTTGGCCTTGAACACCGCTGAGTGCGTTCGTCTCGCTCTTTTTGCCATCTTCTGCTCCATATTAAAGCCCCGCAGGGCCATCAAAAGGTAGCAGATTCTCCACTTATCGGCTTGTTCAGATTTCCGGGGCCACTTCTATTCTTCTTCGTTATAAGCGATCATGGCCATGCCATAGCGATGCAAACTGAGCAGAAAAGTGACCCGGTCAATACCGGCCAACTGTGCTGCCATGCCTGATGAGATGCGCTTCATCTCAAACAACTTCACCGCCATGGCCATTCGCGCTTCATGCTCGAATTCCTCAGGTGTTTCTTGAAGTGCATCCGGCAGTGTTTCCGGATATTCGATATTAATCCGCATGACTATACTCCGTGGTTTTGTCGTATCAAGTGGTCTAAATGGGATTAGACTTGATTTCCATATTCATCCCAGTGTGTTAGCCCCCTACCCCTCAGCTTGGCTAATCGGTTTCAACAGAAAGTCCGCAATAAAACCGTACTGCTCATTCCGAACCAGATCAAGAATAACGTCCATTCGAATGTTCATGTAGTCATGGACGATTCGGTTGCGAAGGCCTATGGCACGATTCCAGTCACTTATTTGTTCACGCGGGATCTGGCCGATATCGGCCAACAAAACAAAAGCATCATAAGCCGATACAGGAATATCCTGCCCCGCTGCCCCGCTGCCCCGCTGCCTTGAGCAAGTGCTTGGCCTTGCCAATGGCGTTTTCTACCAGCACTTGCAGCGCATGCAGCACGCCGTTCTGCTCCAGGCGGGACAGCGTATTACCCAACATTAATTTATTCCTGGCATCTGCCAGAATTTCGGATTGGTAACGTGCGAGTTGTGCCGCTTCCTGCTGATAGACGTCAAGCCGCATGTTCTTTCGCCCAATAAAAATCTTCGAGATCGCGCCATGTTTTTAACAAAAAGTGGCTCCATGGCAGCGTGTTTTCGCCCTTGAGCAGCAACCCTTCCTCTGCGATCACCGCGTGCATGGCAAGCCGCGCTGCGGGGATATCAACCATGTCAATCTGGTCCTGCGTTGTCTGCAAGAGTCTGGCAAGATCTGCGCGCAAGGTTTCCGTATATTCCAGCGCATCCCCCCAGGGAATATCCCTGTGCCATTGCACGGCAAAATCCCAATCGCTATCCTCTCGCGCCCGGCCAAGGGCACGACTACCAATCAGCAATGCCAGCTCGATGTTTTCCTGCTGCGCAAAGAGATTTCGTAATTGCTCAATGGTATTACTTGCGTGCATGATTTCCTTGCGCTAGCGTATTCTGAATAATAAGGATTAGGCAGCCCCCTATTCTCCCTTATTCATCTGCAAAAACATCACATATTCGCCCTGCACATCTAGCGCGAGCAACTTACCAGCTTGCAAAGCGTCAAGGTGCTGGATCTTCAAAGTTACCAATTCCTGCCGCTAGCGTTTACCGAAAGGTTGTTCGCTCTCTTCAACATCACAGATAGTATCAACGATAGCAATACGTGGATCATGATTCGTCATATTGCTTCCCCAATTCATGCTGCAACTTCGCTTCGGAAGAAAAGGCCATCCGCACAGGAATCACGCCGTCACCTGCTGCCATTGCGTTACCTCAACCACTGCATGTTTGCGACGCGCGTCCGCGACTATGCCTTCCAGCTTTGCCACTACAGGGTCGTCAATCCATGCATCTCCGCATTTTGTACAGACAAATGCAGAACGTCCCTGACGACTACTACACTGGATTTCAAATCAACGGCAAAGATAGTCGTGCCTCGGTGTTTTTTACCGCCACAAAGTGGGCACTGCTCAAGGATGTCGGGGCTGATCGCTGTCATAACATGACGCCTTGCTGCCTGGCAATCCGGTGGATGGGCTGCGCCTGTGTTGCCGGAGTCACAAGAACCACATCGACTCGCCTACCCTCCAGGCTGCGCTCAAGTTGTGCGGCCAGGCGTGCGGCGAGGAGCGAAGGTCGACCGGTGACGTGAGGAACGGTCACCATCAGGTCGATATCCCCGCCTCGCATCTGGTCATCCACGCGAGAGCCGAATAGCCAAACCTCGGCCTGTGGCCCGAGATTCTGGGCAATCTGTTCTTTGATGATGCGGATCTGTCCTTCGCTTAGACGCACGCGGCCAATTCCTCTCCCTCGGCGGTTAACCCTGTTCCGCATCCCAGACAGGATTTGCGATAGCAATAGCGGATCCTGTTGATCATATTGTATTGCTGTACGGCACCCTTTCTCGCTCTTGCAAGTTATGCCCGGAACACGTCATCCAATGACTTGGCGTCCAGAATGGCTTCAGCCCATTGCTCCAGTTGCGCACGGTCGGCCTGTGCCAGCCGTGCTTCCGCCCAGGGCGGCAGGACGCCGAAACGGCGGGTTAATTGGCGCTTTAGCAGCAACAGCTCGCCCTGCTGGAGTCCTTGCTGGAGGCCCTGCTGGAGGCCCTGCTGTTTCCATTCCTCGGTCCATTCAATAACACGTTCTGCCAACATGGTTTGCACCTCATGCAGTTCATTCATTTCAGGTATGTTTACCCCGGGCATGCGTCCGCGAAGGAGGACGCGCGTTACCCATACTGTGAAGGCGCGTCTCAGTCCCGTTTGCTCCGGCGCTTTGAGCCAATCGACCAGTGCGCCGACCACCGCGCCTACGTCTTTCGGCTCGCGGCTCTTTTCCAGCCGGAACAGCGCGGCGGCGAGATTGCGCAGGGGCAGCAGACCCGATTCGTCGCAGGCGCCCTCGTCCAGCAGGAGATAGCGGAGCTGGGGCCGGTAATGGGCCAGCCCGCCGGGTACGATTTCGACCAGGTCGGCGATGTCCTGCGCAGCGCGCCAGCGCTTATTTCCATTATAGAGCACGAGGGGCAGTACCGGGGGCAATTTGCCGGTTGTCGTCAGTTTGCCGCCCCGAATCAGTTCCTGGTAAAGCAGCCCTAGGTAGGTCATGATCCGCACCGCCATAAACGTATCCACGGTGGACTGGAATTCGAGCAGCAGATAGACGTAGAGCCAATCCCGTCCCCATCTGACCCGCCAGATCACATCGTCTTCACGATCGCGCAGGTCGTCGCTGACGAAGCTGGTGCTGATCTTTTCCAGCGTGGAGAAGTCCAGCTCGTCCACCCATGCTTCCCGCACAAAACCGCGCAACAGATCTTCCACCATGCGCGGATGAGAAAACAGCAGTTTGTAGCTGTTGTCGTGCGTCGTCATCTAAAGAATCACGCAGCCGGGATGTTGGGCCTGGTGTGGCGTCCCGCTTCGCTGGCGCCAAGCGCGTGCATGGCGAACAGGGGAGAGGAAGGTCAATTCCCAATCCCTTTCCCAAGCGATACCGAAACCGCGCCCAGTTCTTCTCCGCTCACTTCTCTCCGTAGATGCTCGATCTCCTCGCGTAGTGATTCATATTCATCTATTTTCCGCCTCAGAAAGCGGACGGTGACCTTGGCCTTTTCCTCCATGCCTTTGGGCGTAAGGAAGTAGGCGTAGGCTGCTTTGTTGCTGCTGTTACGGAAGTTCCTTGCTTTGACGAGCCCTCTGTTCACCAGCGCCTTGAGGCAGTAATTGGTTTTGCCCAGGCTGACGCCCAATGCTTCCGCCAAGGTCCGCTGGCTGATGTGCGGGTCGTTTTGCAGGAGCTTGAGGATCTTGTAGTGGGTCTCGTCATCGATCATGGAGTCATCCGTTCATTGGTTGAACAATTAAAGCAGTTTCAGTGGCGATAATCAACAGGAAAGTGCGGCACCTGCCGCGGTAATGTGATTGCTTGGGCCATTGGCCGAGCGTGACGATCAACGCACCGGCAATTTCGCGCCCTCGATCCGCTTGCTTTCCTTGGTCTGCGCGGATGGATAGGTCGGTAACGGTGGGGTAGGGAGGGTTGGGTCTGTCGTCATCGCCAATCCCTTGCGGTAGCATTCGAGTGCGTTCTCTTGTTCGCCCAGGCGTTCCAGGAGTTGTCCCAACAGGTGGTAGGTTTCGGGTTGCGCGCCGGAGGTTATGCTGGCTTCGAGGTAGCGCTGTGCTTTGCCCCACAGCCGGTTGCGCAGACATAGCCTGCCCAGGGTTTGCAGTAGCGCGGGGTTGTTGTCGTGATCTTTCAGCCAGCTTTCGCCGCGGGTGAGTTGTTTGGCGGGATCGGCGCCGGTTGCGAGGCCGTAGATGTGAACCAGTTGGTCGCTCCATGTTTTCTGGATGGCTTCGCCGAGCAATGCCTCGGCTTGTTGGCCTGTGCCTTGCGCGATCAGGCCCAGGGCGTATTGGTGCAGGATGTTTTCGTTCGTGCGCAGTTTCTGTGGCACCTGTTGCCAGGTTTTCACCAGCACCAGGGAGTCCTTGCTGCGCGCCGCTTTGGCGAGCAGGCCGGCGTGGCTGGCGCATTCCAGTTCATCGGCTTGCCCGGGGGTGAGTATGGCGGTGCGGCGCAGGCTGGGGAGCAGGTCGAGGAGGTGTTCCCAGTCCTGTGTCTCGTGGTAGAGCGTCATCAGCCGCTTGAGGACGGCGGTGTTTTGCGGCGCCGTGTCGCGCAGGGGTGCGAGGGTGGTGATGGCCGGTGTTTTCTCTCCCTGGTCGAGTTGCAGGGTGGCTTGCGTCAGGCCGATCGCAAGGTTGTTGCCGGAGGCGCATTGCCGCGCCCGTTGCAGGTAATTGTCGCGGCGCTCGATGGCGTGTTGCTGATGGGCGGCCTGTGCGGCGGCGAGGTAGTTGAGCAGCGGTGTTTCGCTGTGCTCGATATGCCTGGTAAGCTGCCGTTCCGCCGCCACCCATTCGCCCTCGGCCAGTTTGATCAACCCTTGCGTGAGGGCAGTGCGCGCCCGGTTGAGGTGTTTCTGGTGTTGCAGTTTTTTCAGGCGGTGCGGGAATCGTCGCATCGCGCCCAGCAAGCGGATGCTGTAGTGGAGGGCGAAAAATACCAATAGTGTCGCCAGCACCAGCACGGCCAGGCTGGTTTGCAGTGTCCACTGGTCATAAACGATCTGGACATAGCCGGGGTCGCGCGCGATGAGCAGGGCGACGCCGGTGGCGGTAAGCAGGGCGAGCAGTATGATCGCCAGTAGTTTCATGGCGACGGCTGAGTTGTACCGCTCGGTGTGGCGGGCGGTTGCAAGGTGGTCGCGGCGCTTTTCTTGTTCTGTTCCAGCCAGGTGCGCAGGTTTTTCAGCGCGGGGGTGATGTCGGGCAAGGGTGGAGCGAGTTCGATCTTTTCCAGATGCGTCAGTGTTTCCTGCGCGGCCTTGGCGACGGTGTCTTGTTCATAATAGCGGGCCAGCCAGTCGCGGGCGGTGGCGAGGCTGGCGCGGAAGGTCTGGGTGTCACGGCGCAGCAGGGCCAGGCGGGCGGTTTCCAGCGTCAGGCGCAGATTGTGCTGAAGATAAACGCGCTGCTCGGGGTGTGACAGCGGCATGGCGGCCTGATCGTTGCGCTGGATCACCACCAGGCTTTTGATCTCGCTCCATACCGTATCCCAGAAGTGCTGCGTGGCCGGCCCCGGCCTCGCGGCGGGCGCTTCCGTCCGCACGCCGAGCGGTGATAACCGCTCGATCTGTTTCTCCAGGCTGTTGAGCACAAGCGATGTGCCGGTGATATCCGGCTGGGGGACGGCCTTGAGTTGGGTGATTTCCTCGATCAGTTGCTGGCGGATGTTGAACAGCGTGGGGTCGTCGATATCCCGCAGGCGCTGATCGGCCTCCTCCAGCGCGCTGACGGTGGAAGGAAGGTCATGTTCGAGCAGCAGACGATGGCCGGCGATGCGCATCAGATACTCGGCGTCGCTGGCGGCGGAGTAGTCGCGGCCCTTTTCCAGCGTGGAGCGCATTTGTTGCGCGACATCGCGCAATGCCTGCTGCTCGGCGCGCAGCTCATCCAGGCTGCGGGTGAGTTCGCTGCGCAGGGTGGTGTCGAGCGTTCGGAGAGTGGCGGTGATCTGTTGCTGTTGGTCGTCGAGCGCGTGTTGCTGGGTCCAGAGGTAATACCCTCCGGCGCCCAGCCCCAGCGCAAGGACAAGCGCGCTCAGGCCGAGAGCCACCGCCAGCCGTGAGGCAGGAGAGGGTTTTTCTTTCGCGGAGGACGGCGCAATAGGGTTGTCCCTTGCTTGTGCTTTCTCCACGGAAGATTCGGGCTGTTGGCCGTCGTCCTTCATGAGATATTTATACGAAGTCCCGTTCGCGCATGCACCACTCCTTGATGGAGGTCACCAGGCCCGCGTCGCTGGCTTCGCTGGCGACCACCGGCGGGCAGATGAAGCCCAGTTCGCCAGCCAGCGCCGCAGTACGGCGGCTGATCACCACCAGCGGCATGTACAACAACCATTCCCGGCCCGACTCACCAGCCATTTCCCATAGATTGCGCAGGCTTTCGTTGCTGGTGACGACGATGACATCGACGCCGGCATCCATCACGTCGCCGAAGTTTCCGGCGGGTTTACCACGGCGGTAGACCTCGGCGTACTCGACATGTGCGCCGCGTTCGCGCAGGGTGTCGCCCAGCAGCTCCCGCCCGCCCTCGCCGCGGAAAATGACGATCCTCTTCGAGGCGACGTTGTGCATTTCGTGCAGGGCGAGCAGGGCCTCGCTGTTGAATGGCGGATGGGGCATGATGTTCACCTGCCGCCCGTGGCGTTGCAGTTCCTCGGCGGTGCGCGCGCCCACCGCCGCCACGCTCAGGCCGGCGGGCCAGCTTCGGCGCGGTGCGACCAGCTCCATCGCCTTGTTCACCGCGTTGGCGCTGATGAAGATGGCGATATCGAATTCATTCAGCCGATCGACAATGTCCAGCGCTGTGCGACTGTCCTGCGGGTCGAGAATTTCCAATACCGGCAGCAGTACCGTGCGTCCCCCTTCCGCTTCGATCAACTCGCGCAGGCGTTGCGACTGCTGTGCCGGGCGTGTGACTAATACGGTGGTGTCTTTCAGCATGGCTTCCGTCGTACTCATCTGCCTTGCTCAACCCTGCTGATAAACATCCTTCAGGATGGCGGCGGCGCCGCGCGCCAGCAGATCGTCCGCCAGCCGCTGGCCGAGGTCTTCGGCTGCCGTGGCGGGGCCGCTGATTTCACCGCGCACCATTTCGCTGCCATCGGGACGTCCTACCAGGCCGCGCAAGGTGATCGTGTCGCTTTCCAGTACGGCATAACCCCCGATGGGCACCTGGCAGCCTCCTTCCAGCCGCCGGTTCATGGCGCGTTCCGCCACGACGCGGGTATGGGTGGGGACGTGATTGAGTGGCGTCAGCAGGGCGTTGATGCGCGGATCGTTTTCCCGGCACTCGATGCCCACCGCGCCCTGACCCACGGCGGGGAGCGAGATGCTGGTGTCGATGTAGGCGGTGATGCGGTTCGCCATGCCCAGGCGCTTGAGCCCGGCGCTGGCGAGGATGATGGCGTCGAATTCTCCGGCGTCGAGCTTGGCCAGTCGCGTGTTGACGTTGCCGCGCAGGGTGAGGATTTCCAGGTCCGGCCGCCGCGCGCACAACTGGCACTGGCGGCGCAGGCTGGAGGTGCCCACCCGCGCGCCTTGCGGCAGATCGTCCAGCGTGGCGTATTTGTTGGAGACGAAGGCGTCGCGCGGGTCTTCCCGCTCGCAAATCACCGCCAGATGCAGCCCTGGCGGAAACTCCGCCGGAACGTCCTTCATGGAGTGCACGGCAATGTCGGCACGTCCTTCCAGCAACCCCTGTTCCAGCTCCTTGACGAACAGCCCCTTGCCGCCGATTTTGGCGAGCGGACTGTCGAGTATCTTGTCGCCCTGGGTTGTCATCTTCACCAACTCGACTTGAAGCCCGGGATGAAGTTCGAGCAATCTGTCGCGGACATATTCGGCCTGCCACAGGGCCAGCGGACTTTTGCGGGTGGCGATACGGACGATGTTTTCGGGCATGTGTGATCCAGAATCAGGTTGGTCGCATTGTCCCCTCTCCCAATGGGAGAGGGTTAGGGTGAGGGTGCTGATTTGTCGAGTTATGCCCTCACCCCATCCCTCTCCATGAGGGAGAGGGAGCTTGCTTAAATGATACCGTCTGCCTGCGCAAAAGCACAGCTTGCCTTACCCCGTGAGCATCTTTTTCACCGTCGCCAAATGGCTACGACTGATCTCTAAAGTGTCGCCGCAACCCCGTAATATCGCCTCGCAATGCCCCGCGCTGTTTTTTGACATGCCGGCAAGATAAGCGTTCGCCACCAGGGCGTTGCGATGAATGCGGGTGAAGTGTCCGGCGAATTCCTCCTCCAGCGATTTCAGCGATTCTTCGATCAAAACCTTGCCGGCGGTATGGCGCACAGTCACATATTTTTGATCGGCCTGGAAGTACAGGATATCGGACACCGCCACCAGTTCGATTTTCCCTGCCGAGTGGGCGCTGACGTGGGTGCGGGCGCGTGAGCCGCTATTGCCATCGCCACGGTGTTGCGACACGGCATGAAGCTGGGCGCGGTTGAGCTTGCCCGCCTTGCTCAACGCCTGTTCCAGGCGTTCCTTGCGGATCGGTTTGAGCAAATAGTCCACGGCCTGTGCCTCGAAGGCGGCCAGGGCATGGTCGCCATAGGCGGTGGTGAAGATGACCGCCGGCGGATTTTCCAGCGCGGCGAGGTGCTGTGCCGCCTCCAGGCCGTCCATCACCGGCATGCGGATGTCGAGCAGAATGATGTCTGGCGCCAGTTCGCAGCTCAGGTAGAGTGCCTGCTTGCCGTTGGCCGCTTCTCCGGCGATGTCCACCTCCGCGATTTCGGCGGCCAGGGAACGCAGCCGCGCACGCGCCAGAGGTTCGTCATCCGCGATCAGCAGTTTCATACCAGAGCCTGCGCCGGGAACACAAGCCGGGCTTGATAATGACCGTCCTGCTGTCCGGCGGTCAACGTGCCCTTGTCGCCGTAGTGGGCGGCGAGGCGCTGGCGGATATTGTCCAGCGCCATGTGATGGCCGCCGCGCCGCGTAGCGATATTCGGGTGTAACGCAAGAGGGTTGCTGATGGCGATCTCGATCAGGCCGGACTGGTGGCTGCCCGTGATGCGTATCGTGCCGCCATCCGCCAGCGGTTCGATGCCATGATAAACCGCGTTTTCCAGCAGCGGCTGAATGGTCAGCGCCGGGATCGGCGTGTCGCCGGGGAGGTCTTGCAGATCCCACGCCACCGTCAGGCGTTCACCCAGGCGCAGCTTTTCGATGTGCAGGTAGCGGCGCGATAGCTCCAGTTCCTCCTTGAGCGTGATACGCTGCCGCGCATCGGCCAGACTGGCGCGGAACAGGTCGGCCAGATCTTCCACCACCTCTTCGGCGATCTGCGGCTGGCTGCGCGTCAGGCTGGCGATGGTGTTCATGCTGTTGAACAAAAAATGCGGATGAATGCGCGCCTGCAACGCCTGGAGGCGCGCCTTTGTCTCGGCTTCGATGTTTTGTTTCCACTGGTGCTGTATGTAGAAATAGCGCAGTGTCACGGCGCTGAGGATGGAGCTGATCGTGACGTTGCGAATCATGAACTGCGCATGCCAGACGTCCTGTCCTGGCGTTGACGAATAGGCAATCCAGTACGCCGCCTCGCTGGTTAGCGCGGTAATGGCCAGGGGGATCAGATAGCTGAATAGTACGGCCAGACGGCTATCCAGACACGACAGCCAGGGGCGGCTCAGGCACAGCGCCGCTGCGCTGGCGAGCGCAACCCACTGGATGAACAGCGACGTCAGACTCAGGTCATCCCATCCTCCCGCCGGTCCGACCGGGCTAGACAGCACCAGAATGAACGCCAGCAGTTCCGCGACGATGACGATCGCGAACACCACGCGGATACTGCAAAAATTCGGCAGGAACAGATCGCCCGCGCTTGCTTCAGGCGTGGCCGGCGCCGGGACTTTCTGGAGTTTTACGGTTTTCATCTCTCCTATATCGGCAATTTTGAGCGGAATCCTCACCTCGAAAGATTGCTATAATTCCACCCAATTTCCCAAACTTAGAGACAAATACCGTGGCCAGCGACAACAGCATCGACAAACCCTGGGCGGGGCGTTTCACCGAGGCGACGGATACCTTCGTCGAGGCGTTCACCGCTTCCGTTTCCTTCGACAAGCGGCTGTACCGGCATGACATCACCGGCTCCATCGCCCACGCGCGGATGCTTGCTCATGTCGGCGTGCTGCGCGTGGACGAATGCCAGGCCATCGTCGACGGCCTGCAGGACATTCTGCGCGACATCGAGCGCGGCGATTTCACCTGGTCGGTGGCGCTGGAAGACGTGCACATGAACATCGAGGCGCGCCTCACCGAGCGCATCGGCATCGCTGGCAAGAAGCTGCACACCGGCCGTTCGCGCAACGACCAGGTCGCCACCGACATCCGCCTTTATCTGCGCGATGAGATCGATGCCATTGCGGCGGAATTGACACGGCTGATGACAGCGCTGCTCGACGTGGCGGAGCGCGAGGCCGACGCCATCATGCCCGGCTTCACCCACCTGCAAGTCGCCCAGCCGGTCACCTTCGGCCACCACATGATGGCCTGGTTCGAGATGCTGCTGCGCGACCGCGCACGCCTGCAAGACTGCCGCAAGCGCGTCAACGTCATGCCGCTTGGCGCGGCGGCCCTGGCCGGCACCAGCTACCCCATCGACCGCGCCTACACCGCGCAACTGCTCGGCTTCGACGCCGCGGCGGAAAACTCCCTCGATGCCGTCAGCGACCGCGACTTCGCCATCGAATTCACCGCCAGCGCCGCGCTGCTCATGACGCACCTGTCGCGCTGCTCCGAAGAGCTGATCCTGTGGGCCTCGCCGCAGTTCGGTTTCGTCGATCTGCCCGACCGCTTCTGCACCGGATCGAGCATCATGCCGCAGAAGAAGAATCCCGACGTGCCCGAACTGGTGCGCGGCAAAACCGGCCGCGTCACCGGCAATCTCATCGCGCTGCTCACACTGATGAAATCCCAGCCGCTCGCGTACAATAAGGACAACCAGGAAGACAAGGAACCGCTGTTCGACACCATCGACACCGTGCGCGGCTCGCTCAAGGTCTACGCCGACATGATCCCCGCCCTGCAGGTCAAGCGCGACAACATGCGCCAGGCCGCGCTGCGCGGCTTTTCCACCGCCACCGACCTGGCCGATTACCTGGTGCGCCGCGGCGTGGCATTCCGCAACGCCCACGAAATCGTCGGCAAGGCGGTGCGCCACGGCGTCGAGACCGGCAAGGACCTGGCGCAAATGACCCTCGAAGAACTGCGTCAGTTTTCCGTGGCCATCGAGCAGGACGTGTTCGAAGTGCTGACGCTGGAGGGTTCGGTGGCATCCCGCAATCACCTCGGCGGCACCGCGCCGGATCAGGTACGGGGGGCGGTGGCGCGGGCACGGGGGAGGTTGTAAAGTCTTACTATGAGGAAGCTCTGAATAGTCCCATCCCGGAATTCCCAGGGCTTCCCTGAGTGGTTGCGATGATTTTTCAATTGCTATTCGCCGACACCGCGATTTTTCTGCGGTACACATCCTCGATGACCAGCGAAGTGTTACCGGGGACAAGCGCCGGGAATAGTGTCGACGCGTTCGCTGTGGCATAGTCCAGGCTGTAAGGCGCCTTGGGCAGTGTAACGGTGCTGACGCTGGTCAGAGTGTCGTCGCCGGGGGTGGCCGGGGTATTTTTGTCATTCCATAGGTCGAAGGTGTATTCGGTATTGGCCGGTAGGGCGGCGATATCCACGCAGCCCAAGGTCAAGGTGGAGGAGCACGCGGCGATTAAATTACTGGTCGTCCCCTCGACGACGAACATGCCGTTTTGTCTGACCAGTGTCACGCCGTCAGCGGGTAAGCCCCCTCCTTTGACGATGACATAGTCGATGTGGCTGTTGATGTTTCCTCCATCGGCAAACAGCGTCAATCCCGTTTTAATGCCGGCAGGCGATTTTTCCGTCAGCGCGAATACTCCTGTCTCGATCAGCTCCTGATTGCCTGCGATGAGCCATTTGAGGGTGACCGGGTCTTTGGTCATGAAAGTCTCGAAGGCATAGGGTTTTCCATCCTGGTATGTGCCGCGGCATTTCACCTTGATGATGTTGGCCCCGAAATATTTCTCGATGGCGACGTTGCCGAATTTGACGCCGATGATGCCCGGTGTTGCCGTCAATTCCGCCAGGAAGGCGTCCAGTTCTTCGCCATTGTGCAGAAAAGAAGCATCGAACAATCCTTTCAGATTCGGATGGGTCGGGTCTGGCGTGGAAACGGCAAGCTGGCTGGACAAGGTGTCGAATTGCGCCTGTATGGTCTGCACATTGGCGGCGGTTACCGATAGCTCTATCGAAGTGGAGAGCTGGCTGTTATCGGATTTGCTTGTCAGGTCATCCTCGATGAAGGGTTTGGCTGGATCCGCGATATTGGTGATGATCGCTTTTTTGCTGTTGATATTCGGGTCGGTGCGGATCTCGACCTTGAGCATATCGAGCACGGCATCCAGGCCGCGATGATCGGCGGCGAACGGCGTGCGCAGCAGGTCGATGTCAGCGGGGACGTTCAGATCGGAAAGCACGACACGCAGGCGTTGCTGAAGCATGTTCTTGGCGGCATTCAGTTCCGTCTCGGTCAGCAGGCTGAAATCCGGATTGTCATAGAACTCCTCCGCCGTTCTGGCGGTGACGTTGGCGATGACGAGGTCGGTCAATGGATTGATATTGACGGTGTTGTTGACATCGCTCGCCGTCGCCGCCGAGAGCAGCGTAACGCTGCGGCCGCCGACCATGCCGCTCGCCTTGAGCAGAAAGGGCGGCGTCATGCCGTCCGCGTCGACGAGATAGCGGCCGTCACCGTTGACCTGGACGGTCTTCTCGATGCCCTTGCTGTCCTTTATGGTGATGAGTCCAACGATCGGTGCGCCGCCTGCGGCGGTGCCGCTCAGCAGGCTGCGCGGAGCAGGGGGTGTCGAGGGGGTGTCACCGTTGCTTCCTCCTCCGCAGCCTGCGATGAGCGCGGAGCAAAAAATCGCCGGTAACAGCGCGGAGCGCAGCTTGTTGGCGGCAAATTTCGAAGACGATCCCATAAAATCCGATACCTCCAGCGTGAATGCGTGGGATGAACTGCCAGGGCGGGCAGGTCATGGGGTGCTGGATGGTGTATCGGTCAGCCGGGATGTTTTTGAAGGCGCTTTTTTCAAGGGCGCCAATCCGGTCACGAAAATGCGGCAGGGGGGAGCGGCAAGATGAGGCCGCAAAGACCGGCTACAATCAGAGGGCGCTATGGAAAGCAAGGAAGGCGAAACTTCCGGGGAACCCGGAAGCTCGCCAAATAAAAGGATAGAAAGTTGCCAGGATTACTTGATCTTGGCTTCTTTATAAACTACATGCTTGCGCACCACGGGATCGAATTTCTTCATCTCGATCTTGTCGGGCGTGTTGCGTTTGTTCTTCATGGTGGTGTAGAAGTGGCCGGTGCCGGCGCTGGATACCAGTTTGATTTTCTCACGCATGTCGGTTTCTCCTTACACCTTCTCGCCGCGGCCGCGCATATCGGCCAGCACGGTGTCGATGCCGATTTTGTCGATCAAGCGCATGCCTTGTGAAGTAAGGCGCAGACGCACCCAGCGCTTTTCGCTTTCCACCCAGAAACGGTGGGTGTGGAGATTCGGCAGGAAGCGGCGCCGCGTCTTATTGTTGGCGTGGGACACATTGTTCCCGGTTATCGGGCGCTTGCCCGTCACTTGACATACTCTGGACATGATTTCTCTCCAAACGAATCTGGCACGCACGCGCAAGGGCCGGCGGCGAAACCGCTATTTATAGCAAATCTTGAAATCTTTTACAAGGAAAACTGTGCGTTGTCACAGTAATCCGCGTTCGGCAAAGGATACCACATCTTCCCCATCGCCGATAATCAAATGATCGAGCACGCGGATGTCCACCAGCGCCAGGGCGTCTTTCAGGCGCCGCGTCAACGCCTCGTCGGCGCGGCTGGGCTCGGCGACGCCGGAAGGGTGGTTGTGGGCGAAGATCACCGCCGCGGCATTGTGCGCCAGCGCGCGTTTTACCACCTCGCGCGGGTGGACGCTGGCGCCGTCGAGAGTGCCGGTGAACATCTCGTCGAAACGGATGACGCGATGGCGGTTGTCGAGGAACAGGCAGGCGAATACTTCATGCGGATAGCCGCGCAGGCGGGCGGTGAGGAAGCGGCGGGTGTCGCTGGGGCTGTTGAGGGCGTCGCTACGGTCGAGTGTTTCGCGCAGGTAACGCCGGCTCATTTCCAGTACGGCCTGGAGCTGGACATATTTCGCTGTTCCCAGTCCTTTGCCGTTGCAGAATGTTTTCTGGTCGGCCTCGAACAGGGTGCGCAGGCTCCCGTAGTCGTTGATCAGTTCCCGCGCCAGATCTACCGCGGTTTTGCCGGGGATGCCGGTGCGCAGGAAGATCGCCAGCAGTTCGGCGTCAGACAATGCGCCAGGGCCGCGATCGAGCAGTTTTTCACGGGGGCGTTCCAGTTCGGGCCAATCGGTTATGGACATACGATGTTCCTGCATTTCTTGATTCAATGGCACTTCTAAAAATCCGCTGAAGCCGCGATGGCGGCGTTGCCCTTATATAACAGGGGGTGCTCAAAATGCTCATGTACTCTGTGTACACTCCGCTTTTTCGCCCATTTCCGCCTTGCCCTCGCGCCTTGATCTAATTTTTAGAGGTGCCTTCCACGAAAAAGTATCGGAATTTCAGGTAAAATCTGAATCATGCCGTCCGACCTCAAACCATTGGCCAACAAGCGCATCCTGCTCGGGGTGACCGGCGGTATCGCTGCCTACAAGAGCGCGGACCTGGCGCGCCGGCTGCGCGACGCCGGCGCCGAGGTGCGGGTGGTGATGACGCGCGCGGCCACCGAGTTCATCACGCCGCTGACCATGCAGGCGGTGTCGGGCAACCCGGTGCATCTGCATTTGCTCGATCCGCAGGCTGAGGCGGGTATGGGGCACATCGAACTGGCGCGTTGGGCGGATGCGGTGCTGGTGGCGCCGGCGAGCGCCGATTTCATGGCTAAAGTGGCGCACGGCTTGGCCGATGACCTGCTTAGCACCTTGTGCCTGGCGACCGCCGCGCCGCTGGCGTTGGCGCCCGCCATGAACCGCCTGATGTGGTCCAATGCGGCGACGCAGGACAACCGCCGCGTGCTGGAGTCTCGCGGCGTGCGCCTGTTCGGCCCCGCCGAGGGCGAGCAGGCGTGCGGCGAAGTCGGTCCGGGGCGGATGCTCGAGCCCCAGCCATTGGTGGAGATGACGGCGGGGTTGTTCGCCGGCGGGAGTTTGAGTGGCCTCAATGTTGTGATTACCGCCGGGCCGACCCGCGAGGCGATCGACCCGGTGCGTTTCATAAGCAACCGCAGCTCCGGCAAGATGGGTTATGCCATCGCGGCGGCCGCGCAGGAGGCGGGCGCGACGGTAACGCTGGTGAGCGGCCCGGTGGCGCTACCGGTTCCGCCTCGTTTGAAACGGATCGATGTCGAAAGCGCCGCGCAGATGTGCGAGGCGGTGCTGGCGAACGTGCGGGATTGCGACATCTTCATCGGCGCGGCGGCCGTGGCCGATTATCACCCGATCACTCGGGCCGCGCACAAGATCAAAAAGGGCCGGAATGAAATGAACCTGGCGCTGGCGCGCACCCCCGATATCCTCGCCAGTGTCGCGGCGCTGCCGGAGGCGCCATATACCGTGGGTTTCGCCGCCGAGACCGAAAACCTGAAAGCCCATGCCCGCGCCAAACTCGTCGCGAAAGGCGTGGACATGGTGGCCGCCAATTGGGTAGGCAGGCCCGATACGGGTTTCGAGAGCGATGAAAATGCGTTGCTGCTGGTCTGGCGGGGCGGTGGCATGGAATTGCCGCGCGCCCCAAAGAACCGGCTGGCGCGCGAACTGATAGCCGTGATTGCAGAGAGATACCATGCAAAAAATAAAGCTCAAACTTCTTGACGCCCGCCTGGGGCGCGAATTTCCCTTGCCGCAATACGCCACTGGAGGCGCGGCGGGGATGGATCTGCGTGCCTGTCTGGACGAGGTATTGGAGATCGATCCGGGCGAAAGTCATCTGATCCCTACCGGGTTGGCGATACACATCGACGATCCCTCGCTCGCCGCCGTGCTGCTGCCTCGCTCGGGTTTGGGGCACAAGCATGGCATCGTGCTGGGCAATCTGGTGGGGTTGATCGATTCGGATTATCAGGGGCAGGTCTTTGTCTCGTGCTGGAATCGCGGCAGCCGGCCGTTCCGTATCGAGCCGGGGGAGCGTATCGCGCAGATGGTGTTTGTGCCGGTGGTGCAGGCCGCCTTCGAGATCGTCGATGATTTCGATGCGACGGCCCGTGGCGAGGGTGGGTTTGGTCATTCGGGACGGCATTGAGGCGCGCTTGAAGAATAACAATCAACAGCCAGGGGGGCGCTGGTGGGGTGGCATCAGCCTCGCCGAGCTCAGCCTGTTCACCTTTCTGGTCAGCGGCTTTGTGGTATTCATCGCGGCGTGGCTAGCCTTTCACCTGCTGACAGCGCAGTCCGTCCGTTATGAGCGCTTGCGCCATCAGGGGGAAGCCGACGCTATCGTGCAGCAATTGAGCGGTATGGTGCATCAACACACCGCCGCCGTCGAGGCATTGACCCACGATCCCCGGGTGGCGCGATTGCTGGCGGGTGATCGCCGGCAGGTGGCGAACAATGACGATATTGAGCTGGGCGCGCTGTTTCCCGAGGCGCTCAGGGTGATCGCACTGCGGCCTGGGGCGATGGGGCTGGATGTCGGGGTATTTCCCCGTCTTGGCGCGGAGGATCTCGATCTGATCCAGCGCTCCGATCGCCAGTCCGAGCCGCTGCCTCTGGAGGCGCACTTGTCCGGTTCGCCGTTACAGCATTTCGATATCGTGCGCCCGGTGCCTGGCGCCGAGAAACGGGTTATCGGCCATCTCCTGGTGAGCTTCGACAAGTCATTCTTGCAGCGCGCGCTGGACCGGGCCGCCTTGTTCGGCGGCTATGCCGAAATACGCCAGCAGGGCGGTCTGGAGGGAGACAGGGTGCTGGCGGCGCGCGGCGATGCCTCCATGCGACGAGGCAGGCCGCCGATCATTGTTTCTATCGGCGGCTCGCGCTGGCAAGTGGCATTCTGGCCGGAGAAGGTACAGGGAGAGACGTCGGCCCCGGATACGGTGATGTACTGGTCGATCTTCGCCAGCGCCTTGCTGCTGATGGCGCTGATCGCTTTCTTTTTCAATAAGGTTTTGACGCTGCTGGTGCGCGGCGATTTGTCCACGCTGATCGCCGCGGCGCGTGATCCGCAAGGCAAGGCCGGTAGCGCCATCGGCCTGCACGATTTCAAAGGCGCGTTCAACGCGCTGAGCAAACAGACGACGCTCCCGGTGCCGGTACAGGTACCGGAGAAGCGCGTCGCGGCATCGGGTGCGGTGGACATGATAGAGGCGGCCGGGTTGCGGCTGTCGGAAATCGACGATGTCATGCGGATTTTTGACAAACAAAAAAGTATCAAGTCGATCACAAAACAGCGAAAGGGTAGTGTAATGGTTCCTGCTTCCATATTCCGGGCGTATGACATACGCGGCGTGGTCGGCCAGACCTTGACGGCGGAGATTGTCTACGAAATCGGCCGCGCCATCGGCAGCGAAGCCTATGCCCGAGGCAGCCAGAGTGTGATCGTGGCGCGCGACGGGCGTCTGTCCGGCCCCGACTTCGTGCAGGCGCTCAGCAACGGCCTGCGTGATTCCGGGCGCGACGTGATCGACATCGGCCGCGTGCCCACGCCCGTGCTCTATTATGCGACGCATTATCTGAGCACCAATTCCGGCGTGATGGTCACCGGCAGCCACAATCCGGCCGACTATAACGGTTTCAAGATCGTGCTGCGCGGCGAGACGTTGGCGGAGACCGCTATTCAAGGACTGCGTAACCGCATCGAAACCAGCGATCTGACCACGGGCCGCGGTTCATATCGCACCATAGATATCGTCTCCGATTACATAGAGCGCATCACCAGCGACATTCGTCTGGCACGCCCGCTGCGGGTGGTGGTGGACTGCGGCAACGGCGTGGCGGGTGAAATCGCTCCGCGGTTGTTGCGCACCCTGGGTTGCGAGGTGACGGAGCTGTACTGCGAGATCGACGGCCATTTCCCGAACCACCATCCCGATCCCAGTCATCCAGAGAACCTCGCCGATCTGATCAAGACCGTCCAGCAGCAGCGCGCCGACATCGGCCTGGCCTTCGACGGCGACGGCGACCGGCTCGGCGTGGTGACGGTGGAAGGCAAGATCATCTGGGCCGACCGGCAGATGATGCTGTATGCCAGGGATGTGCTGTCGCGCAATCCCGGCGCCGAGATCATTTTCGACATCAAATGTTCGACGCATCTGGCGCGCGTCATCCGCGAGGCCGGCGGCACACCGCTGATGTGGAAGACCGGCCATTCGCTGGTCAAGGCCAAGATGAAGGAGACCGGCGCGCCGTTGGCCGGCGAGATGAGCGGTCATATCTTCTTCAAGGAGCGCTGGTTCGGTTTCGATGACGGCCTCTATACCGCAGCCCGCCTGCTGGAAATCCTATCGCGCGATCCGCGCGCCCCTGCCGAGGTGTTTGCCGAGCTGCCCGATGCCGTGAGCACGCCGGAACTGAACATCCGCTTGCAGGAAGGCGAGCAGCAGCCCTTCGTCGCGCGCCTGCTGGAGCTGGCCAGTTTCCCCGGCGCGCAATTGACCACCATCGACGGACTGCGCGCCGACTTTCCGGACGGATGGGGTCTGGTGCGTGCCTCCAACACCACGCCGTCGCTGGTGCTGCGTTTCGAGGCGGATACACCCGAGGCGCTCAAGCGCATCCAGGAACAATTCCGCAGCCTGCTGCTCGCGGTTAAATCCGATGTGACCTTGCCCTTCTGATAAGGATTTTCTCATGACCCTGACTACTTCCGCCGCCATGAACGTCGCCCACGTCCTCACCGAGGCGTTGCCATATATCCAGCGCTTTCGCGGCAAGACCATCGTCATCAAATACGGCGGCAACGCCATGGTCGACGACGCCCTGAAAAACGGTTTCGCGCGCGATGTCGTGCTGATGAAACTGGTCGGCATCAATCCCGTGGTGGTGCATGGTGGCGGCCCGCAAATCGGCAAATTGCTGGAACGGCTCGGCAAGCAGAGCGAATTCGTCCAGGGCATGCGTGTCACCGACAGCGAGACGATGGACGTGGTGGAGATGGTGCTCGGCGGCCTGGTCAACAAGGAGATCGTCAACAACATCAACCGTCACGGCGGCAGCGCCGTGGGCCTCACCGGCAAGGACGGCGACCTGATCCGCGCCCGCAAGCTCACCATCACCCGCAGTGCCCCGGAACTGCAAGTGCCCGAGATCATCGACATCGGCCATGTCGGCGAAGTCGCCAGCATCGATGCCGCAGTGGTGGACATGCTGGTGAGCGGCAACTTCATCCCGGTGATCGCCCCTATCGGCGTGGGCGAGGACGGCCGTTCCTACAACATCAACGCCGATCTCGTCGCGGGCAAGCTCGCCGAGGTGTTGCGGGCCGAGAAACTGATGTTGCTGACCAACATCCCCGGCGTGCTCGACAAGGAAAACAAGGTGCTGACCAACCTGACCCCGCGACAGGTCGATGCGCTGATTGCCGATGGTACCATCTACGGCGGCATGCTGCCGAAGATCCGCTGTGCCCTGGAAGCGGTGCAGGGCGGCGTCAAGGCCGTGCATATCATCGACGGCCGTGTCGAACACGCCGTGCTGCTGGAGCTGTTCACCGACGAAGGCGTCGGCACGCTGATCCGGGGGTAGGGACGCGCGGGTTCAATCCCCCGCGCCCTTCGCTTCGCTCTTCCCTTTGGGAGAGGGTTGGGGTGAGGGAGCGGGGGATCTCAATAAATCCGCATTTCGTTATTGAGATGCAGGCCTGTTTCCGCGCCCTGCTTGATGCCATACCGCCCCTGATACGCGCGAATCTTCTCCACCGCGCCCGCCATGTCCGGCTTGGCGGCGAGGTATGCGATCAGATCGTCCAGATTGACGATGCTCGTGACCTTGATGCCATGCGCCGCCTCCACCTCCTGAATCGCCGACAACTCGCCCGCGCCGCGCTCCTGGCGGTCCAGGGCGATCACCACGCCCGCCGGCGCCGCACCGGCCGTCTTGATCAGCGCCACCGACTCGCGCACCGAGGTACCCGCCGAGATGACATCATCGATGATCATCACCCGTCCCGCGAGTTGCGCCCCCACTGTCGTGCCGCCCTCGCCGTGGCCCTTGGCCTCCTTGCGGTTGAAGCAATAAGGAATATCGCGCTGGTGATGGTCGGCCAGCGCAATGGCGGTGGCGACGGCCAGCGGTATGCCCTTGTACGCCGGCCCGAACAGCATGTCGTAGTCCCTACCCGCGTGCCGCAAAGCGCTGGCGTAATAGCGCCCCAGGCGTGCGATGCTGCCACCGCTGTTGAACAAGCCGCTGTTGAAAAAATAAGGGCTGATGCGGCCGGATTTCAGGGTGAACTCGCCGAAGCGCAACACGCCGGTGGCGATGGAAAAATCGAGAAATTCGCGTTGATACGGTTGCATGAGGTAGGCCTATGATCGAATTTGGGGTATTGTACCGGCCGCAACCGTTATAGAAAACACGCAATGCCATGAAGATCATCACATTGAACGCCAACGGCATCCGCTCCGCCGCCAGCAAGGGTTTCATGGAATGGATGCTGACGCAGAACGCCGACGTCATCTGTCTCCAGGAAACCAAGGCCCAGGAGCATCAACTACCGCCCGAGACCTATCGCCCTCACGGTTATCACGCCTATTTCCATGACGCCGAAAAAAAAGGCTACAGCGGCGTGGCGCTGTATTGCAAGGAAAAGCCGGAGCGCGTGACCATGGGGCTGGGGTGGCCGGACATCGACGCGGAGGGGCGCTACATTCAGGCCGACTTCGGCGATCTGAGCGTCGTTTCGCTTTACCTGCCGTCCGGCAGCAGCAGCGAGGAGCGCCAGGCCGTCAAGTTCGATTTCATGGCGCGCTTCACGCCGGTGTTGCAACAGTTCCGCCACAGCGCGCGCGAATATATTTTATGCGGCGACTGGAACATCGCCCACAAAAAGATCGACCTCAAGAACTGGCGCGGCAATCAGAAAAATTCCGGCTTCCTGCCCGAGGAGCGCGCCTGGATGGACGAGCTGTTTGGCCCCTTGGGCTTCATCGACGCCTTCCGCGTCGTCAATCAGGAAGAGGAGCAATACACCTGGTGGTCCAATCGCGGCCAGGCCTGGGCCAAGAACGTCGGCTGGCGCATCGATTATCACATCGTCACGCCGGGCCTGGGAGGCAAGGTAAAAAGTGCGGCGATCTACAAGGATCAGCGCTTTTCCGACCACGCGCCGCTCATTATCGAGTACGATCGGTAAGAATTTTTTCAGTATTTTCAAATCTCGACGACAGGCATTTCTTGGGCTGCGTGAAAACATCTTGACGCCGCTTCGCGGTCTGTGTCACGATCCATTTTGGATGTAAATTGTAAGGGATTAATCAAAGCATCTTGCATTTTGCTTCGTTTGGTGGTAATCATAACGGATGGCATTTCTCGCTCCACAGGATCTGCCTTGGGGTTGAGTAATGACATGAAGGGCGCCTCTAAAAATTTCGATTAAGGCGCGAGGGCAAGGCGGAAATGCGCGAAAAAGCGGAGTGTACACGCAGTACATGAGCATTTTGAGCGCATTTCCAACGCGGCGATCGCGGCTTCAGCGAGTTTTTAGAGGTGCCCGTAAGCAAGTAACCGCAACTTTGGGAGGGGTGTGATAATGAATAAACTGACCATGGGGAAACTCTTCTTCATCGGGCTGATCGCTGGAGGGACCACCGGCATGGGTAATGGCAGCGTGTTCGGCGCCGCATTGCTCCTGTTCATCGGCCGCGGCCCTTATCCGGACTGGGGTGGATGGGGTTGGGATACCTATAATCCCGTCACTCATGCCGGCTTCCACAACTGGATGATGTTCGTCTTTGGTATAGCCTTCATGCTCATCATGATGCTTGCAATGACAAAGCATGGCGAGCTGGAAGCCAAGGGCCAAAGCAAGCCTTTCTGACACTTGCTGGCACGAAACACAGCTCCGGTTCAATTTTCATTTCTGTAAAATAAGGGGGTCTCATCATGTTGGCGACATTCGCTGGTGCCTGCGGTATTCTGCTTGCGTTTTCGAGTATGTGGCTTGCTTGGTACGTCTTGAATAAAATGCAGGAATAATTCACGGGCTATTAATTTTTTAGGGTTGACGTTCTACCTGGGAGGTGAGGGGTTATGCTATTTAAATATCTAGCGGCCAAAAACGAAGATATTCCACCGGGGTCGGCGGCGATATACTTCGGTTTTTCGTCGATATTCTGGTTTGTTGTCGGTACGGGTCTGGGTTCATTCAACGCGGCGAAGCTGGCGTTCCCGGATTTCGTGACGGGTACCGAGTTGTTTGCCTTCGGTCACATGCGACAGGTGCACGTGCTCGCGGTGATTGTGGGCTGGATCTCCATGGCGTTCGCCATGACCATGATGTACATGACGCCGGCACTGGGTAATACCCGCATGTGGTCGGAAAAGCTGGGTTTGTGGACGGCGTTCCTCTGGAACGTGGGACTCTCGACAGCGTTGATCAGCCTGTGGATAGGCATCACCTCAGGCCGCGAATACTCCGACTTCGCCTGGCCGCTTGATCTGGTGATCCTGTTTGGCGTATTGGCGCCGTTGTGCCTTAACGTGGTGATGACCATTGCGCATCGCCGTACTCAGGGTATCTACATCACCAACTGGTTCTTCGGTGCCTGTACCTTCATGGTCTCCATCGTTGTGCTGGTCGGCCAGGCGCCCGAGTACTTCCACCTGACGGGTCTGTCCGAGGCTTATCTGACCTGGTGGCATGCCCACAATCTGCTTGGTCTGTGGATTACCCCGGTGGCGGCGGCGATCGCCTACTACACCATTCCCAAACTGACCGGTAATCCGCTGTACTCCCACCGTATCGGCCATATGCATTTCTGGTCGATCATCGTGTTCTATTCCACTCCGGCATCGCATCACCTCATGTCTTCTCCGCTCCCTGAGTGGCTGAAGTCCTTCGCCTCCGTGGAGGGTGTGTTGATCCTGATTCCCGCCGTGGCCTTCGTTGCCAACATCCTCTTGACCATGAAGGGCAAGTGGAGCATGTTCGTGGAGAACATCGAGGTCAAATTCTCCATGACCGGTGTCATGCTCGCCATCCCCCTGAACATGCAGGGCGGCTTCCAGCAGACCCGCGCCATCAACTGGTATATCCATGGCACGGGCTGGATCGTTGCCCATGCGCACCTGGCATTGCTCGGCATGTCGACCTTCCTTGAAATCGCCGCTGTCTACTTCGGTTTGCAGCAGATGATGAAGCGGAAGGTATACTCCCTGGCGCTGGCCAATTTCCACTACTGGTTCGTGCTGATCGGCTTCTGCATCTACTGGATCTCCATGACCATCTCGGGTCTGATCCAGGGTGCGGGCAAGATCTACGAGGTCCCCTACATCGACGTTGTCATCGCCGAGCATCCTTACATGATCGCGCGCTGGATCGGTGGCACGATGGTGTTCACGGGTAACCTTGTGTGGCTCGCCAACATGTGGATGACCGCGCGTTCCGGCACCGTTGTTCCCGAGGGGCGTTATGCTCACGAGCTGGCCTACGAGCGTTAAAAAACAACTGACACACTCGTAACATTCCGAAATCCCCCGGCCTGACAGGCCGGGGGAAATCTGAACCGAGAAATGGGAGGGATAAAAAGTGGCTTTTAAAGAGTATAGATTAGGTGCGGCGATGGTCGGGGGGGCGCTGGGCCTTTCGATGATCATCACAATGTTCATGCCCAGCTTCGACTTGAGGTCGGCCGTTTCTACCAGGGTTGCCTTGGAAAAGCAGTTGTCGGCTGGTTATGATGTGGGCTTCATGTATGCGGATCCGTTACTTTTGGGCGTCAACAGGCCTCTGACGGTGATTCTGGACAAAGACCCCAAAACAGGCGCTCCTCTGGATCCGCCAGTGACGGCCTACGTCTATCAGCCCGGCGTTCCCATGCCACCCAACATCCGCCATCCTCATGATCTGGGCAAGGGTGTGGAAGACCTCAGCATGAGCAAGGGTCAGATTGGTTCCGTCAGCGGTTCCAACCACTCGGCGGCCTCGGCAAGAGGGGTTGTTTTCACTATCGGTGTCGATGAGTTCAACGGTGAAGAGTTGAGCTATATCGAGAATGCCTCGGAACTGAGGGGCTGGACCCCTGAGGCTACCTTGGCGGCGGCGGGTGATAAAAATACTCGCTATATCTCCAAGGGCAAGACCGAGTTCGTGGCTCAAGGCTGCTGGTGGTGTCATACACTGCTCCCCGAGCAGACCCAGGACTGGCAGGCCTTTGGTGCGCCACCCTACCTTGGCGACTTCAATGGCGAGTCACCCACGGCATTCGGTTCTGACCGTAAAGCGCCCGATATCCTGCATGTGGCTTCGCGCAATGGATCGCGCGAATGGATGATGATGCACTTCTTCAATCCTCGCTTGGTGCAGGTCAATTCCATCATGCCTCGCTACGACTACCTGTGGGGTGACAAGGATGCCAACGGCAACACCATTGATTTCGACAAATGGCGCGCTGAGTATCGCGAATATGCCGAGGGCAAGAGAACCTATCCACCTGAAGTCCCGGATTACGCGCCCAATAGCGAAATACGCGCGTTGATCGACTGGGTCTTGAGTCTCAAATAACCAACTACGAGAGGGGCATGTTATGGCATGGAAAATGGATAACCCGCTGTATTCGCTCTCCGATGAGCAGGAACAGCAGGAAATACTGAGAAAATGGGGTGAGGAAAGAATGGGGGGGTTGATACATCCGGCCAACAACCGGCTGCCCTTCCCGCTCACTTTCCTGATCGCGCTGATCATCCTCACGGCATTCATGATTACGATGCCGATCTGGGGGCAGAGGCCGACGGCGGAGCTCTACAGATATTACGTGGAGGCAATGAACGCTCCTGGCGTGGAGGCTGCGGCTACCCCGGCGGAGAAGATGAAGCTCGTCACGGCCGAAGCCATGAACAAGGCGCCGGATAGCCGGACCAAAGGCCAGCTTGAGCGTCACCCGATCGACTGGGATGACCTGCAGAATCTCGCTCCACAGGTTATCGAGCTGCAGAAGCAGACCAAGTATCCGTTGGATAACTTCACCATCCTGGGCGACAAGATTGTGTTGGCCAATTTTGAGGGTAATTTCCGTCCGGATGGCCTGCGCGAACGTGTTCAGCCGTGGTGGGACAAGGGATACACGATCGATGTGTTCTACGTCAGTTACTACTGCTTGTGGATGGCAATCATGATCAAGCGGCTGCCGCATTTCTCCAGAAAGCCGCAGATCCCTCAGAAATAACGGAGGAAAACCTATGATAGATGTCGATAATCTAAGTATTGTGGCTGCCGGTATCATTGCCTTCGTGTTTTTCGTGCCGGCGCTATATAGCACCATTGTGGATAAGTATTGGAAGATTCACAAGGAAGACAAAAAAATGGCCAAGGATGCCGAAGCCTTCAAGTAAGGTTTATGTCTTGCCCTAAAAACGGGCAGTGCTTTTACAACAGTTCAATGCCGCCTCCTTGTGGGGCGGCATTTTTTTTGGTTCCTGGCAAGGTGCTTTTGGAGGCTGGAAAGCCTCCCGATACGGAACCCGTCGGGGATATTCCTGTCTACACATTATCTGTGCTGTTTTTCGTGAAATGATGGCGCGAGGTTCTGGTGATTTAAGCAAGGTGCATATAGAATCAAACGCACAGGCAGAAGCGCTGTGCACAGGTAAGATGATATGCGGCTTGATTTGGTGTCGATGCTGTTGGAACGGTTTGTGAACTCCCGGTTGGGAGAGTATTCGGGAGTGATGCTTGCGAAGGTTCAGGATGTCGCAAGCAGTCCCTTTGGCCTGGACATGACGATTGAAGGGCTCAACAAGTATAAATATAGCGTAGCTATCTTTGTCTTTCTGGTCATGCAGGTGATGCTTTTCTCCTTCATGATTTTCGTTTATGTAAAGAAAACGAAGCGATCCTTGAAAACAGGAGAAAAATGGATGTTTGGTGCCCTTATCCTGGGCATTGTGTTTGGTCTGACATTTGGCTGGACGCAAATGATCGAAGGTTACTTATTTTAGGTTTAGGAGGTTTCTATGTCGGAATATCTGCAATCCTTGCCCGATGGCTGGACGATTTATGTATGGCTGGTGGCGGCGGCAATGATTTTGATCGCCGCGGGTTACTTCCTGTGGTGGGCGGCGAAGAACGAGCAGTTCGACGAAGATATCAAGTATGTTGTCTTCGATGAGAAAGACAAGGACAAGATGGCTCCAGAGGAGTTTGCCAAGAGTCAGGAAGTGATGAAACGGCAGATGCAGCGCAGGGAAGAGTCGCTGGCAGAGAAAGGCAAGAAGAAGCTGGGTACATAACGGATGCGAAAAGGTGAGAAAGGTATTCTTGCCCTGATTGCCGTGTTAAGCATTGTGCTGGCGGGAACCAAGATCTGGCAGGGGGGAAATGAAAAAGAGGGGGAAGATCGTGGTATTCCGTTTTACTCCACGGCGGATACGAAGCTGAAAACGGCGGGTTCCGATCTGTATCATCGCCTGAAATGCAGGGAGTGTCATGCTTTGTGGGGGAGCCGCGATATGACAGCCAATGTTCCTGCTCCCGCGCTTGACGGCATGGGTTCGTTGAAGGACGAGAAGTGGTTGTACGCTTATTTCTCGGCTCAAGACCCGCAGGCCATCGTGCCTTCGAGACTGAAAAAGTCCTATCGAATGCCTTCGTATGCCCATCTTTCCGAGCAAGAGCGCCAAACGCTGGCCGCTTATGTGGCCAGCCTCAAGGTGCAAGACTGGTATTTGGAAGAAACCAGGAAGGCGGAATATGAGAAGCTGACGGGTAAGCCCTATCCTGGATCGAGGTGACCGCCCAGATGAACCCCAAAATCAAAAACAAATTACTTGATGCGTTGATGGCGGCACTTGCCATCGGGGTAGGGGTCGCCGTGAATATTGCCCTGGAAAGCTGGGTGGGTGTCGATCTACATTTTTTTAGTGGTATGGACTCCTTTACCTATGACTGGGCCTTCACTCTTTTTGTTATTCCCTTCATTGCCGGTTTCCCGGTCGCCTTGATCTATGGGTTTGGCGGAAAACTCCTGGCGCTGTTCGTGCCGCTGATCGTGCAGGGTTATAAGTACTTGCTGGTGATTTATGGTCTCGCACCGGTGCCGGAAGGGTCGATAGTCCTGCCGTTTATCTATTGGATATTGGTTGTTGTTGTCGCCATGGAGTTCGCCGGCGGAGGTGGATGGGTCGCTGAAATCCTGGTCAAAAAGACTTACGGCAGAACGCCCAAGCATCTTCTTTATAAAAAGAACGATGACAGCGTGCGCGTTGGCGGCGATTCTTCTGGAGGCGGTGGTGAAGGCTGATGTCCGCCGCCGGGGTGTGATCGCTCCGGAGCAGAGTGCTTCGCGCAAGCGCTACCTGGCCGCCACGGTGGTTACCTGCGTGGTGTTGACGATGGTTTTCAGCGCCGCTCATGTCGTGAAGCTCGGCTCGAATCGTTTGGAGGAGATGCGCAGCAAGTCCTCCTATGATGTTGCGGAGATGAAAACCAAGATCCGCGCGGCGGGGGAGGATGTGCTTCTTCGGAAGAAAAGGGCTACGGCCATCGCCAAATCGTCTTACACGGTGGCGGAGGCCGAGTCGCTGTTGACTCCCGCGCAGTGGCGGGAGCTGGATTCGATGGTTGCGGTGCCGGCCGGTGAATTTCTGATGGGCACCAACCGGGCGCGCGACGACGTGCAGAATCGGCCCCAGCATCAGGTCAAGCTGGATGCCTATCTGATCGACAAATATCCGGTGACCAACGCGCAATATGCGCGCTTTGTCGCGGCGACCGGGCATCGGCCGCCGCTCAACTGGAAGGACGGCCGTATCCCGGAGGGGGCTGAAATGCACCCGGTGACCATGGTGTCGTGGTTCGATGCTGTCAGTTATGCTCGCTGGGCGGGTAAGCGCTTGCCGACCGAGGCGGAATGGGAGAAGGCGGCGCGCGGGACGGATGGGCGGCGTTGGCCGTGGGGCGAGAAGATGGAGCCCGCGCGGTTGAATACCTATTACTCGGTGGGTGCGACGACGCCGGTGACACAATATGAATCGGGCGCCAGTCCTTATGGGGCGATGGACATGGCGGGCAATGTGGGCCAATGGACGGCCGATGATTTTCTGCCCTATCCGGGGTCGGATGCGCCGGAGGATGTGTTCAAGGTCAAGGTGGCGCAAGCCAATTCCGCCGCTGACCGGGCCATGAGAGTGGTCGATCTGGTACCGACGGACAAGAAGATTTACAAGGTGTTGCGCGGAGGTTCGTGGAAGAGCGATCCGTTCTCCACGTCGAGCTATCACCGGAATTTTTCTCTGCCTTATTATGCGTCGGATTTTTACGGATTCCGTTGTGCCAAGGATGCGAGTTCCTCCTGATCTTTTTGAGGGGTAAACAATGAATAAGCATGCGCTTATTTTTAGTGCGGTGTTATTGATGTCGCTGTCAGAGGGTGCGCTGGCGCTGGATAGTTACCGTTATTTGCACGTCACCATCGATACGCCTTGGCTGATTTTTCTGTTCCTGCTCCCGACCGTGCTGGCGCCGCTTATTGTCATGGCGATACTTTACTGGTATTTCGCCATGCGCAAGCGGAAGAAAGCCGCTGAGGAGGCGTTGGATAAAGTTGCCGAGGCGGAGAGAGGCGCTTGAGCGTTTCCGGATTTGGGCTGTTATCGAAAAACAACGCGGATGCAGGGTGGGTATGCTGGGGTTAGGGAAGTTTCTGGGGGTGCTCTGTCTGGTGTCATTTCTTTGGGGCGGATGGTCATCGCCCGTGAGAGCGGCCGAGGATGCGGGCAGTGGCCACGAGGTGATGCAGTCGTTCGTCAAGAAGGAGAGGGCTATCAGTGAGCATGTGCTGATCGCTGAGAAGGAGCGACGGCAGATCCTGTTCATCATGGGGGCGGTGTTGCTGGTGAGCATTCTCCTCACCGCCGGACTCGGTATCTCGATGGTCGTGTATGGCAAACAGGTCTTCGTGCCCCACATGATTTTTGCCGGCATCAGTGTATTCCTGGCGGTAGCCCATGCTGTTACCGCGATGGTCTGGTTTTTCCCCTTTTGATGCTCTGAAAATTACAGCATAAGAATTTCATGCGCGCCCGCCTGACGCTCGACCCTGTTCCGGGCGATTTTTCTTTACGCAGTCACGTACCCGGTCGCGGGGAGTGGCTGCTGATCCCCCTTTATTTCATTTCCGGTCTTGTCAGCCTTGCCTATGAAGTGTTGTGGGCGCGTATGCTCGGGCTGCAATTTGGCGTGAGCATTTTCGGTGTCGTGGTAACCGTCGCCGCCTTCATGGCGGGGCTGGGGATGGGCAGTTTGCTGGGTGCGCGCTGGGCGCGGCGTATACAGGCCCCGCTTGCGGTATTTGCCGCGCTGGAGGCGGGCGTGGCGCTCTATGCGCTGGCGATGCCCTGGCTTCAGCAGGCGCTCGATGGCGGCTTGGGCGGGGTGGCGGCGCAGGTATCCTTGTCCGCATGGTATGCCCTGCAAGCCGGTGCGGCGCTGTTGCTGTTGTTTGTTCCGGCCTTGGCCATGGGGGCGGGGTTTCCCTTGGTACTCAAAGCGGCGGGTCAGATTGCGCCTGGCGCAAACGTCTCTTTGGGCAGAATTTATGGATTCAATGCCCTGGGCGGCGTCGTGGGGGCCTTGTTGCCGTTGCTGCTATTGCCTTGGTTGGGGTGGGTGAGTGCGATACGGGTAGTGGCCGTGATCGGATTGGGCGTAGCGGTCGTGGCGTTCTGGTTGTCATCCAGAGTCTCTACAGCGGTCGCTGCGGAGGCGAGCAATGATAGCGGTTCCGCACGATCGGGGCGCTTGTCTTTCCTGACGTTGACGGCCTATGCCGGCGTCGGCGCCGCGGCGTTGATGTTGCAGGTCGGCTGGTCGCGGCTGTTCGGCATGATCCTGCTGCGCACCGAGTATGTGCTGGCGGTGCTGCTGGCGGTCTTTCTCGTAGGGATCGGGACAGGCAGTATTGCGGCGCGGCGCATGAGGGGCGGGTATTGGTTTGCCGTGTTGCCGGTGCTGGCGTGTGGATTCAGTCTGCTGGGGCTGGCGTTGGTGCCGCGCCTGGCGGAATGGGCCGAGCAAGCGCATTTTTCATCGCTGGCCAGTGCCCTGGGGTGGCAGGGGCTGGCAATCGCCCTGCTGACCTTGCCGGTGACGCTGGCGTTGGGTGCATGGTTGCCGTTGCTCAGCACCCGTCTGGGTGGCCATCATGGTGCCGGCGCGTGGTTGTATGGCGCCAACTCGCTGGGAGCGGCGCTGGGGGCAGGATTGGCGGGATTTGTGCTGATTCCCTGGCTGGGGACGCCGGCCACGGTGTGTCTTGCGGCCTTGGTGCTGTTTGTCAGCGGCATGACGTGGGTCGAAGCGCGCTGGCCTTGGGCGGTATTGGCGGCATTCGCCGTTTTGGCGGGCGCAGGGCGGCTGTACGAACTACCCAAGGTCTCGGTCCTGTTGCCGGTGGCGCAGGCGGGCAGTCAGGGTGTCTATGTCCACGAGGACGCGATTTCTATCACGCATGTGGTGGAGCGGCTCGATGGTCAGCGTCTGTTGCTGGCCGATTTGCAGCGTATGGATGCCTCTTCCGATCCGACCGCGGTCGAGGCACAGAAGAATCAGGTCCGCCTGCCCTTGCTGCTTCATCCCAATCCGCGTTCGGTGCTGTTTCTGGGGTTGGGGACAGGAATATCGGCGGCGGGGTCGTTGCCGTTTCCGGGAATATCGCGCAAAGGAGTCGAGCTGTCGCAGGGGGCGATAGAGGCGGCGGGCGAGTGGTTTGCGCCGGTCAATCAGGGCGTGATGCCCGGCCTGAATGTGGTACGCGATGACGCGCGGCGTTTTTTGCGTGCCGATCAGGGATATTACGATGTGATCATCGGCGATCTTTTCCATCCCGATCTGGTTGGGCACAGCGCCTTGCTTTCAGTGCAACAGTTCCAGCGCGCGCGTGAGCGCCTGACCGCGAACGGCCTGTTCGTACAATGGCTGGCGCTCAACCAGCTCGATGCCGGATCGCTGGAGATCATCCTGCGCAGCTTCCGGCAGGTATTTCCTGGCGCGGCGGTGTTCATGGATGGTTTTCGCCTCGCCTTGGTCGGACCGAAAAGCGCACTTCAGGGCGCGCCGGCAACGATGGCGAATGTGAGCCGTTTGGCGCCGGCGGATCAGGCCGCGGCGACGGGCGGGGAGGGGGGCTGGACCTGGCTGGGCCGCTATTGGGGGCCGATTCCGCCAAGCAAAGGGGTGGTGCAGGACGAATGGGCACCGCAGATCGAGTACCGCTTGCCTCTCGCGCGTTACCGCGATCAGCTCAGTCTGGGTATGTTATTGGAGCGCTTGCTCGGCCGGCGCCCGCCGCTGGCGCAGGCCGCCGCGGATCTTCACGTTCCGGCACAGGCCATGCTCGAGTTCGAGCGCGCCTACGTGGCCTCTTTTCTGGCGGCGCGAAGCTGGATCGCCGCATTGCGCGGGGATCGGGGTGGCGAAGCGCAACGCTTGATGCGTCTTGCCTATGAGGCCAACCCGCATGATCGTTGGATCGGTTTTGATCTCGCCGATCAGATGATGGCCACCCTGCCGCAGGCGGTCAAGCGTGGCATGGACAAGCGCCAGGCCTTGCAGGCGATTTTGCGGATTCGTCCCGATCACGCCGAGGCTTTGCGTGCGTTATCCCGCATGGAAAAAATGGCGGGGAACGAGGCGCTGGCGGCGGTTTATCTGGCGCGCCTCAAGACCATCAGCCCGCTGGGCCGGGATTTGCTGGATATCGGGAAACGTTGAAGAGCACTGAAAACAAAAAAGCCCGGCAGAACCGGGCTTTTTTGTTGAACCGATAAGCTGCTGGCCTACTAGCCTTTTTTGGCGTTCCGCTCGGCCACATCCTTCATCGCGGCGCTGGAGATATAAGCCCCGCCAGTGAAAAGGAAGCCGAAGAACACGAGCAGAGGAATCAGGATATTGATGCCGATATTTTGAACCATTGCTACACCCTCCCAGTGGTTGTGTGTTTGGTGATTTTGGTGGAATCCAAACCTGCCCTGAATATATATAAGATTGAAGCGAGAAATGCAATCTTTTTTTGTTCAGAGTGGTTTGTTTCCGGGCAACCCGGGTTTTTGCGAAATTGCGTGATCCGGCCGGGATGATATACAATACCCGGCTTGACCGAAAGATCGGTCATTATGAGGTTGTTTGTTTCCACTCCTTGCTTTCCGTTGCTATGTCGCGGAAGGCTGCCTAAACCGTAAGGAGCATACTGCATGGGTCACTACGAAGTGGTGTTTCTGGTCCACCCTGACCAGAGCGAACAAGTCCCCGCCATGATCGAGCGCTATCGTTCGATGATCGAGTCCAGCGGTGGCAAGATCCACCGGCTTGAAGATTGGGGGCGGCGCCAGTTGGCCTACCCGATCAACAAGATGCACAAGGCACATTATGTGCTGATGAACATCGAATGCGCCGCCACCACCGTGAATGAGCTGACGAGCGCTTTTCGTTTCAACGACGCCGTGCTGCGCAATCTGGTCATTGCCACCAAGGAAGCCGTCACCACGCCGTCTCCCCTGATCAAGTCCAAGGATGAGCGCGAAGAGCGTGAGGTCAAGTTCCGTCAGGATGTCGAAGAGACTGAAGAGCTGGCTGAGGAACCTTGAGGCTGGCGCGGCGGTGACGGCTGTGAGCCTCCCGCTGATGCTTGACTGGCATATCAACTAATTTCTGGAGAGAGTTATGGCGCGTTATTTCCGTCGCAGAAAGTTTTGCCGTTTCACCGCGGAGAAGATCAAGGAAATCGACTACAAGGACATCGCCCTGCTGAAGAATTACATCAGCGAATCGGGCAAGATCGTTCCGAGCCGCATCACAGGCACCCGTGCCCGGTATCAGCGTCAATTGTCCACCGCCATCAAGCGCGCGCGGTATCTGGCCTTGCTGCCCTATTGCGACGCTCATTAAGCAGTGATCGTGCCCGCCAAGCGAGAGGCTCTCGCTTGGCGGGATGCTGTTTCCGCAAGTTGTAGTTGTAAGCGCAGGTCTGGGCCAGGGTTGATGCAACAATTCGCCGCATTCATCATGCGTGGCCGTATCCAGGCAATGCTGGTCGCGGCGCTGTTTGGAATACTGTCCCTGGTGCTGCCCGTCCTGCAACCGCTGGCGACAGTGGTCAGCGGGGCGGTGGTCGCGTTGGTGGCTTTGCGGCTCGGCGCGCGGGAGGGGATGTTCGTTATCCTTGGCGCCGCGCTGGGCGTGGCGGTGGCCGCGGCGCTGATGCTGGGCAATCCGATGCCGGCGCTGTTGATGGGACTGGTGCTGTGGATTCCCGTGTGGGGGATGGCCTTGCTGCTGCGCAGTAGCGTCTCCCTGGCGTTGAGCTTTCAGGTGGCGGCGCTGCTGGGCGGCCTGATTATCGTGGCCGTTTACCTGCTGTTGCCCGACCCGGCGGCGTGGTGGCGCGAGAAGTGGGATACCTTGATGATCCCGGCCATGCAGCAGGCGGGAATGGGAGACGCCGAGCAGTTGCGGCAGGCCCTGGCGCCGGTGGTCTCGCGCATGACCGGGGCGCTGGCGACGGCGCAGGCGGTGACCCTGCTATGCAGCCTGATGGTTGGCCGTTGGTGGCAGGCGCTGTTGTATAACCCGGGTGGTTTCGGCCGCGAGTTTCGTGATCTTCGCCTGGGTGGCGCGCTGGCTTACTCTGGTATTGCCGTCCTTGGCTTGGCTTTTTTTGCCTCCGGGGCGATGGGCGGGATAGCCAGGGATGTTTTGCTGATACTGGTTGCCCTGTACATGTTTCAGGGGCTGGCGCTGGCTCATGCCGTGGCGGCGGGAAGGCATGCCGCGTGGCTGATGGCATTGTATACATTGATGGCGATCGCGCTGCCTTTTGCCGCTGTGGCGCTGGCGGGGGTGGGGTTTGCGGATCACTGGTTGAATATCCGGTCACGATTCGGGGCGGGCGGGACTCCTCCGGGCGGCGCTCCACCCAGAGATGAGTCGGATGTCCGAAGGGATGTTTGAGAATTAAGTTTGCTCTTATCTGAGAGGTAATTTGAAATGAATGTGATTCTGCTTGGCAAAGTGGAAAATCTGGGCGCGTTGGGCGATGTGGTGTCGGTCAAGCCCGGTTATGCCAGAAATTATCTGATCCCGCGCGGCAAGGCGGCGGTGGCGACGCCCGAAAATCGGGTTACCTACGAAGCGCGTCGCGCCGAGCTGGAGAAAGCGGCGGCCGAGGCTTTGGCTCAGGCGCAAGCCCGTGCCCAGGCGCTGAGCGACAAGGTGGTGACGGTGACCAGCCGCGCCGGTGATGAAGGCCGTCTGTTCGGTTCGGTTGGAACGCGTGACATCGCTGATGCCGTGACCGCCGCCGGCGTGGCCGTCGCCAAGCACGAAGTGCGTCTGCCGACCGGGCCGTTACGTCAGGTGGGTGAATATGACATCGAGATTCACCTGCATCCCGATGTGAACGCACAGGTGAAGATCGTCGTCGCGCCCGAGGCGTAAGGCTTCATTCAACGCAAAGACGCGGAGGCGCAACGGCGCGAAGACAGAGTTATCGTTTGCTTTGTGGCGTTGCGCCTCCGCGGCGTTTTTTTTGAGATTACATGCCAGACCTTGCCTATGCAAATCGCGCTTCGGATCCCGCCACCGAGGCGTTGAAGGTCCCCCCCCACTCGGTCGAGGCCGAGCAGGCGGTGCTGGGCGGTCTGATGTTGGAGAACAGCGCCTGGGATCAGGTGGCCGATCTGATTGGCGAGGAGGATTTTTACCGGCGCGATCACCGCCTGATCTTTCGCGCAATCAGCGAACTCGCCCATCGCAATACCCCCTTCGACATCATCACCCTTTCCGAGCAATTGGCGGCGATCAACGAACTGGATAACGCCGGCGGTTTGGCCTATCTGGGCACGCTGGCCAAGAACACCCCCACCGCCGCCAATATCAAGGCCTATGCCACCATCGTGCGCGAGCGTTCGGTGTTGCGTCAGTTGATTCGCGTCGGTACCGAAATCGCCAATAGCGCCTATGTCCCCGAAGGGCGCGACAGCCCCGAGTTGCTGGACAATGCCGAAAAGCTGGTGTTCGAGATCGCCGAACGCGGTGCGCGTGGCAAGCGCGGATTCACGGCGATCAAGGACCTGCTGGTCAAGGCGGTGGATCGCATCGATACGCTGTTCCAGCAGGATAACCCGATCACCGGCGTGCCCACGGGGTTCACCGATTTCGACGAGATGACCTCCGGTTTGCAGCCGTCCGACATGGTCATCGTCGCCGGGCGTCCGTCGATGGGCAAGACCACCTTCGCCATGAACCTCGCCGAGCATGCGGCGATCAAGAGCCAGTTGCCGGTGGCGGTGTTCAGTATGGAAATGCCCGGCGAGCAACTGGCGATGCGCATGATGTCCTCGCTGGGTCGTATCGACCAGCACCGGCTGCGCACCGGCAAGCTCGACGACGACGACTGGCCGCGCGTCACTTCCGCCGTGGGAATGCTGGCGGAGGCGTCGCTGTTCATCGATGACACGCCGGCGCTGACCCCCACCGAACTGCGCGCCCGCGCGCGGCGGCTGGCGCGTGAACATGGGCTGGGCATGATCGTCATCGACTATTTGCAATTGATGCAGGTGCCGGGCAGCAAGGAAAACCGCGCCACCGAAATCTCCGAGATTTCGCGCTCGCTCAAGGCCCTGGCCAAGGAACTGAACGTGCCGGTGATCGCCCTGTCGCAGCTCAACCGCAGCCTGGAACAGCGTCCCAACAAGCGGCCGGTGATGTCGGATTTGCGTGAATCGGGCGCTATCGAACAGGATGCGGACTTGATCGTGTTCATCTACCGCGATGAGGTTTATCACGAAGACAGTCAAGACAAGGGCACCGCCGAAATCATCATCGCCAAGCAGCGTAACGGCCCCATCGGCATGACGCGGCTGACCTTTCTTGGCCAGTACACGCGCTTTGAGAATTTCACTTCTGGCGCTTCTTACAGTAGCGGGGAATAGACCCTCGTTAGAGGATTATTGGGGGTTGGAAAGTAAAAACCCCGCTCCGAGGAGCGGGGTTTGGGGAAGACCCCCTGGGGTTTACGCGTGCCTGTGCTGGCGCCTCATGAACCCAAGCCCGGCCAACCCTAGACCCATCAAGGCCAGGGAGGCGGGTTCAGGGACGACGCGAAAGGCAAAGTCCGTATTGGCAAGCCCCACCCACGGGCCACAATGTGGGCCACCGTTTCCGCAGATTGCCCCTTGAGACTGCGCGGCATTGTAATTCTCGCTGCCAATGTTCGGCCCTCCGGCAGCGCCCAGGGCCCAAGTCCAGCCGCCTGCGGCATTTGCCACGCTAAACCAGTATTCCGTGCCCGCCTGGACAAAAAAGTCTTGGGGATTCCAGAAGGCGCCGTAATGAAAAATACCGTCTCCATCGGGATCTTGACCAACGGCATTGACAAAGTGCTGGGTACCTCCATTGAATGGGTTGTCTACGTTCGGTATGCCGTTATTATCGGTATGGAAGGTGAGTTCCCATAGAGTGCTGCCTGCGGCGCTGCCCCACCACTCTACCCCGCGGATCCAGGCGTTGGTGGTTGGCACGAAGTCGTCGGCCAAGATCGGGCCATTGGCAATATGATGAGATACAAAATTCGAGTTGCTGCCAGGCTGATGTTCGTAGATGGCTGGGCCGGGGATAACAAGTCCGGCGATAGCGGGTTGTGCTGCCATCCCGAAACAAATCCCGGCCGAGGTTGCAATGATCGCGGTGATTCTCTGGATGTTCATGATGGTCTCTCCTTAGATTGCAGATGCACCTGTCTCTAATGGGGCATATGGCGTGCCAAAATAATTTTTTTATTTATTTTTCATTGTGTTGGGGTGACTGCCTTGGGTTGGTATCAGTATGGTGCTTGCTGAAGTGTAAAATTCCCCGACAAAAAATATGATATTTTGATGTCGGAGCGTCTGTGAAAATCAGGGTTGCGGAATTTTTCCATTTTATTATCAGAATGTTATAGACGTTTTTTGGGCTGTAAGATTTTCCGACAAAGAACGATGGGGTTGCGCGGTCAAGCCGCGAAGTATCGCACTATCAATAACCGACGGTGGTGTGGCTTGCGGGCTGCGTGCCGCCCCGTACCAAGCCACCCAAGCCCGCTTCCATTAGGCGCTCGTTGACGCGGGCGCGGATGGCGGCGGGATGTTCCAGGGTGAGGGCCTCATTGAGGATGTCGCGCGCCTGGGCGCGGCTGAAGTTGCGGATGACCCATTTGACACGCGGCAGGCTGGAGGCGCTCATGCTCAGGCTGTCGATGCCCATGCCGACCAGCAGTAGCGCCGCGGCGGGGTCGCCGGCCATTTCGCCGCATACGCTGACGGGTTTGTTTTGTCGGTGCGCGCCTTCGATCACTTGCATCGCGGCATGGAGCACGGCGGGATGCAGTGAGTCGTAAAGACCGGCGACGCGGGCGTTGTTGCGGTCTACCGCCAGCAGGTATTGGGTGAGGTCGTTGCTGCCGATGGAGAGGAAGTCGACGCGCCGCGCCAGGGACTCGGCCTGGTATACCGCGGAAGGCACCTCCACCATGACACCGATGCGCGGCCGCGCGATGGTTTCGCCGCTTTCGGTTACGTCACGCCAGGCGCGTTCCAGCAGGGCAAGGGTGTCGTCGATCTCGGTGACGCTGCTGATCATCGGCAGCAGCAGATTCAGGTTGTCGAGTCCACTGCTGGCGCGCAGCATGGCACGCAGTTGCACGAGGAAGATTTCCGGGTGGTCGAGGGTGATGCGTATGCCGCGCCAGCCGAGGAAGGGGTTGTCCTCCTCAATAGGGAAGTAGGGCAGCTCCTTGTCGCCGCCCACGTCGAGCGTGCGCAGCGTCACCGGCCGCGGGGCGTAGGATTCCAGCACTTGGCGGTAGACGCGACGCTGTTCCTCTTCGCTGGGAAAGTGCGGGCGGACCATGAACGGAATTTCGGTGCGGTACAGGCCGATGCCTTCCGCGCCGCTGTTGAGCGAGGAGGCGATATCGGCCAGGAGTCCGGTATTGGCATAGAGCGGGATGTGCGCGCCGTCGGTGGTCATCGCAGGCTGGTCGCGCAACTCCGCAAGGCCAGCGGTCAGCTCCGCTTCTTCGCGTTCCAGGCGGGCGAATTCGGCGCGCAGGCCGGCGGAGGGTTGGATGAATAATCGGCCCAGATGCCCGTCGACGATCATTTCCTGGCCATCGAGTCGCGCCACGGGCAGATCATCCGCGCCGACCACGGCGGGGACGCCGAGCGCGCGCGCCAGGATGGCGACGTGCGAGGAGCTGGAGCCACGCGCCGACACCACGCCCGCGAGTTTTTCGTGCGGCACTTCGGCGAGCGTGGTGGCGGTGATCTCTTCGCCGATCAGAATGGTTTTGTCGGGATAGGGCGGCTGGTTGCGCTTGCCCTTTTGCAGGCAGACCAGGATGCGCCGTCCCAGGTCGCGGATGTCTTCGGCGCGCTCGCGGATGTAAGGGTCGTCCATCTCGTCGAAGATGCGTGCGTGTTCGTTGACCGTTTCGCGCAACGCTCCGGAGGCCCAGCTTCCCTGACGGATGCGTTCGACGGTTTTGTCCACCAGGCTGTCGCTGCCCAGCATGAGGCGGTAGGCGTCGAACAGGGCGCGGTCCTCGGCGCGCAGCACCGGATTCAGGCGTTCGCTGAGGGCCTGGATGTCGGTCTGCACCGCCATTACAGCTGCCATGAAGGTGGCGACCTCGGTTTCTATGTTGTCCGTGGTGACTTTGCGGTCCGGCACGGCATCCAGATCGGCCGGCGGATAGACCACCATCGCGGTGCCCACCGCCACGCCGGGTGCGCCGGGCAGGCCGTCGATATAACGGGTTTCATCACCGCTTGTGCCGCGCAGACCGTCGATGCCGCCGCTGGCTTCGGCGTGGGCGATGGCGCCGGAGAGCTGGGCGGCGACGGTTACCAGAAAAGCGACCTCATCCTCATCGAAACGCCGCCGCGCGCGCTGGCGGATGACCAGTACGCCCAGCACCTTGCGATGGTGGATGATCGGTACGCCGAGGAAGGCGTGAAGGCGCTCTTCGCCGGTTTCGGCGATGAAGCGGTAACGCGGATGATCGGGGGCGTTGTCGAGGTTCAGCGGTTCGGCCGTTTCAGCGATCACACCGATCAATCCTTCGCCTCGCGCCAGGCGCGCCACGCCGATGGCGGCGGGGTTGAGGCCGTCGCTCGCCATCAGTACGAAGTGTTGGGTGTGGGGGGCGGCGAGAAAGACCGAGCAGGTTTCGACCGCCACCGCCTGCTTGACGCGCTTGACCATGATGGCAAGGGCTTGTGGCAGGTTCTGGGCGGCGTTGACTTCCTGGATGATGCGGCGCAGTGTGTTGAGCATGCGGGAGGTTTACCGTCCCGCGATCTTCTGCTGCGCCTCGCGCGGAGTCATCGATCTCCGTTGAAGGTTTCTCTGCTGATTGACCAGGGGCGCCAGCTCGCTCAGGGCGCGCTGATAGACCTGGCGTTTGAAGGGTACGATCTCGCGCAGTGGATGCCAGTAGTGCACCCAGCGCCAGCAATCGAATTCGGGTTTTTCGTTGAGGTCGAGTCTGACGCTGCTCTCGTCGCCGATCAGGCGCAGCATGTACCAGATCTGTTTCTGGCCGATGCACAACGGTTTGCAGCCATGGCGGATCAGGCGCGGTGGCAGCCGGTAACGCAGCCAGTCGCGGGTATGGCCGATGATCTCGATGTTGGCGGCGCACAGGCCGATTTCTTCGTGCAGCTCGCGGTACATGGCCTCTTCCGGGGACTCATGCGCGCGGATGCCGCCCTGCGGGAATTGCCACGCGTCCTGACCGATACGGCGGGCCCAAAGTACCCGGCCTGTATCGTTACTCAGGATAATCCCGACGTTGGGTCTGTAACCGTCTCTGTCAATCACGTGGCTGGACTTTTTAACAAATCTTACATATTTGACATTCTTCCATAAATAGAGTGCCTTAGGCAAATATCAAATTCACAAATTTTCGCGCAATCAATACCCTGCTTTCTTCGGTTGACGCGTCTTTTTTATGTATAATTCCATGCCATTGTTTTTAAAAGTAATGCACTGAGGATTTGATTTTGAATCTGGCAATTTTCGATCTGGACAATACCCTGCTGGGGGGCGATAGCGATTACCTGTGGGGACGTTTCCTGGTGGAGCAGGGCATCGTCGATGGTGAAAACTACGAGCGGGAAAACCGGCGCTATTACGAGGAATACAAGGTCGGCACGCTCGATATTTATGAATTTCTCCGTTTTTCGCTGGCTCCATTGTCCGAACACAGTGTCGAAACGCTGTGCGCCTGGCGCGCGCTGTTCATGAAGGAAAAGATTGCACCGATCATGCTGCCCGCGGCGCGCGAGTTGCTGGAGCGGCACCGCGCGCAGGGACATACCTTGCTGATCATCACCGCCACCAATTCTTTCGTCACCGCGCCGATTGCCAAGGCGCTGGGCGTGGAACACCTCATCGCCACCGAGCCGGAGATGAAAGCTGGCCGCTACACCGGCAACGTCGCCGGCACGCCGAGCTTCCGCGAAGGCAAGGTGGTCCGCCTGGAGGAATGGCTCAGGCACAAGGGCTGGAATCTGGCGTCGAGCTGGTTTTACAGCGATTCGCACAATGACCTGCCGCTGCTCGAAATGGCGACCCATCCGGTGGCGGTGGATCCCGACGATACCCTCGCCGAGCACGCCCGGCTGCGTGGCTGGCCGGTTATTAGTCTGCGGTAATGTCGTAATGCGCCCGTCCTGGTGGCTGCTGGCGGGATTGCTGCTGTTATCGGTGGCGAGTCTCATCTTCGCCCTGGCGGCCGGCAGTGTGACCATCGCCTGGCCCGAGTTGTGGGCTATAGTCAACGGCGGTGAAGAGGGGTTAGGCAGAAGTCTGGTGCTGGAGCTGCGGTTGCCGCGCGCGCTGGCGGCCTTCGCCACCGGCGGTATGCTGGCCTTGGCCGGCGCGCTGATGCAGGTGTTGCTGCGCAATCCGCTTGCCGATCCCTATATCCTCGGCATCTCCGGCGGCGCGGCGGTGGGGGCGCTGTTGACCATGCTGCTTGGCGCGGGCGGGATGTGGCTGACCGGCAGCGCCTTCGGTGGCGCGCTGCTTTCGATGCTGCTGGTGTTCGCCCTGGCGCACGGGCGTGGTAGTTGGACCGCCACCCGTTTGCTGCTGACCGGCGTGGTGGTGGCGGCGGGCTGGGGCGCGCTGATCAGCCTGATCCTCTCCCTCAGTCCCGATGCCCAATTGCGCGGCATGCTGTTCTGGCTGATGGGCGATCTCAGCCACGCCGACGACCCCTGGCCGGGCCTGCTGGTGCTCGCTTTGGGGCTGGGGCTGAGCCTGCCGCTGGCGCGTAATCTCAACGTGTTGTCGCGCGGCGAGTTACAGGCCGGGGCGCTGGGTGTGGCGGTCGGGCCGCTGCGTGTGCGGGTCTACCTCATCGCCTCGCTGCTCACCGCCGTGGCGGTGACGACGGCGGGCAGTGTCGGTTTCGTCGGTCTGATCGTGCCACATCTATTGCGGCTGGTTCTCGGCAATGACCAGCGTCTGTTGCTCCCCGCCAGCGCGCTGCTCGGCGGCAGCCTGCTCACTCTCGCCGACACCCTGGCGCGCACCGTCGCCGCCCCGCAGCAATTGCCGGTGGGCGTGATCACCGCGTTGCTCGGTGTGCCGGTGTTTCTCTATTTGCTGAGCCGGAGTCATCGATGACGGCGCTGCTGCAAACCCGCGGCCTGGAGGTCGCCATTGCCGGCAAGTGCATCTGCCGCGGCTTCGATCTTGCCATCGAGCGCGGGCAGTGCTGGGGGATGCTGGGGCGCAATGGCATCGGCAAGACCACCTTGCTGCATACGTTGGCCGGCCTGCGCGCACCTTTGGCGGGGGCGACTTTACTTGAAGGTGTGACACTCGACACGCTGCCGCGGCGCCGCATCGCCCAGTCCATTGGCGTGCTGTTCCAGCACAGCGAAGATCCGTTTCCCGGCACAGTGCTGGAAACGGTGTTGATCGGACGCCACCCTTATCTGGCCGCCTGGCAGTGGGAAGGCGCGGAAGACCGGCGGCGCGCGCAGCAGGCCCTCGCCGCCGTTGGCATGGAAGAGATGATGGATCGCCAGGTGGCGACGCTCTCGGGCGGCGAACGTCAGCGTCTCGCCATCGCCACCCTGCTGATTCAAGAGCCGCGCTTGATGCTGCTCGACGAACCCGCCAACCACCTCGACCTGCACCACCAGATCGCCATCCTCGATCTGCTGGCCGGCCAAGTACGCGATGAGGGGCGGGCGTTGCTGATGATCGGGCATGACCTCAATCTCACGGCGCGTTATTGCGATCATGCGCTATTGCTGTTCGGCGAGGGCGAAACCTTGTGCGGTGAGGTGGCCGAGGTGTTGACGGAAAGCCATCTGGAGCGGCTTTATGGGCATCCCATCCGGTGTGCGGAGGTGAAAGGGAGGCGGGTTTTTGTGGCAGGGTGACTCTGGGAGCGGCAGAAAACTCCAGGATGGAATTATTCAGCGCTTCCTACAGAGGACGCAAAGAAAGTCAATTTGAAAAACGCTGCGTTCTTTGCGTCCTCTGTGGCCCAATCTGATTACTTGAACGCCTCCTTGTTCGCCGCCTTCGTCCGCGCGTCGATGCGTGTGACCACGCCCTTGCGCACCAGTTCGACCAGGCATTGGTCGAGGGTTTGCATGCCGATGGCCTGGCCGGTCTGGATGGCGGAGTACATTTGCGGGATCTTGTTTTCGCGGATCAGGTTGCGGATGGCGGGGGTGCCGATCATGATCTCGTGGGCGGCGACACGGCCGCCGCCGACCTTTTTCAGCAGGGTCTGTGAAATCACCGCGCGCAGCGATTCGGAGAGCATGGAACGCACCATGTCCTTTTCCGCCGCGGGGAACACGTCGATGATACGGTCGATGGTCTTGGCGGCGGAGTTGGTGTGCAGAGTGCCGAACACCAGGTGGCCGGTTTCCGCGGCGGTGAGCGCCAGGCGGATGGTTTCCGGGTCGCGCATTTCGCCGACCAGGATCACGTCGGGGTCTTCGCGCAGCGCGGAGCGCAGTGACTCGTTGAATCCCAGCGTGTCGCGGTGCACCTCGCGCTGGTTGACCAGGCATTTCTTGCTGGTGTGGACGAATTCGATCGGGTCTTCGATGGTCAGAATGTGGCCGAATTCGTTGTTGTTCTTGTAGTCGATCATCGCCGCCAGGGTGGTCGATTTACCCGAGCCGGTGGGGCCGGTCACCAGCACCAGGCCGCGCGGGTTGTCGGCGATTTCCTTGAAAATACCTGGGCAGCCCAGATCTTCCAGCGACAGAATGTTCGACGGAATGGTGCGGAACACCCCGCCGGCGCCGCGGTTGTGGTTAAATACGTTGACGCGGAAGCGCGCCAGATCGGGAATCTCGAAGGAGAAGTCGGTCTCGAAAAACTCTTCGTAGTCCTTGCGCTGGCGGTCGTTCATGATGTCATAGAGCATGCCCTGCACGGTTTTGTGGTCGAGCGGCGGCACGTTGATGCGCCGCACATCGCCATCGACGCGGATCATGGGCGGCAGTCCGGCTGACAGGTGCAGGTCGGAGGCTTTGTTCTTGACGCTGAACGCGAGTAATTCGGCGACATCCATCGTGTGATCTCCAAGCGAAGGGGAAGGATGCAAACATTAGCGGCACACCGCGTTGTTTTTTGAGATAAGAATGAATACACAGCCGGCAGATTCGATACAGGCGCGCCTGAATGCGGTGCGCGCGCATATCGCCTCGGCGGAACATCAATATGGCCGCGCGCCCGGTTCGGTGACGCTGTTGGCGGTGAGCAAGACATGGCCGGTGGCCGACATTCTCGCTGCCGTGGATGCCGGTCAAGCTTGTTTTGGTGAAAGTTATCTCCAGGAGGCTGTGCCGAAAATCGAGGCGCTGGCCGGCAAGGGGATCGAGTGGCATTTCATCGGCCCCATTCAGTCCAATAAGACGAAGCCGATCGCCCTGCATTTCGATTGGGTCCACAGCATTGACAGGCTGAGCGTCGCGCAACGGCTGAACGATCAGCGTCCGCCCGAGCTGCCGCCGCTGCATGCCTGCTTGCAGGTCAATATCGGCAACGAGCCGCAAAAGGCGGGTGTCGGCCTGGCCGAGCTGCCCGCTCTGGCCGATGCCGTGGCCGTACTGCCGCGTCTGAGACTGCGCGGCTTGATGGCGATTCCGCCGCTGACGGATAATTTCAATACGCAGCGTCAGATATTCAGACGTGTGCGCGAGGCGCTGGAGAGGCTGAATGCGCGCGGTTTGAATCTCGATACCCTGTCGATGGGTATGTCCGGTGATTTGGAAGCGGCGATTGCCGAAGGCGCAACTATGGTGCGGATCGGCAGCGCGATTTTTGGATCAAGAGCACCTCTAAAAATCCGCTGAAGTCGCGATGGCCGCGTTGGAAATGCGTTCAAAATGCTCATGTACTACGTGTACACTCCGCTTTTTCACGCATTTCCGCCTTGCCCTCGCGCCTTGATCGAATTTTTAGAGATGCCCTAAGAAAGGAAAAGGTATGACCGTCAAAAAAACCAGCACCATCGCCTTCGTCGGCGGAGGCAATATGGCGCGCAGCCTGATCGGCGGTCTGATCGCCGACGGCTATGACGCGCGGAACATCTGGGTTGCCGATCCCAATGAGGAGCAGCGCAATGCCTTGCGCCAGCGCTTTGCGGTACATGCGGTAACGGCAAATCAAAGGGCCATCGAGCAGGCCGAGGTGGTGATCCTTGCCGTGAAGCCGCAAGTCCTGAAAGAGGTTGCCGCTGATCTGGCGCAGGCTGTGCAACAGAGAAAACCGCTGGTGATATCGGTGGCGGCGGGTATCCGCACCGCGTCGCTGGAGACTTGGCTGGGCGGCGATCTGCCCATTGTGCGCACCATGCCCAACACCCCGGCGCTGGTCGGCAGCGGCGCCACGGCGCTGTATGCCAACGAGCATGTATCGCCGTCGCAGCGCAGCCTGGCGGAGTCGATCATGCGCGCCGTGGGCCTTGCGCTGTGGCTGGATGACGAGGCGCAGATGGATGCCGTCACCGCGTTATCGGGCTCGGGTCCGGCCTATTTCTTTCTGGTGATGGAGGCGATGGAAAACGCCGGGCGTGAACTCGGTCTGCCGCCCGAAACGGCCCGGCTCCTGACCCTGCAAACCGCTTTCGGCGCCGCCAAGATGGCGCTGGAAAGTAGCGACGATACGGCCATGCTGCGCGCGCGTGTCACTTCGCCGGGTGGTACGACGGAACGGGCTGTCCAGGTGTTGCAAGAGGGAAAGATCAAGGAATTGTTCGGCAAGGCGCTTGCCGCTGCGCAACAACGCTCGATCGAGCTTGCCGGGATGCTGGGAGAATAACGCGTGGAAAATGCCTATCTGTCGGCGTCGGCAGTGTTTCTGGTCAAGACGCTGTTCGATCTGTATATCGGGGCGCTGCTGCTGCGTTTTCTGCTGCAACTGGTGCGCGCCGATTTTCGCAATCCGTTCAGCCAATTTCTGGTGAAAGCCACCAATCCCGTCGTGATTCCCTTGCGCCGTATCATCCCCGGCATGGGGGGTATGGATATGGCGTCGCTGCTCATGGCGCTCATGCTGCAAGCAGTGAAAATGCTGCTGCTTGCGGTGATCGCGGGTCGTTTGCCCTCGATCGCCGGCCTGCTGATCTTGTCCCTGGCCGACCTCACCGAATTACTGCTCACCTTGTATACCGCCACCCTCATCCTTCAGGTCATCCTGAGCTGGGTGGCGCAGGGCACGTACAATCCCCTCGCCAATGTGCTGCATTCGCTGAACGAGCCGCTGCTTTCGCCGGTGCGACGGCTGATACCCGCGATATCCGGCTTCGATCTGTCGCCCATCGGCGTGCTGATCGTGTTCCAGTTGCTCAGAATCCTGCTGGTCGCACCTCTGACTGATTTCGGGCGCGGCCTGGGGTAATGTCCGCGTCAGCCCTATGCCATCGCCGGGTGTGCGTAACCGTTTCCCCGGCGGATGGCAAAGCCAACACTCATTTGATCGTATTTCCTGCCGATACATTCATCGATCCTGAAAAACAAACAGGTAGACTCCCAGGCTAAAGCCCGCCGCGAAACGACCGATACAGGGTTGGTGGGGTGGCATGGCCGGGTCATAGAGCTGGAATAATTGATTGATGTTCACAGGCAGTGAGTGAGGGCATGGAAGAAGATCGCTTCAAACAGCAGATGCGCGCTTTCGATCATTGGAAGGCGGACATCGCGCGAACAATTCAGCAATTCATGAATTGGCTGGACAGCCAGCAATTGGGAGACGCGGAAGTTAGCTTGCGCCTTTACGAGGCCGTCGAAATGCTGCGCGCCGATCGGCTGACCATTGCCTTCGTCGCCGAGTTTTCCCGCGGCAAGACCGAGCTGATCAACGCCATCTTTTTCTCCGATTACAAACGCCGTCTGTTACCCTCCGATGCCGGAAGAACGACGATGTGCCCGACGGAGCTGTTCTATGACACCGTCGAGGACGAGGCTTATATCCGCCTGTTGCCGATCGAGACACGCATGGAAGATCTCAGCATCGCCGACCTAAAGAAAGACCCGTCGCGCTGGACAACCTTTCCCCTCGATATCAATGCGCCCGATCGCATGGCGGAAACCCTTCAGCAGGTGATCAAGGTCAAGCAGGTGCCACGGCAGGAGGCGGAACGCCTGGGCTTGTACAGCGAGGAATTGAACGCCAGCATGAACGGACAGGGTGAACCCCCGGCCACGGTGGAGATCCCGCAGTGGCGTCATGCGCTGATCAGTTTTCCCCATCCCTTGCTCCAGCAGGGATTGGTGGTTCTGGATACGCCCGGGCTCAACGCCTTGGGCAGCGAGCCCGAATTGACCCTGAACATGCTGCCCAATGCGCAGGCCGTGCTGTTCGTGCTGGCGGCCGATACCGGCGTCACGCGCAGCGACCTCGATATGTGGCAAAATCATATCAGGGGTTGTCGTGGCGAGGCGCGCGCCGGCCTGGTGGCGGCGCTCAATAAGATCGATACCTTGTGGGACGACATAAAAAACCCGTCCGAAGTCGAGGCCACCATCGAGTCGCAACGGCGGGAGACCGCGCGCGCGCTGGGTATCGAGGCGGACAAGGTTTTTCCCGTCACGGCGCAAAAGGCACTGCTCGCCAAGATCCGCCAGGACAACGATCTACTCCATCGCAGCCGCCTGCCGACGCTCGAATCCTATTTGTCTGACAACATCATTCCCGCCAAGCAAGCCATCGTGCGCGACAATATCATAGGAATCGCCGGCTCGATATTCGATGGCGTGCGCCAGTCTTTTTTGTCGCGGCTGAAGGGCATGCAATCCCAGACCGATGAGCTGCGCGGCATGAAAGACACCAATGCCGAAGTATTGCAGCACATGGTGAAAAAAACCCGGGAAAAGCAGGCAGCGTTCAACAAGAAAATGGAACACTTCCAGTCCAGCCGCCGTGTTTTGGCGCAGCAGGCCAAAATCATCATGGACGCGTTGAGCCTGGTGACATTCGACAGAATGATGGGAGATGTACGCAAGGAAATGGAGGGCAGTTGGAGCACTTCTGGTCTTAAAAAGTCGATGCAGACTTTTTTCGACAATATGCGCGACACTATGCAGATCGTTTCCAGGCAGGCCGATCAAACCTATGCCGTGGCCCAGACCATCTACAACAAATTCTACGAAGACAGCAATTTCACCGGCACGAAACCGAAAATGTTTTCGGTGAAAAAATATTCGGAAGATTTCGAAAAACTCTACTGGGAAGCCGAAAAATTTCGCAACAGCCCCGTCACCACCATGACAGAACAGAGCTTCGTCGTGAAAAAATTCTTCATTTCCCTGGGAAGCCATGCCCGCTATATCGTCTCCCAGGCACATCAGGAAGCCGACAACTGGCTCAAGGACATCATGCACCCCCTGGTGAGATACGTCAACGAGGGCAAGCTGCAACTGGAACAGCAGATGGAAACCCTGAACAAGGTGAACGACTCCAAGGAAGGTCTTCAGGAGAAACTCAAGGAACTTGAAGCCCAAGCCGCAGATATCGAGGCGCAGCTCGCAGCGCTGGATGAGATGGATCGGGCGTTGTGTATGCCTATTGGCGAAGAGGGTTCTCAGCGGGAGGAGTTGTTGTCCAGCGTGGCGTGAACTCGCGCGGTCAGCCGTCAACCGCTCATGAACGCAAGGGTCGTAGGCTGGGTTAGTAAACCCAGCCTATTGCGATGCCGGTGATTATCGCTGGGTTTCGTTTCTCGGTTCAGCCCATTACATTTCACCCCTTCGATAAGCGCAATATTCTAGCGCGACAAAGCCTAACCTGTTTCCGGCGCGAGTTGATCGTGGCGTGGTACACGATCGAGCCGCCAGGAGGCGATGGCCCAATGCCAGAGTTCGTCGAGCGTGGCATCGACAAGTTCGGCGGGTGGCTGTTGGCCGAGAAATTCCAGTCCCTGAATAATCAATTGTTGCGGCCGTACCTGATCGATGCTTGCGGCGCCGGTTTGCTTGCTGAGTTTTTGTCCCTGTGGATTGATGGCGACCGGCAGGTGGACATAGCGCGGTGTGGGCAGCCCAAGCAAGGATTGCAGATAGATCTGGCGCGGTGTGTTGTCGAGCAGGTCGGCGCCGCGCACGATCTCGGTGATGCCTTGGGCGGCGTCGTCGACGACCACGGCGAGCTGATAGGCAAAGAGTCCATCGGCGCGGCGGATGATGAAGTCGCCGACCTCGATGGCAAGGTCCTGTGCAACCGATCCGCGCAACGGGTCGTCGAAAACGAGCCGCTTGGCTTCCGTGATCAATCGAAGCGCGGCCGGACGGGTGGGGTCCGGGTTGATTCGGCGACAGTGGCCGTCATAGATGAGCGGCGGGGCATCAGGCGGGTGGCGGGCAGCGAGGTCTTTGCGGCTGCACTGGCAGGCATAGAGCCGGTCATCGCGGCGCAAGTCGTCGATTGCATCCAGATAAGCTCCGCTGCGATGGCTTTGATAGACGATGGCCCCATCCCACCCCAAGCCCAGGCGTTCCAGGCTGTGCAGGATGGCGTCTACGGCGCCTGGCGTCTCGCGCGGCGGGTCGATGTCTTCGATGCGCACCAGCCATTCACCGCCCTGGCTGTGTGCCTGGAGGTAGCTGCCCACGGCGGCGACAATGGAGCCGAAGTGGAGCGGGCCGGTGGGTGACGGAGCAAAGCGCCCGCGGTAAGGGGTTTTCATCACGCGATGTTATTTTCTGACAAACGGCAGCGAAAATAGTGCATAATACGCCGTTTTAGGTTGGCTTGGCGCAGACGGGATGCTCCCGCGCGATGTGCGCCAGCCTGTTGTTTTTCCCATCGCGGGAGGATGTGAATGTGGTGAAGCCGCTCAAAAAGCTCAAGCTCCAGGGCTTTAACAACCTGACCAAGTCGCTCAGTTTCAATATTTACGACATCTGCTACGCCAAGACGCCCAAGCAGCGCCGTGAGTATATCGAATACATCGACGAGGCCTACAACGCCGAGCGGCTGACGCAGATTCTCACCGATGTGTCGAACATCATTGGCGCCAACATCCTTAACATCGCCCATCAGGATTATGATCCGCAGGGGGCGAGCGTCACCATGCTCATCTCCGAGGAGCCGATCGCGGCCAAGGATCTGTCCAACACCGAAGCGCCCGGCCCGCTGCCGGACGCCGTGGTCGCGCATCTGGACAAGAGCCATATCACCGTCCACACCTATCCTGAAAGTCATCCGGCCAGCGGCATCAGCACCTTTCGTGCCGATATCGATGTTTCCACCTGCGGACGCATCTCGCCGCTCAAGGCGCTCAATTATCTCATTCACAGCTTCGAATCCGATATCGTCATCATGGATTACCGTGTGCGTGGTTTCACTCGTGATGTGAAGGGCAAGAAGCTGTTTATCGATCACAAGATCAACTCGATCCAGAATTATCTGTCCGGGGATACCCAGGAGCGTTATCAGATGATCGATGTCAACGTCTATCAGGAAAACATCTTCCACACCAAGATGATCCTGAAGGAGTTCGACCTGGAAAACTACCTGTTTGGCACCGGCCAGAAGGACCTGCTGCCCAGCGAAAGCAAGAAAATCAAGAAATCGCTACGCCGCGAAATGGCGGAAATCTTCTACGGGCGGAATTTGAAGAAAGGGTTGAAAGTGTAGGGGGCGCCGCGCGCACCATTTCATGGTTCGGAGGCGGGGCGGGTTACGCGAAAAACGCTCATCGCTCTGCATTCATTGGTGGAGCATGATGGTGCGCCGCCTCAGATCCAATACGCCGTCCGCGTCATCACGCGCGAGGTGAGTTTCATCATTTTTCTGACCGGCCACGGCAGCGCCGCGCCGCCCGCTTGCAGGGCGGTGGTGGCGTGATGGGACTCATCTTCCTTCATCTGTTCGAGTATCGCCCGGCTTCTTTCGTCCTCCAGCGGCAGGCGGTGCAGGTGTTCCTCCAGGTGTTTGATCACCTGATGCTCGGTCTCCGCCACGAAGCCCAGGCTCCACTTGTCGCCCGCTACGCCCGCCAGCGCGCCGATGGCGAATGATCCGGCATACCAGGCCGGGTTCAACAGGCTGGTGTGGCTTTTCAGTTCATCGAGGCGTTGCTCGCACCAGGCGAGATGATCGTTTTCCTCCAGCGCCGCACGTTCCATCTTTTCCCGCACCTGCGGCAGCTTCGCCGTCAGCGCCTGTCCCTGATAAAGCGCTTGCGCCGAAACCTCGCCGGCGTGGTTGACGCGCATAAGGCGCGCCGCAAGCGTGCGTTCCTGTTCCGAAAGCGCGGCCTCTTCATGGCCGTCGGCGGGATTGGGCCGCTCGGTGAGCTGCGGTTTGCCGAATACGGTGCGAACCGCGTGGTCGAGGTTGATGAGCAGATGATCGAAGGGGGAATAGTGGCGCATGGGCAAAAGATACAAGAGCCGGGAGGTAAGGCGCAAGCGTTGCTTAGTGCATAACCTGCGGAGCAAGTTCTTTCGCGGGCATTTGCAGGTAATATCCCTGCACGTCCAACTGACGGCGTACCTCGTCCGCATCGGCCTGCGCCAGTTTGCGTCCGGGCGTCAGATCGAGGTTCATCACAAGCTCCAGTCGTCCGAGTAACTGCAATAGTCCTTCCGGGATGCGGGAGAAGTCGTTTTCCCGTTCGATGTACAAATAAGTGTCCGGTTTTTTCAGCGATTTATAAATGGCGCATTTCATGGAATGTGTCTTTCTTTATCAGGGTCTGAGTTCAATTGCCTTGCCAGTAGCGCCGCAGGATGCAGCACCTCGATGGGTTTTTCACTTTCGCGTATCCCCGCCGCCAGATGCAGTGCGCAGCCGATATTCGAGCTGACCAGCATGTCCGCGCCGCTGGTCTTGAGCGCCGCCAGTTTGTCATTGCGCAGGCTGTCCGCCAGTGCGGGTTGGCTGATCATGTACGTGCCTGCCGCGCCGCAACATTGCGCGTTGCCGGGCAGGGCGATCAGCTCGATGCCGGGGATCTTGCGCAGCATGGTATAGGGGTGAGACTCCTGGCGCAGCACATTGCGCAGGGTGCAGGGTTCGTGTATCGCCACGCGCTGGTGGAGCGGGCTGAAGGTGATGTTTTCCGGCCAGTCGATGCCGGCCAGGAACTGGCTGATGTCCTGTACCGAGTGTGCGAACCGGCGGCCCTGTTCATCCTCAAGCAATTGTCCGTATTCGGCAAGCTGCGCGCCGCAGCCGCTGGCAGCGGAGATGACGGTATCCACCTTCAGGGCCGAGAATGCAGCGAGATTTTGTCCGGCCAACCGGCGGGCCTGTTGGGGAAAGCCATCGTGCAGATGCAGTGCCCCGCAGCACACCTGCGTGCGTGGCACATGCACGCCATAGCCGCAGGCCGTCAGCAGGCGGATCGCCGCGTCCAGCGTTACCGTATCCGTGACCTCGGCGATGCAGCCGGTGAACAGCGCCACCTCGCCGCGTTTCTTGCTCAGGGGCGAGTAGTATTCCTGCCACGCCGGTGGCGGCGGCAGGGATGGCAGCAGGCTATCCAGCCTGTTCATGTCTCCGCGGCGCAGCAGACCGCTGGCTCGCGCCAAGGTCTGCGCCCCGGAGCGCTGGTAGACACGCAACGCCCGGCTTGCGAGGCGCAGCAGCGGTTTGTTGGTGACCAGTTTTGTCAGGGCGGAGGGTTCGCTCTGGCTGTGGATCATCGCCCGCCCCGCGTCGATGATCGTGCCGTAGCGCACGCCGGAAGGGCACACCCTCTCGCAGGCGCGGCAGGTCAGGCAACTGTTCAGATGTTCCTCAAGGCGTGGTGTGGGCGTCAGTTGCCCCTTCGCCAGTCCCTCGATCAACGCGATGCGTCCACGTGGCGAATTGCCCTCGTCGCGTGTTTTGACATACGTCGGACAATGCGACAGGCACAGACCGCATTTCACGCAGAGGTCGGTTTGTTTCAGTAGCGCGGAGTGAGTGGCGAGTGTCAAGGAAAAGCGGCCGAAGATGGGACATAAACATGAGGAATGAGTATGATATGCTTTTCATTTGCCACTTGCCACTTGGATCCATGTCTTACTATAACCATCACGTCTTTTTCTGCACCAACAAACGCGAAGACGGCACCGCCTGCTGTCAGGATCATGGCGCCCAGGAAATGCGCGACTACGCCAAGGCGCGCATCAAGGAACTGGGGTTGTCCGGCAAGGGCGCCGTGCGTATCAACAACGCCGGTTGCCTGGACCGCTGCGCCGAGGGGCCGGTGATCGTCGTCTATCCCGAGGAGGTGTGGTACACCTATGTGGACAAGGACGACATCGACGAGATCATCGAGGAGCATCTGCGCCATGGCCGGATGGTGGAGCGATTGAGGATATAGGAAATCCTATGATCAGTAGGGTGCCCATGCGCACCATTCATTTCCATGGGGTGCGTGGAACGCATTCCGCGCTCGTTGAATAACAATATGATTATGGACGTGGTCGTCGAGGCGCGCGGCCTCACCAAATACTATGGCGCACAAACCGCTGTCGACGGTATCGACTTTTCCGTGTATCGCGGCGAGTGTTTCGGCTTGCTTGGCCCGAATGGCGCGGGCAAGACCACCACGCTGCGCATGCTGATGGGCGCCACGCCGCCCGATGCGGGCGAGTTGCGCGTGCTGGGTCACGCCATTCCGCAGCAGGCGCGCGAGATGCGCGCGCGGCTGGGTGTGGTGCCGCAACAGGACAATCTCGACCCCGACTTCACCGTGGTGGAGAACCTCATCACCTACGCCAGCTACTTTGGTCTGCAGGGCTCGCAACTGAGCCGGCGCATCGACGAGCTGCTGGCTTTCGCTGCGCTGGAGGCCAAGGCCGACGCGGGTATCGGCACGCTGTCCGGCGGCATGAAGCGCCGTCTCACTCTGGCGCGGGCGCTGATCAACGACCCCGAACTGCTGATTCTCGACGAGCCGACCACCGGCCTCGACCCCCAGGCCCGCCAGCTCATCTGGCAGCGGTTGCGTGCCCTGCTCGGTCAGGGCAAGACCCTGATCCTCACCACCCATTACATGGAAGAGGCCGAGCGTCTCTGCGACCGGCTGATGATCATCGACAACGGCCGCGTGCTCGTCACCGGCAGCCCCGCCGAGCTGATCCGCCAGCACATCGAGCCGCATGTGGTGGAAATCCACGGTCCCGGCGTGGACGCCTGGTACGACGGCATCGGCCATGCCCTGGTGCGGCGCGGCGAACGTGTCGGCGAGACGGTGTTCTGCTACACGGTGGACGATCGCCCGCTGCTGGACGCCCTGAGCCGTCAGCCCGAGCTGCGCTTCATGCACCGTCACGCCAATCTGGAGGACGTGTTTCTCAAATTGACCGGCAAGGAGTTGCGCGAATGATGAGGGGCGGAGAAAAGAGTACAGATACAAGAGAGAAGAGGGGGAATCCTTTGTTTTCTCTTTCCTCTTTTCTCTTTTCTCTGCCTTCGGTCACCCTGCGCTGGCTGCCCGTCTGGCGGCGCAATCTGCGCGTATGGCGCAAACTCTCCGCCCCGGCGCTGATCGGCAACTTCGGCGAGCCGCTGCTGTATCTGCTCGCCCTGGGCTATGGTCTGGGCGGTTTCGTCGGCGAAGTGAAGGGTCTGCCCTACGTGGTGTTTCTGGCCTCCGGCATCGTCTGCGCCAGCGCCATGAATACCGCCACCTTCGAGGGGCTGTACTCCGCCTACACGCGCATGGCGGTGCAGAACACCTGGGGCGGCATGCTCGCCGCGCCGCTCGCCATCGACGATATCGTGCTCGGCGAAATCATCTGGACCGCCACCAAGAGCCTGATCAGCGCCGCCCCCATTCTCATCGTCGCCGCGCTGCTCGGTGCGGTGCACGATTGGCAGGCGCTGTGGGTGCTGCCGGTGGTGTTCGTCACCGGCCTGTGTTTCGGCGCGATGGCGCTGGTGGTGACCGCCCTGGCCAAGAGCTACGACTTCTTCATCTACTATTTCACGTTGGTCATCACACCGTTGTTTCTGGTCAGCGGCATATTTTTCCCGCTCGAAGGCGTGCCGCGCGCGGTGCAGATTGGTGCGCAACTGCTGCCGTTGTCTCATGCCGTGGAGGTTGTGCGTCCCCTCATGACCGGCCAGCCGCTGCATAATGTCCTGTTGCACCTGCTGGTGCCGCTGCTCTACGCCTCAGCCGCTTTCTGGCTGGCCACGGTGCTGTTGCGGCGCAGATTGACTTCATAAAGGGATTCAGATGATCCGTATCGGTATCGTGGCAGGCGAGGCGTCGGGGGATTTGCTCGGAGCGGGGCTGATTCGCGCCATCAGGGAGCGTTTTCCCGATGCCGTGATCGAGGGCATCGGCGGACCGGCGATGATCGCGCAGGGTTGCAATGCGCTGTATCCGATGGAACGGCTGTCGGTGATGGGTATCGTCGAGGTGCTGGGGCGCTTCCGTGAGTTGTACGCCATGCGCGCCAGCCTGGTGCGCCATTTCATCGATAATCCGCCGGACGTATTCGTCGGCATCGACGCGCCCGACTTCAACCTCGGGCTGGAGCGTAAACTGAAAGAGGCGGGAATACCCGTCGTTCATTACGTCAGTCCTTCGGTGTGGGCATGGCGGCAATACCGCATCCGCAAGATCGCCCGCTCCATCGACCTGATGCTGACGCTGTTTCCCTTCGAAGCCCGTTTTTATGAGGAACACCATGTGCCGGTGCGCTTCGTCGGCCATCCACTGGCGGAGATGATTCCGCCCGCCAGCGACAAGCAGCCGCCCCGCGCCGCGCTGGGATTGCCCGCGCAAGGCGAGATCGTGGCCTTGCTGCCGGGCAGCCGCATGACCGAGATCAATTTCCTCGCCGACTCATTCATCCGCGCCGCCCTGTGGTGCGTGCAACGGCGGCCCGGTCTGTACTTCGTCGTTCCTCTTGCCACCGCCGCAACCCGCGAGCGCTTCAGCGAGATCCTCAATGCCATAGCACCCGATCTGCCCGTCACCGTCATCGACGGCCGCTCACGCGAGGCCATGGCCGCTGCCGATGCCGTGCTGCTTGCCTCCGGCACCGCCACGCTGGAAGCGATGTTGCTGAAGCGGCCGATGGTGATGGCATATCGCGTTGCTCCCTTCACTTACTGGCTGGCGAAACGGCTGGTGAAAATCTCTCATTTTGCGCTGCCCAATCTGCTGGCTGGCAAGCCAGTCGTCCCGGAATTCATTCAGGATGCTGTCACACCGGAAAGTCTGGGACAAGCCCTGCTCGAATTCCTGGAGCATCCCGAGTCCACCGCCGCGTTGCAACAGACGTTCGCGGATATCCACAGCTCGCTACGGCAAGGAGCCGATCGGCAGGCGGCCGAGGCCATCATCGAATTGGCGCACAGCCGATTGACGCAGGGCGTGCGCAAATCATGAATTTACGGCATCTTCTGGCAGGTGTGGACGAAGCCGGCCGTGGCCCGCTCGCCGGCCCGGTGATCGCGGCGGCGGTGATTCTCGATCCGGCGCGTCCTATTGCCGGTCTGGCGGATTCCAAAGCGCTGACTGAAAAACGCCGCGAGGCGCTGGACGCCGAGATTCGTGATAAGGCGCTGGCCTGGGCGCTGGGGCGGGCGGAGGTGGAAGAGATCGATGCGCTGAATATTCTGCAAGCCAGTCTGCTGGCGATGCAACGTGCGGTGGCGACGCTGTCGGTTGCGCCCCATCACGCGCTGGTCGATGGCAATAAAACGCCCCGTTTGTCCTGTTCCGTCGAGGCGGTGATCAAAGGCGATCAGACCGTGCCGGTCATCAGCGCGGCGTCGATCATCGCCAAGGTGGCGCGCGATGCGGAGATGGTCGAGCTGGACGGGCATTATCCTGGCTATGGTTTTGCCATACACAAGGGTTATCCTGTCAAGGCGCATGTGGAGGCGCTGGAGCGGCTCGGCGTGTCGCCGGTGCATCGGCGTTCGTTCGGACCGGTGCGCAGGGCATTGATGGGTGTTTGAGTCCGTTTGCACGATCATCAACCTCGCCTTGCCAATATCGGAAAATACGCGCAACATTATTTTATGACCATACGCACCTTTCAAAATATCTCCCCCTCCATCGCCGCGGGCGTGTTCATCGACGACACGGCGCTCGTGGTCGGCGATGTGACCCTCGGCGAAGACGCGTCGTTGTGGCCGATGGCGGTGGCGCGGGGGGATGTGCACCGGATCGTGATCGGGGCGCGCACGAATATTCAGGATGGCTCGGTGCTGCATGTGACGCAAGCCAACCGTTTCACGCCGGGTGGTCACCCGACCATCATCGGCAGCGATGTGACGGTCGGGCACCGTGTCATCCTGCACGGCTGCACGGTGGAGGATCATGCCTTGATCGGGATGGGCTCGGTCGTGCTGGATGGCGCGATCATCCGCTCGCGCGTGCTGCTCGGCGCGGGCAGCCTGGTGCCGCCGGGCAAGGAGCTGGAGAGCGGCTATCTGTGGCTGGGCAGCCCGGTGAAAAAGGTGCGCCCGCTCACCGAGGATGAGCTGGCATATTTCGAGTATTCAGCGGCGCACTATGTGGCGCTGAAGAATCGGCACCTGGGGAAAGGTTAAACCCGCAGGGCTACACCACGTCCTCGGCTTCCTGTTTCGTGGTTTCTTCGGCGATCTTTTTCTTGGGCTGAAAACTGAGCGCCACCACCGCGCCCACGACGCCCCCGAAGGCAAACGAGATCACTGTGACTTCGAGCAAAAAATCGAACATGACACTGTCCATCCCTAAAAATTTCCCGGTCGATTGAGAATTAGGCGCCGGTGAGCGGGGGTCCGGCGTTTCTGGCGGATGAACTGCACAACAAATCCGACGGCACATGTAGGGAATGCAAATAGCGCACCATCCTTTTGGGCGATGAATTTGCCGCATTCCGGGTATACTGGCAGCCGTGAAAACAAACTCCTTGTCGTTTCGCGCCTTATGGAGCCATCCTCATGTGCAACGTGTCATGGGAGTGGCGGTCTTTGGCGTTTTTGTCGTGCTCGTCGAGATTTATTTCGGCTGGGCGCGGCTGCTTGCGCCGTGGGGAACGCTGCCGGCGGGCCAAATAATCGCCGCCGTGGCGCTGGTGTTCGTCAGTTATTGGACGCGCGCGGTGCGCCAGTACGATTATTTTCGCGACGAGATGAGCGGGGCGTTCGGTGTGTGTTTCAAGGTGATGCTGCAACATAATCTGCTCAACAACCTGCTGCCGATGCGCAGTGGCGAGCTGAGTTTTCCGGTATTGATGGCGCGCCATTTCGATATACCGGTGATGCGTTCGGTGCCCGCGCTGTTCTGGTTTCGCATCCTGGACCTGCACACGCTGGGTGCATGCGCCTTGGTGGCGATGTTCGCCTGGAACGTGCCGCTCATGCTGGCGCTGCTGGCGGCGTGGATGCTGCTGCCGCCCACCCTGTTCTGGGGCAGCGGACGATGGCTGAAGGCGCTGAACGGCCAGTCGCATACCAGGCTGCGCGGCGTGCTGAAAAAGACCCTGGGCAGCCTGCCGCAAACGCCGCGTGGTTTCTGGCGCTCGTGGATCTGGACGGTGATTACCTGGGGGGTGAAGCTGGGCGTGTTCGCCTGGGTACTGTCGCTGTTTGTCGACGTATCGGCCGCCGCAGCGCTGATGGGGGTGATCGCGGGCGACCTTACCAGTGTGCTGCCGGTGCATGGCGTGGCGGGCATGGGCACGTATGAGGCAGGGGTGGTGGCGGGGCTGTTGCCTTATGGCGTCACGGCACAGGCCGCGCTGCCGGCAGCGGTGAACGTACACCTCTTTTTGCTGGGCTCGACGCTGGTTGGCGGGGCGTTCAGTCTGTTGCTGGGGAAGCGCTGATTTATCAGCGCTTCCCGCGGTACAAGGACGTGCCGCCATTTTCGATGGCGCACGCCATTGAAAATGAAGTAAAGCAAAAATCACATTTTTGCTTTACTGTACGCCGAAAATTCCAGGATGGAATTATTCGGCGTTTCCTTAGGAGCGAAGAAAGCCAGTGGATGAGACAGTATTGCTGTGGATCAACCAGGGCTGGGCGCATCCCTGGCTGGATAGTTTTTTTTGGTGGGTCTCGCAGCGCGCATCATTCGCCTTTCCCCTGGCGGGGCTACTGTTGCTGTTCCTGGTGCGGCGTTTCCGGCAGGATGGCGTCAAACTGTGGCTGCTGTTGGCGCTGACGGTAGGGGCGGGCGATGCCTTGGGCAATCTGCTCAAACACATCACCGATCAGCCTCGGCCCTGTTATGCCGTCGCCGACCTGGTGCGCCAACCGGGTCAGGCACCGGGGACGCCCTGCGGCGGCGATCTGTACGGCATGCCTTCCAATCACGCGCTGAATTTTTTCGCGGCGGCGGCCTTTCTCAGCCTGGTGATGCGTTCGCGGGCGTGGCTGGCAGGCGCTTTCACCGTCGCCCTGCTGGTCGGGATTTCGCGCATCTATCTGGCCAAACACTACCCCAGCCAAGTGCTTGCCGGGGCAACGATCGGCGCGGCGCTAGGCTACATCGGCGCGTGGATTGGGGTAAACTATTTCCCTTTTATGCAACGTATCAAGCGAAAAGCACACCTCCCTCATGACAGCCACTGAACATGCCGCCCCGGCCGGGGCGCAGCCCAGCCAGGCGCACCGCCTCTCCCTGGTCATTCCGATGTACAACGAAGAGCTGAACGTCGCGCCGATGGCGGCGCGCGTGCACGAGGCGCTGCGCGGCTACGCTCACCCGTGGGAGCTGATCCTGGTCAATGACGGTAGCGCCGACGCCACGGAGCGCGAGATGCACAAGGCCCAACAACACTACGGCGGTCATGTGCGGGTGGTCACTCTGCAACGCAATTTCGGCCAGACCGCGGCGATGCAGGCGGGCATCGATGCCTCGCGAGGCGATGTCATCGCCATGCTGGACGGCGATTTGCAGAACGACCCGATCGACATACCGCGCATGGTCAACCGCCTGCTGGAGGAAGACCTCGACCTGGTGGCGGGATGGCGCAGGAACCGGCAGGACGGACTGTGGCTGCGCAAGATTCCCTCGCGCATCGCCAATCGCCTAATCCGCCGCATCACCCAGGTGCATCTGCACGATTATGGGTGCAGCCTGAAGGTATTCCGTGCCGATGTGCTCAAAACGGTGCGCCTGTATGGCGAGATGCACCGCTTCATCCCGGCCTGGCTGGCGGTGAGCACCGCGCCGTCGCGCATCAAGGAGGAGGTCGTCCATCACCACGCGCGCCAGTTCGGCGAATCCAAGTACGGCATCTCGCGCACCTTCCGCGTCATTCTCGACCTGCTGTCGGTGTATTTCTTCATGCGCTACAAGAGCCGCCCCGGCCATTTCTTCGGCAAGATCGGCTTCATTTTCGGCGCGCTGGGTGGCGTGATTCTGAGCTATCTGCTGTTCGTCAAGATTTTCCTCGGCGAATCCATCGGCACCCGACCTTTGTTGATGGCTGGCGTGCTGTTTATCGTCGTGGCGGTGCAGTTCTTCACCACCGGCGTGCTCAGTGAACTCATCGCGCGCACTTACTTCGAGTCGAGCAACACCCGTTCTTACGTGGTGCGCAATGCCGAGGCCGTGGCCGGGGTGACCGAGGCGGACTGGATGCGGGTGACATGAAGGGAAAAAACATCACGTTTCCTTTTCCACAGTTCATCGCCCTCATCGCCTTTCTTATCGCCTTCAAGGCCTGGTTTCTCCCCGCCGCCGGTTTCGATCTGCACTACGACGAGGCCCAGTATTGGGAGTGGTCGCAGCAGCTCGACTGGAGCTATTATTCGAAAGGGCCGCTGGTCGCCTGGCTGATCGCGCTGTCGGAAGCGATGTTCGGTCACGGCGAGTGGCAGACACGGCTGTTCGGGTGGCTGGCGCATGGCATGCTGCTGGGGCTGGTCTATGCCTTTGCCCGCGATGTCTGGAACAGCCGCGCGGCGGCGTGGTGGGCGGTGGTGATCGCGCTGTTTACGCCGCTTTACTTCACGCTTGGCCTGGTGATGTCCACCGATGTCTTCCTCTTTACCTTCTGGACCTGGGGGCTGTGGGCCTGTTACCGCGCGCTGTTCAAGGATCAGCCCCGCGCCTGGTACGAGGCGGGCGCGGCGGTCGGGCTGGGCGCGCTCACCAAGCTCAGCATCGGACTGCTTCCAGCCTTCGCCGGGCTGATGATTTTGATTCATCCACGGCTGCGGCATCACCTGAAAAACCCGCATCTGTGGGGGGCGCTGCCGCTGATGCTGACGCTGATGAGCCCGGTGCTGATCTGGAACGCCAACCATGACTGGGTGATGTTCCGCCACGAGATGGGCCATGTGGAGAGCGCCGGTGGATCGGCGAAACAGTTCGCCGAATTCATCGGCGGACAGTTCCTGGCGCTCTCCCCCGTCGTCGTGCTGCTCGCCGCCTCCGTGTTGTGGCGTCGTCCGTCGGGCGACGATCAGCGCTTCCTGTGGTGGCTGTCGCTGGCCTGGATCGGCTTCTTCGTCTTCAAGGCCCTGGGCGCCAAGGTGCAGCTCAACTGGCCCGCGCCCAGCTATATCGGCCTGCTGGTGCTGTTCGCCGGCTACATCCCGGCATTTTCCGCGCTCAAGCTCCGCATGCTGTATCTCGGCATGGCCTTGGGCGCGGCGATGATGGCGGCCGCCTATCTGCCCCATGTCTTCGGCCTGCCGGAACCCTTCAAGGACAGCAAAGGCTGGCGGCAACCCATTGCGCATATCGGCGCACAGGTTCCTGATGCCCGTTTCGTCCTGACCAGCTCCTACGCGCTTGCCGGCGAGCTGGCCTACTACTGGCCGCGCCGCGTCCCGGTTTACATCACCGGCAACACCTGGCGGCGCATGAATCAACACGACCTCTGGCCGAGCATCGACCGCGAGGCGGGGCGCGACGGCGTCTACATCAGTGATTCCCCCGCGCTGCCCGCCGAACTGGCGCAAGCCTTCGCGCACTGCACACCGCTGAGCCCGGTCGAGGTGCGCTTCGCTGCCGGAAAACCGCTGCGCACCTTGTATGCCCAGCGCTGCGCACACTACCGGCCGGTTGACTGGCCGAAGCCCGCGACTTATTGATGCGCGCTTAACCCGGATTGTTCATGAAACAGCTACTGCGAGTCCGTAAGACCATGAATCTGCGGCGTTGCGCTCGAAAAATGTGCTCGACGTACTGTCAAGTACGCCTGCGCGCATTTTCCGTCGCGCGCCTTGCATCTTCATGGTCTTACGGCCTCTCGTTACGCTGTTCATGAACAATTCGGGTTAACAAGCGCTCATTTCTATGAAAAAATGGGTCTACCATGTTCAGAGCCATCCTCGCCATCGCACTGTTTTTCGGTCTTTCGCTGAACGCCGCGGCGAATTTCGACGCCGGTGTCGAGGCTTATGAGGCGCAAGATTACAAAAAGGCGTTTACGGAATTCGCCCAGGCCGCCTTGCATGGACATCCGCAAGCCCAGCGCATGATCGCCGAAATGTACACCGCGGGCATAGGTGTGACCAGCGATATGGCGCAGGCAAGGCGCTGGTACCAAAAGGCCGCCGAACAGGGGGATGCCCCGGCGCAACATGTGCTGGGCGTTATGTACGCCAATGGCTGGAATGTTAACCAGAGCGACCTTCAGGCCTTGCGCTGGTATCGCTTGGCCGCCGAACAAGGACTGGCCGACGCCCAGTACAACCTGGGCGTTTTCTACGCAAAGGGCCGGGGCGGTATCACCATGGACGACAAGCAGGCGGCCTACTGGTTCGCCAAGGCCGCCGAACAAGGCATCGTCGAAGCGCAATACAATCTCGCCAACCGTTACGCCGAGGGGCGCGGAGTGGACAAGAACGATGCGCAGGCCGCGCACTGGTACCGCAAGGCCGCCGAACAAGGCTACGGCGCGGCGCAAAACAACCTTGGCAACATGTATCTGCTCGGGCGGGGCGTGCCCAAGGATGCGGCGGAGGCCGTGAAATGGTACCGCAAGGCCGCCGAACAAGGCATCACCGCCGCGCGTATCAATCTTGGCAATATGTACGCCGATGGCCGGGGTGTGCCCAAGGATGAGGTGCAGGCACTGAACTGGTATCGCGCGGCCGCCGAATAGCGTGTGGAGAGATGTAGGGTGCGCCGTGCGCACCGCTGGCCTATGGCGCCGAGTCAATCAGAGGTTCCTTTGCCTGATTGGTAAAGTCGCGTAAAATGAACCGATCGTTTTTGGCGGTTTCCCCCAGGCAGGTAACAGTGCAAAGTTCACAGCAGGAAGCGCGGCCCGTCCGCAAAGATACAAGCGCGGCGCTGGATATCAAGGGATCGGTATTCACCCTCACCGTGTTGCACCTCAAAAACACGGACCTCGACGCCATGCAAGAGGACTTGCGGCGGCGCCTGGCGCAAGCGCCGCGTTTCTTTCAGCATGCCCCCGTGGTCATCGACATCAAGGCGATGAGCGATGGTGCGTTGGACTTCGCCGGATTGGCCCGCATGCTGCGCGCCAACGAGCTGGTCCCGGTGGGTGTGCGTCATGCCACTCCTGAACAGCAGGAAGCAGTCGCCGCTGCGGGGCTGGCGGTGATGCAGGGCGGTTCCAAACCCGAGCCGCTGCCATCCGAAAAAGCAGCGCCGCGAGCCGAGCCACCCGCGAAAGCTGTTCGTGAAATTCCGGCCCCCGAACCTGCCGTGCAGACCGCCGCGGCGGCAACGAAAATCGTGCGCCAGCCGGTGCGCTCCGGGCAACAGATTTACGCCAAGGGCGGCGACCTGATCCTGCTCGCGCCGGTCAACGCCGGGGCGGAGGTGCTGGCCGACGGCAACATCCATGTTTACGCGCCGCTGCGCGGCCGCGCGCTGGCCGGTGTGAGCGGCGACGTGAGCGCGCGCATTTTCGTGCAATCCCTGGAGGCGGAATTGGTGGCGGTGGCGGGCCATTACCGCATCTTCGAACAACAGCCCGCCGCCGATGTGTATGGCAAGCCCGTCCAGGTATATTTGGATGGCGACCGATTGACGATCACTGCGTTATTTTGAGGACAGAACATTGGCAAAGATTATCGTCGTGACATCCGGCAAGGGCGGCGTGGGCAAGACCACCACCAGCTCCAGCTTCGCCAGCGGCCTGGCGTTGCGCGGTCACAAGACCGCGGTCATTGATTTCGATGTGGGGCTGCGCAATCTCGACCTGATCATGGGCTGCGAGCGCCGCGTGGTGTATGACTTCGTCAACGTCATCAATGGCGAGGCGACGCTCAAGCAGGCGTTGATCAAGGACAAGAACTGCGACAATCTGTTCGTGCTCCCCGCCTCGCAGACCCGCGACAAGGACGCCCTCACCAGGGAAGGCGTTGGCAAGGTGTTGGACGAGCTGCGCGAAAACTACGATTACGTCGTCTGCGACTCGCCGGCCGGTATCGAGAAGGGCGCGCTGATGGCGCTGTACTACGCCGACGAGGCGCTGGTGGTAACCAACCCGGAAGTCTCCTCGGTGCGCGACTCCGACCGCATCCTCGGCATTCTCTCCGCCAAATCCAAACGTGCCGAGGAAGGCCGCGAACCGATCAGGGAACACCTGCTGATCACCCGTTATTCACCCAAGCGCGTGCAGCAGGGCGAGATGCTGAGCCTGGAAGATGTGCAGGATATCCTCAGTATTCCGCTGATTGGCGTCATCCCGGAAGGCGAAGCCGTGCTACAAGCCTCCAACGCCGGCGTGCCGGTGATCCATGATGCGGAAAGCGCGCCGGGGCAAGCCTACCGCGATGTGGTAGCACGCTTTTTGGGCGAAGAAGTGCCGATGCGCTTTCTTCAGGTGGAGAAGAAAGGCCTTTTCAGCCGCCTGTTTGGAACTTGAAACCATGTCATTCCTCGATTATTTGCTGGGAACACGCAAGAAGTCGGCGCAGGTCGCCAAGGACCGTCTGCAAATCATCCTCGCCCGCGAGCGCGTCGACCGCAAGGGACCGGATTTTCTGCCCGAACTGCGCCAGGAGCTGCTTCAGGTGATCTCGAAGTACGTCAAGATCGATCTGGATCAGGTTAAGGTCAACTTGGAACACGACGGCAACTTCGAGGTGTTGGAGTTGAACGTCGTGCTGCCGGAGTCGGCGCAGAATTTACGCAAGGCGGGGTCATGACTCGCGCTCCCCTTTCTTTGTCGGCCTGCTTCTCATCCGGTCCTTGTCGATCAATATAAAATTTTGTATAATTTAAACTAATGAGTGAGATCAAGGCCGTCGAGTTCCGGGGCGGCGCTCTTGATGACCTGCGTGTCTTCCCTGTCGCAGTAAGGCGAGAGGCGGGGTATCAGCTCGACTAGGTGCAGCATGGCCGCGAGCCGGACGACTGGAAACCGATGCCGGCGATTGGGGCTGGGGTTCGGGAAATTCGGATTCGGGACGCAAGCGGCGCGTTCCGGGTCATCTACGTGGCGAAGTTCGCTGATACTATCTATGTGCTGCACTGTTTCCAGAAGAAAACGCAGAAGACCAGCAAGATGGACATGGACTTGGCAGCGAAACGCTACCTGGATTTGCTGAAGGAGCGAGGCCAATGAGCAACAAACAATTTGCCAGCGTGTGGGATGCCATCGAGGACACGCCCGAGGAAGCCGAAAATATGAAGCTCCGTTCGGCGCTGATGATGGCTTTGAAAGATCACATTACCCGCACTGGCCTGAGCCAGTCCCAGGCCGCCAAGCTGTTCGGCGTGACGCAGCCGCGTGTTTCTGACCTCATGCGTGGCAAGATCGGCCTCTTTGGCCTGGATGCACTGGTCAACATGGCGGCCGCCGCAGGTTTGCACGTCGAGCTACGCATCCGGGAAGCCGCCTAGGAGTTTAGGGGCGTGTTGGACATTGGGAAACGCCAATAAATCTGCGCTTGATTGAGGATGTGGAAGCTCGCGATTACTCAAGACTCAACGTCAACCCCGTTCCCTTGGCCGCAGCGGGTTTTTCCGCCGGCGCCGCAACCTTCTGCTCCCCTTCATCCTTCTGCAAGCTGAGGGGGCTTTCCTCCGCCATCTTGGCCCCGCTCTTTTCTTCCAGGCCGACGCGCAACCGCAGGTTGTTCTGCGAGTCGGCATTGCGCAATGCCTCGTCCAGGGTGATGCGTCCGGCCTTATATAAATGGTATAACGCACCGTCGAAGGTCTGCATGCCGATGTTTTCCGATTTCTGCATCACTTCCTTGATTTTGTGTACCTCGCCCTTGAGGATCTGGTCGCAGACCAGCGGCGTGCCGAGCAGCACTTCGACGGCCACGGCGCGTTTGCCGTCCACGGTTGGGATCAGGCGCTGCGAGATGATGGCGCGGATGTTGAGCGACAAATCCATCAGCAGTTGATTGCGGCGCTCTTCGGGAAAGAAGTTGATAATGCGGTCGAGCGCCTGGTTGGCGTTGTTGGCGTGTAGCGTGGAGATCGCCAAATGGCCGGTTTCGGCGAAGGCGATGGCGTGCTCCATGGTGTGGCGCTCGCGGATCTCGCCGACGAGAATCACGTCAGGGGCCTGGCGCAGGGTATTTTTCAGCGCGTCGTCGAAACTGTCGGTGTCCACGCCGACCTCGCGCTGGGTGATGATGGATTTCTTGTGCTTGTGGATGAATTCGATCGGATCTTCGATGGTGATGATGTGCCCGGCGGCGTTGGTGTTGCGGTAATCGATCAGCGACGCCAGCGAGGTGGATTTGCCCGAACCCGTGCCGCCGACGAACAGCACCAGGCCGCGTTTCTCCATGATCACCTTGGTGAGGATCGGCGGCAGGCCGAGAGTCGTCATGTCCGGGATCTGGGTCTTGATGTTGCGGACCACCATCCCGACTTGGTTGCGCTGCTTGAAGATGTTGACGCGGAAGCGACCCACGCCGGGCTCGGAAATGGCCAGGTTCATTTCCGGCTTCTGCTCGAAGGCCGCGATCTGCTCCTGGTTCATCACCCGGTAGGCAATCTCCTTCACCGCATTGGGCGGAAGAGTGGTGGTTTCCAGCGGCGTCAGCGCGCCCTGGATCTTGGCGCTGGGCGGCGCGCCCACGGTCAGGTACAGATCGGAGGCGTCCTTCATGACCATGATTTTCAGATAATCTTTGAATTCCATCGCCTTGTTCCCAAAAATGGCTACGCTGTTGGTATCGGCCTGGGGCGCAGGGGACTTGAGAGGTGATATGATGCTCGGCATGAGTGATGCGAGAACCCTCCCGGCCGCCTTGCAGGCGCACGCCGGCCACTACCGTGAGACCTTCGACCAGGCAACGAACGAGGCGGGCATTTCTCTTTCCCGCCATGCGCAATGGCTGCCTGAAATCCATCTGATATGGGCTTGCAGCGACTTCGTCGCGCAGAGCTGCGTGCGCCAGCCGCAGATGCTTGCCGATCTGCTGGATAGCGGTGATCTGCTCAAGCCTTATGCGCCCGACGACTACCAGCTCAAATTACAGGCCGTCCTGGCTGGCGTTCGGGACGATGCCCAACTCAAAACGGCACTGCGCACTTTGCGTCGCCGCGAAATGGTGCGCATCGCCTGCCGCGACCTGGCGGGATGGGCCAGTCTCGATGAAACCTTGCGGGAGCTGTCCTGGCTGGCGGAGGGCTGCCTGGACGGCGCCCTTGCGTGGCTGCACCGCGACCTGAGCACGGATTGGGGCGTTCCCTGCGCCCATGATGGCGCGCCGCAATCGCTGGTGGTGCTGGGGATGGGCAAGCTCGGCGGCGGGGAGCTGAATTTTTCCTCCGACATCGATCTCATCTTCGCCTATGCCGAGGACGGCCAGACCACTGGCGGCCGCCGTGAACTCAGCAACCAGGAATTTTTCACCCGTCTCGGCCAGCGCCTGATCGGCGCCATCGGCGACCGCACCGCGGAGGGCTTTGTGTTTCGCGTCGACATGCGTCTGCGCCCCAATGGCGACAGCGGGCCGCTGGTGATGAACTTCGACGGCATGGAACAGTATTACCAGGCCCATGGCCGCGAGTGGGAGCGCTATGCCATGATCAAGGCGCGCACCGTCGCGGGTGACAAGGCGGCCGGCGAACGGCTGCTCGCCACGCTGCGCCCGTTCGTCTATCGCCGTTATCTCGATTTCGGCGCCTTCGAATCGCTGCGCGAAATGAAAGAAATGATCCGGCGCGAAATCGAGCGCAGGGGGCTGCAAAACAACGTCAAGCTCGGCACTGGCGGCATACGCGAGGTCGAGTTCATCGGACAGTCCTTCCAATTGATCCGTGGCGGACGCGAGCCGGAGCTGCAACAGCGGCAGATCCTCCCCGTGCTGAAACTGCTCGGCGCGCGCGGCGATCTGCCGGACTATGCCGTCCGCGACCTGATCGATGCCTACACGTTCCTGCGCCGCACGGAAAACCGTTTGCAGGAATTCGCCGACCAGCAGACCCACCTGTTGCCGGACGACGAGTTTGGCCGCCTGTGTCTGGCGGCGTCGATGGGTTACGGGGACTGGCAAACTTTCTCGCAGGCGCTGGAAAGGCATCGCCGCCGGGTGCATGAGCATTTCGAACGGGTCTTCGCCGCGCCGCAGACGGGCGGCGCCACGCAGGCCGGATCGCCCGATCTTGGCGCGGCGTGGAGCGGCGCGCTGGAGGCCCGGCAGGCGGAAGCGGTGCTCGCCGCCGCCGGTTTCGATGACCCCGGCGAGGCCCTGCGCCTGTGTGTCCGCCTGCGCGAAGGGCATGCCTGGCGCGCCCTGAGCAGCCAGGGGCGTGAGCGCATGGATCGCCTGATGCCGCTGCTGCTGGGTGCGGCGGGGCGGTCGGCGCAATCCGTGGTGACGCTCCAGCGGCTGACCCGCCTGATCGAGGCCATCGCCCGTCGCACCGCCTATCTTGCGCTGCTGGTGGAACACCCGCTGGCGTTGTCGCAGCTCGTCAAGCTGTGCGCCGCCAGCCCCTGGATCGCCGCCATGCTCGCCCGTCATCCCCTGTTGCTCGACGAACTGCTCGACCCGCGCAGCCTCTACGCACCCTTGTCCCGCGTGGAGCTGACGCAGGATCTCGACCAGCGGCTCAAGGCCATCCCGCCGCAGGATCTGGAACAGCAGATGGAGGCCCTGCGCCAGTTCAAGCAGGCCGCCACACTGCATGTCGCGGCGGCGGATGTGGCGGGCGCCATGCCGCTGATGATCGTCAGCGACCACCTCACCGACATCGCCGAAATCGTGCTGGCGCAGGTGCTGCGTCTGGCCTGGCGGCATCTCGCGGAACGCCATGGCCAGCCACAGTGCCGGATCGGCGGTAAACTCCATGCGCCGGGTTTCGCCATTCTCGGCTACGGCAAGCTGGGCGGCATCGAGCTGGGCTATGGCTCAGACCTCGATCTGGTGTTCCTCCACGACAGCGCGGGCGAGGAGCAATACACCACCGGACCGAAGGTCATCGACAACGCCGTCTTCTTCGCCCGTCTCGGCCAGCGCATCATCCACATCCTCAATACCCAGACCCCGGCGGGCGTGCTCTACGAAGTGGACATGCGCTTGCGTCCGAGCGGCGCATCAGGTCCGCTGGTCAGCAGCCTGGAGGCGTATACCGATTATCAGCATCGCCAGGCCTGGACCTGGGAGCATCAGGCCCTGGTGCGGGCGCGGGTGGTGGCGGGCGACGGCATCATCGCCGCGGCTTTCGGCACGCTGCGCCGCGAAGTGCTGGCGCGCCGCCGCGATCTTGTCGAGTTGCGCCGCGAGGTGCGCGAGATGCGCGAACGCATGATGCGCGAACTCGGCAGCCGCCAGCCCGGCGTTTTCGACCTCAAGCAGCACCGGGGAGGTATCGCTGACATCGAATTTATGGTCCAATATGGCGTTTTGGCTTGGGCCTGTGACCACCCCGAGTTGCTGGAATTCTCCGATAACATCCGTCAGTTGGAAGGTCTTGCCAAGGCTGGGCTGCTGCCAGCGGACGACGTGCGGCTGCTCGGCGACGCCTATCGCGCCTATCGCGCCGCGCTGCACCGTCTGACCTTGCAGGATCAGCCGGCGCTGGTGGCCGCGACGGAGTTTGTCGAGTACCGGGCGGGGGTGGAGAGGATCTGGCGAGCGTTGATGAATGAGGAAACCGAACAATGACAATGGCTGACCGCGACGGCGTGATCTGGCTGGACGGGCAGATGGTACCCTGGCGCGAGGCGAAGGTGCATGTGCTGACGCATACCCTGCATTACGGCATGGGGGTGTTCGAGGGCGTGCGCGCCTATCAGACCCCGCGCGGCACAGCGATTTTCCGCCTCGATGCGCACACCGACCGCCTGTTCCGTTCCGCGCATATCATGGGCATGCCGATGCCGTATGACAAGGCGGCGATCAACGACGCTACCCGCGCCGTGGTGCGGGAAAACGGTCTGGATGCGGGCTATATCCGTCCGATGTGTTTCTATGGCGCCGAGGGCATGGGGCTGCGCGCCGATAACCTCAAAGTCCACGTCACGATCGCCGCCTGGCCATGGGGCGCCTATCTGGGTGCGGAGAATATGGAAAAAGGTCTGCGCGTGAAGACGTCCTCCTTCACCCGCCATCACGTCAATATCAGCATGTGCAAGGCCAAGGCCAACGGCCACTATATCAACTCCATGCTGGCGCTGCGCGAGGCGCTGTCCTGCGGCTGCGACGAGGCATTGATGCTCGATACCGAGGGCTTCGTGACGGAAGGCAGCAGCGAGAACATCTTCATCGTGCGCGACGGCATGCTCTATACACCGGAGCTGACCTCCGCGCTGGACGGCATCACCCGCGACACGCTCCTCATACTGGCCGCCGAGATCGGCCTGCCGGTGCGCGAGAAGCGCATCACCCGCGACGAGGTGTATATTGCCGACGAGGCTTTCTTCACCGGCACCGCCGCCGAGGTCACCCCGATCCGCGAAGTGGACGGGCGAACCATCGGCGGCGGCAGCCGCGGGCCGGTCACCGAGCGCTTGCAGACGCTCTACTTCGATCAGGTACACGGCCGGCGCGAGGAACATCCCGAATGGTTGACATATGTATGAGTAGCAAGATCGTTATCCTCGCAACTTTTCCTCGATAAAGGAGACTGACATGGGTTCAACACACTCTGCGACCGGCTCGAAGAAGGGCGAGATGACCCCGGCGAATGCCCAAAACCGCTACGACGTGACGCGCGCCGATCTGCCGCTGCATTGTCCGATGGACGGCATGAGCTTGTGGAACTCCCACCCGCGTGTCTATCTGCCGGTCGAGGACAAGGGATATGCCAAGTGCCCTTACTGCGGGGCCGATTACATTCTCAAGGACTGATTCATAACGTGCTCGTCCATCATCTGAAACGGGGCTCGGCCGGTAAAATTTGTGCGTAAATTGACGATAGTTCAAGTGCTGCCGGCCATGGACGGGGGCGGCGTTGAACGCGGTACTCTGGAAATCGCCAACGCGCTGGTGCAGCGCGGTCATCGCTCGCTCGTCATCTCCGGCGGCGGGCGCGTGGTGACGGCATTGGAAGCGGGTGGCAGCGAACACATCACCTGGCCGATCGGCGAGAAATCGCTGTTCACCCTGCGTCTGGTGCCGCGTCTGCGGCACTTGCTCAAAAAAGAAGGCGTCGACATCCTTCATGTCCGCTCGCGTCTGCCGGGCTGGATCACCTATCTCGCCTGGCGCGGCATGAATCCCGCCCGGCGCCCGCGCTTCGTCACCACCGTGCACGGGCAATACTCGGTGAGCCGCTACAGCGCCGTGATGACGCGCGGTGAACGAGTGATCGCCGTGTCCAACACCATCAAGGACTACATCCGCAAGAATTACCCCGGCGTCGATGAAAGCAGGATACAGGTGATATACCGTGGTATCGATGAACGCGAATTTCCTCATGGCTACAAGCCAGGCAATCTATGGATGCGCAACTGGTATGCCCAATATCCACAGTTGCTCGACAATGCCGTCATCACCCTGCCCGGCCGCCTCACCCGCCTCAAAGGGCACGAGGACTTCATCAATCTCATGGCGCGGCTCAAGACCCAAGGCATGCCGGTCTATGGCTTGATCGTGGGCGATACCGACCCCGCCGATCGCCAGCGCTATGCCGAGGAACTGATGCGGCGCGTCGAGCAACAAGGGCTGGATAACATCATCTTCACCGGCTACCGCAACGACATGCGCGAAATCTACACCGTCTCGAATCTGGTGCTGTCGCTGTCATCCAAGCCGGAATCGTTTGGCCGCACGGTGCTGGAAGCGCTCACCCTGGGTACCCCGGTGGCCGGCTATGCCCACGGCGGCGTGGGTGAGGTGCTGGACGCCGTGTTTCCGCAAGGCCGCATTCCTGTCGGCGATATCGACGCATTGACCACAAAGGTGCAAACCCTGCTGGCGCAGAAAATCACCGTTCCCAGGAGTGATGCCTTTCCGCTCAAGCGCATGCTGGACGATACTATCGGCCTTTACGAGTCGCTGGCGGGTCGATGATCGCCGCGAAGCCGCTTGCCATCGTGTTGCCCCATCGGGAGGCTTATCAGGTCAATGGCGCCGGCGCGGTCGTGTCTTGTATAAGGGACATGGCGGCACACAGCCGTTACCGCGAGTGGCTGGTGGTGCTCGGTGATCCCGTTGCCGAACCGTTCGCCGAACCCCCGTTCATCCCCGTCGAAAAAGCGCCGTGGTTTTATGGACGGCAAACGGCGCGTTACCGCGAAGGCATGGCGCGCGCGCTGCACGCCATGCAGCCGGCGCTGGCGGAAGTGCACAACCGGCCTTACTACATCGAGCGGCTGAAAAAATCCCTGCCACACACGCCACTTATCCTTTATTTTCACAATGATCCTCACAAGATGCGTGGTTTCATGCGCCTTGCCGACCGCGTGCGCATCATGCGGCATGTGTCCGCCGCCGTATGTGTGAGCGACTATATTCGCCGCCGATTGCTGGAAGGGATGGACGCCTCGGTATCGGACAAGGCGCATGTGGTCCTGAACGGCGTCGATACCACTACCGTCCTCCCCGTGACGGGTCGTCCGCGACGCAAGGAAATCCTGTTCGTCGGGCGGCTGATCCCGGAAAAAGGCGCGCTGCTGTTCGCTCAGGCGGCGCTGAAAGCGCAGGCGCGCTTGCCCGGCTGGCGTTTCGTCATGATCGGCGCCCTGGCTTTTCGCAACGAGGCGCAACCGCAGCACCCCTACGAGAAACAGGTCATCGCGGCAATGCAACAATTAGGGGCGCATGGCGAGATGACGGGTTACCTGCCGCGCCGCGCGGCGCTGGATCGTTTTGCCGAGGCGGCGATCGCGGTGATTCCTTCCTTGTGGGAAGACCCCTGTCCGCTGGCGGCGATCGAAGCCATGTCAAGTGGCTGTGCCGTGATCGCCACACGGCGCGGAGGACTACCTGAGATTCTGGGTGACACAGCCCTGTTCATCGAGCGGGATGATCCAGAGTTATTGGCCGAAAGGATGGTGCAACTGGCCAGCGATGAACACGCGCTGGCCGGCTGGCAATCACAGGCCAGAGAACGCGCCGTGCAGGCACTGGACATCCGCCGCGCCAGCGTGCAGTTGGACGATGTCCGGCAACAGTTGTTGGTTTGATACGTGGAAAGCAAAGTCGAAAAGAATCTGCTGTTGGCCGCGCGCGTACTGACCACCGGGATTCCCTTGTTCCTGGTGACCGGGCGCGCGGCGGTGGATATCGCGCTCTCGCTGGTGGCATTGCTGTTTCTCGCGCGCAGCTTTATCAGCAAGGATTGGGCTTGGGCACGCGCCGGCTGGTTCCGCATCGGGCTCGTGCTCTGGGTGTGGACGCTGCTGATCAGCGCTGCCGCCTTCGATGTCGCGGCATCCTATGGCCAGGCCGCGACATGGATACGCTTCCTGCTCTTCGCCGCGGCGCTCGGGACGTGGGTGCTGGATGCGACATGGATACGCCGGCTCATCGCGGTCGGCATGGCGATGCTGCTGTTCGTGGCGCTCGATGCCTGGTTGCAGTATTTCACCGGTGTCGACATTTTCGGCCATCAGCGTGTGGAGGACCGCCTGACCGGCCCCTTCGACGATCTGCGCGTCGGGATTTATATCACCAAGCTCTTTTTCCCGGTGGCGCTCGGTTTCGCTCTCTGGCAATTACGGGCGAGAGGGAAGGGGTGGCCGATGTGGTTGACGGCCGGCGCGGCCATTGTGATGATCGGCGCGGTGTTCGTGAGCGGCGAGCGCATGGCGCTCATTCTGATGATGTTTGGCTTGATATTGGCCGCGGTGCTGCAAAAAGGTGTGCTGCGCGCCGCCATCGGTGGCGTGCTGGCGCTGGCGCTGATCGGCATTGGCGTGGTGGCGGCCATCGACGAACAGATGATGAAACGGCAGTTCATGTCCACCGCCGAGGCCATCACCAATTTCAGCCATACCCATTATGGCGTGCTTTGGCGCAGCGCGATCCAGCTCGGTGGCGAGCGCCCTGTGACCGGCGTCGGCATGAGAAATTTCCGGGTCGCCTGCGATGACCCGAAAATCGGTCTTCCTTCCGAAAAGGAGCTGCGCTGCGGCACCCATCCCCACAACACCTATCTGGAGTGGTTCAGCGAGTCCGGCATACCGGGGTTGATACTCTTTGTCACGATGATCGCCGCGCTCGGCCGACAGTTTTGGTCGGCGTGGAAGGTCATTGGCGATAACCGTGCCTGGATGGCGGGGCCGGTTATCGCGTTCATCCTCCAGCTCTGGCCGCTTGCCGCCACCGGCAGTTTTTTTTCCAACTGGAACGGCGCGCTGCTGTGGCTGGCGGCGGGCTGGGCGCTGGCCGCGGCGCGGCTCGGGGGTTACCCAATACCGCCGGCGAGCCGCCGGTAAAGGTCGATAAAGCGCGGCACAACGACATCCTCGGCATAATGATCGCGGAAACACGCCAGCGCCGCCGTAGCCTTGCTCATCCTTTCCCCCGGATCGCGCAGCGCCGCCAGCATCGCTTGCGCCAGCGATGCGGCATCGCCAATTTCCGCGAAATAGGCGGTCGTTTCGTCAAGCACCTCGACCGGCCCCTGGGTTTTGGTGGAAATGATGGCCTTGCCGCGCGCCATCGCTTCGAGCACCACGATGCCGAAGGGCTCGTCCAGCGATGGCAGGACGAAGGCGTCGCCGTTATCGAGGAAGGCCGCCACATCGTCGATCCAGCCGGAGAAGGTCACGACACCGCCCAGATTCAGTTCTTCGGCAAGTTGCAGCAAGGCCGAACGTTCGGGACCATCGCCGCCGATCGTCAGTTTTGCCTGAACACCTTGATCGAGCACCGCCCTGAAGGCCCGCAGCAGCACGTCGAACCCTTTTTTCTTCACCATTCTGCCGTAGCTGACGAAGACAGCAGAGGCATCGCCGCCGATGCGCGGCCGATCGACCGGCGGCAACAGGGAAAAATGCGGTATCACCTCGACCCGTTGCGGCGCGATACCGTGTTGCAGCAGATAGTTTTTCTGGTCTTCCGTGCCGGGGACAAACAGGCTCGCGTTGCGGTAATATTTGAGATCGATATAGTTGTGCAGATTGACCGCCAGCGGTATTCCCAAGGCGCGTGCCGCCCGGCCGGCAAAGTGAGCGCCGCGCGCCAGATGGGAGTGGATCACTGCGGGGCCGAAGTCGCGGATCGCGGCGGTGATATGATGCGTAGCGAGCAAATCCCATGCGCCGCGCACATTGACCGGGGCCAGGGAGATATTCGGATGCCGCAAGGCCGCTCTTTTCACGAAATCCTTGTGACATACGGCTTGCACTGAAACATCCCGCTCCGCCAGCGCCAGGGCAAGGTCGACGAACAGGCGTTCCGCGCCACCGAAGCCTTTGGACAGCATGAGCTGGGTGATTTTGAGTGTCATTGGAATGTGCAATCTGGCGAATGTAGGGTGCGTCATACGCACCGCATGAACGGTGAATGGTGCGCACGGCGCACCCTACGAAATTTTTGAGATGACCACAGCGACGAGCGGTATGGAAAAAATTTCCGTTTTTGTAACCACCTACAACAATGAGCGCACTCTAGCGGCTTGTCTGGAGAGTGTCAAATGGGCGGATGAGATCGTGTTGCTCGACTCGTTCAGCACCGACGCCACGCTGGCGATCGCCGAGCGCTATGGTTGCCGCCTCTTTCAGCATAAGTTCATGGGCTATGGTCCGCAGAAACAGATGGCGCTCGACCATACTAGCCACCGCTGGGCATTGCTGCTCGATGCCGACGAGGCGTTGTCGCCCGAATTGCAGGCAGAGATCAAGGCGTTGATGAACGCAGGACCCACGGCGGGCGGCTACGAAATGCCGCGCCAGGAACAACTCTTCTGGCGCATGAACGATCCGCGCGTGCGCATGAATCACTTCCTGCGCCTGTTCGACAAAACCAAAGGCAAGATGAGCGACATGCCCATCCACGCCGCGCCCAAGGTGAACGGCGTCATCAAACGGCTCACCGCGCCTTTCTATCATTTCGGCGAGACCAGCATCCACGTCAAGGTGGACAAAATCAACCATTACTCCACAGGTCTGGTGGAGGACAAAGTGGCGCGCAATCAGCACCCGAGCCCATGGATCATGGTGTTTTACCCGCCCTTCGCCTTCCTGCGCAGCTATCTTTTCAAGCGCAATTTTCTCAATGGCTGGGCGGGTTTCATCACCTCGGTGGCGGGCGCGTTTTATGTTTTTCTCAAATACGCCAAACTGTATGAGCATCACCAGACAGAAAAATACCGGGATACTCTGCTGCCGCAAGAGATCCGGCGGGCGCCGTGAGGTTGACGCCTCGCTTGGATAATCTGGAAAGGAACCACATGACACAGCAACCGCGCATCTGGGTGCTGGCGGACGACCGTACCGGCAACGCCACCCAGGCCATCGGCGTCGCCGAGGCCCTGGGCCTGCCTTTCGAGATCAAGGAAATCCATTATGACCGCCGGGGCAGACTGCCCAACCTGCTGCGTGGCGCCTCGCTGTTGGGCGTGGAGCCGGCAAGCCGCGATATTCTGACCCCGCCCTGGCCCGATGTGGTGATCGCCGCCGGGCGGCGCACGGTGCCGGTGGCGCGCTATCTGAAGCGCCGCAACGGCGGACGCACCTTTCTGGTACAGATCATGTGGCCGGGCCATCCCGTGAAGGATCTGGACCTGGTGGCCGTGCCGCGCCACGATCGCGTACCCGATCTGCCCAATGTGATGCGCATCCTCGGCGCGCCCCACCGCGTGACGGCGGAACGCATCGCTGCGGAGGCGGTGCAATGGTGTGATTATTTCTCCGATCTGCCCCGGCCCTACATCACCGTATTGGTCGGTGGCGCGGTGAAGGGCGGCGTATTCGACGCCGAGGCAGGCCGCACTCTTGGTCGCCAGGCCGCACAACTGGCGCGGCAGGCGGGCGGCTCGCTGTTTGTCACCACCAGCCGCCGCACTGGTGTCGCGGTGCGCAACGCCATGATGGCGGAGGTGGACGTGCCCGCCTATCTGCATATCTGGACGCGTAAAGGTGAGAATCCGTATTTCGGTTTTCTGGGACTCGCCGACGCCATCGTCGTCACCGGCGACTCCACCTCCATGTGCACCGAAGCCTGCGCCACAGGCCGGCCGGTCTACATCTTCTCCCCGCCCGGCATGGCCGCACCCAAACATGAGCGCTTTCACGCCGAATTGTATGAACAGGGTTACGCCCGTCCGCTGACCGGAGAGTTTGCCCCCTGGCAGCATCCACCGCTCAACCCGGCACTGGACATCGCCCGGCGGATACGGGATTGGGTTGAGCGCAGAACCTAACTTTCCGTCCCGCTCGCATCCAGCGCCATCTCCAATTCCAGCCAGGACTCCTCCAGCGCCGCGATTTTCTGTTCCAGTGCTTCGCGCTGGCGGTTGAGTGTGCCAATGACAGGATCCGCAGGATTTTGATAAGTGGCGGGATCCGCCAGACGCTGTTGGATCTCGCTCAGTTCGGCCTGGGCCTGGTTCAGCCCGGCTTCCAGCTTGGCCTGTTTCGACAGCAAGGCCTTTTTCTTCACCGGTGATTCACGCCTGATTTTTTCGGCGGGTGGCTGGGCAGGTGTTTCCGCCGCCGCGCGGCGTGTTTCCACCCAGGCGCGGTAGTCTTCCAGATCGCCGTCGAACAATGCGGCGTTGCCGTCCGCGACCAGCCATAGCTCATCGGCAGTGGCGCGAATCAGGCTGCGGTCGTGGGATACCAGTACCATGGCGCCGGTGTAGTCTTCCAGCGCCACGGTGAGCGCGTCGCGCATGTCCAGGTCGAGGTGGTTGGTGGGCTCGTCGAGCAGCAGCAGATGCGGTTTGCGCCAGGCGATCAGGGCGAGCGCCAGGCGGCTCTTCTCGCCGCCGGAGAAGCTGGCCACGGGCCGGTCTTCCTCTTCACCCGCTAGGCCGAAACGGCCCAGAAAGTTGCGCAACTCCTGAGTGGCAAGCTCGGGTGCGAGGCGCTGCAAATGTTCAAGCGGAGTCGCTGCGGCGTCGAGATGTTCAAGCTGATGCTGAGCGAAATAGCCGATGCGAATATCCGGCGACGTTTCCAGCGTGCCGGCCGTGGGTTTGAGTTCCCCGGCCAGCAAACGGATGAGGGTGGATTTGCCCGCGCCATTCGGCCCCAGCAAGGCAATGCGGGCACCGGCGCGCAGTACGAGATTCACATTGCGCAGCAGGATACGCTCGCCATAACCGAAAGCCACTCGCTCGGCGCGCAGCAAGGTGTCGGGGCCGCGTTCGGGGGCTTCGATCTCCAGCGCGAAATGGCCATGTTCGAGATGAGCCGGGGCAATGCGCTCCAGCCGCTCCAGTGCCTTGAGCCGGCTCTGCGCCTGCTTGGCCTTGCTGGCCTTGGCGCGGAAGCGGCGCACGAACTCCTCGAGGTGCGCGATCTTCGCCTCTTGCTGGCGCAGGCGCTCGTTCTGCTGCGTCGCACGCTCGGCGCGGGCGCGCTCGAACTCGTCGTAATCGCCGGTATAGCTGTCGATGACGTGATGGTGGATGTGGGCGATGCGATTGACACAAGCGTTGAGAAATTCCCGATCATGGGAGACGATCAGCAGGCTCCCCGGATAGCGCGCCAGATACTGTTCCAGCCAGAGGATGGCCTCCAGGTCGAGGTGGTTGGTCGGCTCATCGAGCAGCAGCAGATCCGCCCTGCGCATCAGGGCGCGGGCGAGATTCAGCCGCATGCGCCAGCCGCCGGAAAAGCTCGCCACGGGCCGTTGCATATCACCCTGCGCAAAGCCCAAGCCATTCAGCAGTTGCGCGGCGCGCGCCGGCGCGGCATAGCCGTCGATGGCTTCGTAGCGTTGCTGCGCCGCGAACCAGGCGGCATCATGGGGCTCCCGCGCCAGCGCCTGCTCCAGAGCGCGCAACTCGCTGTCACCGTCGAGCGTGAACTCCAGGGCGGGACGATCGGAATTGACGATTTCCTGCTCGACGAAGGCCAAAGTCTTGCCCGCCTGCAAGGCGATCTCCCCGCCATCCGGCCGGAGATCGCCGCGAATCAGACGGAACAGCGTGGATTTGCCGCAGCCGTTCCTGCCCACCAAACCGATACGCTGATTGGCAAATATCTGTAGCGATGCACTCTGGAACAGCGGTTTTCCGGCGGTGAGATAGGTGAGGTTGATGATACTGAGCATGCGGGCGATCTTGCACGTAAAAAACGCATTATAAGCTCAATCGTACCCTCATGCTGCCGATAACCTCCCCGATAACATTTTTCCTATTTCGGGCGGGATCTCATGGCATCCGGCGGTTCATTTCGCACACTGCGCATCGCGTTTCTGCTGATACTGTTGTTCTTCGTCGCGGGCAGCACCTGGCTGACCAAGCTGCGCGCCACGGACTGGGATCGTCCCTTGTGGGTGGTGGTGTATCCGGTCAATGGCGATGGCAGTACGGTGTCCTCGGCTTATATCTCGGCATTGCGGGCGGATGCCTTTGTCTCCATCGAGGAGTTCATGGGGCGCGAGGCGGGGCGCCATGGGTTGAAGCTCGATCAGCCTGTCGCCGTGAAGTTGGCGCCGGAAGTTGCCACACTACCGCCATCGCCACCACGCGAGGGGGGTGTGTTTGGCATTATGTGGTGGAGCTTGAAGATGCGTTATTGGGCGTATCGCGCCGACACCTATGACGGTCCCGCGCCGGATATCCGCATGTTCGTGGTGTATCACGACCCCGCCACGCACGACCGGCTGTCGCATTCCTTCGGTCTGGAGAAGGGCTTGGTGGGTGTCGTGAACGCCTATGCCGAGCGCAAGATGACGGAGCGGAATAACGTCGTCATCGCCCATGAACTGCTGCATACGGTGGGTGCGACGGACAAGTACGATCCGGCCAGCAATCAGCCTTTGTATCCCGATGGCTATGCCGAGCCGCAGCGCCAGCCGCGCTATCCGCAGGAGAAGGCCGAGATCATGGGCGGCCGGGTTCCCTTGGCGGAGAATGAGGCGGAGATGCCCGGGAGCTTAAATTACGCCGTGATCGGCACCAAGACCGCGGCTGAGATCAAATGGATCAAGTAGCATCGCGGCTTTTCCATTTTTCTGTTTTTGCGCCATCTCTGTTTGCTTGTTCAGCGCCTCGATCTCGGTGATATAGTCGAGCACCGATTCGCGCAGGCGCTCTTTCTGCTGGGCGGTCAGCAGTGCATAGCCGCTGGCGATCATCTGGTCGGAGCCGGCTTCGAATTCCTCGACGATGCGTTGGTCGTCAGGTATGCGGGTTTTTTCCGGCGTGAGAAGCCATAGCTTCATGAACGAGGCGAGCTTGTCCTGGCCTGCTTTTTGGCGCAGCAGGCCGGCGATGTGGGTTTGGTTGGATTGCCGGGTTTTCAGGAATATCGCCGTGGCAAAAGGAAGCTCACGGCTCATCCGGGTGATTTTTTCTTCCTGGGCGCTGGACAGATTTCCGGTGAAGTCCTCGAAAATGTCGATGGTTTTTTCGGCGCGTTTGCTCAAGCGGTCTTCGTGTGTGCCGCTCAACAACTCTTCACCGCGTTTCCTGTTGTCTTCATTTAAATTGTGCGCCAGCTCGTGAATCTGGCCGTGGTCGAGACGGTTGAGGATCCGCGCCGTGGGGGTGATGGCCGGTTCCAAGGTTTTTTTCATCAGGCCGCGCAACTCACTTCGGAGGGCTGCAACGTCCTCTTTTCCGATCACGCCGGTTTGCAGCAGGCGGTCGATTTTACGCAGGAAGGCCGCGTATTCCGGCAGCATGGCGCTGCGATGCCAGACCATGAAGTTGTCCACTTCCTGACGGATGCGTTCTTTTTGCGATGTATCGAACGAGGTGTAGCCGGTGATTTTGTAGCGCAGATACCAGTTGGCGTTGTTATAGCCCAGCGATACCACGCTGCAACTGGTGGACAAGAGCGCCATCAGCAGAAGGGCGGAGGCGAGGAGGGTCTTGTTCATACGCAGGGCGCACCGGGTAAAGGTACCTTCAAAATTAGAGGGCAGGGTTTTGAAAAAGTTCTTGGCTGATCAGAGGCGGGGGGTAAAGGCTTGCGGCGACCATTTGTCCATGACGGTTTTCCGGGAAGAGGCGGAAGCCCGGATTTTCGCGGCCACGGTTTGAACCTGCGGTAGTAGTGTTTCTTCGTCGCCTTTCTTCTCGCCATAGTACAGTTGCTGCACGGCGCGTACCGTGTCGCGCACTTCCTGGTCCACACCAAAACGTGCTTCCCAGGCGTTCAATCCCTCTTCCAGCGAACGGCTGCCGAGCGCTTCGAGAAGCATGATTTGCAGGGGATGGCCGGGTTGGGGCTTTGCCATGGTCTTGGCCTGGCGGGTTTGACGCGAAGGCTTTACTTTGCGGCGCGCCCGTTGCCATAGTGCCAGCATGGAAAGAGACAACAAGATCGCCAGGAGCGCCGTTGTGATTTGCCATGGCGGAACGGCCGTGGTCTGTCGTGTTGATGCGCCGGATGCGCCGGATGCGGCGGGCGGCGCCGCCGCGCGGGGTGTGGCCAGGGAGGGGCCGGATTTCACGGTAAGGGTTTGCCCCGGCGATTCGGCGATGTCCATCGCGCCGCGTTGCGGGTCGAAATAGGGCAAGCGGACGGCGGGCATCTGGAACTGCCCCGCGGCGTGGGGCGTGACGGACAGGGTGTAAGTGGCGTTGGCGATGACGCCATCGGCGCTTTCGTCGAGATGTGTGCGCGCGCTGTCCTGATGGAGTTCGATCCCGGTGGGTGCGGCGATGCCGGGCAGTGTGCCGGGTAATGCGGTGATGCTCGACGGGGCGCGCACGGTGATGGCCCAGGAAGTCAGGCTGCGGGTGTCCGGTAGCGCAACGAGGCGGGTCTGGCTGATTTCGGGTTTGCCCACAAGAACGTCTTGCGCGATGCCCGGTGGCAGCGGCTTGATCCGCAAGGGATGTCGCGCGCCGGGCAGGCGCAGACGGCGGCCGCCGGCGGTGACGGCCCACACGTCCGGCAGACGTAGGGTCAGCGCGCCGTCTTGCGCGGGAAAGATGGTCCAGGCGATGCGCTGCACGTTGTAAGTGATGCCCGCGATCTGTTCTTTGCGCTCGGCTGGCGGCAGCTTGCGGTATTCCATGAGTTCGATGCGCAGCGGCGCGGCGGTGAGATCGCCGCCCAGGCTGGCGGCGCCCAGATCGACGCGATGAAACACATCGAGCCAGGCGACGACCTGCTCGCGTGTCCATGCCGTGCTCTTGTTCAGACCGCTGCGCACGAAGACTTCGGGAGTGATGCCGTCCGCCGCGGGATGGATCTGAAGGGTGATCGGTTCGCTGCGCAGACCGGTAACGCGGAAGGACGGAATGATGTAACGGCCAGGGCGCTTGGGAAACAGCTCCACGCTGATGCTGGAGATGGATCGGCCGCCATCGGGCGACAGCCTGAAGCGATTATCCGCGCGTGGTGTGCCGAGATCGAAGTCGCGGCTGAGCACGCGCAGATCGACATTCGGCGCGATACCCTCGGCACGCAGCCGTGTGTCACTGTTGATCAGCGACAGGGTGAACACGATAGGCTGATCGATGGTCGTTTCCTGCCGGTCGACGGTGGCGGTGAGACTGGCGGCAAAGGCATTGCCGCTCAGCACCAAGCAGACGAGAAGAAAAAGCCGGATGGGGACCAAGAACGCCGGAAGTAAAGCCGCATGGGCGAGCGAATTTCGAGCCGAGACAAGGAAGGCGACGCAAAAAAATCCGAGGCGTATCCGCTGCGATACGTTGAGGATTTTTTTGCGTCGTCTGACGCCGTCGCAGGCCGAAAGGCGCCGTCCAGGTGGCTTTACTTCCGGCGTTATTGGTATTACCACGGTTTCTCGTCCTCCACCACCAATATACCGGGGGCCTTGTCGGCGGCGGAGAAGCGGTTGCTCAGCAGGGTCTGGGCGTTTTCTCTCAACGACGACATTTTCCGGCGAGTTTCGGGTTTGGCGCTACCGGCGCGCGATGGGGTGTCCGGGGTGTTCATCATGTTGGTCTTGTCTTGCACAGACAAGGTCAGCGCGGTCTTTTTTTGCTCCTGATCTGTGCGGCTTTGGGCAAGCATGCGCAGCGCTTTCTCTTGTCTAACCAGCGTAAGATTGTACGCCGCGCGCGGATAACTCTTTTGTAAGCGTAGCGCCTCCTCGTAGGCGTAGACCGATTCGTCCAGGCGGCCCAGTCGCGCCAGGGTGTTGCCGCGATTGTAGGCCGCCTTGGCGCGTTGTTCATCGGTCGTGGCAAGCCGTGCGGCTTGTTCGAAGGCGGCGAGGGCGTCCGTCCAGCGCTGCTGGCGATAGGTGCTTGCTCCCAGTCCGGTCAGACCATCGTAGTTTCCGATGTCACGGTAGAGCGCGGCGGCGCGTGGGTAATCGCCTTGCGTGAGCGCCTCCAGGGCGCGTTGTTCCTGCCAGGGAGAGGCATGGGCATCGTGCGGCAGTATCAACAAGGGCACCGCCAGCATCACAACCAACGCCTCCGTGCGCCGCGCACCAGCCCAGACGAACAGCAGCAGGCTGGCCGCCAGAAGCCAGGGAAACAATGGATGGCTGTGCCGCGCGCGTTCCACGCTGGCGTAACTGTTCGCTTCGATTTTGCGCAGTCCGGCAAACAGTTTTTCCCAGTCACTGTCATCGTTGCGCAGGCCGCTGTACAGACCGCCGGTGACGGCCGCGAGCGATTCGAGTTGCGGGCGCGCCAGACGCGATATGACCAAGCCATCGGCGGACTGCATGAAATGACCACGGCCATCCGGCACCGGCCCGCCTTTCTCGGTGCCGGCGCCGAGCACGAACACCGGGATGCCTGCGGCGCGCAGTTGAGTGATCTCGCTCTGCACGGGCCGTGCATTGTGCATCTCGCCATCGCTGATCAGCAGCACGGCCCGGCCCGGGCTCTGCCCGCCTTGCAGCGTTTGCCGCGCCACGTACAGGGCGCGCGGCAGGTTGGAGCCGTGGCGCATCACCAGGGCGGGGTCGAGGAGATCGGCGAAATACAGGAAGGCGTCCTTGTCCGGCGTGAGCGGCAGGGTGACATAGGCATTGGCGGAGAAGGCAACCAGCGCCACGCGATCGCCGCGCAGGCGGTGGACGAAGTCGCGCAATTCGAGTTTGGCCCGCTCCAGGCGGCTGGGAGTGATGTCGGGCGCGGCCATCGAGGGCGAGATGTCGATGACGACGGCGATGTCGATGCCGCTGCGCTGTTCGCTTTGCGGTGTCGGCTGTACGAGATAAGGGCCGCCCGCCGCCAGCGCCGCCAGCAGCCAGGCGGTGACGAACGGCCAGTTGCGCTTGGCTGCCGCGTTGGCGGACGGCTGTCCCGTCACCAGTTTCGGCAACAAATGCGCATCGGCAAAGGTGGACAGCCTGCGCCGTTGTGCGGCGGCGTCCCTTTTCTTCCACGCCAGCCACAGCCATGGAACGAGCAGAAGCAGTAACCACAAGGGTTCGCGCCATTCCAGTTGCGGCATCACGGCAGCACCTCCTGGCGTGCGCGCAGATGCCAGAACAGCAGCAGGGCGAGTCCGGCGGCCAGCGGCAGCCAGTACCACTCGTCGCGTTGCAAGGCGGCGCTGTCGCGGATGTTCACTTTTTCCAATTGTTCGATGTCTGTGATGATGCGCCGCATCTCCTCGGTGTTTTCGGCGAGGTAGTAGCGGCCGCCGGTCTGTTGCGCCATACGGCGCAGCAAGTCTTCATCGAGCGGCATTTCGGTGATGGCCGGCGCTTCGTTGGCGCCGCGCGGAAAGGGCACCTTGCGGTGCGAGCCGATACCGACGGCATGGATGCGCACGCTTTCCTCCTTGGCCATCATCGTCGCCGCTTCCGGGGTGATCGTTCCGGCGGTGTTGCTGCCGTCGGTGAGCAGCACCAGGGTGCGCGTCGTCGCTTCGTGATCGCGCAGGCGTTCCACCGCCAGCGCCACGGCATTGCCCAGCGCCGTCTTTTCACCCGCCATGCCGTTGCGCACCTCGTCGAGCAGGGTGCGCACCAGGCGCATGTCGCTGGTGAGCGGCGAGAGCGTGTAGGCGTCGTCGCCGAACACGATCAGGCCGATGCGATCGCCACGGCGACCGGCGAGAAACTGATCGACGACGCGTTTGAGCATGTCGAGGCGGTTGAGGAGCCGGCCATCGACGGCGAAGTCCTGCGCCCGCATCGATCCCGATACATCGAGCGCCAGCAGGAAATCGCGCCCCTGATACGTGCTGGTTGTGGTGTCGACCCACTGCGGGCGCGCCAATGCGGCGATCAACAGCGCGCAGCCGAGGAGCCACAGCCAGGGCCGGTGTGCGCGTTGTCGAGCGGGTAGCGCTTCGGCGAGTCCGGCCAGGAGATCGGCCTGGGCATGGAGGATGGCGAGCGGCCGGCTTTGCTTGTCTTGCCGGATCCGCGCAAGACCCAGCCATGCCAGCCAGGGCAAGGGCAGGGCGAGGAACCACCACGGCGCGGCGAATTCCAGCATGCTTGTCATTCCTCGTTTCGCGCGGCGAGCCAGCGCCCGAGGAGTTGAAACATTTCCGGTGAAAGGCGTTCTTGCGAGGTTTGTTGATAACGCAATCGTTCGAGCAATTGCGTGATCTCCTGCCATTCGGACGGTGCGACAGGGATGTGCGCGGGGTACTCATGTGGCAACTGAGGCAGTCCAAGGCCCAACCGCAACAGCGTCGCCAACTGGTAGGCCGCCTCGCGGTCGTCTATTTCTCCGACCTGCCAGTCCCGGCGTGTTTGTTCCAGCCGGGTTTGCGCCATGGCGAGAGGGGTAGCGGTTTGCCGGTCATCGGCACGGCGTCTGCGCGCACGCCAGACCAGCCGCGCCGCTATCAATATCACGGTAAGCGTGGCGATCACCGCTACCGCGATGACGAGCGGCTGCCAGTCCGGTGCGGCGGGCAATTCGATGTCGGCCAGGCGGTTTAACGTCTCGGCGTCATTCATGGGCAATTAGTAAACAAATAGGCCGGAACATCCAATGATGTTCCGGCCTATTTTAACCTAAAAACCTCAGTTGGAGCCGTAGCGAGAATGACTAAGGCGCTGAAGATGGGCGAGAAAATCGTGAAATATTCCGCAGCCGTAGCCAACCGCTACGGTGAGGACAGATTTCACGATTTTCTCGCGCAGATTCGGTGCACTAGGCATTCGCAGTAGGCTCCAGCTGAGGTTTTTAGGTTTAACAGGCTGCCGAAGAAGGGGTTCAATGTTCGTGATGCAATCTCTCCGTCTGGTGCAAGATATTCTTCACGAACGGATCACCTTCCTTGTCGCCGAGATCAGCATAATCGATATGTTGATAGGACTGCATCCGGGTATCGGAGGTCATGGTCCAGGGCGCCGACGCCAGTGGCTTGCATTCTGCCATGCGCAGGCTTACCGTGACGCCTCCCTGGATTTTTTCGACCCGCACGGGCAGTTTCGCTTCAGGTAGCCACATGACCGTGGTATTCACACCGTTGACCTCGCCGGCATAGCGTTCGACTCGCTGGCCGTTGATTATTTGTTCTCCTTTCCGTTGCAGGCGCGTATCCAGTAATCCGGGATCGATGATCGATCTGATCTGGTTCCAGTCTGTCTTCATCGCCAGCGCGCGCAGGTCGCCGGATGTATAGTCGATGGCCTTTCCGGCGGAGTGGAAAAGTTTTGTATAGGAAATCCGTCCGTTCGGATCGGACTCCCAGACCTCGCCGGCCTCTCCGTGCGCGTCGCGGGTTTCGACACGGTGGTCGCTACGCCAGAAATACCAAGGTGTGGGTGTGGAGTGACTTTTTTCCGTTTTCTGCGTGGCGGGGGCATCGAGCAGATAGACGCACGCCGTCGCGTCCAGTGCCTGATCCGCCTGGGCCACGCTGCATGCCAGCCCGAAGGCTGGTAACGCCCATAGCCACTGTCTCGTCATTTCAAGCCTCGCAATGATGATGGTCTACGTCACGTGGAAAACAGGGAGTGCGATCACGCACACCCCCTGCGCTTTGAATGCTCAAAAGCCGAGAGCTTCTTTCATGACATGGAAGATGGTGTTCTGCTCCATGGTGCCGCGGAACAGATAGGCCTTCGGACCGTTGGCGTAGATCGCGACATCTTCACCGGCATGGGTTTCAGCCTGCATCGGCACAGCCGATTCCTGCATATAGCGTGGGGCGGCCGTATCGAGCGTGGTCAGGTTCGGCCGTCCCGCCGTGATTCCCGAATAGCTCGAAGGGATGTGTGGATAGGTCTTGGATCCCTCCGGCTGGAGGTTGGAAACGCCAGTGTATCCCGGGCCGTTGGCATAGCCCAATGTGGTGTAAGGCAAGCCCAGCGCATCCGTGGCGTAAGTGCCATCGGCATCGCCCGGGTTGACCACTTTACCCAAGATGTTGTTGCCGCGCTTCGGATAGCCGGCGATGGTGAAGACATGGCTGTGATCCGCGGTGACGATGATCAGTGTGTCCTTGGGATCGGTCTTCTCCAGTGCCACTTTCACCGCCTTGGCCAGCTCGATGGTTTCCGTGAGCGCCCGATAGGCGTTGCCGGCATGGTGGGCATGGTCGATTCGGCCGCTTTCCACATGCAGATAGAATCCCTTCCGGTTCTGTCGCAGCACGTCGATAGCCTTGGCGGTCATCTCGGAAAGGGAAGGTTCGCCGCCGGTGTCGGTGGCGCGGTCGTATTCATACTCCATGTGCGAGCGCTCGAACAGGCCAAGCAGATGCTGTGTGGCGGACGGATTGATGGCGTCGAATTGCGCCTTATTCCAGGCGAAGGCGGCGTTCGGATATTTGGTCAGCCACTCCGCGGTGAGATTGCGTCCGTCTTTGCGCATGCCCTTTCTGCTCGTATCCTCGGGGTCGCTCATCGTGTTGGGAAGAAAGCGATCGCGACCGCCGCCCATTGCCACTTCAAGTCCATCGCCATAAGGGAGCTCGATGAGTTGTCGGGCGATGTCAGGGAAACTGGCGCATTGGGGAGGTATTTCCGCGTCGCTCTCCCAGTCGCGCTCCGGGGAGTGGGCGTAGTTGGCAGCCGGCGTGGCATGGGTCAGCCGGGCGGTGGTGACGATGCCGGTGGACTTGCCGGCGTTTTCCGCATGTTCGAGGATGGTCGTCAGGGTGTTGCCCCGGACTTGATTACAGTTGCCGCGCTCGACATATTGATTCACCGACAGTACGCCATCGTTGGTCTTCACGCCCGTGACCATGGCGGTCATGGTGGGGGCGGAGTCGGATGTCTGCTGATTGACGCTGTAAGTCTTGGAAAGCGCCAGATAAGGCAATTTCTCAAATGCGAGTTGATTTTCTTCGCCGCTCTTGCCCTGCAACTGGCCAGCGAGGATACGGGCGGCGGTGACGGTGGAAATACCCATGCCATCGCCGACGAACAGAATCACGTTCTTGGCGCGGCGCACGTTGGGATGCAGCCTCCCGCCCTCGTCCACGGCACTCGCGCCAGCTTTGTACCAGTCTTGAGGAGTCATTTCGGGCGCGGGGAAGGAATCCGCCGCCAGGGCCGAGGCCGCAAAACTGACAGCCACTACGGCCGCTAGCGGTTTCAAAATGAATCTCTTCATGACATGGTCCTCCGTTGGTTTATCGAAATGACATGGCTACCCAAGCTGGTTTGGGGCTGAAGAGTAATCTAAGCGATGACTGTTACAGAAAGGTGAAAGAAGGGTTACATCTATGTCGGAAGGTCGAGATTTTCCATCTCTTGCAGGACATCCCGGTGGGTATGTATCTGGTGCAGGGCGATGCCGGCGCGCCTGAACAGGTTTTCCAGCGCGGCGGAGCGTTCCGCCATCGCTTTTGCATAGCGGGCGCGCAGTGTGGCATCAGAGGTGTCGATGACGCATATCCTGCCGGTGGCGGGAGAGATAATGCGGAGCTTGCCGGCGTTCGGCAGTTCTTCCTCGCCGGGATCGACGATGCGCACCGCCAATACGTTGTGGCGTGTGGCGAGCCGTATCAGCGGCGGAACGTGATGCTCGTGCAAGCGCGCAAAATCGCTGATCAGGCAGATCGATGCCCCGCGCTCGGCGGCGCGTCTGCTTTGTTCGATCAGGCGTTCGATAGGTAAGGGTTTGTATTCTTCCGGCAAAGGTGCACAGGCGGCGCGCAGCAGCGCGAGCGTGCCTTCCAGATTGCGTGCCGGGGGAAAGAATTCTTCGCCGCCGCCCGCCACAATGCCGGCGACCGAGTCGCGCCCGGCCAGCGCCGAAAAAGCCAGTATCGCCGCCACCCGCGCCGCCCGCGCCGCCTTCAACTCGCCGCGTGTGCCGAAGCGCATGGCGGGGCCGCGGTCGACCAGCAGGAACAGGCCCCGGCTTCGCTCCTCGCGGAACACCTTCACTACGGGCCGGCCGGTGCGTGCCGTGGCGCGCCAGTCCATGCGCCTCACGTCGTCGCCGGGCTGATAGGCGCGCACTTCTTCAAGTTCCATGCCGTGCCCGCGAAAGACCGATGTTTGTTGCCCGGCGAACGGTGCCGCCACCGCGTGGCGAGACAGGCGGCGGCGTTCCAGTACGCGCCATTGCAACTGTTCCAGTTCCGTCGTGCTCAGCAGGGGTTCAGTCACGGTGCGGGCACTTTTTCGACCAGGCGCGCGATCACTTGCCGGCGCGTCACGCCCTCGGCGCGCGCGGCGAAGCTCAGCGCGATGCGGTGATTCAACACATGATAGGCCAGATCCATGATGTCACCGGGTTCGACGAAATCGCGGTCGCGCAGCCAGGCGCGCGCGCGGGCGGCGCGTGCCAGCGCCAAGGTGGCGCGCGGACTGGCGCCGTGTGACAGCCAGGCGGTGGCTTCGGCATCCCATGGCGATGGATCGCGTGTCGCGCCCACCAGCGCGACGATGTAGCGTTCCAGCATTTGATCCATATAGACCCGATTGGCCGCGGAGCGCGCCTCCAATACCTGCTGTGCGGTGAGGACGGCCTGTGTCGCCGCGGGCCGTTCGCCGCGCAGGCGGACGGTGTCGCGGCGCAGGATTTCCAGTTCTTCCTCGGCCTTTGGATAATTCAGATCGACCTTCATCAAAAAACGGTCGAGTTGCGCATCGGGCAACGGGTAGGTGCCTTCCTGCTCGATCGGGTTTTGCGTCGCCATCACCATGAATACCTTCGACAAGGGACGCGTCGCGCCGCCCGCCGTCACCTGGCGTTCCTGCATCGCCTCCAGCAGCGCGCTCTGCACCTTGGGCGGAGCGCGGTTGATCTCGTCGGCGAGAATGATGTCGTTGAAGATCGGTCCTTCGACGAAGCGGAACCGGCCTTCGCCGGGGACGAAAATGTCCGTGCCGGTGATGTCGCCGGGAATCAGGTCGGGCGTGAACTGGATACGCTGAAAGCGCAGCGCCATGCCGTCGGCCAGCGTATGCACGGCGGTGGTCTTGGCCAGCCCCGGCAGCCCTTCCACCAGAAGATGGCCGTCGGCCAGCACTGCCGTCAGCAGGCGTTCCACCAGCAGCGATTGGCCGACGATGGTTTGTTCCATGTGTGTTTTCAGGGTGGCGAACGTGTTTCTCATCAGAGTTTTTTCCCGGGATCGATCATTTCCAAGTATACCTTCCTTGTGACGATTTTCTCAGGATGTGTAAGTGATCTGTAAGTTTGATGTCATTAAGGTGGTATCTCACATCCTGCCGGACGGCGGAGTTGAAAGGATGCACAGATTTCATTCCAGTTACAGGGGGTACCAAGATATGGATCATTTCCTTGCCAACAATGCGCGCGTGGCGTGGGCGGATTTTTCCCGCGGATCGCTCAACCCTGATTTCCATCGGCATGAACCTCCCAAAGCGGTTTTACCGCCCGTGACCGACTGGGAGACGGTTACCGTCGTTATATGCAAGCAGGCCCCGTTGCTGATCGCCCAGGGCCGTCACCGGACGTTGGAAGGCCGTTTGCGTCGGCTGCCGCAGCCCGTGCTGCGAGAGATGCCCGAGTTGTTGTATTGGCGCGGTATGTGTTTTCTGCCTCATGATCCGCAGCAAAGCCGCAACGACTTCGAGGAGGCGTTTGATTTGTTCAGGTCGAAGCATGACGTCACGGGCATTTTCTCTTCGTGGTCCGGCATTGTCGAAGCCATTCTGGAGACACGCCGCAATTATTCTTCGCTCGAAGTATGGCTTGCCGTGCTGGACGATCTGATGAAGCTTCATCCCGGCTTTCCTTCCACCCTGATCGAGGCGCACGTCACTGCAACCGCGCTGCGCGCCTTGACGCTGCATCAACCTCATCACACCGCGGCGATCGCCTCGTGGGAGGCGCGCGCCCTGCGCTTGCTGCAACATGGTCAGGAGGCCGATCAGCAGTTTGCCCTGGGCAACTCCCTCATACTCCACTACCTGTATCAGGGCGAGTTGGCAAAGGCCGGGCACGTTGCCGATCGGTTAAGGCCGTTGGTTGAAAAAGCCGGGCTGCCCGCCCAGCTTGCATGGTGGAGCTGCGAGGCGGCGCTGGCTTGGTTGTCCGGCGCCGGGCAGAGTTGCGGAGAATCCGTCGCCAAGGGAATGGCCGCGGCGCGCGAGACCGGCATGTACAGCGCCGATTTCGACTTGTATGCCCAGGGAGCGTATGGTGCGCTGAGCGCCGGAGATCTTGCCGCCGCCCACGAACTCCTGGGCAAGATGAACACGCTGCTCGTCACCGATCGCCGTCTGGATGTCTCCACGTATTACTTCTTGTCGGCCTGGGAGGCGCTGTGCCGTCATGATGTTCCCCGCGCCGTCGATCAGTCGCGGACAGCGCTGGCGGCCGCCACCGAGGCGGGTGTGCCTCACCAGCAGGCGCTGTGCCATGCCATGCTAGCTCAAGCCTCCTTCGAGCATGGCGACCGGCGCGGCGCGTGCGAGCACCTGCTTGGTTTGCGCCGCATGGCTCGTGACATGAAAAGCGCCTGGCTCGAATATCTCGGTCTGGCTCTGGAAGCGCAATTCTGCTTTCTCCGGCAGCGCGATCAGCGCGCGCTGAAAGCGTTGTGCAAAGCCCTGTCATTGGGCAGAAGATACGGTTACGCCGTCATTCCCGGCATGCGCCCTTGCATGATGGCGATGTTGTGCAAGAAGGCGTTGGACAACGGCGTCGAGGTGGAATACGTCCGCGACATGGTGCGCAACCACGATCTGCACCCCCCCTGCCCGCCGGGCGAGTGCGAGAGCTGGCCGTGGCCGGTGAAGATCTACACGCTGGGCCGGTTCGCCGTGGTCATGGACGGCAAGCCGCAGCCGGCGGGAAAACAGGCGCAGGGCAAGCCCATGTCCCTGTTGAAGGCGCTGATCGCCTTCGGTGGGCACGATGTCGGCGAGGGCCAATTGATCGAGGCCCTGTGGCCGGATGCCGAAGGCGACGGGGCGGGCCAGGTATTTCGCATCACCCTCCATCGCCTGCGCCAGATGCTCGGCAGTGAAAAGGCCATTCGCGTGAGCAATGGCGCCATCACGCTCGACGACACCTATTGCTGGGTGGACGCCTGGGCATTCGAATGTCTGTCGGGCAAGGCCCGGCAGGGCTCATCATCGCTAGAGTCTGAAAAGGCGTTGAAGCTCTATCAAGGACACTTTCTCGCCAAGGATAGTGAAGAAGCTTGGAGCCTGGCTTTGCGCGAGCGCCTGAGGACCAAGTTCTTGCGTCATGTCGAATATCTGGGCGAGCGGTTTGAGCGCGCCAAGGAATGGGATAGCGCCATCGACTGCTACCGCAAGGGTCTGGAAGTCGACGTGCTGGCCGAAGTGCTGTATCAACGCCTCATCGCCTGCTACCAGCGACAGGGCCGCCGCGCCGAGGCTATGGCAGCGTATCAACGCTGTCGCACCATGTTTTCGGCATTGCTGGGCGTCGAGCCGTCAAAACATGTGCGGGTGTGGGCTTTGTAATGATGGCGGGGCGCTGTGTATCCGCTTTGTAACTCCCTCCCCGATAGTATGAGACGCAGCAACAGACCTTCCGTCTGTTGTATGCGACTCATCAAGGAGGAACAAACATGACAGAGCCGACTCAATCCGTAATCCCCTGCTGCCCGCCTTTGGAAAAGGACACCGCGTGCGATGTGCTGGATTTTCATTATCGCCTGAAGCATACCAGTTCAGTACAGCACGCCGGAAGGCGCGTGCAGGTCGAAGTGCTGGTTCATGCCCGCTTCGAGCGTTGCCCCGGTCCGATGGTGTTGGGCGATCTGGTGTACAGTACGACCCTGCTGCCGGGAGAAAAGGTCCGGCTGTTTACATCGGATCGCCGCAGCCGCTTCAGTTTCGACAGCGCGTCCAAAGTGAGCTACCGCAACGAGCAAACGTCGGAGGAGCGTTTTTACACCGCGAGCGTGCATGATTTCATGTCCGATATCTCGGTGCGCGATGCGGGCAGCGCCAGCAGTTCCAGCCGTGGTTCCGCCAAAGGCCATGCGGAGACCAGCGGCGCCATAGAAAGCTTTTTCGCCGGGCCATCGGTGGATGTCAGCGGTTCTTATGAATCGTCGTCGACCAGCAGCTTTCTGCGCGAACTGTCGCAGCACGCATCGGCATCCGACCGTCGGGCGGAAATGGGCGTCCGCACCGCCAGCTCGGTGTCCGTGGGCGAGGTACAATCGCGCACCCATACCGAAGGGGAATCGGAGGACCACTTCGAATCGGCGTCGCGCCAATTCTCCAATCCCAACAAATGCCATGCAGTGACTTATTTCTTCTACCAGATCAACAAGACGCAGATCGTCAAATTTTCCATCGTGGCGATCCAGCGTCGTGTCATCGATCCGGCGGCCAACACCCGCATCACCAATAACCCGTTCCGTTCCGATGGCGATGTGTCGGTCATCCCCAGTGCCGTGCTGGCGACCGACGCGAACCGGCTGAAAGTGGAAGAAATAGGAAGGGCCAGCGTCGCGGCGAAGCAGCAAGCCAATTTTGCCGTGGCGGCAGGGGTGCTGTCGCCCAACGCACTCCTGGTGCAGCCCGCGCTATTGCAGCTTCCCGCGCTGGAGCCGATACCGGCCGAACTCAAGGCCAAGGCCCTGCAACAGGTCGACGCCGATCTCATCAAGGAAGGTCTGCTCGATCAGTCCGGCGCGGTTTCGAAGGAAGTGGTTGTAAAGTTTTCCTTCGAGCGGCGCAGCTCGCTGCCGACGCCGGGCCTGCTGGTCAAAGGTTGTCTGGACGAGTGCAATACTTGCGAGGAAGCGCTGGATAAAGAGATCGAGCTCGATCTCGAGCGCAAAAAGCTCGAAAACGAATTGTTCAAGAAACAGATCGAGTTGCTGGAAAAATCGCAGGAATACCGCTGCTGTCCGGCGCCCGAGCCCGTCAATCCGTAATAAATCGCAATCTTTTCCTTGTGCCCAGGAACCTCTGATGAAATCAGGGGTTCCTCTTTTTCGCCGTATAGGGACTTGACGCCCCCCCCCCCCCAGTTCGTGTAGATTGCCAATAACAACACAAACGGGTGGCACTCGCGGGGGAAACATGAAAAGAACAATAGTGGTTTTGGGAGTTTCGCTGATGGTTTTGGCCTGCCGGGATACTACGACTCAGGCGCCTGTCAACGGCAAGCCTCCAACGGTTGAATATAGCCAAAAGACCAGCGCGGACGTGGCGAAGTATACCAACGCGGACTGGTTGTACCAGAATTATTTCGGGGAATTCAATCTGCCGCCCAGCTTCAAGGAACAAATCAGTGTCGAATTGAAAATGGTGGCGAACGGGTTCGCCCTCACCGCGGCCCAGGGGGGCGATGTGGCACAGAAGATAGCGTTCGCCGACACCACCGTCCGGCAACTGTTCGGCACGCGCGACATGATGGAGCGCATGGCGGGTATCGCAAGCGCCGCCCCGGAAAACGCGCAGCCGCCACTGCCGCAAGTTCCGGCGCCGGCTACGGGCACGGACGATACGCAGGCCGCCGAAGAATTTCGCAGGATGCGCGCCGCCAGAACCGAGGAGCCGTCTCCCGATTTCGCCGCCTACAAAGAGGCGCAAAAGCAACTGGTCGAACAATACAAACTTCCCTACGACCTCCCCGGCAGCACGACCAAGGTTTTGCACATCGAAGATCTGGTGACCATGAAGGGCGACGGCGGCAAGAGACGGCCTCCCAAAAAACCTGGCAATAACAGCCCTCGCACCCATGGGGCGGTCGACAGGTGGAATTGGGGGGATGCCGACATGATCATGGCTCGCGGCGGCGGCGATAGCTCCTTGTTCGACACCAACATTTACGGGCATTGGGGACATGCCGGGATCTATAACCGCAGCATTCATAGAATTATTGACGCTTTTCCCAATATTGGCGTCCGCCAGACAGACTGGTCATGGTGGGATGGGGTCTACCATCGGATTTAGCAGAGTGGCGGTGAGCCCTAGAGCGCGTTAGTATAAACCTTGGCGGGGGTGTGGCTCATGGGGTCGGTGACCGGATATTCTGGTTCGCTCGACACTGAAATGCCGCCCTCGCCGCCCTGCATCATCCGATGGGTCGAACGGGATGGTGCCGATCAGAATTCTGATGTGGCTCTGCAAGTAGACGAGACCAGAGGATGATCATCCTCACTCGTTACCGATGGAGACCACACTCATGACAACAACCTCTGATATTCGCGTCAGCGTCGATGTGGGATGCCATCGACACAGCGTTGCCATTGGCCTGCCCAGTGGCCAGGTGCTCGATGAGTTCGATATGGAGCATCGTCCGGAAGGCTTCAATCTCTTTTTCCAGCGTATCGATGAATACCAGCGCCGCTTCGGTGGTGCGGTATCGGTGGCCATGGAAGGGTATAACGGCTGGGCACGTCCGCTGGATACGCTCGTCCGCACCCATGGCTACCGTCTCTTCAACATCAACAATTTGAAGCTGGCACGATTCAAGGAGATCTTTCCAGCCGCTGCCAAGAGCGACCGCATCGATGCCCGCAAGGGCCTGGAACTGTTTCAACTCTGCCACCATTTGCCGCATGCCAAAGGCGTGCTCCAAGAGGTGGCCGCCATGCCCAAAGAGAACGACACCCTCAAGCGTCTGACCCGTCGTCGGCGCGCCTTAGTGGACGAGAAGGGCCGTGTTCTGAGCCGTATGCAGGGCGATTTACAGGCTGTCTGCCCTGGGCTACTGGCCATCACGAGCGACGCGGAGAATGTCTGGTTCCTGAACTTTCTTACACATTGCGACGATCTGACCAGGCTCGCGCGACTGCATCAGAA
>JADDKJ010000009.1:0-91733 GCA_033717875.1 Gammaproteobacteria bacterium
GTCGTCTTGCGATACCGTTCAAAGGATGTTTCGGCGAAGGTTTGTTGGCGCATCTGTTGCTCTCCGTGCGTGATCAAATAATGATGTGCGTATTATCGCAAAAATTGGGAATAAATCAGAGATTCCTTAACGAGGTTCGCGCTTGGGTTGCTGAATTGGCGGCCACGGACTCGATCCGCGTGGAGTGGCAGGAGCTTCGACACCGCGTCCAGGGAACACAGAAACTGCCGGCCAGCGTGTGGGTCGAGACGATTGAGGATGCGTTGACCTGGCTGGGCAAGCGCCGAGATTGGGATCGCTTCTTGGCAGAGGTATCCGCGGCCCGGCAAACGCACTCCGACTTGCTGCCTTGGTTGGAAAAGCGTCCCCTACAGGCGCTGGAACTGGCCGCCGAATGGCCCCGATTGCTGGCCGTGGTTACTTGGCTTGTCGAGCACCCGCGCCCGGGCATTTACTTGCGGCAGGTGGACTTGCCGGGTGTGCACAGCAAATTCATCGAAGCCCATCGCAGCGTACTGGCCGAGTTGCTCGATCTGACATTGCCTGGAGATGCAGTGGACATCAGCAAAACCGGTATCAGCCAGTTTTCTGCCCGATATGGCTTTTTGGAGAAGCCGACGCGCATTCGCTTCCGTGTGCTTGATTCTGCGATTCGGGTCGTGCCCAGCTCGGCATGCCCCGACGTGACATTGGATGCCGATAGCTTTGGTCGCTTGGATATCGCCGTGAAGCGTGTCTTCATTACCGAGAACGAGACCAACTTCCTGGCATTTCCGCCGGTGCGTAATACCATCGTGATTTTTGGCGCGGGTTACGGTTGGGATGCACTGGCACGCTGTCATTGGCTGAAGAACTGCTCAATCCATTACTGGGGTGATATCGACACCCATGGCTTTGGCATTCTGGACCAACTGCGGGGCCACTTTGATCATGTGGATTCGTTCTTGATGGACAGAGCAACCCTCGATGCGCACGCCCCCGTATGGGGAAGCGAGGACAAGCCCCTACGGGTGGACTTGCACCGGTTGACGCCTGAGGAGAGAGCCCTCTACGACGATCTGCGCGACAACCGCATTCAGGTTGGGCTGCGGCTTGAGCAGGAACACATCGGCTTCAGCTGGCTGGCTCATCGCCTTGAACAGCTCCTTGACGGCACCACCGCATCCCATTCAGGCACCTTGCCATAAGACTATAAAAAGACTATATTTAGTCTTTCTCAAATCTGGAGAGCGGCAATGCGTTACTCATCTCAAGTCAAGCCGATCAGCTACCTCAAAGCCAACGCTGCCGAGGTTCTGACACACCTCGCTGAACAGCGTGAGCCCATGGTCATCACCCAAAACGGTGAGGCCAAGGCCGTCCTGCAGGACGTAGTCTCGTTCGAAGAGACGCAAGAAACACTGGCCTTGCTGAAAATCCTCGCCCTGGGCAACCAGGATGTGGCCGCTGGCAAGGTTAAACCCGTGGCCGATGTTGTCGCCCGTCTACGCGCCAAGCGAGCCACGGTCTGATGGCAGGCGCGCCTGCCAGGTTCGAAGTTCTGCTCACCGAGGGTGCGGAGCAGGACTTGGAGCCCATCCACGACTACATCTCCGAGTTCGACTGCGTGGCCAACGCCAACTACGTGTTGGATGAGTTGATGGAGGTTGTGGAGAGCTTGTCGAAATTCCCGGAGCGTGGCAGCTACCCGAAGGAACTGGTCGGCCTCGGCATCAAAGAGTACCGCCAGACTTTCTTCAAGCCGTACCGTGTGATCTACCGCATCACAGGCAGCCAAGCCATCATCTACCTGATTGCTGACGGGCGCCGTGATATGCAGTCAGTGTTGGCGAGAAGGCTGCTGGGCGCATAGACCATCTGCCAGTACTGGCTACAATTCGCAAGGCTTTGAACCAGTGCTCACCAGTCCGGCGAGCCGGTTTTTCGGGCGACAACCATACGCCACCAATAACCATCCAAAACAGTATAGCAACATCCAAAAAACCCGCCTGAGTGCGGGTTTTTTATTTCGGGAAGCTTTGAATAATTCCATCCTGGAATTCTCAGCGCAAGGCACTTCCATGCGCCGCGCGGAAGTGCTAATAAATCAGTGGTTCCTTTGATTGCGTTCGCGAAGCGAACCACAATCTGAACCGGTTGTTGGACGAAGCCCTGTGTTGGATGATGAAGAAGTGGTCACACGACGCACCCTACAAATGCCGCGCCAGGATCAGGGCATCCTCTCTGCCTCCGTCGGCCGGATAATAACCTTTGCGCACACTCAATTCGTTGAATCCCGCCGACAGGTAGAGATTGATCGCGGCTTGGTTGGAGGGGCGCACTTCGAGGAACACGATCTGTACGCGGATGCGGCGGGACTGGTCGATGAGATGTTCCAGCATCATGCGTCCCAGGCCCTGCCCGCGCGATTCGGGTTTGACGCAGAGATTCAGGATGTGGGCCTCCCCTGCCCCGGCCATCATGATACCGTAGCCGTGGATTTCACCCTTGTGTTCGATGATCCAGCAACCGTAACCGACACGCAGGCAGTCGCGGAATATGCCCTCGCTCCAGGGAAAGGGATAGGCGCGGCGCTCGATCGCCATGACATCGTTCACATCCGCGGCCGTCATCCGCCTGATGTGGATGGTATCGGGTTGGTCCGCCGTTGAACTCATCGGCCAGGGATGGATTCGGAAAAAATCCTGTGGGCGAATTGCAGGTCCGCCCACGCCTTGCGCTTTTCCTTGGGTGATCGCAGCAGATAGGCGGGATGATAGGTTGCGACGACCGGGATATCCGTATCGGCATAATTGAATCGCCGGCCGCGCAGCGCGCTCATGGGTTGGTCCGTCTTGAGCAGGTGATGCGTGGCGATCCGGCCCACGGCAAGAATGATGCTGGGCTGGATCAGGTCAATCTGGCGCCGAAGGTACGGCGCGCAGGCTGCGGCCTCCTCGGGCAACGGGTCACGGTTGTTGGGCGGACGGCATTTGACGATGTTGGCGATATACACCTGCTCGCGTTTCAGGCCGATGGCGAGCAGCATGGCGTTGAGCAGCTTGCCGGCACGGCCGACGAACGGTTCGCCCTGGCGGTCCTCGTCGGCGCCCGGCGCCTCGCCGATGATCATCCACCGGGCGGCAGGGTCGCCGACGCCGAATACCGTCTGGGTGCGCCCCTTGTGCAGCGCGCAGCGCGTGCAGCCCGCCACGCGCGCTTGCAGCTCGTTCCAGTCGAGCAGAGCCACGTCCCCCTGCGCAGCGGGCTCCCCGGCACAAATACCCTCTGTCCCTCCCGCTACGGGAGGGACAGAGACGGGTTCCGGCACGATGACAGGGGGCACGCGGCGCTGCCAAACCTGGATACCCATGGCGTCCAGGCAGACCAACCTCTTTTTCGCGCCGCTCGCCACCGCCACTTGCCACTTACAATTGCGGATGCGCGCGCTCGGCGGGCGCGAGGATTTTGTTCAGGCCGTTGATGTACGCCTTGGCCGAGGCGATCACGATGTCGGTATCCGCCCCTTGGCCATTGACGATACGGCCGCCCTTCTCCACGCGCACCGTGACTTCGCCTTGTGAATCCGTGCCGCTGGTGATGCTGTTCACCGAGTAGAGCATCAGATTCGTGCCGCTTTGCACAAGCGACTCGATCGCCTTGAACGTAGCGTCGACCGGGCCATCGCCTTGCGCCGCGCCCTGTTGTTCCGTGCCATCGATCCACAGCGTCACGGCGGCGCTTGGCATCTCGCCCGTCTCCGAGCACACCTTGAGATAGACCAGTTTGACGCGCTCGTTTTCGGCGATGAAGCTTTCGTCGCTGACCAGCGCCTGAAGGTCTTCGTCATAGATCTCGTGCTTCTTGTCGGCCAAGTCCTTGAAGCGGGCGAAGGCCGCGTTCAATTCCTCGTCCGAAGCGAAGCTGATGCCGATCTCCTGCAAGCGCGTGCGGAAGGCATTGCGCCCCGAATGCTTGCCAAGCACCATGCGATTGGCGGTCCAGCCGACATCCTGAGCGCGCATGATTTCGTAGGTCTCGCGGCTCTTGAGCACGCCGTCCTGATGAATGCCGGACTCGTGGGCGAAGGCGTTGGCGCCGACGATGGCCTTGTTCGGCTGCACGGCAAAGCCGGTGATGCTGGACACGAGGCGCGAACACGGCACGATCTGGGTGGTGTCGAGATCCACATGACAGGGAAAGATGTCCTGGCGCGTGCGCACCGCCATTACGATCTCTTCCAGCGCGGCATTGCCGGCGCGCTCGCCCAGGCCGTTGATGGTGCACTCCACCTGCCGCGCACCGTTCAATACCGCCGAAAGCGAGTTGGCCACCGCAAGGCCGAGGTCGTTGTGACAATGCACGGAAAACACCGCCTTGCCGGCATTGGGCACGCGTTCAAGGAGGGTGCGAATCAAGTTGCCGAACTGGTGCGGCACGTTGTAACCCACGGTATCGGGAATGTTCACGGTGCGCGCGCCGGCATCGATCACCGCCTCGATCACCCGGCAGAGAAAGTCGATTTCCGAACGGCCGGCATCTTCCGGGGAAAACTCCACGTCATCGGTGTATTGGCGGGCGCGCTTGACCGCCTTCACCGCCTGCTCGACCACTTGATCGGGCTCCATGCGCAACTTCATTTTCATGTGGATCGGCGAGGTGGCGATGAAGGTGTGGATGCGCGCCGCATTGGCGCCGCGCAAGGCGGCGCCGGCGCTGTCGATATCCTTGTCCAGCGCCCGCGCCAAGCCACAGATCCGGCTGTCCTTGACGACGTTCGCCACCGCCTGCACCGCCTCGAAATCGCCGGGGCTGGCGACGGGAAAGCCGGCCTCGATCACATCCACCCGCATGCGCTCCAGGGCCTTGGCGATGCGCACCTTCTCCTCCTTGGTCATCGACGCGCCAGGGCTCTGCTCGCCGTCACGCAAAGTGGTATCGAAAATAATCAATTTGTCGCTCATGATGTACTCCAATTTTGAGTGTCATGTTACTTGAACACCCCAGGCGCCAGCAACGCTTGCAAGCGTATCGACCGTATCGGACGGCGCGGGGAACTTTATGAGTTGGTTGGCTCGCCGGGGGATCCGGGAGAGCCCAAAGAGATCGTCGCCTGCCTTACGGCAGCAGCAGTCGCAGGTGTGATAGCGGGAGAAAGGATGAATAAGGGCGTGACATCGCGCCGCAGATGGCGGCAGCGATGGATGAATCGCGGTAATCGTGAGTGTAGGCTGATGGCATGTTCATTACCCTACTACAAACCTGGAACAAAAACAATCACGCCTCGGCCCCGATCACTTCCCCGACATTCCTAACCCCCTCCCGCCGCAGCAGTTCGAGCAATTCCACCTTGACCTTTCTCGCCACGACCGGGCCTTCGTAAATGAAGGAGGTATAAAGCTGTACCAGACTGGCCCCGGCGCGTAGCTTGTCGTAGGCATCCTGGCCGCTGGCGATGCCGCCGACGCCGATGATGGGCACGTCCTTGCCGGTGATGCGATAGAGGATACGGATGATATCGGTGCTGCGCGCGCGCAACGGCGCGCCGCTCAATCCACCGGCTTCACCGCTGGGCTGGCTGAGGCCGTCGCGGCTGAGTGTGGTGTTGGTGGCGATCAGGCCGTCGATGTCCGGCCCCAGCGCAAGATGCGCGATGGCCTCGAGGTCTTCCCGCGCCAGGTCAGGGGCGATCTTGAGCAGGCAGGGCAATGGCGTGCGATGGTGTTGCGCGGCAAGGCGGCGGTTGGCGGCCTGCACCTCGGCCATCAGCGCGCCCAGGTAATCCGCTCCCTGCAACAGGCGCAGCCCCGGGGTATTGGGTGAACTGACGTTGATCACGCAATAATCGCCGTAAGGAAAAAGTTTCTCCAGCGCGGCGACATAGTCGGCGGCGGCGTCTTCCAGGGCGGTGTCCTTGTTCTTGCCGAGATTGATGCCGATGGGAACGGCCTGTTTGCCCAGGGTTGCCATGCGCGCCGCCACCGCATCGGCACCCTCGTTGGGAAAACCCATGCGGTTGATCACGGCCCGGTCGGCGGGCAAACGGAAGATGCGCGGCTTGGGGTTGCCTGGCTGGGCGCGCGGAGTCACGGTGCCGATTTCGATGAAGCCAAAACCCAGCGCCGTCAGGCCGGGCATGGCGCGGGCGTTCTTGTCGAAGCCGGCCGCCATGCCCACTGGATTGGAAAAGCGCAGTCCCCACAGCGTCTGGACGAGCAAGGGATCTTCCAGATAATAAATGGACTTGGCGATATCGCGGGTGACACGGCAACGGCCGGTTTTCTCCATCCAGCCGATGGCGAGGTCGTGGGCCTGCTCTGGATCGAAGCGAAAGAAGGCGGGTTTTATGAGTTCGTAGAACATGGTCTTTGGCTACCGTTGCGCCCCCATCGCCAGCGCGCGGCGGCGGCTCGCCTCGGCCTCGATGGCCTGCTGCGCCGCATTCCAGGCGGGATTGGTCTCCACCCAGCCCTGCGTATGCCTCATCACCAGCGCGGCGAGCGCCTGAATGTGATCGGGGCGGTCGTTGAGCGCCGGGATATAGCGATATTTCTCCCCGCCGGCCTCAAGGAAAATGCCGCGATTGAGCATGGCGATCTCTTCCAGGGTTTCCAGGCAATCGGCGGAAAAACCGGGACACACCACATCCACGCTCTTCACGCCCTCCTTGCCCCAGGCTTCCAGCGTTTTGTCGGTGTACGGCTTCAGCCACTCCGCCTTGCCAAGACGCGACTGGAACGTCACCTGCCAGCGCTCCGCCGGCAATTGAAGCTGCTCGGCCACCAGGCGCGCTGTTTTCTGGCACTCGCAAAAATACGGGTCACCCGCCAGAAAACTGCGTTTGGGAATGCCATGAAAGGAAAACAGCAACCGCTCGGCCTGACCGTGCGCGGCCCAGCTCTCGCGGATGCTGGCGGCCAGAGCGGCGATGTAGAGGGGATCATCTTGATAATGCTGAACCATGCGCAGCTCGGGCACCCAGCGCCAGGTCTTCAGCTCATCGGCCACGGCATCGAAGGTCGAGGCGGTGGTCGCCGCGGCGTATTGCGGATAGAGCGGCAGCACCAGAATGCGGCGCGCATGGGCTTTGCGCAGTTCATGTAGCGCATCGGCGATCGAAGGATTGCCATAGCGCATCCCCAGCACCACTTTCACCGGCCCGCTGAATTGCTGCTCCAGCGCCGCTTGCAAGGCCGCCGCCTGCCGGCGCGAAATGGCCAGCAACGGAGAACCTTCATCGGTCCAGATGCTTTGATAGGCATGCGCGGAGCGCTTGGGGCGAAAAGGCAGGATCACGCCGTGCAGGATCAGCCACCAGACTGGACGCGGGATCTCGACGATGCGCGGGTCCCACAGAAACTCGGCCAGATAGCGGCGCAGCGCCGGCGTGGTAGGCGCATCGGGGGTACCGAGATTGGTCACCAATAGGCCGGTGACCGATGGCGTGCCATGGTGATAGTCCGCCTCGCCTTGGTAAGCAGTCATTCAATACCTCTTGATGGGAAGTTTTTTCTTTGATAGTGAGGGCAGAGTATACCCGCTAGCCGCTTGCGGGGAAAAAGAAAAAGATATAATCCTGAAAACCCTATCCTCATCTTTCCAACACATGCGCATTCCCCGAACCTATCTGCCCGTCCCGCTCACCACCGGCGCCACCGTCGCGCTGGACGAAAACGCCGTCAACCACCTCCTCCGCGTGTTGCGGCTCAAGGCCGGTGCGCCGCTGATTCTGTTCAACGGCCAGGGGGGCGAATACCGCGCCGTGCTGCAAACGGCGGACAAGAAAGGCGGCACGGCGGTGATTGGAGAATACCTCGCCCGTGACGCCGAATCACCGCTGCATATCACCCTGGCGCAGGGCATTTCACGCGGTGAGCGCATGGATTATACCTTGCAGAAGGCTGTCGAACTGGGCGTTGCGCGCATCGTGCCGCTGATCACCGAACGCTGCGAGGTGCGCCTGGAAGGTGAGCGTCTGAGCAAACGCCTGCAACACTGGCAGGCGGTCGCGTCCAGTGCCTGCGAACAGTGCGGCCGTAACCGCGTGCCGCACGTGGCGCAGACCCGCTCTCTCGATGACTGGCTGGTACAGCCGCACGACGGCCTGCGCCTGGTGCTGGACCCGCTCGCGGCGCAGACACTCACGCAACTCATCAAGCCGGAAGACCGGCGGATCACCCTGCTGATCGGCCCGGAAGGCGGCCTGAGTGATGCTGAGATCCAGCGTGCCCAACAAGCGGGATATGCCGGAATACGCCTCGGCCCCCGCATCCTGCGCACCGAAACGGCGGCGGTGACGGCACTGTCGGCGTTGCAGGTGTTGTGGGGGGATTTGGGGTAAAGGCGGGTTACTTCAGCGACAAAACGAACGTCACCAATTTCTCAATGTCCGCATCGGCAACACGCGGTGAATAAGGCGGCATGGCCATCCCGCCGGTGACTTCGGTCCAGTTGCCCTTGCCGCCGGTCTTGACCTTGGCGATCAGTTTGTCTTTGGCGCCGGCGTCGCCCTTATAGCGGGCGGCGACATCCTTCCACGCCGGACCGACGATCTTCTTGTCCACATTGTGACAGGCCAGACAGCCGCTCTTTTGCGCCAGAGCGAGGGCGTCGGCGCTATCCCCCGTCTTTTTCTCGGGAACGGCGGCGGGTTTCTGCTCGGCGGACGCGGCCTTGGCCGGGGCCTTCTTCTCTTCTTGCGCCGGCGGCGCCTTGGGCACGGCGGCTTGTTCCGTGGCGGGCGCGGTGGCGGTCTCTTCAGGCGCCTTTGCTACGGGTTCGGGAACGGGTTGGGCGGCAGGCGCAGGCTCGGCTTGCGGGGCGGGCGTGCTGACCGACGCCGCGGGCTCGGTAGCGGTGGGTTCATCCTCTTGCTGCTGCTGTTGCTTGCCGCAAGCGCTCAGCAGCAGCGCCGCACAAAGCGTCGTGACGATGAATCCGGAATTGTTCATGGTAATTCTCCTTGCAAGAAATCAGGTTTTGATCGATCACTATTTTACCCCAAGAACACCGGAAGTAATGTCGGATGGGTGAGCGAATTTCGTGTCGAGACAAGGTCTATGGCGCAACTCTTTCGCCGCCTCCACCATATTGCGCAACGCCGCCTCGACCTCCGGCCACTGGCGCGTTTTCAGGCCGCAGTCGGGGTTGACCCATAGCCGTTCGGCGGGAATCACGGTCGCGGCCTTTTCCAGCAGCGCCTCGATCTCGGCCACGGTGGGCAGGCGCGGGGTGTGGATGTCGTAGACGCCTGGCCCGATCTCGTTGGGATAGGCGAAGTTCGCGAAGGCGTCGAGCAGCTCCATGTCGGAGCGCGAGGTTTCGATGGTGATGACATCGGCATCGAGCGCGGCGATCGATGCGATGATGTCGTTGAACTCCGAATAGCACATGTGGGTATGGATCTGAGTGTCGTCGCGCACCCCGCTGGCGGCGATGCGAAAGACGCGCACGGCCCAGTCCAGATATCCTTGCCCGTGTTTTTTGCGCAGCGGCAGACCCTCGCGCAACGCCGGTTCGTCGATCTGGATGATCCCGATACCCGCTTTTTCAAGGTCGCACACCTCGTCACGCAAGGCCAGCGCGATCTGCAACGCGGTCTGCGAGCGCGGCTGGTCGTCTCGCACGAAAGACCATTGCAGAATGGTCACCGGCCCGGTGAGCATGCCCTTCATCGGTCGCGAGGTCAGCGATTGGGCATACACTGTCCAGTCCACGGTCATGCGTTTGGGGCGGCTGACATCGCCGAAGATCACCGGCGGCTTGACGCAGCGCGAGCCATAGCTCTGCACCCAGCCGTTACTGGTGAAGGCGAATCCCTCCAGCAGCTCACCGAAGTATTCCACCATATCGTTGCGCTCCGCCTCGCCGTGCACCAGCACGTCCAGATCAAGTTCTTCCTGCTTGCGTACCGCGTAGGCGATTTCTTCGCGCATGCGGGCGGTATACTCCGCCTGCGTGATCTGGCCGGCCTTGTAGTCGCGCCGCGCGTTGCGGATTTGCGTCGTCTGCGGAAACGAACCGATGGTGGTGGTGGGAAACAGCGGCAGCGCCAGGCGTTGCTGTTGTGCACCGCGGCGAACGGGATAGGGGTGACCGCGCTCCGCCATGCCGGCGGTCACGGCGGTCGCTCGCGCCTGCACCTCGGCATGATGGATGCGCCCCGAGCGCCGGCGCCGCTCGTTCGCAGTGCGGCTCGCATCCAGCTCTCGCGCCACCGCCGCGCGGCCTTCGTTCAGTGCGCGCTTGAGCACCGCCACCTCCTCCACCTTCTGCGTGGCGAACGACAGCCATGACTTCAATTCGCCATCGAGCTTGTCCTCCAGCGCCAGATCGACCGGGCTGTGCAGCAGCGAGCAAGAGGGCGCGATCCACAGGCGCTCGTCCAGCCGCTCCTTGAGCGGCGACAAGATATCCAGGCATTTTTCCAGATCGGCACGCCAGATGTTGCGCCCATCCACCACACCGGCGGAGAGCACCTTGTACGCGGGCAACTGATCGAGCACCGCGGCGAGTTGTTCAGGCGCGCGCACCAGGTCGATGTGCAGGCCATCCACCGGCAGGTGGCAAGCCAATGCGGTATTGTCCTCCAGAGCACCGAAATACGTCGCGAGCAGGCGCTTCAGGCCCGGTTGCTGAAGGCGCACATAGGCCGACTCGAAGGCGTTCTTCCAAGGCAGCGGCAGATCCAGCGCCAGGATCGGCTCGTCGATCTGCACCCACTCGATTCCCTGCGCCCTGAGTCGGGTCAGAATTTCGCCATACACCGGCAACAGGCGATCGAGCAGCGTCAGCTTGTCGAACTCCGCACCCTTGGTCTTCCCCAGCCAGAGATACGTCAGCGGTCCCACCAGCACCGGCTTGACCTTGTAACCCAGCGCGGCCGCCTCGGCCACTTCGTCGAACAATCGATTCGACGCCAGGCGGAATGACTGATCCACGCCAAATTCCGGGACGATATAGTGATAATTGGTGTCGAACCACTTGGTCATTTCGCAGGCCGGCACGTCGGCGCCGGTCGGGGCGCGGCCACGGGCCATGCGGAAATAGGTATCAAGGCCCACGGTATCGTCGAACTGGCCAAAACGCGGCGGCACGACACCCAGCAGGATGGACATGTCCAGCATCTGGTCGTACCAGGAAAAATCCCCCACGGGCAGCAGGTCCAACCCCGCGCCGGCCTGCACGGCCCAGTGCCGGGCGCGCAGCTCGCGCCCCGTCTTTTCCAGTCCTGCGCGATCGATCTGGCCGGTCCAATACGCCTCGACGGCCCGTTTCAGCTCGCGCCGCGCACCGATGCGCGGAAAACCCAGGTTATGTGCAATGGTCATGTCGTCTCCGTTATTTTGGTTGCTGTGGCTGCGGCACATTGTGCGGATGATCTTGACATGAATCAATTTCTATTTTCTAATAATTAACATGAATATATTTCATGTTAAGTTTTTTTCATAATACGCTGATGTATCTAGAAATACGCCACCTTCACACGCTGACCGTAATCCGCGACAGCGGCAATCTGGCCCGCGCCGCCGAGCGGCTGCATCTGACACAATCGGCGCTGTCACACCAGATCAAGGCCCTGGAGGAACAATTCGGCTGCACCCTGTTCATGCGCAAGAGCCGTCCGCTGCGCTTCACGCCCGCCGGAATGCGCTTGCTGGAATTGGCCGACCAGGTCGTCCCGGCGGTGCAGGCCACGGAACGCGAACTGACGCGCTTCGCCGAGGGCCAGACCGGACGGTTGCATATCGCCATCGAATGCCATAGCTGTTTCGAATGGCTGATGCCCACCATCGACGCCTATCGCAACCACTGGCCCGAAGTGGAGATGGATCTGTCCACCGGCTTCAGTTTCGATCCCCTGCCCGCCCTGGCGCGCGGCGACATCGACCTGGCGATCACCTCCGATCTCCAGCCGGTAAATGGCATTCACTTCGCGCCGCTGTTCCGCTACCAGGCCCTGCTGGCGATGGCCAACGACCACCCGCTCGCCGCACGGGAATGGATAACGCCGCGCGATCTCGCCGGCGAAACGCTCATTACTTATCCGGTCGATCGCTCGCGCCTGGATGTCTTCCGCCATTTTCTCGACCCCGCCGGCATCGAACCCGCCGGACGGCGCACCGCCGAGCTGACGCTGATCATTCTGCAACTCGTCGCCAGCCGCCGCGGCGTGGCGGCGCTGCCCAATTGGGTGCTGGCCGATTATCTGGCGCACGGCTACGTTACCGCCCGTCCGCTGGGCAAGGAAGGATCGTGGAACACCCTGTACTGCGCATTGCGCAGCGACGACCGCGGCAAACCTTACCTCCGGGACTTCATCGACACCGCCAAAGCCACCTCTTTCCGCAACCTCAGCGGCATCGAAAGCTGTGGATAAAAACTGAATTGATTGTGGACAAAAACTGATTTTTCCGCCGTTTCAACCCCTTGCAACGCGTCCGCAAAACAGCTTGCAATCCTCCCCCAAACCCATTATCTTGTGTTTCATTCGCGCTATACCACTACAAATTGTGGCGACCGCCACAGCGACCCAACGGCAAAAGGGTGCCTCTAAAAGTTCGATCAAGCCGCGAGGGCAAGGCGGAAATGTGCGAAAAAGCGGAGTGTACACCGAGTACATGAGCATTTTGAGCACATTTCCAACGCCGCCATCGCGGCTTCAGCGAATTTTTAGAGGCACCCGAAACACAACATCCAGGAGGAGATGCCATGCAAACCAACACCAACACCATCGCCAGCACCACCAGTCACATCCCCCAAGCGGGCTTTCCCGCCAGCGGCAACGAAAACGGCGCCGCCCTGGCCAGCACCGCACCGGGCCAGTTCCACGTCATTCGCCGCAACGGCAAGCTCACCAGCTTCGACGCCTCCAAGATCGCGGTGGCCATGACCAAGTCCTTCCTCGCCGTGGAAGGCGGCAATGCCGCGGCCTCGCGCCGCATCCATGACGTGGTGGAGATGCTGACCCGGCAGATCGTCGACTCGCTGACGCGGCGCATGCCCGGCGGCGGCACCATCCATATCGAGGACATTCAGGACCAGGTCGAGCTGGCGCTGATGCGCGGCGGCGAACACAAGGCGGCGCGCGCCTACGTGCTGTACCGCGAAGAGCGCGCCCGCGAGCGCGCCGCACGCGAGCAGCAGGAACAGGCGCAAGCCCCCGTCATCCGCGCCACGCTGCCCGACGGCACGCTGCGCCCGCTGGACATCGCGCGCCTTACCACCGTCATCGCCGAAGCCTGCCGCGGCCTGGACGATGTCGCCCCGGGCGAGATCCTGGAAGATGCGCAACGCAATCTGTTCGACGGCGTCGCCGAGGCCGACGTCGGCCGCGCCGTGGTGATGAGCGCCCGCACCCTGATCGAAACGGAAGCCAATTACACCTACGTCGCCGCGCGCCTGCTGCTCGACGACCTGCGCCGCGAGGCCCTCAGCTTCCTCGGCCACGGCGCGTATTCCGCCACCGCGGCGCAGATGGCCGAGCGCTATACCGAATACTTCGCCGACTATGTGCAGCGCGGCGTCGAACTGGAGCTGCTCGATCCGCGCCTGAAGGAATTCGATCTGGAAAAGCTGGGCCGCGCCCTGCTCGCCGAGCGCGACATGCAGTTCACCTACCTCGGCCTGCAAACCCTCTACGACCGCTACTTCCTGCATTCCAACGGCACGCGCTTCGAACTGCCGCAGGCATTCTTCATGCGCGTGGCGATGGGTCTTGCGCTCAACGAGATCGACCGCGAGACGCGCGCCATCGAGTTCTACCGGCTGTTGTCGAGCTTCGACTTCATGAGCTCCACGCCCACCCTGTTCAACGCCGGCACGCTGCGCCCGCAGCTTTCGAGCTGCTACCTCACCACCGTGTCCGACGATCTGGACGGTATTTTCAACGCCATCCACGACAACGCCATGCTCTCCAAATTCGCCGGCGGCCTGGGCAATGACTGGAGCCGCGTGCGCGCCATGGGCGCCCGCATCAAGGGCACCAACGGCAAGTCGCAAGGCGTGGTGCCCTTCCTCAAGGTCGCCAACGACACCGCCGTGGCCGTCAACCAGGGCGGCAAGCGCAAGGGCGCGGTGTGCGCCTACCTCGAAACCTGGCATCTCGACATCGAGGAATTCCTCGAACTGCGCAAGAACACCGGCGACGAGCGCCGCCGCACCCACGACATGAACACCGCCAACTGGGTGCCCGACCTGTTCATGAAGCGCGTCCACGAAAACGCCGACTGGACGCTGTTCTCGCCCGACGAAGTGCCCGACCTGCACGACCTCTACGGCAAGGCGTTCGAAGAAGCCTATGTGCGCTACGAGGAAAAGGCAGCCAGCGGCCAGATCAGGAACTTCAAGCGCATCCCCGCGCTCACCCTGTGGCGCAAGATGCTCACCCTGGTGTTCGAAACCGGCCATCCCTGGGTCACCTTCAAGGACCCGTGCAACCTGCGCTCGCCGCAGCAGCATGTCGGCGTGGTGCACAGCTCCAATCTCTGCACCGAGATCACTCTCAACACCTCCGACAAGGAGATCGCGGTGTGCAATCTCGGCTCGGTGAACCTCGCCGCCCACGTCACGGAAAACGGTTTGGACCTCGACAAGCTCGCCGCCACCATCCGCACCGCGATGCGCATGCTCGACAACGTCATCGACATCAACTACTACTCCGTGCCGCAAGCGCGCAATTCCAACCTCCGCCACCGCCCGGTGGGATTGGGCATCATGGGCTTCCAGGATGCCCTGCAGACGCTGCGCATCCCCTATGCCAGCGAACAGGCCGTGGAATTCGCCGACCGTTCGATGGAAGCGGTGAGCTACTACGCCATCCTCGCCTCCAGCGATCTCGCTGAAGAACGCGGCCGCTATGCCACCTATGAAGGCTCGTTGTGGAGCAAGGGCGTGCTGCCCATCGACTCCATCAAACTGCTCACCGAGGCGCGCGGCGAATACCTCGACGTGGACCAGACCGCGACCCTGGACTGGAACACCCTGCGCGAACGGGTCAAGACCGTCGGCATGCGCAACTCCAACTGCCTGGCAATCGCGCCCACTGCCACCATCTCCAACATTTGCGGCGTCAGCCAGTCGATCGAGCCCACCTACCAGAACCTCTACGTGAAGTCCAACCTGTCCGGCGACTTCACCGTGGTCAACCCCAACCTGGTGCGCGACCTCAAGGCGCGCAAGCTGTGGGATCCGGTGATGGTCAATGACCTCAAATACTTCGACGGCAGCGTGCAACGCATCGACCGCATCCCGGCCGATCTCAAAACGCTCTACGCCACCGCCTTCGAGATCGACCCACGCTGGCTGGTCGAAGCCGGCAGCCGCCGCCAGAAATGGATCGACCAGTCGCAGTCGCTCAACCTGTACATGGCCGAACCCTCCGGCAAGAAGCTCGACACCCTGTACCGCCACGCCTGGCTCAAGGGACTCAAAACCACCTACTACCTGCGCAGCATGGGCGCCACCAGCGTGGAGAAAACCACCATCACCGACGGCGCGCTCAACGCCGTCAGCGTCGCCCCCGCCCCGGTCACCGCCGCCCCGCTGCCGCAGGCGTGCTCGATCGACAATCCCGAGTGCGAGGCTTGCCAGTGAGGGGCGGCGGAAAAACTTGGCGAGGTGCGTGATATGAACACTGCAAAATCAGAGGTTGAATCTCTGTTGAAGCAACTACCCGATGATTGCTCACTGGAAGACGTGCAGTACCACCTGTATGTCCTCGAAAAAATTCATCGCGGTATCGAAGCGGCGAACACTCAGGGCACACTCACTCAAGAAGAGGTTGAAGGCCGGTTGAACAAATGGACTACAAGGTAGTTTGGTCACCCGAAGCCTGGGAGGATGTTGAATCCATCGCCCAATACATCGCTCGCGATTCGCTGTTTTACGCCAAGGCGGTAGTGGACAAGGTTATCGATGCTACGCGTAGCCTCAAAATCTTTCCCTTGGCGGGCTGCATCGTACCGGAATTGGGCAACGAAATGGTGCGAGAACGTTTCGTCTATAGCTACAGGGTGATTTATCAACTATCTGACAACACGATCACGGTGATCGCCGTCATTCATGGCAAGCGGTTGCTCGATTCTTTGGATAACAGAATCAAATCATAAAGAGGATTAAAACATGTTGAACTGGGACGAATCTATTTCCATCAAACCGACCAAACCCGTCCAGCCCGCCCTGCCGCTGGAAGAGGAACACGGCGCCACCGGGCTGGAAGATGTCGTCATGGGCGCCTCGCGCATCCAGGTCGACGACAAGAAAATCATCAACTGCCGCGCCGATCTCAACCAGCTCGTGCCCTTCAAGTACCAATGGGCCTGGCAGAAATACCTCGACGCCTGCGCCAACCACTGGATGCCGCAGGAAATCAACATGTCCGCCGACATCGCGCTGTGGAAGAACCCCACCGGCCTCACCGAAGACGAGCGCCTGATCATCAAGCGCAGCCTGGGCTTCTTCTCCTCCGCCGATTCGCTGGTCGCCAACAACCTGGTGCTGGCCGTGTACCGCCACATCACCAACCCCGAATGCCGCCAGTACCTGCTGCGCCAGGCCTTCGAGGAAGCGCTGCACACCCACGCCTATCAATATGTGGTCGAAAGCCTGGGCCTCGATGAAGCCGAAGTGTTCAACATGTACCGCGAAGTGCCCGCGATCCACGACAAGGCCGCCTGGTCCCTGCCCTACACCCAGAGCCTCGCCGACCCCAACTTCCACACCGGCACCCCCGAAGCCGACCAGCGCCTGCTGCGCGACCTGGTCGCCTTCTACGTCATCTTCGAAGGCATCTTCTTCTACGTCGGCTTCGTCCAGATGCTCACCTTCGGTCGCCGCAACAAGATGATCGGCGCCTCCGAACAGTTCCAGTACATCATGCGCGACGAAAGCATGCACATGAACTTCGGCATCGACGTGATCAACCAGATCAAGCTCGAAAACCCCCACCTCTGGACCCGCGAATTCCAGGAAGAACTGACCCACATGATCCGCGAAGCCGTCGAACTCGAATACCGCTACGCCGTAGACACCATGCCCCGCGGCGTCCTCGGCCTCAACGCCGCGATGTTCAACGACTACCTGAAATACATCGCCAACCGCCGCTGCGCCCAAATCGGCCTCCCCGAACAATACCCCGGCGCCACCAACCCCTTCCCGTGGATGAGCGAAATCATCGACTTGAAGAAAGAGAAGAACTTCTTCGAGACGCGGGTGATTGAGTATCAGACGGGGGGGGCGTTGAGTTGGGATTAAGCCGCGGGATGCGGCTTAAGGGGCACAGGGAGGTGATTTTGGGGTGATGATAAGTCTGAGGTGGGATATTGCAAGATTCGGGAACGCTTTCGCATTAGTTTCATGCGATATGATTGCTAATTCTAGTTAGAGGGCTTTTCTAGCAAGGTACTTCAATGCGACCAATAAACACGGCACTCCTCAAACTCGCAAAACGGGCAGAAACCTACGACCGCCAGCACTTAATCGATTCCTTCGTCGATGTTGGACCGCTCTTTACTCTCTTGTCTAACCCAGCCCGTAGGGCGCAATAACCAAAGGGCATTGCGCCGAATGCGAATTACCACGATACTACCAGAATGCCTGATTACCGTCGTGCCTGGCACCCAGGTGGCACCTATTTCTTCACTGTCAACTTGCTGCAACGGCATGGCAACGATCTGCTGACACGACACGTTGACTTGTTGCGCGACACCGTGCGTTCTGTGCGACGACGTCACCCCTTTACGATTCACGGCTGGGTGGTGTTGCCCGATCATCTGCATTGCGTGATCGAACTGCCACAAAACGATGCCGATTTTGCCACTCGCTGGCGGTTGATCAAAATGGACTTTTCCAAAGCGTTGCCGCGAACGGAGCGGCTTTCCGAGGTTCGAGCGCGACGTGGTGAACGAGGTATCTGGCAACGCCGCTATTGGGAGCACCTGATTCGCGACGAAGCGGATTTTCGTGCGCACATGGATTATGTTCATATCAATCCGATGAAACATGGCTTGGTTAAACGCGTGGCAGACTGGCCGCATTCAACGTTTCATCATTTGGTGGAGCAAGGCGTTTATCCGAAGGACTGGGCGGGCGGTGATGAAACAGCATTGGATTACTCCGATTGACATTCGACGCAATGCCCTTCGGTTATTGCGCCCTACTGCACTGTGATATCAATATGACAACGTATGCCTTATGGAATAACAAAGGAGGCGTCGGCAAGAGCTTTCTATCGTTCTCTCTCGCCTGCGAGTACGCATTAGAAAATCTCGATGAGGAGGTATTGGTTCTTGATCTCTGTCCGCAAGCCAATCTCACGGAGATGCTATTGGGCGGCAAGGACACTGCCACAACTGCGTTGAACGACCTGTATAGACAAAAGCCGCGACGATCTGTCGGGGGATATTTTGAAACACGATTGACGTCACCATTCATCGCACCATCTGACATTGTTAACTTCATCTTTCGTCCAGCAGCACGTAGGGCGCAATAACCAAAGGGCATTGCGTCGGATGTCAATCGGAGTAACCCAACTCCGTTTCCTCACCGCCCGCCCAATCCGGCGGATAAATGCCTTTCTCCACCATACGATGAAACGTCGAATGCGGCCAGGGCCGTAGGCTGGGTTGATAAACCCAGCATATTGCGATGCTGGCGATTATCGCTGGGTTTCGTTCCTTAACCCAGCCTACTACAACAATTTGTTGGAGCTTATCTAATGAAGGGGCTTCTTGTTAGCTGCTTAATCATTGCACTGAGTCAAGTAGAGGGATGGAGCTAAAGTCAAATCTGGTGTATGGCCCATCGGCCGGCCGGGGTTGAAGGCGGTGGATGTTTCTGTTGAAAATCTGATTGTCAAAGTCGGACCCACAACAGAAGGCACCCACCATGAAACATCGTAATGATAAGAATGCCAACAGTCCAGCGGAAACTGGCCTCAGTCTCGAAGAGGTCATCCGGGAAGGAGCGCGGGACGTGATCCAACAAGCCATCGAGGCCGAGCTGGCTGAGCTGCTCAGTCGCTATGAGAATGTGAGGATGTTGCACGGTCAGCGCGCCGTCGTGCGTAATGGCTACCTGCCCGAGCGTGACGTGTTGACGGCCATTGGGCCTGTACCGGTCAAGGTGCCGAAGGTGCGTGATCGCTCCGGGCAGGGCGTGAAATTCAATTCGGCGATCGTGCCGCCCTATGTCCGCCGCTCGGCGCGGGTATCGGCGGCCCTGCCCTGTGTACCTCAAGGCATCTCCACGGGGGATATGAGCGAAGCGCTGGCGGTGCTGCTGGGCGAGGAGGCCAAGGGGTTGTCGGCCAATGTCGTCAGCCGCCTGAAGGCGCAATGGGCCGAGGAACATGCTCAGTGGAACCGGCGTGACCTGAGCGACAAACAGTACGTCTACTGGTGGGCGGACGGCATCCACACCGGGCTGCGGGCGGAAGCGTCGTCAGAGGGCCAATGCCTGCTGGTTATCGTCGGCGTCACGCCGGAGGGACGCAAGGAACGCGTGGCCATTGGCGACGGCTTCCGGGAGTCGAAAGAGTCCTGGCGCGAACTGTTGCTGGACCTAAAGGCGCGCGGCTTGCGGCATGGACCCTTGCTGGCCGTGGCCGATGGCGCCATGGGGTTGTGGGCGGCGCTGGCGGAGGCGTTTCCCGCGACGCGCGGTCAGCATTGCTGGTTCCACAAGATGGGCAACGTCCTCAACGCGCTACCGAAGTCGCAGCAGGCGCAGGCCAAGGCGGCGCTGCACGCCATTTGGATGGCGGCCACCCGTGCTTGAGCGAACAAGGCCTTTGACCGCTTTGTGCAACACTACGGCGCCAAGTACCCGAAGGCGGCGGAAAAGCTCATCAAGGATCGCGAGGCACTGCTGGCGTTCTATGATTTTCCGGCGGAGCACTGGACGCATCTGCGCACCACCAACCCCATTGAATCAACCTTTGCCACCGTGCGCCATCGGACCACACGCACGCGCAACGGTGTCTCCCGTCCGACCTTCCTCGGCCTGGCGTTCAAGCTGATTGAAGAAGCGGAGAAATCCTGGCGCCGGATCAAGGGCGCTTCGCTGCTCGAACTACTACTGAAGGGCGTTCCCTTCAAAGACGGAGAAGCGGTATGGGACAATCTGCCGCTACAGCAGGAACTCGCCTCCTGATGACGTCAGGCCAGCCGGTAGGCTGGGATGAGGTTTTACCGAATCCCAGCTAAACTATATCCATGCGAAGCTATATACGTGCCCGCCAGGCGGGTGGCTGGTATTTCTTCACGGTCAATTTGGCCGAGCGGCGCGGGAACGATCTCCTGGTGCGCCACGTTGCGGATTTGCGCGCCGCGTTTCGACAGGTGCGTGACGATCATCCGTTTGAGATCGCCGCCATGGTGGTATTACCCGACCATCTCCATTGCCTATGGCGATTGCCACCCGGAGACAATGACTACCCACTGCGCTGGCGCCTGATCAAGGCGCATTTCTCGCGCAACATCGAGGGCGGGGAATATATCTCACAAAGCCGTCGGCGGAAAGGCGAGCGAGGGATATGGCAACGCCGCTATTGGGAGCATGTGATCCGGGATGAAGAAGATTACCGGCGCCACATGGATTACATCCATTACAACCCCGTCAAGCATGGCTATGTTCACACGGTTAGGGAATGGCCACATTCTTCTTTCCATCGCGGGGTGGAGCGTGGCACATATCCTGCCGACTGGGCGGCCACACCGGAGATTGCGGAATGGCATTGGGAGTGACATGTATCGCTGGGATTCGACATTGCCCTATCCCAGCCTACCGTAACAGGTCGATGGTCGGTGCAATCTAGACCGATTGGTATGAAGCCACGATCTATCTATCGTTGCGATAGGAAAGGAACGAGCGCCAGGAGGCGCAAGGGCACCTGAGCGACTCAAAATCACCCAAAGCCATCAAACGCAGGTCATGCCGCTATACGCAACATGACCTGCACATGATCGCTTCTTTAGACGGCTTCTACCTTGGTAGCTTGCTGCCCTTTCGGACCCTTTTGGGATTCGAACTGCACCGTCTGTCCTTCGGCCAGGGTTTTGAAGCCTTCACCCTTTATCGAGGAGTGATGAACAAACACATCATCACCGCCATCCTGAGGGGAGATAAAACCAAAACCTTTACCTTCGTCAAACCACTTTACTTTACCAGTACGCATTAATTTACAACCTATTTACAAAATTACATCATCTAAATTAAGCCGAAAGCATTGCAAGCCATTGATATATTTGACTTCCAAGCTGACGACCTTACAATCACTCCTGTGAGACTCCTTCCTTATACCACATTAGGCGCCGCGATGTGAAAATAATTCAGCACCGAGTGCAAATTATCGCGGTACTTCCGCCATACCTGATTATCGTCGCGCCTGGCATCCAGGCGGCACTTATTTTTTCATCGTCAATCTGCGGCGTCAGCCATGGAAGCGATGCGCTAGCGAGCGATGGCTGACAACCCCCGGATAGCCTAGGGCGTCCTGTTTTGTCGGAGTCTGCGCGTGAGCGCAGGCGTAGACAAAATGGGACGCCAACGAAAGGCGTAGAGTCATTGTGGTAGCAGTGGTGCGCTGCGCAGTAGCGCGCCGCTGCGGACGCAGGACGGTCCGGGCTGCCGAAGGCAACAATTGCCGCCGAGCGCAGGCGTTTTGGGACAGGGACGTCCCAAAATGTATACCGAGCACGGCGGCACAATCGTGCAACGCCACGGCAACGATTTGTTGATGCGGCATGCCGGGTTATTGCGCGACACTGCGCGAGCGGTGCGGCCCGCGCTGGCGTTGCCGTGTTTTTTTAAAGGCGGGCAGTGCCCGCCCTACATGCTGGCGCACGGAGTAACAACGCCATGCACATCAAGATCAACACCCCCGCGTCGACCGCTCCTCCTCCACCCACGCTCTGTCCAGCCGCCAAGGTAACCGTTTCCGATGCCTGCGCGCTGATATTGCCGGTGGGGTCGCGCAGCCAGGCGTAGACGGTCTTGTTGCCGCCGCCTGCGCTGAGGGTGTAGGAAAGATCCGTCTGATACGTGGTGGCGGTGGGTACCGGGGTGAAATCCGCGGCTGAGGGCGATGCGGGACTCTCCGAGAGATAATAGCCGCTCACCCCTGCCTCGCTGCTGCCGCGCAGCGATACGGTGACATCCCGCGAAGGCACTTCGACCGCTCCTTGATTGATGGATATCGACAGTAACGCCGTGCCGGCGGCCGGGACGGCGCCATTCACCAGCGCATACTCCTGCATACCCAGCACGGTCTTGCCTTTGACTCTTGCCTGCCAAGCGCCCGCTGCGGGGGATTCGACCACGACCTGCTCTATATTGTCCACCCTGTTGGGTGCGACGGCCGTGGCAGGCGCGGAGGGATTGGTCAGCCCGGCCAGACTGTAGGGATAGTGAACCGTGCCATCCGGTGCGATAAGCTCAAGATCGAGATCATTGACCAATGCCTTTGCCGCCCCGGGTACGGCAGGGGGATCGGTCCAGGCGATGGTCACCTTGAGCCTGGGGGTCGACGCCGGCACGACGAGCGCAAGGCTTTGCTCGGCGCCGTTCGTCACACTCGCGGCCTCGATGCGGCGCTCCGGCCCCACGCCATCATTGACAAGACTTACGGCGGCCTGAGCATCCAGTAACCCCCAGCCATACACGTAATCGGGTCCCTTGTTGCCAAGATCCCGGGCGGAATGCGCCAGCAGAGCCTTGACCAGATGCGGCGCGGGTGTCTGACCTTTGGCGATGGCGCGATAACGCTCGACGATCAGCGCTACGGCGCCGCTCACCACAGGCGTGGACATGGACGTGCCGCTGAGCCACGTGTAGCCATTATTGAGCCAGGTGGAATAGAGACTGACGCCGGTGGCCACGATGTCCGGCTTGATGCGGCCGTCGTCGGTCGGCCCCCAGGCGCTGAAGGCGGTCATGCCGCCTGCCGCATCCACCGCGCCGACGGTGATGAGATTCTTCGCCGCGCCGATCTGCCCGATGCTGTCGTAATCGCCATCCGGGCCATGCCAATCGGTATGCAAGGTGGACGAATCGCCGATATGGTAATGCGGCGCGCTACCCGCGCCGGTATCCGAGCGGTCGTTACCCGACGATTTGACAATGATGAGGCCGCGCTCGGCGACCAACTTGTCCCAGCCCTGCGCAACGTAATCGTAAGCGCCGAAATCGGGGTCTTTGGTGTTGCCGGCGCCGCCGTACCACACCCACTTGCCGCCCCCGTAGCGGTTGTATACCCAGCCCGCGGCATAGTTCCACGAGTGATTGCTCACCGCCATGCCATGGGAAGACTGTGCCGCGGCCTGCTGCCCCAGCACATCGCCGAAATAGCCGTAGGAGAGCAGCGTGCTACCCGGAGCCATGCCCTTGGCCGTGGGCATGGCAAAACCCGATCCAACCAGGGTGCCGGCGACGTGAGTGGAATGCCCCGATACCGTTCCTGTCTCCGCCGCAGTCACGCGGCCCGCCAGATCCGGGTGGGATGCCTGAACGATGCCCTCGTCCCAGGCGCCGATGACCACGCCGCCGCCGGTCAGGCCGTATGGCGCCGCCCAGAGGCGATCGATTTTCGACGGCGTTGCCGCCTCGATGTTGGTGGGAATCTTTTCCGGCTCGCCTGTCCCGAGCCCGGCGAAGGAGCGAATCGAATCACTGCCCGCGCCCAGCGACAGCAACAATGCGCCAGCCCCAGCCGCACGGGCAATGCGGTTGGGCCGTTTCCGGTGTAGCCAGGCAATCCTTCGAGTAGCCATCGATAACAGAAGCGATCAGTGAAAAAATCAACACTTCTGTTATCGGCCATCACAAAGACTTTATTTAGCGCGAGAAGAAAACATGGGCGCTATTTTTGCTCACCCTCCTCCCCGCGCGCCACATAAACAGCGGCGGCCAGATCGCCCGAGACATTCAGCGTGGTGCGGCACATATCAAGAAAACGGTCGATGCCAAGAATCAGCGCCAGCCCCTCCGCCGGGATGCCGAACATCACCAGAATCATGGCAATCACCGGCAGCGATCCCGCCGGCACTCCGGCGGTGCCGATGCCGCCCAACACACAGATGAGCATCACAATCAGTTGCTGGGAAAGATCCAGATGCACGCCGAAGAGCTGGGCAAGAAACAGCACCGTCACCCCTTCGTAAAGCGCGGTGCCATTCTGGTTCATCGCCGAACCCGCCGTGAGCACGAAACGGCTGACGTGATGCGGCAGCTTGAGATTTTCCTCGGCGACCTTAAGGGCGGTGGGCAAGGTGGCGCTCGATGAAGCCGTGGCGAAGGCGGTGAGCATCGCCAGACGAATGTCGCGAAAGAAGGCCAGCGGAGAGCGTTTTCCCAGCAAGCGCACAGAGATGGGATAAACCACGAACATGTGAATGCCAAGCGCAAGCAGCACCACACCGACATAGGCCAGCAGATGGACGAAGACCTCCAGCCCCAAACGCGCCGTCATGGTGAATACCAGCGCGGCGACACCGAGCGGCGCCAGCTTCAACACGCCGCTGATCAGCGTCATGCTGACATCGTAGAGTCCCTCGATCACTTCACGCAACCGCGCCGCCGCCTGTGTCCGGGCAAAGGACAGGCCAACGCCGAAGATCAGCGAAAAAATGATCACCCCGAGCATCTCGCCATTCGCCGCGGCCTTGACCGGATTGTCCGGGAACATGCCGACGATCAACGCCGCGCCGGACGTTTCCGGCGGCTTGGGAATGGGCATGGCCGTCGCGGAGGCGCTTGCGAAACCGCGCAGCGATTCCGGCAACCCCACGCCCGGCTGCAACCAGTTCACCAGCGTCATGCCGATCAACACCGCGATCGACGAAACCACCACGGTATACCCCAGCATCCGTCCACCCATCCGGCCCAGGCGGCGGACATCGAGATCGCTGATACCCAGCACCAGCGCCGAGAACAGCAGCGGAATGACCAGCATGAACAGCAGACGCAGGAATATCTGCCCCACCGGCAGCGTAATATTTTCCACCAGCCAATCGAGCCACGGCGCGCCTTGCGCGGCCAGACGCGCAGCAATGCCCAGCAGCGCGCCGACGACCAGGCCGACGAGGATTTTCGTGCTCGTGTTGTACCGCATCATTTGTTGAAGAGAAAAACATCTGACGGAAAGAGTCCGTATTGTAACAGGGGATACGGCTTGGAGCGTTTTTACGGGCTGGCGCAAGGATCCTGAACAGGTTCTTAGCCGCCGGACAATCTAATCCTTTTCAACAACGCCGAATTCACGATCACCGACAGCGAACTCAGCGCCATCGCGGCGGCGGCAATGATCGGATTGAGAAAACCCAGCGCGGCCACCGGCACGCCGATGGTGTTGTAGATGAAGGCCCAGAACAGGTTTTGCTTGATCTTGCGCATGGTGGCGCGCGACAGGCGGATGGCGGCGACCACGTCGCGCACGTCGTCTTTCACCAGGATGATACCGCCGGTCTCTTTGGCGACATCGGAGCCGGAACCGATGGCGATGCCGATGTCGGCGGAGGCCAGCGCCGGTGCGTCGTTCACGCCATCGCCTACCATCGCCACCACCTTGCCCTTGCCGCGCAGATCCTGGATGACGCGCGCCTTGTCGGCGGGCAGCACCTCGGCGATGACTTGCCCGATGCCCAGCTCGCCGGCGATGGCATGTGCGGTGCGCTGGTTGTCACCGGTGAGCAGCACCACTTCGACACTCTCCCTGCGCAAGGCCGCGACGGCTTCTTTCGCCTCGGGCTTGAGCGTATCGGCCACGGCGATCACGCCGATCACCTGCTTGTCGCGGCCCACCAGCATGGCGGTCTTGCCTTCGGCCTCCAGGCGCGTCATCGTTGTTTCCACGGAGGATATGTCGACATCCTGTTCATGGAACAGACGGCGGTTGCCGAGCAGCACAGTCCCGCCCTCGATCATTCCACGAATACCATGGCCGGGAATGGCCTCGAAGCCTTCCACCCCGGGCAGATCGAGGTTGCGATGCCGCGCCGCGCGCACGATGGCTTCGCCCAGCGGGTGCTCCGACCCCACTTCCACGGCGGCACCCAGTCGCAACACCTCCGTCTCTGCGATCCCGGCAAGCGGCACGATATCCGTGACATTGGGCTCGCCACGTGTCAACGTGCCAGTCTTGTCGAAAACTACCGTGGTGAGACTGCGTACCCGTTCCAGCACCTCGGCGCCGCGGATCAGAATGCCCGCCTCGGCGCCCTTGCCCACGCCCACCATCAGCGCCGCCGGGGTGGCGATGCCCAGCGCGCACGGGCAGGCGATGATCAGCACCGCGATGAACGCGAGCAACCCTTGCGGAAAATTGCCCGCCACCCACCAGCCAAAGAAGGCGACAAACGCGGTCGCCACCACAGCGGGCACGAAATATCCCGTCACCTTGTCGGCGATGCGCTGGATCGGCGCACTGGTGGTCTGTGCCTCCTCCACCATCCTGATGATCTGCGCCAACGCGGTCTGCACGCCCACCTGCGTGGCCTTGAAGCGGAACAGACCTGTCTTGTTCAGCGTGCCGCCGATGACCCTCGCGCCCGCGCCTTTCTCGACCGGCATGGACTCGCCGGTCAGCATCGATTCGTCCACCGCCGACGCCCCTTCCAGCACCATGCCGTCGGCGGGGATCTTTTCTCCCGGGCGCACCACCACGACCTCGTCCATCATGATGCTCTCGGCGGGCACCTCCATCTCCACCCCGTTGCGTATGACATGAGCGGTCGCGGGCTTTAGATCCATCAGCTTGCGAACCGCCGCCGAGGAGCGTTTCTTGATCATCTCTTCCATGTATTTGCCGAGCAGCACGAAAGCGATGATGACGGCGGAGACCTCGAAATAGACATCACGCTCTTCAACCTTGACCGGCAGCACTTCGGGAAAGAAGATCACCGCCACGCTGTAGAAATAAGCCACCGACGTCCCCAGCGCGATGAGGAAATCCATGTTGATGGTGCGGCTGCGAATGGCGTTCCATGCCCCTTTGTAGAAACTCCAGCCGCCGATGAACTGCACCGGAGTGACCAGGATGAACAGCCACATGCCCCAGGTGAACCAGGGCAGTTGCGGGATGGGCGCCCAGGTGACGAGCGTCGCGCCCGTCGCCAGCGCCAGAAAGGCCGCCGCGCGCAGCATCGCCAGCGCCAGCACGCCGGTGAGCGCGATGGTGACACGGGTGCGCATCGACTTGAGCTCGGCCTCCGGCGATTCGAAAGTGCGCTGGCAACCCGCGCTGCAAAAGTAGTAGGTACGCCCGCCACGCTCCGACTTCAGCGCCGTCGCCTTCTCCACCACCATGCCGCAGATCGGGTCCTTGGCCATTTCCCTGGAGAACTTTGCCGCCGCGGCGGCCGGCATGGCGTGCCCATGGGGCTTGGTCTCGGCGCCAGAGGCCGGGCGCACGTAGGCGGCGGGATTCGCCTCGAATTGATGCAGGCAGCGGGTGGAGCAGAAATAGTACGTCGTTCCTTGGTAGACAGAAGAAGCCGCCGCCTTCTTCTCACCCACCGTCATGCCACAGACTGGATCGGTTGTCATTGCAGCTCTCCTTGTTGAATCCTCACCCCATCCCTTTCCCTGCATGCGGGGAAAGGGTGCCGAAGGCGGGTGAGGGAAAGGATTTTGCGCATTGTCAGCGCGGTTTATGAATGACAACTGGCATCCCGGTTTCCTCCCATGCGATCATTCCACCCTTAAGATTCCAGACGTTGGTATAGCCGAGTTGCACCAACTTTTCGGCGGCGATCGCGCTCATTCTGCCGGTGCGGCAATACAAAAGGATTTTCGCATCCTTATCCTGCGGAAACTTTGCCCGGTTTCTCTCCACCTCATCGTACGGAATGAACGCATCCGTCGGCACGATTTCGCCTTCGTACGGAATGTGGACGTTGACGAACAAGAAATCCTTTGCCGCAAGCATTTGCTTGAGCTGCGCGGGCATGATATTCGTGTACGACCCGCCGCTCGCGTTCACTTTCACCGGCTCGGGTACGCGGGTTGGTGCGGCGGCGTATGAAAGCGCAGGCAACACGCTCAGAATTCCGAACAACAGGACAAATGACAGGTTTCTCAAACGAGTTTTTTTCATGATTTATCTCCTTTGCTTGCCGTCCAGAAAGTCAGCCATTGCACCCAGCGTCCCTTGACTTGAACCGGATCAAATCCAGCGGCGCGCAAATAATGAGGAATTTCCCCGCGCATATTGGCGGCGGTAGCCGGCATGAGCAGCAGCGGCCAGACCAGCAGCCACCATAAGGAATAGGCGGGACGATCGATATCGATGGCAACCAGCCGGCCGCCGGGCTTAAGCACACGGTACACCTCGGCGAGACCATCACGCTTCAAGTCCCGCGGCAGGTGATGCAACATCATGCTCGACAACACGACGTCGAAGCTCCTGTCGTCAAACGGCAGGCGCTCGATGGCGGCGAGTTTGAATTCGGCCCGGCTGTCTGTCCGTGCGGCGTTTTCTCGCGCCACGCCGATCATCCTGGGTGCCGGATCAATCCCCACTGCGTGTCCTGAAGGGCCGGCCGCCTCCGCCGCCAGGCGGGTGAGAACGCCGGTGCCACAGCCCACGTCCAGCACCTGTTCGTCAGGACTCAGGGCTGCATGGCGCAGCGTTACATCCCGGAAATTTCGCCCGAGGCCGACGGCGCGGCATCCCCAATCATAAAAGGGGGCCTGCCAGTTCATGACCCTGCCCCGCGTCTCGGGAATAGGCTCATTTTGCGCCCCCGGGTAGCGCCGCGTCACGGCAACTCCCCAGAACAGGAGGACGGGACAGACCAGAAGGAGTGCGACCAAGAGGGCGATCCACCAGGTCAAACTCCACAGGGTGAAGACCGCTGCCACGAAGCCTATAGCGAACAATGGACACAGCCAAACCCATTTGCTCATGTGGACTCCCAACGGGACGGCTTCGTTCGCTTCTGCCGAAGCCGGGGTATAAAAGCCGGCGTCGCGTCGGCGTAACGCGCATACGCCGCGCCGAATTCGGTCGCCACCTCCCGTTCCTCGCGCCGCGCCAGCCGCACATACATATAGACCAGTACCGGGAACATGAGCAGCGTCAGTATCGTGGGCCACTGCAAGAGGAAGCCGAACATGATGAGGATGAACGCCACGTATTGCGGATGACGTATCCGGGCATACGGGCCTGTAGCGAGCCGATGCTCGCGCTGCGCCTCGTACAGCACCCTCCAGGCGGCGGCAAGCAGCCAGAAACCACCGCCGATGAAGATCATGCTCAGGATATGAAACGGCCCGAAGTGCGGATTGGCGCGCCAGCCGAACAGCATCTCCAGCAGGTGGCCGGCGTCGTGGGAGAACCAGTTGATGCCGGGATAGCGGTTTTGCAGCCAGCCGGCGAGCAGATAGAGGGTGAGTGGAAAGCCGTACATCTCGGTGAACAGCGCCACTAGGAAGGCGGAGAAGGCACCGAAGGAGCGCCAGTCGCGTTTGGTGCGCGGCTTGAAGAAGCTGAAGGCGAAGAGGATGAATATCAGCGAGTTGATGGCCACCAGCGACCACAGGCCATAAGCGGGAGGAGTGTCAGTCACGGTGCTGCCCTCCATGGCCGCGGTGCATAAAGCCGTGCAGCAAAGGACACAGCAGCAACAACAGGAACGGCAGTACACCGAAGAGGTGGGCACGGTGTTCGGTCAGCAGAAAAAATGCAGCGATGGCGAGAAAGCCCAGCAGCACCCAACCCGCTGGCGAACGCCGTCCCCCGCCATTTCCTGTGCGATGTTCGTGATTCATGGCCGCCTCCTCATTTTTTCACCCTTTCCTCGGAAATCCGCTTTCCGTTGTGGGCCTCATTTCTTTTCCTCAGGCGTGCCGTTACCTTGTCCATTTTCCGTCTTTTGTTCAACCGGACACTGCGGGCAAGGTTTCTTGTCGTGATTGTCCATCACCGATTCCTCTTTACGGCCCTCCTTGCCGTGACCTCCCATCATGGGGTAATGGCCGGAGCCCAAAAAGACGACAACCATCAACACCATCATAACGCCCATTATCGCAAACATATCCGGAACCTCTTCATTGCGCTGAAAATCCATCAGTCGTGTAGCGCGCGCACGATCACACACGGAATGACCTTCCTGTGCGCATAGCGCACGCTACCGTGACCACGGCTCACCCGCAGGCGAGCTGCCGGTCGATCTCCGCCTCGGCCTCCAGCCAGTCTTCGAACTCGTGGCCGGACTCGAAATCCCGGCGTTCGGCCCGGAAATACGCGGCCGTGGCGATCATCCGCTGCCGCTCTTCGGCGGAAACGGGATCGCGACGCGGGGCGTCACCGCACTCATCCCCGGCGGCTATACCCTTGGTCGCCGCCCGGCTCGCGGGTTTCCGCGCCGGCCGCCGCGATGCGGAGTTCTTGGCCGATGTTTCATTGCGGTCTGTCATATTCATGCCTTTCTCGAAAAGTAAAAGTACCATTGCCCGAACTGCCTAACACTACCAAAAACCATGATGTTGCTCTCCCCGCCCTTCAACCACACATGATGAGCGATATTAAAAACCCGTGCGTTGCGCACAGGTCAAGCCCGCTGCCTCGAAAACCACGCTCCAGAAATGAAGAACGCAATCACTGCAACTTCGTTGCCTCCGCGCTCAACATGATAACCTCGATTTCCTCGGTGATTTCCTCCTGGCGCAACCTGTTTTTCTTCAATGAGAGCTCCATGGAGTCCTTCTCGATACGGTGGATGGTATTGTCCATGTGTTGCAGGCGCCGGGCATTTTCCGCCATCAGCGAAGAATAGAACAGTTCATGCAGGGCGGCTAACAGGTAATGATTCGCTAGTTCGGCCAGGAACGTCGGCGGCATGGATTTGCGCATCACCGCCTCATGGTTGAAATATTTTTCAGTAGCCTGGTGCATCGAGAAACTTGTGCAGCCACTACGCCTGCTCCCAGGAATCGCTCGGTCAGGTAGCGAGAAGCGGAAGTACCACGCCAAAGCCTGTTGACGCCCCCACGCCGGCCGCTTCAGCAGGTGGCGGAAAAGGCGGCCAAGCGCCGCCGAGCACGCCGCCGTCAACATCCGTTGCCGCAGAGCCTAAACCTCCCGCAGCCGCTTCTGCGGCCACTCCGGCATCTGTGCCGGCCGCTCCGCCAGGGTCACCGAGCAGCGCGCGCAGGAGCAGGGCGTTTCCAAGCACGGCGATGCCCGCGACCAGCAAGGTACGACCGATCCGCATACGCCGTTGATATCGGCGCCGGCACTGTACGTGCGCGCGCTCAAAGTGTGCGTGAATCACATAGGCGATTTCCGCGGCATGCGGCTTGATCGACACCGGGGCTTGGACGATGAGCCGAAGCGGCTCGGCGCGTCCGTACTCACCGGCAAAGTCGACGATATAGTCTTCAGCGTCGCGGCTGAGCGCTTTCTCATTCTCAGAGAACGGCGAGGGGTCCAGCGAGTCGATCAGATGGTCGATGCGTTGAATCCGGATATCGATGGTTGCCATTATCCGACCGCTGGCCCAGCGGATTTGCCTGTCAAAGGAGTCGCGTTCATTGCGATTTAGCCCCGCTCTTGTCGCGGACTAGCACGACGACGGTCCTGCCCGGCACGCGATAATGCAACGACTGCAAGGGGCTTTCTTGGCCGGGTTCGAGAAAATCGAACGGGCTTTCGAGGCTGGTATCAACCACTCGCCGCCACGCGTTCGTTGCGCCCTCCTGTATCTGAAAAGTCAGTTCCTCCCCATAGGCGTTGATCATCACGTAGATGTCGATGTCCTGGTGCGATGCGCCGTGCAGGGCAAAGGCGAGGCTGCGGGAATCGTAGGCAAGGTCGGTATCGTGGCCCACCCCGTACCAATGAACATCCTCACGCCAGAACCGGCTCCGCGCCAGTGACGGATGCGCCTTGCGAAACGCGATCATAAGCTTAAAGAAGCGGAACATATCCGGGTTTGCATGCAGCCGGCTCCAATCGATCCAGGCCGTCTCGTTATCCTGGTTGTACGGGTTATTGTTGCCCGCCTGCGTGTGCATGAACTCATCGCCGGCGCGGAACATGGGCGTCCCGTTCGATAGAAATAGCAGGCAACAGAAATTCTTGATCTGCTGCTTGCGCAGTCTCACGACCTCCGGCGGCGCGCCCTCGTCCCCTTCCCAGCCGCAGTTCCAACTGTAGTTTTCCGCCATGCCGTCCGTGTTGTCGTGGCCGTTGGGCCAGTTCCGCTTCTGGTTGTAGGCAACCAGATCGTAGAGGGTGAATCCGTCGTGAGAAGCGATGTAATTGACGCTCTGATGGGGGTGATAGGCGTTCATCCGATCGTCGGGAAACAGATCGTCGCTGCCGTACAGGCGGCGCATCAGGGCTGGCACCATGCCCGGATCTCCCTTTACGAAGCGTCGCAGATCATCCCGGTATCTGCCGTTCCACTGGCACGCCATGATCCCCGGAAACGCCCGGCCCAGTTGATATACCCCGGCGGCGTCCCAGGGTTCGGCAATCAGACGCAGGTGCGCCAGATCCGGGTCGGAGGCCATGTCGCTGAGCAGCGGCACGTCGTTGGCATTGACCGAGCCGTCCGGGTTTCGGGTAAAGAGGGAAGCGAGGTCGAAGCGAAATCCGTCGACGTGCATCCCGTGCGCCCAATGGCGGACGCTGTCCATGATCATCTTGCGCACGGAGCGGTTCACGCAATTGAGCGTGTTGCCGGTGCCGGAGAAATTTTCGTAGGGCGCGTCCGGCCGGTCCGCCATCAGATAGTAGGTGCTGTTGTCGATCCCCTTGTAGCTATAGACCGGCCCGGTGTGATCGCCCTCGCCCGTGTGATTATAGACAACGTCGAGGACCACCTCGATATCCGCCTGGTGCAGCGCCTTGATCATTTCGCGAACCTCGTTGTGTTGCGCCTTGACCGTGTGATCGCTGAGATAGTTATGGTGGGGGGAGAAGAAGTTCAGCGGCATGTAGCCCCAGTAGTTGCCGTCGGAAGGGTCGTATTGGAACACCGGCATCAACTCCACCACGGTGACGCCCAAGTCCTTCAAGTACGGGATTTTCTCGATCAGGCCCGCAAACGTGCCGCGCGCTTCGTCCCTGACGCCGGAGTTGGGATTCCTGGTAAAGCCTCCGACGTGCAGCTCGTAGATGACGGTATCGGCCTCGTGCCGGGGGCGATGGTCGCCTTGCCAGTCGTAGCGTTCGCTGTCGCCGTTAAGGACGCCCAGGGGCGCCTTGCCCGCGTTCGAACCCGGCCGGACGGCGGCGAGCCGGTCGAAAGCCGGGGGAAAGAACACGGACTTTGCATAGGGGTCGAGCAGGATTTTGTCGCGATCGAATCCGTGCCATTCGAACCGGCCATTGGGCGCGGGTCCATCGACGCAATATGCGTAGTAGGACGCGCCCCGCATCGATACCAACGGGATGCGGCAATGCCAGATCCTGCCCGTTTTGTTCTTGAGATAATCGAACCGGTAAGCCAATACCGGATTGACGATGTCGCTCTCGGTGTAGAGCAACAACGTGACGCTTTGCGCATGCTTCGAGTAAAGCGCGAAGTTGCAGGCGCCCTCTTCTTCTATCCTGGTCGCGCCCAAGGGGAACGGAAGCCCTTCCGTCGCCGCCCACGCAGACGTGGATCTCGTTCCTGTAGTCATGTTCGCTCCGATATCACTTTTCTTGCCTCCGATGAGCAGTGGCGTCGTCAATGTCGCGCGTCTCTGAAAAATTCATGAATGGATTTTTCAGAGTCACCTTGAGTAAAGTAAAATGTCGCGTCGGCCGATTGCTCGATAACCGCCTTCGATGCCGATGCATTTCGGCGACCTTGGCAATATTGCCGGGAGATCAGACATTTCTCTTGTCGACCAGGGCCAGCGCTCGTTGGCACACATTCTCCATACTGAATCCATATTCGCGCAGCATGGCCGGGCCCGGCGCCGAAGCGCCGAAGCGATCCACGCTCAACACGTCTCCTCGGTCACCCACGTAGCGATGCCACCCCTGGCTCACCCCCGCCTCGACCGCGAGCCGCGCCGGGATGGAGGGCGGCAACACCGAGTCGCGATACGCTTGGGATTGGGCCTCAAACAATTCCCAGCTCGCCATGGAGACGAGGCGCACCGCGACGCCCTCTCCCTGCAGGCGTTCGGCAGCGGCCACAATCAGTCCGACTTCGGAGCCGCTGGCGATCAGGATCAGCTCGGGCTTGCCGTCCGCCGCATCGGACAACACGTATGCCCCGCGGCGCAGGCCATCCGCCGGCGCATAGCGGCGGCGATCGAGCGTGGGCAGGTCCTGCCGGCTCAGCACCAGCACCACCGGACGATCGCGCGTCTCCAGCGCGACCCGCCAGGCGACCGCGGTTTCGTTGGCGTCGCCGGGGCGGATCACGGTCAGGTTCGGAATCGCACGCAGCGCGGCCAGCTGCTCCACCGGCTGGTGGGTGGGGCCGTCTTCGCCGAGCGCGATGCTGTCGTGGGTGAACACATGCACGACGTGCAGCCCCATCAGCGCGGCCAGCCGGAGCGCCGGACGCATATAGTCGGAAAAGATCAGGAAGGTCGAGCCGTAGGGAAGGGTTGCACCGTGCGCCGCCAGGCCGTTGACGATCGCGCCCATCGCATGCTCGCGCACGCCGAAGTGCAGGTTGCGCCCGGCATGGCTCCAGCCGCCGCGGTCGGCGCCTTGGGTATCGTTGTTCGCAGCCGCCGGCGGATTGAAATCGCCAAGGTCTTTCAGCGCGGTCTTGGTCGATGGGTCCAGATCCGCCGAGCCGCCGGTCAGCGCCGGCAGCCGCGGCGCGATCGCATTCATCACCTTGCCCGAGGCGATGCGCGTGGCGATGCCCTTGGCGTCGGCGGGAAAGACCGGAATGTCCGCGTCCCAGCCAGGCGGCAGCTCGCCGCGCAGGCTTCGCCGCAGCGCCTCGGCCAACTCGGGGAAGGCCTGCGCATAGGCCGCCATGCGCTCGTTCCACGCCGCCTCGTCGCGCGCCCCGCGCGCCAGCGCCGCGCGAAAATGTGCCAGCGCCGGTTCGGGAATCAGGAACGGCGGCTCGCTCGGCCAGCCGAGATTCTGCTTGGTCAGGCGCACCTCGTCGACACCGAGCGGCGAACCGTGCGCCTCAAAGCTGTCGTGCTTGTTGGGGGAGCCGTAGCCGATGTGGGTACGCACCAGGATCAGCGATGGCCGTGCCGTTTCCGCGCGCGCGGCCCGCAGCGCGGCGTCGATCGCGGCGAGGTCGTTGCCGTCCGCAACCGACAGCGTGTGCCAGCCATAGGCTTCGAAGCGGCGCGCGCGATCCTCCGAGAACGTGATATCGGTGGCGGCGGCCAGCGTGACGCGGTTGTCGTCATACAGACAGGTCAGCTTGCCGAGCTTGAGATGTCCGGCCAGCGAGGCCGCCTCCGCAGCGACCCCCTCCATCAGGTCGCCGTCGCTGACGAGCGCATAGGTAGCGTGGTCGATCACCTCGAATCCGGGGCGGTTGTAGCGCACCGCCAGTTGCGCTTCGGCGATGGCCATGCCGACCGCGTTGGCGAGGCCCTGCCCGAGCGGCCCGGTGGTGGTCTCCACGCCCGGCGTATGCCCGCGCTCGGGATGCCCCGGCGCCTTGCTGCCCCACTGGCGGAACTGCTTGATGTCGTCCAGCGAGAGCGCGTAGCCGGTCAGGTGCAGCAGGCTGTAGAGCAGCATCGAACCGTGTCCGGCCGAGAGCACGAAGCGGTCGCGATCGAACCAGTCCGGATTGCGCGGATTGTGCTTGAGCAGGCGTGTCCACAGCACATAGGCCAGCGCTGCCGCACCGAGCGGCATTCCCGGATGCCCGCTGTTCGCCCGCTGCACGGCGTCCACCGACAGGAACCGCACGGTGTTGATGCAAAGCTGATCGAGAGGGTCTGACATGGTCGCTCCTTCCTATATGTGCAATGCGCGTCAATGGTCCATCAGCGCGTCATCGACGATGGCCTGCGCCTCGCCTAGCAGGCCGCGCAGGTGGTCTTCGCCGCGAAAGCTCTCCGCGTAGATTTTGTAAATGTCCTCCGTGCCGGACGGCCGTGCGGCGAACCAGCTGCTGGCGGTGACCACCTTGATACCGCCGATCGGCGCGTCGTTGCCCGGCGCGCGGTCGAGCATGCGCTCGATCTTCTCGCCGCCCAGTTGCGTGATCCGCAGCTGTTGGGGCGAGAGTTTTGACAGTATCTCTTTTTGCGCGGGAGTGGCGGGCGCCTCGACCCGGTCGTAGACAGGCTCACCGAACTCGCGCGTCAGCTCGCGATAAAGCTCGCCGGGATCGCGGCCCATGCGCGCCGTGATTTCCGCCGCGAGCAAAGCCGGGACAATGCCGTCTTTATCCGTTGTCCAGACGCTGCCGTCACGTCGCAGGAAGGATGCGCCCGCGCTCTCTTCGCCGCCGAAGCCGAGCGAGCCGTCGAGCAAGCCATCCACAAACCACTTGAAACCGACCGGCGCCTCGTACAATTTCCGGCCCAGCTTCGCGCTCACGCGGTCGATCATCTGGCTGCTCACGATGGTTTTTCCCACCGCTGCCTGGCTGTGCCACTGGGGCCGATGTTGAAAGAGATAGTGGATAGCGACCGCAAGATAATGATTAGCGGGAAGCAAACCCGTGCTCCGGGTAACGATGCCGTGCCGGTCGTGGTCGGTGTCGCAGGCGAAAGCGATATCGAAGCGATCCTTGAGGTCGATCAAATTCTGCATGGCGTAGGACGAGGAGGGGTCCATGCGGATACGGCCATCCCAATCCACAGGCATGAACCGGAAAGTCGGATCGACGACTTCGTTCACCACCGTGAGATTCAAACCATAGCGTTCGGCAATCGGCGCCCAGTAATGCACACCGGCACCACCGAGCGGCTCGACCCCGATACTGATTCCGGCATCATGAATCGCCGTCATATCAATCACCTTGCCGAGATCGCTCACGTAAGCGTTGAGGTAGTCGTGGCGGTGCGTCGTGGCGGCGCGCAGCGCCTTTTCGAAAGGCATTCTTTTCACGCCCTGGAGGCGATCTTTCAGAAACGCGTTGGCCCTGGCCTCGATCCAGCCGGTGACGCCGGTATCCGCCGGCCCGCCGTTGGGCGGGTTGTATTTGAAGCCGCCGTTGTCGGGCGGATTGTGCGACGGCGTGATGACAATGCCGTCCGCCAGCCCTGTATCGCGGCCGCGGTTGTAGGCGAGTATGGCGTGCGAAACCACGGGGGTGGGTGTGTATTCGTCGTTCTCGGCAAGCATGACTGCCACGCCGTTGGCCGCAAGCACTTCGAGCGCACTGGCAAACGCTGGCACGGACAGCGCGTGCGTGTCGACGCCGAGGAATAGCGGGCCATCGATGCCCTGCTGTTTGCGGTACTGGCAAATAGCCTGAGTGATGACAAGCACATGCCATTCGTTGAAGCTACGAGAAAAAGCCGAACCACGATGCCCTGAGGTGCCGAAGGAGATCTTTTGCTCAGCTATAGCGTGATCCGGCACGCCGGTATAGTAGGCCGTCACGAGTTTGGCGACGTTTACTAACATCGCCGCAGGTGCGGGTTTTCCCGCCAAAGGGCTTACATTCATTCGCTTTCCATTGCGGCTGTATATTTGCCTTGCATAGCCGCGCTATTTAAGCGCGCTCGCTTGTATAGCGCTTGCTGCGCAATCGACTTGTTCGCGGCATCGCCGCGCCAAGCCCGGAGCACGGATGCCTGCAACGCGCGCCCGTACGAAAAGCTCAAGACCCACGGCTGCTTCCCAACAGCGGCATTCAAGGCATGGAGGTTGGCGGTGGCCGTTGCCTCGCTCTGCCCGCCGGAGAGGAAGTTGATCCCGGGCACCGCTGCCGGCACCGTGCGCCGCAGGCAAACAAGCGTTGCTTGCGCCACCTCTTGCGGCGTGGCGGTCTCCGCGCAGGCGCGGCCAGGCTCGACCATATTGGGTTTCAAAATCATGTACTCCAGCGCAACGCGTTGCAGGTGCAGCGCGTGAAATACCGCATGCAAGACTGCCTCCGTGACACGTGCGGAAGTCGCGAGCGTGTGATCTCCGTCCATTAATACCTCGGGCTCGACGATAGGCACCAACTCTTGTTCCTGGCAAATGGCCGCGTAGCACGCCAAGGCATGGGCATTGGCTGCAATCGCCTGCGGCGTCGGGAAGCCCGCGCCGATGTGAATCACCGCGCGCCATTTGGCGAAACGTGCACCCAGCTGTTTGTATTCGCCCAGCCGCTGCGCCAGACCGTCCAAACCCTGCGTCACCGTTTCACCGGGAAAGTTAGGCAGCGGCACCGTGCCTTTATCCACCTTGATGCCGGGCACGATGCCCTGCGCTTTCAGTAACTCCGGCAAAGGCACGCCTGCGGCACTTTTCTGTTTGAGGGTCTCCTCGAACAGGATGACGCCGCTGATAAAATCGCCCAGTCCCGGCGTGGAAAACAATAGCTCGCGGTAATCGCATCGGGCTTCCTCTGTGGACGCCACATTCACCCCCTTAAACCGTTTCGCGATGGTGCCATCGCTCTCATCGGCCGCCAGAATTCCCTTGCCTGGCGCCGTCAGCTCCGCCACCGTCTTTGCCAACTCTTGTGTGGATATCGACATAAAACCTCCATCAGTTATTACCGGTCCGATCGTTTGAAGTGCGATGCTATGCGCGACGCGCGTCGTTGAGCAAACGGATAACGGGCTCATCCAGGCCATGATCGTACCCCAGAATACTCACGGAGGCTGTCGCAAGATACAGGCGACGCGCTTCGAGCGCAGGCAGCGCGACCCAGCGCGCGATGAGGATGCGTAGTATGTGGCCGTGCGCGAAGACCAGTACGTCATTCTCCAGCGCACGAATGCGGGTAATGACACGATCCGTGCGCATCGCCACTTCCCCCGATGTTTCCCCTCCCGGGCAACGTCCTCGAACAAACGCCACCCAGGGCGTTCGGCCTGGATATCTATAGTATAGTACGCATGCCCTCGTAATCACCGTAGTCCCATTCCATCAGATCAGGATCGGCCTCTGCAGATTCGCCGAAACCGGCCAGTTCGGCAGTGCGCCGCGCCCGTTGCAACGGGCTGGTGAATACTTTGGCGAAGCTCAAATCTTTCAACCGCGTACTCAACGCTCTCGCCTCGCGTTCGCCCCGCTCGGTCAGTGGAATGTCCGTGCGGCCGGTGTGCTGTCTGCTGATCGTCCAGGCGGTCTCGCCGTGGCGAACCAGATACACCTGCGGAAGTACGCCGCTCATTGGCGCGCGGGGCCTTTCTTCCCCGTTTCCCTGGCACCCCATTTCCAATCACGGATCTCCGGCATGTCTTCACCGTATTGGCGGATGTAGCGCTGGTGGTCGATCCACTTGTCTCGGATGACTTGGGTCAGGTACGCGGCACGCGAGTCCAAACCTGGCACCCGATCGACGATGTCCTTGACCAAATGGAAGCGGTCGATGTCGTTGAGCACCGCCATGTCGAAGGGCGTGGTGATCTCGCGATCCGCCGCAGCAGCAGCGGAAAACGGTGCCACCTGGTCCTGCAATGTCTGGAATGCGCTTACATACTCGTCCGGCAACAGATCGCGGCGCAGACTCAAGCTTTGGCCGAGCTTGATGAACGTCGTGCCCAGCCCCTGCAATACCTGGCAGGCCTTGCGCCCGGGCGAGATGGTCGCGGGCCACAAATGCAGGCGCCGCACTAGCAGCCATAGCAGATAGCCCCGGACGGCAAAACCGATACGTACCACCCTGACTAGGTCCAGCATCTCATACCCCCGTCTCCTGGATCGATGCCGGGACACGTCGCGCGGCCAGCACGCCAAGGCCCAGCAGGCCGGCGGTCACCCAGAATGGCGCCCCGACGAACAGCGCGAACAACCAGCCGGCGGCCGCCGATCCCGCCGCTTGGCCCAGGCTCGCGGCAGCAGTCTGTTTGCCGAGCGCCGCGCCTTGTCGCGCCCCAGCTGCGAGTAACACCAGATAGGCGAGCGTTGGAATCAGCACACCCGCGGCTGCGGCGACCACTCCCACACCGAGTAACAACAGGAAATAGCTCGTGGCGTATGGCAACAACGCGACGCCGGCGGCCATCGCGAGGAAGGCCGGCGCCAGCAGCCCGTTGCCGATGCGTTTGAGCAGCGGCGCCAACACGAAGACTTGCACCAGAATCATGACCGAACTACATTCGGCGAACATCCAGCCGATCTCGCGCGGCCCCAACTTCAACACCTGCTGCCCTGCAACGTCAGCCCCACTTCGAAGCTGCCGATGCCGAACATCACCAGTAGCGACAATGCCAGCAACCACATCAAGGATGGCCCACCGGGTTCCGATACGCTTCCGCGAGGACGCCGCGACGTGCTCTGCGGAAAAAACCGATAGGTCGCGAGCCACGTCCCGATGCCCAGCGCCGGGCCGAACAGAAAGCCGAGCGCGCTCGCTGCGCTCAACCAAGCGAATGCCCGCGCGCGCGGCGCAGCCGCCTCGCCGACCCAGGCGAATACCACCGGCAGTACCGCCGCCGCGAATACACCGGCAAGCACGCGGGCGCCGTAGACGAACACGAGGCCGTGCGCCAGCGCGAACCACAGCATCGCGGCGCTGAAGCTGGCGAGCCCAAGCAGGATCACCACGCGGCGTCCGGTACGGTCCGAGACGTAGCCCCGGAGCGGCGCGAACAGAAACAGCGCCAGCATGTACACGCCCGTGAGCAGGCCGGTATGCCACGCCACCGAGGCGCGCGCCACCCCGTCGAGCGCGCGTTCCAGCACGAACGGCAACACCGGCAGCACCACGCGCCGTAGCCCATGGCTACCACGAACACGGCTGCGAGCGGCAGGGTCAAGCCAGCGAGCGATTCGCGCTGGGTAATCGCGGGCGCGTTCATGCGGTAGCGGCCTTGCCGGCAACAGCGCGCGTCGCCGGGCCATGCGCGTCGATGCCTTCCAGGCGCGTGCGCTTGAGCAACAGCGCGTTCGCTGCCACCAGCGCCGAACTACCGGACATGGCGAGCGCCGCGACCTCTGGACTGATAGTAAAAGGATAGAACACGCCCGCCGCCAGCGGAAACGCCAGCACGTTGTAGGCCACCGCCCACCACAGGTTCTGGTGCATCTTGCGCAGTGTGGCGCGCGACAGCACGATTGCGCCGACCACGTCGAACGGATCGCTTTTCATCAGCACCACGTCGGCGCTCTCCATGGCGACGTCGGTGCCGGCGCCAATGGCGAAGCCCACATCCGCCTGCGTCAGCGCCGGCGCATCATTGATGCCGTCGCCGACCATACCGACCTTCTTGCCGCCGGCCTGTAGCTCCTTTACCTTGTCGGCCTTCTGCCCCGGCAGCACATCGGCCAGTACGATGTCGATGCCGAGCGCGCCGGCGATGCGCTCGGCGGTGCCGCGGTTGTCACCGGTGAGCATCGCCACCTGCACGCCACGCGCCTTGAGCGCCTTAACGGTCGCGGCCGAGGTCGGGCGGAGGGCATCGGCGATGGCGATCAGCCCGGCGAGTTTGCCGTCGCGTGCGACATGCACCACAGTGCGGCCGGCGCCCTGCAACGCCGCCGCCTTGTCCGCGAGACTAGCGAGGTCGATTTTCTGCTCGTCCATGAGCTGGCGATTACCCAGGAACACGGTGCGGCCCGCGACTTCGGCGCGTGCACCCTTGCCCTCGATCACAGAAAAGCTCGTGGCCTTTTCGACAGGCAGTTCTTTCGCGCGGCGCAGGATCGCTTGCGCGAGCGGGTGATCCGAGCCCTGCTCGACCGCGGCCGCGAGCGCAAGCACCCCATCCTGCGTCTCACCGTTTGCCGCGACCACGTCCACCACCTCCGGTTGGCCCAGGGTCAGCGTGCCGGTCTTGTCGAAGATGATGACGTCGAGTTTGGTTGCGTCTTCGAGCGCCGCGGCATTCTTGAACAGAATGCCATTCATGGCGCCGAGGCCGGTGCCGACCATCACCGCCATCGGCGTGGCCAGCCCGAGGGCATCCGGGCAGGCGATGACGAACACCGTAATGGTAAGCGTGAGGGCGAACAACAGCGGCTGGCCGAGCCACCAGAACCATGCCGCGAAGGTCGCCAGCCCGATCACCACGGCGATCAGCACCAGCCATTGCGAGGCGCGGTCGGCGAGCAGTTGCGCCGGGGCCTTGGAGTTCTGCGCCTCCTGCACCAGCTTGACGATCTGCGCCAGCGCGGTGTCGGCGCCGACCTTGGTGGCGCGGTAGCGGAAGGTACCGCTCTTATTGATCGTCGCGCCGATCACGGTGTCGCCGGGCTTTTTGCCGACCGGCATGGACTCGCCGGTGAGCATGGACTCATCCACCTGCGACTCACCCTCCAGCACCTCGCCGTCCACCGGGATCTTGTTGCCGGGGCGGATGACGACCACATCGCCGACGAGCACCTCGGCGGTCGGCAGCTCCACTTCACGCCCGTCACGAATGACACTGGCCATGGGCGGGGCGAGATCGAGCAGCGCGCGGATCGCCGCCGAGGCGCCGGCACGGGCGCGCATCTCGAGCCAGTGGCCGAGCAGGATGAACACGAGCAACACCGCCACCGCCTCGTAGAACTGCACGCCGTCGAAGAAGAAGGTCGCGCCGACGCTGAACAGATAACCCGTGCCGACCGACAGCATCACCAGCACCGCCATGTTGAGCACGCCGTTCCTGAGCGCATGCCACGCCGCGACAGCGAACGGCCAGACCGGGTAGATCACCGCGATACTCGCGAGCAGAAACAACCAGAGGTTGAGTGTCAGACCGAACGGCGGTGCGGGCGGCGCGAACATACCGCCCATCGGCGAGTAGATAAAGACCGGAACCGTGAACACCAGCGCGATCCAGAAGCGGGTGCGCATATCGCGCGCCATCGCGTGCATGTCCATGCCCGCGCCATGGCCCATCTCGTGCGCCATCGCCTCCGACTTGCCGGCCAGCGCGGCAGGTTCGGCGTGGACGGTGTCACCTCCGTGCACGTGACCGGCGTGGGCCGCGGGCGAGATGGCGACTGCGGCGGCCGGCGGGTCCTCGGGCACGCACACGTGCTTCGGCTGCAGCACGCCGGCGCAGTGATAGCCACACTCATGCACCTTGGCCTTGATGGTCTTGAGATCGACAACGGCCTCGTCAAAAGTCACCGTGGCGCTACCGGCGACGTAGTTGACCTCGGCCTTGTGCACGCCCGGGAGTTTCGCGAGCTGCTTCTCCATGCCGCGTGCGCTCAGCGCCGACAGCAGGCCGCCGACCTCGATGGTGATGGTTTTCATGGTATGGCCTCCGTGTGCAAAACGTACCTTCCGCCCAACGCTGGCTGGCCAGAGCGGAGCAAACTTACGGCGCAGTCTTTTCTGGAATACATTGGCATGCCAGTTTGGCCAGAACGCTATGGTCGCCGCCGAATCGGCACAACGAATCCCAGTGCTGGTCGAGGTCCTCGAACAGCAGATAAGAAATCACGAACTCGTCATGGCGTTGAAACATGGGGCGGCGCATTTGCTCGATGATTTCCCGTTCGCGGGAACGCGGGGCAACCAGATAAAGATGTTCTTCCCTGCCGGGCAGCGACAGCGCCATGTCCGCCAGGCGCAGAATGCCCGAATAGATGGATGTGCTCTTCTCCACTTCAAAGGCGCATGCGATGCGCGGCGCCCCGGGGTGGAGCCACAAGACGTCGATCAGATCGACGGTGTTATGAACTTCGGGCGGCAATCCCAAATCCGGCAAGCGCTCGACACAGTGATAACCGAGGGGCGCTCCCTGGCAGTTAGCGCTACGGTCGTTGCGCGCGACAGAAACGTCATAACCAAGGGCTCGCCCCAGCCTAACGAGCTGATGTTGCACCTTGGTGTGCAGACGCTCCTCGTGCAGATCCTGCTCGACCTGTTGATGACGCTTGCGCCGCACGGCATCCATCTTGTCTTGTGCCAGGGATAGCTCTGCGCCAAATGGAAGTTCAACGCCCTGCAACTTGCCGATTCCGATATCGAACAAAAGCCCGGCAAAAGCGCCAAGGTCTTTCGACAGGACACCCAACTCGGTATTCGCCTGGATGATGGTTTCGCGCATTTCCAGGTAGCTATCCCAACACCCCAGCTTCTTCTTCGCGCCGAACACGGCATTGAAGCCTTTTACCATGGCGGTATTGAATGGCGGAAACAAGGTGGGGTGAAGAAAATAGAGAATGTTGGCTACCGAAGGCCCGAGTCCTTTGATTTGCCGCGATGCCAGCTTCAATACCTCTTTTTCCAAGGCGCGCACATCCCCCGCATTGAGACAGGAAAAAAGAAATTGGCCAAAAGCCTGTTTGTTGATCTCGTTCTCGTAGATATCCGGAATACGCAGCTTGGGTTTCCAGAAAAAGGGATGGGCCGCTCCCTCGAACACCTGTTTCTGCTCGGTGACGCAGGTCAGCACGAATTCCAGCGATGATCCCTTGAAATCGTTCGGAAACAGCCCCGTCTGGATATCTTCCACCACCGTCGCCACACCGCGGCGTATGCTGCGAAAGGCCTTCAGCCGCCCTGCGCTGCCGACGAACCACGTGTTGTAAACGGACTCCGGATCGTTCTTGTAGCTTGCAACCAGCGGTCCAAGCAGTTCCGCGAAAGCTTTTCCCATCTAATTCCTCCCCAAGGACATCGCGGCTTCCCGGATCAACAACAGCCGCCGCCGTGGGAATGCCCGCTCGATTCTTTCCGGGCATAGTCCTGCGGTGAGGCGTTGAATTTGTCGCGGCAGGACGCGGAACAGAAGTAATAGGTCTTACCCTCATACTCTTTGTTCGCCACTGCCTTCTGCTTCTCGATTTCCATACCACAAACCGGATCTTTCACCATGACACCATCCTCCTCTGTTGGGCCGCCCCGCATGGAACGATCACCCTGAGCACGAATCTCCCCGCAGGGGGCAGTTCACTGTAACATCCCCAGTATGCCCCTCCTTCCCATGGCGGCACCAGACGCAGGCGCAATCCACGTGATTGCAACTCGCATCCTTGCGGCGCAGGCGCAGCCGGCGCTGCGCCCAGGGCAACAGCAACCGCTTGAGCGGCCACGGTTGGTAGATGCCGTGCAGGCAGCGATGGGCGTCCCAATGTCGCGCCTGATTGCGCCGCAGTATCCAGCGGTAACCACGGTTGCCCAAGGCGGCGAAAATGGCCCGGTTGACCTGGCCGTTCCAGAGCTGCGGCCCCAGCTCCCGCCGCCACAGGCGATCGTAGTCTTCGCCCTGCAGCAGGCTGCGCGCCGCCAGCACGCCGGAGACGAGGGCGAAACGCATGCCGAAGCCCCACAGAAAATCCTGGAACCCCGCCTGCTCACCCACCACCGGATGGCCGCCGGACGCGGCGCGTTCGGGGATGCGGAAATTGCCCGCTCCGCCGTGAGGCTGGGGATTGTCCATCTCCAGGCCAACCAGACGCTGGAAGGCCGCCACGGTTCGCTCGACATATAGCTTTTCCTGCTTGAAACCAGTGAACATACAGCTCTTGACGGTGCCGCGGCCGTTCATGATCAGGAGATAGGCGTAACCTCTCGGCGCGATGTCATCGTCATAGATCACCCAGAAGCCGTTCTCCCTGTCGGTATCGAAATGGTAGCCGACGGCGATGGCGTCGGCGACCTTGGGACCGGTGGCGAGGATGGCGGGCCCCTCCACATGGTCGAGCCGGCTGTCGAAGCGCACCTCCACCCCCAACCCCTGCGCCTGGGCGAGCAACGCACTGTCGAGGGTGCGCGGGCCCGGACCGCGCTCCACCAGATAGAAGAGCGCCTTCTTGCCGGCGAGGTCATAGCGCTCGCCCCAGGCGTCGAAGCCGATGCCACGATCGCAGGACACGCGGGCGAAGGTCGTGGCGAGGCCCAGGTCTCGCAACACTTCGAGCGCGTCCTGTTCACTGCTCCAGTTTTCCAGCCCCTGCAAATCGCCCTGAAAGCGGTACCCCACCTCCGCGTGGGCTTCATGGATCACGACCCGCCGCCCCGCCTGCGCCAAGGTGATGGCGGCGGCCAATCCCGCCGGGCCCGCGCCGGCGATCCGAACCGGGGTATCCGGATTATTATTTTGCTGATTAACGTTCATAAGTTTTTCTTGCAAGTTACCCCACGACACATTCCATTACCGGCGCGCCACGCCGTTCGGACCCGAATTTGGGAAAGGCCTGCGCTTCGAAACCGTCGTCAAACTCCGCCAGCGCCAACAGCGCGGCAACAGAGACCGCCCCCTGTCCGCCGCGGCCGTGAAAGCGGATTTCGTGGAAACGCTGTGCCGCGGCTGCGGGCTCTTTTTCCTTGGCATCGTTCTTAGCACGGCTTTCCAGTGATTCGTTCATAGCAAAAACCTCGTCATCGAACGGATTGGTTGACCCGTCTTGCGACCTGCTCAGCGGTAGCTCTATTTGGCTTCATCCTGGGATTCACAGCATTCACTGCCGCGTTCGTAGATGTCATCGCGCCGCAGCGGCGTTGTCAGGAGTTGACGCGCGTGGCCGGCCAGCACCTGATAGACATTGGTGCTGCCCTCATCAAAGTAATAAGCGGATCCCGCCATATACAGGCGCCACACCCGGTAGGCCGCTTCGCCCACCCTGTCCACCGCCTGCTCGCGGTGGGCTTCCAGGGCCCGCAGCCAGCGCCGCAGGGTCAGGGCGTAGTGGCGTCGCAATCCTTCCACATCGATGATCTCGAAACCGGTCTGCTCCATTGTGCTGGACATATCGCTGATGCGCGCCAGCTCGCCGTCCGGAAACACGTAACGGTTCATGAAGCGCGTGATCGGCGTCTTCTGCCAGCCGGTGTCGTTGGTGATGCCGTGATTCAGGAACAGGCCGCCCGGTTTGAGGACACGCTTGACGGTGCCGAAGTAGACCGGAAAATTGGCGACGCCGATGTGTTCGAACATGCCGACGCTGACAACCTTGTCGTAGCGTACGCCTTCGGGTAGTTCACGATAGTCACGCAGTTCGATCGTTACCTGTCCCTGCAGACCCTCGTTGCGCACCTGTTCCACCGCATAGGCGTATTGCTGCTCGCTGAGCGTGATGCCATGGGCGCGAACGCCATAATTACGTGCCGCCCAGCACACCAAGGCGCCGCGCCGCGGCGATCATGCGCAAGGCGGGATCGATGCCGATCACCTCGCCTGCCTCGCCCACGGCCTCGGCCGCGAGACGCGTCAACACTCCAGTGCCGCAGCCGACATCGAGCACACGCTCGCCCGGCTCGAGCGCCGCACGGCGCAGCGTCTCCTCACGGAATCGCCGGCCCAATCCCACCAGTGCACAACCGAGGTCATAGAACGGCGCCTGCCAGCGCATCACCGCGCCATGGGTGTGGGGCGGGGACTCGTCCGTCCGGGGAACGCAGGGTGGCAGTTCCTTCTTCTCCATGGTTTAGCCCTCGCGTAGCCTCTTCAGACGCTCGCGAAAGGCGGTCTCGTCAAGCCCGCCGGTGTATTCGAGTTGCCGTCGATCACGATGTCCGGCGCCGACAGCACCCGGTACTGCTGCAGGATCTCCGGGTGCTGCGCCATGTCGACGTATTCCACCTTCATATCCGGGAAATCCGGCTGCACCTTCTCGATCACGTGCTTGGCCTTGGCGCATTGAGCGCAATTGGGAACGGTGATGAAGAGCACCTCGATCATGTCCGCTGCTCCAGCCGGTAACCCAGGCCTTGATCAAATCCCGTTTTGCCTGGCTGGTTCCTCCATACCGCCCAAAGCAACCACTACTGACGGCCACATTGGTGTGAGCTGCCGCCTTGGCCAGCGGAACCTTCATGCGCTATGACTGGGCATTCCCCAGCGCCGCCGGAGAAAGTTGTAAATCGGCACGTAGACCAGCCCGGCATACACACCGTAGAGAAAGCTCTCGACGAGTCCCAGCAAAAAACCCCACCAGGTGAGCCATTTGAACGCCGGCAACACCTGTTCGAGAAGTTCATGCATATGCAGGCTCTGCGGCGTGACCAGACCGTAGATCACACACACGATGAAGGTCACCGCGCCCCACAGCCCCAGCGCCCAGGAGACGAGCTTGATGTTCAGCATGACCGTTCTCCTCAATGTTGATGGCCTTGCGGCCTGTCCTTGCCCGATTCTTCTCCGCCCGAGGGGCGTTGATCATCCCCGCCGCCGCAACAGCCGCCACCACCACGACCTCCATGACCGCCATGCCCACCATGGCCACCATGGCCGAACAAGTGCATGCCAATGAACAGGACAAAAATCACAACCCATACCCAATTCTGCGCTAACCATTCCATATCGCACCTCCTCGATTACACCTACCCAAACGATCATGCCGAACTATTCCACCTGATACACGTCGCGACAGACGCGGCACCTCACTGCGCATAACTTCTCAAAAAGAGCGCCGCGGCGGGCTGACCTCCACGCTCTCGATCTCCCATTCCTCGACTTCGTGCATGAAGGCACGCTTCAACTGTTCCGTCCATCCTTCGCCCAGCCGCACGCCCGCCCCGGTGAGGGTGGCCTCGATCTCGCCGGCGCTCACCTGCAACAAATCGTAGGTGATCTCGATCACCGCGCCGGCAATAGACACATGCGCTACCCCCATGAGGCCGCGCAACACCTCTTCCACGATGGCCGCGCCTTCACCCGACAACGGCCGGGCCAGACGCAGGCGCCGCCGCTTGAGCACGGTTCCCCCCGCCTGCTTTGCCGCCTTCACGCCCGGATATCCGATGTACAGATGCGGATGCGCGAGGAAGCGGGCCCGGCATTGCTCGGAACAGAAGGCGAACTCCATCTGCAGGTGGACCAGCGCATGTTGCCCCGGCGCCACTTCCATGCCGCAGACCGGATCCCGGACTTTTTGCTGCCCTTTGCTCATAAACAAGCTCCTCACACTTTACGCCCGCACTGTGTCAGCGGCGAACACGCGGTCTCTGTCATGCCATTAGTCTCCTTATGTCAGCCATGCCCTGCGCGCGGTGCGGCTCCCCATCGCGGGAGGAAGGCCGGGGTCCGTGCCGCGTAGCGCGTATATTCTTCGCCGAATTCTCTGGCCACCTCCCGCTCCTCGCGCCGCGCCAGCCTGACGTACATGTAAACCAGTACCGGAAACATCAATAGCGTCAGTATCGTCGGCCACTGCAATAGAAAACCAAACATGATCATGATGAACGCCACATATTGCGGATGACGTATCCGCGCATAGGGACCGCTCGTCGCCAGGGTATGTGTTTGCTGCGCCGCATAGAGCGCTTTCCAGGCAGCGGCGAGCAGCCAGAACCCGCCGCCGATGAAGATCATGCTCAGGATATGAAATGGCCCGAAGTGTGGATTGGCGCGCCAGCCGAACAGCATCTCCAGCAGGTGGCCGGCGTCGTAGGAAAACCAGTTGATGCCCGGGTAACGGCTCTGCAACCAGCCGGAGAGTAAATAAATGGTCAGCGGAAAACCGTACATCTCGGTGAACAGCGCCACCAGAAACGCGGAGAAGGCGCCGAAACTGCGCCAGTCGCGTTTGCTCCGTGGCTTGAAGAAACTGAATGCGAAGATGATGAACACCAGCGAATTGATGATCACCAGCGACCACAGTCCGTAGCCGGATGTTTCAGTCATGTTTGTGCCCTCCACCATGCCCACGATGCATGAAGATATGCAACAGCGGGCAGGCGAGCAGCAGCAGAAAAGGCAAAACACCCAAGGCATGAGCACGGTGCTCGCTGAAAAGAAAAAACGCGGCGATGGCGAGAAACCCGATCAGCACCCAATTGAACCCGGCCTTGCCGCTGCCAGGGGTATGATGTTCATGTGTGTCAGGCACGTTGTTATCACTCCGGTTTATTGACGTTGAAAACCATGGTTGTGCGCAGCGCACAACCTGTTTTTTGATGAATACATCATGTCACGGCCGGTGGCTTCACGGCTACCCAGAAACTCAGCAGCTTTATCCAACGCCCGCGCATCATCACGGGATTGAATCCCGCGCCTTGCAAATAAGCGGGAATCTCACCGCGCAGATTGGGCGCGGTGAAAGGCATAAGCAGCAGCGGCCAGACGATCAACCATACATACCAGACTGCTGGGCGATCGACATCGACAATCACGAATCGGCCACCGGGCTTGAGCACGCGGTATACCTCGGCGAGTCCCGCGCGTTTCAGATCCGGCGTCAGGTGGTGCAACATGCAGATGGAGAATACGACATCGAAATGCTCGCTATCGAAGGGCAAGGCTTCAATGGCGGCGACCTTGAAGCTTGCGTGGCTCGCCTCTGCGTTCGCGTTGCGACGAGCGACCTGGAGCATGGCGGGAGAGGGATCGATGCCGACCGTTTCGCCGTTATCTCCGACCGCCAGCGCCGCAAGACGCGTCAGCACGCCGGTGCCACAACCGACATCCAGCACATGCTGTCCCGATTGCAGCTCGGCGTGACGCAGGGTCTCGTGGCGGAATTCCTGACCGAGTCCCAGCAGCGAGCAGTAAAAATCATAAACCGGTGCGGCATAATTCATGGTAACGCCGTGGGTGTGGACGGCAGGCTCGTCGAGTGACGACAAAGCCCGCCGCGACAGCCACCAGCCGTAAAGCATCACGGCAGGACAGGACAGGGCGATGACCGCGATAAACAGCGTGAACGGGGTGAATCCCCAGGTGCGCAGCACAAAGATCGCAAGTATCACCGCACCAATCGCGCACAACTTGCTGGCGATATGGTTCATGGCGTCAACCTTGCGCGTTTGAGTGTGGCCGAGTTGACGATCACCGACAGCGAGCTCAGCGCCATGGCCGCGGCCGCGATAATCGGGTTCAAAAATCCCAAGGCCGCAATGGGGATGCCCACAGTGTTGTAGATGAAGGCCCAGAACAGGTTCTGCTTGATCTTGCGCATGGTGGCACGTGACAGGCGGATGGCCGCGACCACGTCGCGCACGTCGTTCTTGATCAGGACGATGCCGCCGGTCTCCTTCGCCACGTCGGAGCCGGAGCCGATGGCGATCCCAATGTCCGCCACCGCGAGCGCCGGCGCGTCGTTGACGCCGTCGCCCACCATGGCGACTGCCTTGCCCTGTTGCCGCAGCTCTTGAATGATGCGCGCCTTGTCGCCCGGCAGCACTTCCGCGATCACTCGCGTGATGCCGAGTTGCACGGCGATGGCCTGCGCGGTGCGCTGGTTGTCACCGGTGAGTAGAATCACCTCGACGCCTTCTTGCCGCAGTGCCAACACCGCCTCCTGCGCCTCCGGTTTTAATGTGTCGGCAACGGCGATGATACCGGACAACATACCGTCCCAGCCCACCAGCATGGCGGTCTTGCCTTCCGTCTCCAGCCGGCTCATGGTCTCTTCCGCCGGCGCAGTGTCTATGCCTTCGCGCGCGAACAGGCGGCGGTTTCCCATTAGCACCTGCCGCCCCTCGACTTGGCCGCGAATACCGTGACCGGGAATCGCTTCGAAATCCGCCACCTTCGGCAACACGAGTTCGCGGTGTTGCGCGGCGCGTACGATCGCTTCGCCCAACGGATGCTCTGAACCGGCCTCAACGGCTGCGGCGAGGCGCAGGATGTCGGCTTCCGTTGCAGCACCGAGCGCAACGATGTCCGTAACGTTGGGCTCGCCACGGGTCAGCGTGCCGGTCTTGTCGAATACCACCGTGGTCAGCTTTTCCGCCCGCTCCAGCACTTCAGCGCCACGGATTAGGATGCCGGCCTCGGCCCCCTTGCCCACGCCCACCATCAGCGCCGCCGGCGTGGCGACACCCAGCGCGCACGGACATGAGATAATCAGCACCGCGATAAAGGCGAGTAGCCCCTGCGGGAAATTGCCGGCCGCCCACCAGCCGAAGAAGGCCAGGAACGCGATCGCCACCACCGCCGGGACGAAATACGCGGTCACCTTGTCGGCGAGGCGCTGCACAGCGGCGGTGCTGGCCTGGGCGTCCTCCACCATCTTGATAATCTGGGCCAGCGCCGTCTCGGCCCCGACCCGCGTCGCCTTGAAGCGGAACAGGCCGGTGCGATTGAGCGTGCCGCCGATCACCGCGCTGCCCGCGGCCTTTTCCACCGGCATGGACTCACCGGTAAGCATCGACTCGTCCACCGAGGAGTTGCCCTCCAGCACCAGGCCATCGGTGGGAATTTTCTCGCCGGGCCGCACCACCACGGTCTCGTCCACCATCACGGATTCAGCGGGCACCTCCATCTCGGCGCCCTCCCGAACCACGTGGGCGACAGCCGGCTTCAGGTCCAGAAGCTTGCGCACCGCCGCCGAGGAGCGTTTCTTGATGATCTCTTCCATGTATTTGCCGAGCAGCACAAAGGCGATGATGACGGCGGAAACCTCGAAGTAGACATCGCGTTCCTCGACCTTGACCGGCAGCACTTCGGGGAAGAACAGCACCGCCACGCTATAGAAATAGGCCACCGAGGTGCCGAGCGCGATAAGAAAATCCATGTTGATGCTGCGCGTGCGGATGGCGCTCCACGCGCCTTTGTAGAAACTCCAACCGCCAATGAACTGCACCGGTGTCACCAGGATGAACAACCACATGCCCCACGTGAACCACGGTAGTTGCGGAATCGGCGCCCAGGTAACGATAGTTGCACCGGTGGCAAGGAACAAAAACGCCCCTGCTCGCAATATCGCGAGCGCCAGCACGCCGGTGAGCGCGATAGTCACGCGCGTACGCATGGACTTGAGTTCCTGCTCGGGTGATTCGAAGGTACGCTGACAGGCGGGACTGCAAAAGTAGTAACTGCGTCCACCGCGCTCGGTCTTTAGCGCCGTCGCCTTCTCCACCACCATACCGCAGATCGGATCCTTGGCCATTTCCCTGGAGGGCTTTGCCGTCGCGGCGGCGGGCATGGCGTGCATATGGGATTCTGTTTCGGCGCCAGATCCCGGGCGTGCGTAGGCCGCCGGATTGGCTTCGAACTGATGCAGGCAGCGGGTGGAGCAGAAATAGTACGTCGTCCCCTGGTAGACAGAAGAGCCTGCCGCCTTCTTCTCGTCCACCACCATGCCACAGACTGGATCGGTTACCATTTGCCGTTCTCCTTATTGCCCCCTCACCCCCGCATGCGGGGGTGAGGGGGCGGGATTTTGCGAATCGTCAGCGCGGTTTTTGAATGACAATCGGTATCCCGCTTTCTCCCACGCCATCATTCCGCCCTGAAGATTCCACACATTGGTATAGCCGAGCCGCACCAGCTTTTCAGCGGCGATCGCGCTCATTCTTCCGGTGCGGCAATACAAAAGTAAATGGGTATCCCCTTCACGCACGTAACATTGGCGTCAGCCATGGAAGCGATGCGCTAGCGAGCGATGGCTGACAACCCCCGGATAGCCTAGGGCGTCCTGTTTTGTCGGAGTCTGCGCGTGAGCGCAGGCGTTTTGGGACAGGGACGTCCCAAAATGTATACCGAGCACGGCGGCACAATCGGAGCCGACTGGATTTTCGCGGCACTGATAGATCAAACCCCGCTCCGGACGGCAATAATGGGCCGCCGACACCTCGAAAATGGTGCAATAACGCGGATTTTTTGCCGTCACGGGTAGCGACTTCCCCATTATTTCAGGCGGACGGGTAGCGGTGGCGTGAAGGGGATACCCAGTCAAAAGTATTTTCGCGCCCTTCTCCGGCGGAAACTTTGCCCGGTTTCTCTCCACCTCATCGTAAGGAATGAACGCATCCGTCGGCACGATTTCGCCTTCGTAGGGAATGTGGACGTTGACGAGCAGGAAATCCTTTACCGCGAGCATTTGCTTGAGCCGCGCGGGCGTGATGTTCGTGTACGCCCCGCCGCTCACCTTCACCGGATCGGATACGTTTGTTGGCGCGGCGGCGTATGACAGCGCGGGCAGCACGCCCAGAATGCCGGATAACAGGACAATTGGCAGGTTTCTTAAACGGGTTGTTTTCATGATTCATCTCCTTTGCTTGCCATCCAGAAAGTCAGCCATTGCACCCAGCGGCCTTTGACTTGAACCGGATCAAATCCGGCGGCGCGCAAATAATGGGGAATTTCCCCGCGCACATTGGCGGCGGTAGCCGGCATGAACAACAGCGGCCAAACCAGCAGCCACCATAAGGGATTGGCGGGGCGATCAATGTCGACGGCAACCAGCCGGCCATCAGGCTTAAGCACACGGTACACCTCGGCGAGACCATCATGCTTCAAGTCCGGCGGCAGGTGATGCAACATCATGCTCGACAGCACCACGTCGAAGCTGCTGTCGTCAAACGGCAGGTGCTCGATGGCGGCGAGTTTGAATTCGGCCCGGCTGCCCGTCCGTGCGGCGTTTTCCCGTGCCACGCCGATCATCCTTGGCGCCGGATCGATCCCCACCGCGCGTCCCGAAGGGCCGACCGCCCCCGCCGCCAAGCGAGTGAGAACGCCGGTGCCACAACCCACGTCCAGCACCTGTTCGTCAGGACTCAGGGCTGCGTGGCGCAGTGTTGTGTCCCGGAAATTTCGCCCCAGGCCGACGGCGCGGCATCCCCAATCGTAAAAGGGGGCCTGCCAGTTCATGACCCTGCCCCGCGTCTCGGGAATAGGCTCATTTGGCGCTCCCGGATAGCGTCGCGTCACGGCAACTCCCCAGAACAGGAGGACGGGACAAACCAGCAGGAGTGCGGCCAACAGAGCGCTCCACCAAGTCAAGCCCCACAGGGTGAAAACCGCCGCTACGAGGCCTATAGCGAATAACGGACACAGCCAAACCCATTTGCTCATGTGGACTCCCAACGGGACGGCTTCGTCTTTCGTTGCCCGCCTCATTTCTTCTCCTCGGTCGCACCGCCACCTTGCCCGCTTTCCGTCTTTTGTTCAGCCGGACACTGCGAGCAAGGTTTCTTGTCATGATTGCCCATCACCGATTCCTCTTTCCGCCCCTCCTTGCCGTGATCTCCCATCATGGGGTGGTGGCCGGAGCCCAAAAGGACAACGACCATCAACACCGCCATAACACCAATCATCGCAAACATATTCGGAACCTCCTTATGACGCTGAAAACTCATTCACCAAGTAGCAGGGGGCGCTACGAGCACGATCACACACGGAATGACCTTTCCGTGCGCATAGCGCACGCTACCGTGATTCCCTTGGACCGCGCGGTGCGCTGCCCGCGTACTTTCGCAGGTTGGCGGTAAACGCCTTGTGGCAAGCCACTGAGCAGAAGTAATACACCTGTCCGGCGTATTCCACCTTCGCTGCTGCCTTGGCCGGGTCCACGTCCATTTTGCACACTGGATCAGTTACCATATTTCATCTCCTCTAAAAAGAACCCCGCTTTTGCCCCACTGTCGAAGATGCTCCAGCCGCGCGTCGAGCAGCTCACCCGCAGGCAAGCTGCCGGTCGATCTCCGCCTCGGCCTCCAGCCAGTCTTCGAGCTCGTGGCCGGATTCGAAATCCCGGCGTTCGGCCCGGAAATACGCGGCCGTGACGATCATCCGCTGCCGCTCTTCGGCGGAAATGGGATCGCGACGCGGGGCGTCACCGCATTCATCCCCGGTCGCCGCCCGGCTCGCGGGTTTCCGCGCCGGCCGCCGCGATGCGGAGTTATTGCCCGATGTTTCATTATGATCTGTCATGTTCATGCCTCTCTCGAAAAGTAAAAGTACCATTGCCCGAACTGCCCAACACCGCCAAAAACCATGACGCCACTCTTCCTGCCTTTAATCCGTAGCCGACGCCACGAGGTCGTCATCGACGAACATGACTCCGGTATCCTGTCCTGTCCGATGCACCACCAACCCCCGCAACCGGCGCTTTCCCACGCCGGGCACATTGAAGGTCAGCTCGACCAAGGCACCACAGGGCAGAGGCATTTCTGGCGTCTCGATAAGCATCCCGTCGGAACTGATATTCAACAGGCTGCACGCTGAAAAAACACTGGCCGAGATAACAAATCGTCACTTCGCCTTCCTCTGGCTGGCGTCTGCTCCAACGGTGTTCCATGAACTATCCTCCGTGAAAACGTATTTCCCACATGATGAGTGATATTAAAAACCCGTGTGTTGCACACAGGTCAAGCCCGCCGCCTCGAAAACCACTCTCCAGAAATGAAGAACGCAATCACCGCAACTTCATTGCCTCCGCGCTCAACATGATCACCTCGATTTCCTCGGTGATTTCCTCCTGGCGCAACCTGTTCTTCTTCAGTGAGAGCTCCATGGAGTCTTTCTCGATACGGTGGATGGCGTTGTCCATGTGTTGCAGGCGTCGGGCATTTTCCGCCATCAGCGAAGAATAGAACAGCTCGTGCAGGGCGGCGAACAGATAATGATTCACCAGTTCGGCCAGAAACGCCGGCGGCGGCAGATTCAATAGTGGTGGATGTCCAAAATGCGCGGTCTTGTCTTCGAATTGTCTGAAGGGCTGGAATATCGAGACGTTTACCTCTGCCTTGTCCGGGTGATGATGAAATACCGTGAGGCGCAAGGGATGCGACGAATCGCGCCGATTTTGAAAAGCATCGAGGGCATCCACCAACTGCTTCAGCACCGGCTGCACCTCTTCAACCACGGCAGGGCCATCAAGACGGGCGGCGACATGCGGGTCGTCCGCGAGTTTGTTCGCCAGCCTGTATCCCATCACGATCACTGCGGCGTGCTCCTGGGGATGCGATTGCCGGTGCGACTCCAGGGCGAGCAGCAGGGCTTCGTTGAAATCGCCGCAAAATCCGCGCTCGCTTCCCAGGAGAAGATAGACATTTCGGGCATTTTCCTGCCGCACCAGAAGATGCGGATGGAAACCCAGAAAATCCGCCGCTGCGGATTCCATGTTCGCCACGACCCTGCGCTGGGTGGAGAGAAATCTTGTCAGCTTGCGCACTTCCATGAATGAAAGATTCTTCATAGCACTCATGATGTCCCTGATTTCACCCAGGACTTGCAGGTGCTGTTCCAGTTCATGCCGTCTGCTCATGGCTGGCTCCCGTTTTCATCCAGTCCGTGACGCTTTGCAGCCACTGCTCCCGGCTGTCCCCGATGCCGAGTTCGCTGTTTTCCACGCCAGCCTTGATCCGTTCCAGGCAGGCAGAAATCGCTTCGATGCCGATGTTGTCGAACAATCCCTCGTTGAAGGCCACCATCCAGGCCAGTTGAAATTCGATGGGCAGGGGAGAGAGCCGGTCTTGTTTGAAAATTTCGCGCAGTGCGCGGCCGCGCCGGATCTTCGCCTCCATGGAAGCTTCCAGGCGCGAACCAAACCGGGTAAAGACCTCCAGCTCCAGGAACTGCAAGTAATCGAGCTTCATGCGCCCCGCCTCCTGCTTGATGCGCGGATGTTGCGCCTTGCCGCCGATGCGCGAAACCGAGCGGGTCACATTGATGGCTGGCAGAAACCCGCCGGCAAACAGGCGCTGATCGAGATGGATCTGGCCATCGGTGATCGAAATCAGGTTGGTGGGAATATAAGAGGCGATCTCGCCTTGTTCGGTTTCGATGATGGGCAGTGCCGTCATACTGCCGCCGCCATGGGCAGGCGCAAGGTGGGTGGAACGCTCCAGCAGGCGTGAATGCAGATAAAATATGTCGCCCGGGTAGGCCTCGCGCCCCGGCGGGCGGCGCAACAGCAGCGCCAATTCACGATAAGCGCGGGCATGGGTCGTCAGGTCGTCGTAAATCACCAGCGTATCGTTGCCTTGCCCCATCCACGTCTCGGCCACGGCGCAGCCGGCAAACGGCGCAAGATACTTGAGGCCGGGCATCGCCGTGGCTTCGGCGACGACCACCGTGGTATGTTCCATGGCGCCGGCGCGGCGCAGCGTTTCGATGGTGTTGACGACGCTCGAACGCTTCTGGCCGATGATGACATAGATGCAACGGACATCCTTGCCCTTCTGGTTGATCACGGTATCGATCGCCAGCGCGCTTTTGCCCACGGCGTTGTCTCCGATGATCAGTTGCCGCTGTCCCTTGCCAATAGGAATCAGCGTGTCGATCATCTTGTTGCCCGTATAAAGGGGGGTGGCCACGAAATCACGCGCCACGATGGGGGGCGACGGAACCTCCAGATCGCGCCGATGCCTGCATTCCGGCGGCGGGCCTCCGTCGAGCACGTTGCCCAGGGGGTCGATGACGCGTCCGAGCAGGGCTTCGCCCGTCGCTATGGCGAGGCGCTGGCCGGACAGGTAAACGGCGACGCCGGCGGTCAAGGCGCCGGTCTGCTGCAAGAGAATGGCGCCGATCCGGTCGTCGGCAAGGTGGAAAACCAGCCCCTTGCTGCCGTCCTCGAAATGGAGGATCTCGTCCATCGCGGCAGACGGCAGCCCCTTGATCCAGGCAATGCCATCGCCAATGGACAGGACGCTTCCCTGCTCTGCAATGCGCAGGCCGAACCGGTAGTGCGGCAAGCTTCCCGGCTCAGCGACAGGGGAGGGGCCGGCCGGATCCCGCTCAACTTCCATGATGGGTGGTCTCCCCGAAAAATCTCAACTCATCCCGCAGATTGGCATGCAGAATCCAGGGGCCGATGCCGATGCGGAACCCCGCCATCAAGCGATCATCCTCTGCGAATTCGCACGCAATATCTTTCCCGGCCAGGCTGCCGAGCGCTTGTACAAAGGCATTGCGCTGGCGCTCGCTGACGGGGTAGGCGCTGGTCACTTTCATGGTGGGGTTTTTTTCCTGACAGACAGCGCGTATTGTTTGCAGTTTTTCATCGGGAAGATGCGGCAGGTCTTCCACTACCACTTCGCCTATCCTGGCTTCTAATTCGGCATTGGCCAGGCGGGACAATAGGCGAGCGGCAAACTGTCCTGCGCGGACCATGGCATCCTCTTCCAGTGTGCGCCGCATTTCGGCGGCCTGCTGCTGTTCCAGCGCGCGACTCCTTTTGCGTTCCTGCTCCAGGGCGGCTTGCAATGCCGTCATCGACCGTGCGCGCTCCACGTTGACCTCTTCGAGCATGGCGATTCGCAAGCCGGCCTTTTCGCGTTCCCAGTCGGTGAGGCGGTCTTGATATTGCTGTTTGAGCGACTCGGCCTCAACCTGCATTGCCTGCGTCTCCGCCAAGCTTTTTTCGATGACCGACCTGCGTTGCGTGACGGCATCCATCACCGGCTTGTAAAGAAAGCGCTTCAGGATCCAGAGCAGAACCAGAAAGTTGATGATCTCAAGCGCAAACGTCGTCCAGTTGAATTCCATATATCGCTCCTCTTTGCCGGAAGCACCGAAGAAAACAGCGCTATTTGAGCACGTACTCCAGCAAAGGATTTCTGAACAGGATGATCAATACGACCACCAGGACATAAATAGCCAGTGATTCGATCATCGCCAGGCCGATAAACAATGTCCGCGTGATCGACTTTTCAGCCTCGGGCTGCCGCGCCAGGGCATCGAGCGCCATTGCGATGGCGCGCCCCATCGCAATGGCTGGCAGCATCGCGCCGATGGCGATGGCCAGTGCCGCAGCCACGGTTGATCCCAAGGCAAACCACGTCATGTCTTTCATACAACCTCCTGTTCTTCTCTATGTTTGACCTGTTGAGTTTGAATCGCCCCGGCGACATAAATCAGCGCCAGCATGCCGAAGATATACGCCTGTACCAGGGCCTCGATGATGTGCAGCATCAGCACCGGCACCGGCGCGAGAAAGCCCGCCACCAGCAAAACCAGCAGTGCTGCCATTTGCAGGCTGAAGATGTTGCCAAACAGGCGGACGGCCAAAGCGAGCGTGCGCGTGATCTCGCTGATGATATGGAATGGCAGCAACAACGGATTCGGTCTCAGGTAATGGGAGAGATAGTTCTTGAGGCCATGGGTGCGGATGCCATACCAGTGCACGGCGAGGAATACCAGGATCGCCAGCGCGGCGGTGAATGACAAATCGCCGGTAGGGGAACGCAGGCCGGGAATCAGGCTGACGAGATTGGCCACGACGATGAGAATCCACAGCGTGGCAATAAAGGGCAGCAACCGATGGGGCCGGTCGGGTAGCACAGCACGGATAGCATCCTCGATGGCCAGCACAAGCCCCTCCACAACGACCTGCCAGCGCCCTGGATCAAGCTTCAGGCGGCGTGTCGAACCCCATGCGGCCAGTCCCAGCACCGCCATGATGCCCCAGGTTACCACCACCGTGCTGGTGATGATGAACGGACCGGCGGAGAAAACGGGTGTAATAAAGATATCGGGGTTGGCCATGCTCTATTCCTTTATGAAAAAATAGACGTTCATCGCACCGATCGCCAGACCGAGAATGATCATGTTCAAGGTCCAGCCTATCGAATAACCTTCATGCAGGCTATCGAGCCAGCGGCCGAGATAAGCGCCGCCGATGACGGGCAGCACGAAAATCAGGCCCAGCACACCAATATAGGCGGATTGCGCCAGCAGGGTAGGGCGCTCCTTGTCCGCCCGCTTCATGCGCGCGACCCGCCGTTCCACGGCCTTTTTGAGTTTTTCTCCATTGAGATCCCCATCCGATTTCTGGCTGCTCATAGCGATGTTTCCCCGCCGCGCTGCACCCGCCACAGGCGCTTGAACATTTCTTCCTCCAGGCGACGCAGGCTTTTCTTTACATCGTGCAGGATTTCCTCTTCTTTCAGTAATTGTTCCTGCAACTGGACACCGATGCGCTGATAATCGGCATCGCGCAGATAACGCCGCGTGTTGATGTGGAGCTGGTTGTCGACAAAATAGAGCAATGCGCCCGGCAGCGCCAGAAACTCCCAGTCGGCGCCGGGGGTGCGAAAACGCGCCAAACCGAACACCAGCGATGTCATCATGCGCGCATGTCCGGCCAGGATTCCGAAACTCCCGGAATCATCCTCGCCTACGAAGCTGACGACGTTTTCGATGCGCTCGTACTGGGTGGCGCTCTGCAAATGGAGGACAAAGGTATTCATGAAGGAACCGCCTTCATGGTGCCGCGCATATAGCACCGGTCTTCCGGCACATCGTCATGATCACCGCGCAGGAAGGCCTCGCAGTCGGCGAGCATATCGGCGAGAGGAACCGACACGCCCTTGATGCCGGTGTGCTCGGCCACGACATGAAACGGCTGGGTCAGATAGCGTTGCAGCTTGCGCGCGCGCAGCACGATGCGGCGGTCTTTTTCCGAGAGTTCCTCGATACCGAGCATGGCGATGATGTCCTCCAGTTCGCGATAGCGGGAAAGGTGCTCGCGCACCCCCTCTGCAACGCTGTAGTGCCGGTCTCCGAGAAAATGGCGGTCCATCATCTTGCTGCTTGACTGCAAGGGATCGACGGCAGGATAGATGCCCTTTCCGGCCTCGGCACGGGAAAGGATCACCGTTGTATCAAGATGGCTCAGAATCGCACTGACCGCCGGATCGGTCATGTCGTCCGCGGGAACATAGACCGCCTGCACAGAGGTGATGTCGCCTTTGGCGGTAGAGATGATACGATCCTGCAATTCGGCCACCTCCGTCATCAAGGTGGGCTGATAACCCACTGTCGCCGGCATGCGCCCGAGCAATCCGGAAATCTCGCTTCCGGCCTGCACGAAACGGAACACGTTGTCCATCAGGAACAAAACCTCCTTGTGCAAGGTGTCGCGCAAATATTCGGCATAGGTCAGCGCGGTTAGCCCGACACGGAAGCGCACTCCGGGCGACTCGTCCATCTGGCCGAACACCATCACGGTTTGCGGCATGACACCAGCCTCCTGCATCTCGCGCCACAATTCATGGCCTTCGCGGATGCGCTCGCCCACGCCGGCGAATACCGAGACTCCCTGATGCAGCGCGACAATGGCATGCATGAATTCCATGATGAGCACCGTCTTGCCGACGCCGGCGCCGCCGAATAATCCGGTCTTTCCTCCCTTGACGAAGGGACAGAGCAGATCGATCACCTTGATACCAGTTTCCAGTATCCCGCTTGCTTCCACCGTGTCATGAAGTGCGGCGGGTTTGGCAAGAATGGTTCTGAACTCCTGCGCCGCCAGCGGCATGCCGCCGTCGAGCGGTTGGCCGAAGACATCCAGCAACCGGCCCAGGCATTCCGGCGATACCGGCACATGCAACGGCGTCCCGCTGTCGAATACCGCCATCCCCCGCTGCAAGCCGCCTGTTCTGCGTAATGCGACGGCCCGCACGCGCCGCTCATCGAGATGTTGATACACCTCGAAGATATGCACCTCATGGGCGTTGGCGGCAAACAGCGCCTGGTGCAACGGCGGCAGGTGATCACAGGCGATATCCACTACCGGACCCTGAATCGCCACAATGGCCCCGATCCGCATCCCGTCTTGCCTGAGCCGGGCAAATACCGCAAGCTTCGCCTCGAACTGGCGCAGACAACCGGTGGAACAAAAATAATAGCGTGTCCCCTCGTAACTCGTGGAACCGGCTGCCGTCTGCTCATCGACGCTCATGCCGCATGCTGGATCGATAGCCATGTGATTCTCCTTGCGACAGATCCCTGGTTACTTCGACTGTAACACCATGTATTCGACCGCTGCCTTGATATCGGCGTCGGACAGCGAGCTGTTGCCCGCCTTGGGCGGCATCGCTCCCTTGCCCTTGATCACCGCCGCGACGAGTGCGTCGGTGCCGGTCGCGATGCGCGGTGCCCATGCGGCCTTGTCGCCGAGTTTCGGCGGTATGGTGGTGTGGCAGACGGCGCACGCCTTGGCGTAGATCTCTTATAGGGTAAAACCATGCGTCATGGGCATTGCGCTATGTTTTGTTAGCATTGTTCTGATGCTCCCATTTATCAATACAGTCCAGACCGCAAAAATAACGCACATAATCCTCTGCCTCCTCGGTATGGGCGAGAGATTTAGGGATTTCTTTCAGACAGACTTCACAGGAAACCGTGGCATATTGAGGTTGTTCCCGCAGGATCTGTTCTTGCAACATTCTTTCTTTTTGTTCGGGCGTTGAGCCATTCTTAGAATCAGACATCGCTAAGTCTCCTTGATTTCGCTGTTTTATAATAAAATGTAGTTTTGATTGATATTTCAAGGCGCTTTATAATAGGCCTCCAGTAGCCATTGCGGGAAAATGCCGAGTCCGATAACAAGAACGCTGGCTATGATCGCCACGGCGATGGATCCCTTTGATGGCGGAGTTATATCCCGGTTGGTTTCCTGCTGCCCGTAAAATACCATGATTATCCGCAAGTAATAAAAAAAAGCGAGTGCCGTGTTGATCACCGCTATAATCGCCAGCATGATGTTACCGGCCGCCACGGCTGCGCCAAAGGCGAGTAGCTTGGCCATAAACCCTGCGGTCGGTGGGAGGCCGGCGAGAGCCAACAGGCACACCCCCATGGCGAGACCCAGCGCCGGGTAACGTCGCCCTAGACCGCGATATTCCTCTATGTCTCCGCGATCGTGATCGGGATGGGTCAGTGCGGCGACTACACTGAATGCACCCAAGTTCATGACCACATAGGCACCCGCATAATAAATGGCTGCATCGCGGCCTAGGGAATTACCGGCTGCCAGCGCCACCAGGATATAGCCGAGATGGGCGATGGAGGAATAGGCGAGTAACCTTTTCAGATTCTGCTGGCGCAACGCCAGCAGGTTGCCTGCCACCATGCTGATGAGCGCAAGACCCCACAATAACGGCAGCAGGGCCTCCCATATTTGTGGCAGCTGCAAGCACAACAGCCGAATCAGGAACACCAATACTGCGGCCTTGGCGATACTGGCGAACAGGGCCGTGACCGGTGTGGGGGCGGCCTGGTAGATGTCGGGCGCCCACATGTGAAACGGCACCAGGGCCAACTTGAAGCCTATCCCGACCAGCATCAAGGTCATGGCGACCGGCAGCAAGCTTCCCCCCGTGGTAATCGTGCCAAGCGCCACGAGGTCCAGGGTGCCCGTACTGGCGTAGGCCAGCGCAATACCATAGAGAAAAAATGCGGCGGCAAAGCCGGCGAGCACGGCATATTTCACCCCACCCTCGACCGCGCCCTCCCGTGCCGGTCGCCAGGCGATGAGGGCATAGAGCGGCACGGCCAGGATTTCCAGGCCGATAAAGGCGCTGGCCAGGTGGCGTGAGGAGACGAGCAGGGTCATCCCTAATGTCGCAAAGAGGAGCAGGCACAAATATTCCTCCCTGATATCTTCCTTCCTGGCCTCGTTTCGGGTGGGCGCATAGCCGTAGGAGAGCAAGACGATAGCCGCGGCACCGAGTGTGCACAACACGGTAAACAGGCGGCTTATGCCGTCGATCACCAGCATGCTGCCCACTTCGCGAGGCAGCTCCCAGAATAAGGCAGCGGCGGCAGCCAGCAGCAGGAATGCCAGCGTGACGGCTGTTAGCATCCGGGTCGAAACACGCTGCGGCCAGACACCCAGCATGAGTACCGTCAGACCACCTGAAGTGAGCAGGATGAAAGGGGCCAGGGTAACCAGGTCAGCGAGGTGCATCCGCCGCTCCGGTCGTCACAGCCACGCCTGACTCAATGATGGTGGTCAGCGGGGTTTGCAGAATGTCCAGGAAAGGGGCCGGATACAGGCCCAGCCACAACACGGCGATTGCCAGCAACCCCAGCACCAGCGCCTCGCGGCGGTCAAGATCGGTCCATGTCTGTTCGCTGCGCATCTCTCCCAGCATGACGCGCTGGTACATCCACAGCAGGTAAATCACCCCGGCAATGATGCCCAGGGCACCTGCCACGGCCAGACCCGCTGAGACCTGGAATACGCCGGCAAGGACCAGGAACTCGCCGGTAAAGTTGGCCAACCCCGGCATGCCCATCGCGGATAGGGTGAAAAGCAGCAGCAGGGCGCCCAGGCGCGGCAGCGGCGATAACAGACCACCAAAGTTAGCCATCAAGCGGGTGCCGGAGCGTTCTTCCAGCATACCGACCAAGGCAAACATCGCCCCGGTCGTCACTCCATGGGCCAGCATCAGGATCACGGCGCCGCTCAAGCCTTGCTGATTCCAGGCATAGATGCCGAACACCACGAAGCCGAGGTGGCTGATAGAAGAAAAGGCGATAAGACGCTTCATATCCTCCTGCACCAGAGCCAACATGGCGCCGTACAGGATACCGATCACCCCCAACGTCATGCCCACCGGGGCAAACACGGCAGAAGCATCAGGAAATAGCGGCAGGCAGAACCGCATCAACCCGTAGGCGCCGGTTTTCAGTAACAAGCCGGCGAGGAGGATGCTGCCTGCCGTCGGAGCCTCGGTGTGGGCGTCGGGCAGCCAGCTATGCACGGGAAACAGCGGGATCTTGACGGCGAAGGCCATGAAAAACCCCAGCATCAGCCACATCCCGCTGGTACCGGGCAGGCTGGTGTGGATCAGTTCGAAGTAGTCGAAAGTGTAAATCCCGGTCTGCTTGCCATGGGTAAAGTACAGCCCCAGGATTGCCACCAGCATCAACAGTGAGCCGGTCACAGTGAAGAGGAAAAACTTGTAGGCGGCGTAGAGGCGGCGTTGGTGCCCCCACACCCCAATGAGGAAATACATCGGAACCAGCATCAATTCCCAGAACACATAGAACAACACCAGGTCCAGCGCCAGGAACACCCCCATGATGCCCGCCTGGGTGGCGAGCAGCAGGGAGGCGAAGGCGGGCCAGTTGCGCTGCACAGCATTCCAGGAGACCAGCACCGCCACCGGCCCAAGCAGCGCGGTCAACAACGCCAGCAGCAGGCTGATGCCGTCCATGCCCAGCAAAAATTGGATACCGAGGGCAGGTATCCAGGGTGCGCGCAGCATATACAAGTAACCGTTCGCGCCGGGGTCTGCGCCCCACCACAGGCCCAGGACGATCAGCAGTTCGGCGCCGGTGAAGGCCAGCGCGGCCCAACGCGAATAGGCTGTCCTGCCCCGCGCCGTCAGCCCGATCAAGAGCCCCCCCAGCAGAGGCATGAATATCAGTACGCTCAACCAGTACATCGCATGACCCTCACCATAACCAATAACCCAATAGGACCAAGGATCCTGTGCTGACCACCAGGGCATAGCGGCTCAGCAAGCCGTTTTGGGTGACACTTAGTCGCATATGTCCGAAGCGCAGCCCAGCCACCAAACCGGTGATACCGCGTTCCAGGATGCCGAGGTCCACCCAGCGGCGGCAGCCCTGGGCCAGCGCCCAGAATCCGCAGGCCAGCCCCGCTAACCCACCCTCGATGATCAGCGCCTCAACGACACGCCCCAAGCCTCGTGCCAGGACTTGGTAGGGCCGCACCAGGGCCACGCGATAGAGGGCATCGAAGCCCCAGCCGCTACGCAGGAACGTTGTCAGCGGTAATAGGTAGCCTGCCCGTTCCCGGCGAACGAGAACAAAAGCCAGTGCGATACCCGCCAAAGGCAGCAGACTGCCGATGATCTGGAGACCATGGACAACGGCCGCCGGGGGCATGGCCGCCAGGCCCAGTTCGTCTTTGAGCCATGCGCTCCAGAGGTGGGGGCCGGGCCAGCCTTCCGGTAACTCAATGAAACCGACAACGAGACTAAGCACGGCCAGTATCAGCAACGGAAACACCATGGAACGGGGCAGTGATGCGGCCGATGTCCTGGGTCCTGTCCCATGGAACACCAGTAGATAGGTGCGGAAGATATAGCCACCGGTCAGCAGGGCGCCGAAGGCGGCGAACGCCCACAACACCGGTCCCGCCGCCCAGGCGGCGGTGAGGATGGCGTCTTTGCTGTAGAAGCCGGCGGTGACGACCGGCAGCGCGGCCAACGACGCGGCACCGATGAGAAAGGTCCAACGGGCCAAGGTCGGATGGCCTCCGAGCTTGCCCAAGCGATGGATGTCATGCTCATCCCCGCTGGCGCGGATCACCGCCCCTGCAGACAAAAACAGCAAGGCCTTGAAGAAGGCATGGGTGGTGAGGTGGAACAGCGCGAGGGCGTAGGCCCCGCAGCCCAGCGCCAGGAACATATAGCCGATCTGGCTGATGGTGGAGTAAGCCAGCACCCGTTTGAAGTCGGATTGCGCCAGGGCGGCGCTGGCCCCGTAGACGATGGTCAGCGCGCCGATGGCCGCCACCAGCCACTGTACCTGAGGCGCGAATTCGAACAGGGGATGGGTGCGGGCGATCAAATAGACCCCGGCCGTGACCATGGTGGCGGCGTGGATCAGGGCAGAGACCGGACTGGGTCCGGCCATGGCATCCGGCAACCACACCTGCAACGGCAACTGCGCCGACTTGCCCACCGCCCCGCCCAGAATCAGCAGTGCGGTCAGCGTGGCCAGCGTCGAGCCGTGCTCCCACTGAGCGGTGGCGGCGGTGAACAAGACGGACAATGAAAGTTCATGGAACTGGCTGAACAGCAGGAATATGCCGATCGCCAGCGCCGTATCGCCGACCCGGGTGACCGTAAAGGCCTTGCGCCCGGCGGCGGCCCGCACCGGATCCCGGTACCAGAAACCGATCAGCGCAAAGGAGCACAGCCCGACCAGTTCCCAGCCCAGATATAAAAGTACCAGATTGTCGGCCAGCACCAGTATCAGCATGCCGGCCAGAAACAGGTTAAGAAAAAAATAATATCGGCGCTGATCGGTCTCTTCGGCCATGAAGTCCACCGAGTAGAGGTGGACCAACAGCCCCACGCCGCTGACCACGCTCACCATCACCAGGGCAAGGCGATCAAGGGTAAAGCCGATCGTCGGTCGCCAGTCGCCCACCGCCACCCAGGTGTAGAGGGTTTGCTGCAATGGTTGGTAGGCGGCCCCGTTCAGCCACGCCATAAGAACTGTCAGAAAGGCCCCGGCCGCGGCACAACTGGCCAGTATGGCGAGAAGTTCACGTCGTATCCAGCCACCCAGCAACGCGATGATCAGCGCGCCCAGCAACGGTGCTCCAGGAATCAACCATAGCCACTGGCTCATGATGCTCCCCCGCCGACATCATCCCTGAACTGGGCATCCCTGAGTCGGGCGAGATCTTCCACACGCACCGCCCTGAAGTGTTGAAAGGCCAGCCACACCAGGATCAGCGCCACCACCAGTTCAGCGGCGGTCACCGCCATCAGCAAGATGGTCAGTACCTGGCCATCGGCATTGCCCCAGTGCTGGCCCGCCGCCACCGCCGTCAAGGCGACACCGTTGAACATGACCTCCAGCCCCATCAACACGAACAGCAGCTCACGCCGCAATAACACCACTGCGAGTCCCAGCGTGAACAGCAGGGCGGCGATGACCAGGCTATGGGTGAGCGGGATCACGGCCGTCCCCTGCGGCTGAGATAGAGGGCGGCCACCAGCGCGGCCAGCAACAGCACGGCGGCGGCCTCAACCACCACCAGGTAGGGGCCGAACAAGGCAGCCCCCACCGCCTTGGGTCCGATGACCATCGCACTGCCTGCACTTTCCAATGGCGATCTGCTGAGCAACACAAAAATCTCCAGCCAGAGCAGCAGCGCCAATAATGCCGGACCTTGCCAACCGGCGGGCAGCGGCCGGCCCCGTTCGGGGCGCAGGTTCATCACCATCATCAGGAACAGGAACAACACCATGATCGCCCCGGCGTAAAGCATGACCTGCAGCGCCGCCACCAGCGGTGCGCCGAGCAGGAAGAACAACAGCGCCAGCGCCAGCAGCGAGACAATAAGATAGAGGGCGGCGTGGACCGGATGACGCAGTACCAGCAGCGCAGCTGCCGCAATCACCGCAATGGCAGCGGTGAGATAAAAAATAATGTCATACATGGGCTGTCCGTGTTGTTGGTCTGGTGGTTATTCTCATTGTTGCCTACATCCTTGATCTTTGCATTGAAAACATTGCATCATCTCTACGGCAAACTGCTCCCGTCTGCTACGGCAGATTGGTATCACGATCCACGGGCGGCGCATCGTTGTCACCCTCGCCGATAGCCTTGCCGGGTACCGCGACACCGGCATGGCGGTAAAAATTGTAGCCGGGGTGTTTGCCCTGGCCGTCGATCAGCAGTTGATCCTTGTTGTACACCAGGCTTTCGTGACGCTGCTCGCACATCTCGAAGTCCGGGGTAAGCTGGATCGCCAGCGTCGGGCAGGCCTCCTCACAAAAGCCACAGAAGATACAGCGGCTGAAATTAATGCGAAAAGTTTCCGGATAACGCCGTCCGTCGTCCCGTTGCCGGGCCTGCAGGCTGATGCAGTCCACCGGGCACACCGCCGAGCACAAGTAACAGGCCACGCAGCGTTCCTCGCCATCAGGATCCCGGGTGAGCACGATGCGTCCGCGCCAGCGCGCCGGCAGGGTTCGCTTGACCTCCGGGTAAGACACCGTTTCACGCCTTGCCCAGGCATGGCGCAGAGTCGCCCACAGCGAACACCACAGTCTGATGAGCATGGCTGGGGCTTTTTTATTCATGTGTTTTGCCATCCACGACAGGTGTCAATCAGCTTCGCCTTTCTCGCCCATAAAATTTCCTTCGCACCCGCCTGCTGAAGAGAGGTATGCAACCTTGTTCAACCCTTCATCCAGAACAACCCCAGCACGGCGGTAATCAGCAGGTTAATCAACGCGGCCGGCAGCATCACTTTCCAGCCGCAATCCATCAGTTGGTCGTAGCGCAGCCGTGGCAGACTGGTACGCAGCCAATAGAATAGAAATATCAGCGCCAGGGTCTTCACCGCAAACCACACCACGCCGGGCAACCAGGGTCCGCGCCAGCCACCGAGAAACAGCACCGTCACCAGTGCTGCGATAAGCAGCACTCCCATATATTCGCCCAGATAAAAGAAGGCGAATCTGATGCCGCCGTATTCGGTGTTGTAACCGGAGGCCAACTCGTTTTCCGTCTCCGGGAGATCGAAGGGCAGGCGGTTAGTCTCGGCGATCCCGCATACCAGAAAGATAATGAACCCCAGGGGCTGTATCAATATATAGGGCAGCCCCTGCGCGGCGACGATGTCCACCAGGCTGAAGGAGCCGCTCAACATCACCACGCCCACCAAAGCGAGTCCCATCGGCAGTTCGTAACTGACCATTTGCGCGGCGGCGCGCAGGCCACCGAGCAGCGGATACTTGCTGTTAGAGGCCCAGCCGCCGAGCATGATGCCGTAGACCCGCAACGAGGAGAGGGCCAGCACATAGAGCAGCGCGATGTTGAGATCGGCCAGCCACCAGTTCTTGCTCACCGGTACCACGGCAAAGCTGAGCAGCACCGTCAGCGGGACGATGACGGGGGCGATGGTATAGACGCTGCGATCTGCAAAGGGGGGCACGAAGGACTCTTTGGTCAACAGCTTGAGGGTGTCGGCAACGGGTTGCAGCAAGCCGAATGGACCGGCGCGGTTGGGGCCAAGCCGGTCTTGCAGCAGGGCGAGGAAACGGCGTTCACCATAGACCATGAGGGCCACGGTGAGCACCAGCCCCAGCAACACCAGCACCAGGACGGCAAGGGTAAGCAGCCATTGACTGAAGGTCATGGTATCTGCTCCAGGTCGAGCGGATCGCCATGACCGACGCCTAATTGAACCAGCGTCGCGCGTGCAAGTGCAATCGTGTCCATGGCCACGCCGCTATCAAGCTGCACGGACAGTGCCAAGGCTCCGGCCGGTCCGCGCAGCATGACCCGCGCCCCGTCCTCGATGCCTGCGTTACTGGCTGCCGCCGGGGCGATGCGGGCGGCGGGTGCCGGGGCCAGCTCCATCAAGGCCGGGGCGAAGCTGGCGAGCGGATCATCGCCGTACCAGGTCGTCAGCGCTGCCTGCCAAGGTCCGCTTTCCGGGCGGGTGGCTACATCGATATGCGCGGGCAGCGGAGACACAGGTATAGGCGATCCAAGTGTGCCAGGAATGGGCGCCTGGTAGCCGGGGATAGCGTCACTCAGCGCTGCCGTAACATCCGGCAGAGCGAGGTCGAGGGCTTGGGCCAGGTCTGCGATCACATCTGCTGTAGTGGGCAGCGGTTCAGGGCGTTGGAAGACAGGGGCGAAGCCCTGGGCGCGGCCTTCGTAATTGACGAAGGTACCGCCACGCTCCGCCCACGCCGCCACCGGGAGCAGGATATCCGCCGCCTGGGCGGTGGCGGTAGCGACACAATCGAGGACGATGAGGGCGTCCAGGCGTTGGCAGGCCGCGCGCCAGCGAGGCCCCAGACGTGCATCGCCGAGTGGATCATTGCCTGCCACGATCAGGGTTTGGATACGGCCCGCCTCCACCGCCTCCAGAACCGCAGTGGCGCTGCCTGCCGGGGCAAGCAACGCAGCCCCATAGGCGTTGGGCCCAGGCAAGGCATAAACGAGTCTGGCACTTGGGTCCAGCGCCATGGCCAGTTGGGCCAGGGCTACAATCTCTGGCGCGGCAAGGGTCTCGACCACGCCCGCCACCAGCGGTCGCCGGGCCGCTGTCAAGCGCGCCGCGATATCAGCCAGCGCTGCCTCCTGGGTCGAACTCGCGGCAGAAGGGTCTGCCACCAGTTCGCTGAGGCGAGACAGGCGAGCGCCCATCTCGCGCGGCGACACTGTCAGCGCCGTGACCGCGAAACGCGCCAGCGGGGCGGGAGTGCTGTGAAGCACGGCAAGCGGGGCACCTCGCCGGTAGGCCTGACGCAGGGCCAGATCCATCATTGGAGCATGACCGGTGAGGTCGCCGACGATCAGCGCCGCGTCGGCCTGTTCCATTTCGGCAAGGGAAGCCAATTTTGCAAGAGAAGAAGCTCCGGCTGTGCCCTGACGTTGGACGATGGCGGCGGCCATTGCCGATTCGAGAGCCGGGTCGCTGAAGGCAGCGTAAGCGCCGTCCAGCTTATGCATCAAGGCACGCAACAGCGCATTGCCTTCCAGATCTTCCCGCGCCGAGCCAAGGCCGCCCAATCTGTCTCCGGCCGTTTTAATATGTTCTGCAGCGGAGGTGAGGGCGTTGCGGTAGCTGATAGACGCGCCCGCGATGCGGGGCAACAGCGACCGGGCGGTGTGCTCGCTGTATTGGTGGCCGTAGCGGCCGCGGTCACAAAGAAACCAGCGGTTGATCTCGGGATGATGGCGATTGCGCACCCGGCGCAGGGTGCCGTCCCGTGCGCCGGGCAGGGTATTGCAGCCGACGCTGCAATGCGGGCAGATGGAAGGCGCTGTCTTCAAGTCCCAGACACGCGTGAAACGTTGCCGGAATACGGCATCGGTAAAGACGCCGGTGGGACAGACCTCTACCAGGTTGCCGGCGAAGGGGCTGTCCAGCGGGCCGTCCTGGAAGCGGCCAAAATAGACTTCGTTGCGCAGGCGCATCGCCCCGAGGTCGTCACCCACTGCATAGTCCCGGTAAAAGCGGGTGCAGCGATAGCAGGTGATGCAGCGGTTCATCTCGTGATGTACCAAGGGTCCCAGATACTGATTGGGGAAGGTGCGCTTGCGTCCGCGATAGCGGCGATAGGGTGGGCCGCAGTCAACGGTCATCTCCTGGAGATGGCACTCCCCGCCTTCGTCGCACACCGGACAGTCATGGGGATGATTGGTCATCAGCAATTCGATCACCCCCTCCCGCGCACGACGCGCCGCCGCCGCAGAGACACAGACCTGCAAACCATCTTTGGCAGGTTCGAGACAGGCCATCACCACCTGCGGGGCTTTGTTCGTCTCCTTGGGCGTGATCTCCACAGCGCATAAGCGGCAGGCGCCGAGGCTGCCCAGCGCGTGGTGGTAACAGAAATGGGGGATCTTCACCCCCGCCGCCAGCGCGGCCTTGAGTACGTTGTCGCCCTCTTCGAAAGGGATGTCGCGGCCATCGATACGGATCGTCCCCATGGTTAAAGCCCTCCCTCATTGGCTTTGCCGAACGGGCAGCGGCCGGTCGCAATGTGTTGTGCATAGTGTTCGCGAAAGCATTGCAGGCTGCTGGTGAGTGGCATCACGGCACCGGGGGCAAAGGCGCAAAAGGATTGCGGGGCGATCTTCTCGCACAGATCCTCCAGCAGGGCGAGATCCTCCACCTGTCCCTCACCGGCAGCGATAGCCGCCAGAATCTGCGCCAGATAAGGCAGGCCATCGCGGCAGGGGGTACAGAAGCCGCAGGATTCGCGGGCGAAGAAGCGCATCAGGTTCAGGGCTACCGCCACCGGACAGGTGGTGTCGTCCAGGACGATGATGCCACCAGTGCCGAGGCGCGATCCTGCCTTGGCGACGGGATCGAAGTCCATCGGTACATCGAGGTGTTCGGGAAGCAGGAAGGCTGTCGATGCCCCGCCGGGCAGAAAACCGAGCAGGGATCGTCCCTCGGCAAGGCCGCCGGCATGGTCGAAAATCAATTCCCGCGCCGTGGTACCGGTGGGCAGCTCGAACAGGCCGGGATGTTGCACCTTGCCGCTGACACCATACAACTTGGAGCCGCAACCGCCATTGATCCCGAGGTCACGGAACCAGTCCGCGCCGTTGAGCAGGATATGCGGCACATTGACCAGGGTCTCGACGTTATTGGTGGTGGTGGGCTGCCCCCACAGTCCCTTGATGCTGGTCCGCGGTATCTTGTGGCGCGGATTGGGGCGCCGACCTTCCAGGGCATTGATCTGGGCGGACCCTTCGCCGCAGATGTAACGTCCCGCACTGAGGTGCACGTCGATCTGCAAATCGAAACCGCTGCCGCCGATGTTGGCCCCCACCAGTCCCGCCGCCTCGGCCTCCTTGAGTGCCCGTTTCAAGCCATTGCCACCCGTGGCGTACTCGCCACGGACAAAGATGAAGGCACGTTCGGACTGCAGGGCATAGGCGGCGACGATGACTGCCTCGATGATCTGGTGGGGGCCGCCATAGAGCAGGTGTCTATCCTTGAAGGTGCCAGGCTCCGATTCGTCCAGGTTGCAGACCAGATAGCGGGGTTTCGCTGCATCCACACCCCGCAGGCGCCACTTCACGCCACAGGAAAAACCGGCTCCGCCGCGGCCGCGCAGATTGGCGGCCTCCACCGTCTTGATAATTGCCTCGGGCTTGAGATCGAAGGCCGCAGCCAGGCTGCGGTAGCCGCCGACGCCCCGGTAGGCCTCCAGGCCCAGGGGAGCGGCGGGATCAAGGTGCTGGGTCAATACGGCCTCCATGGCCTCAGTCCTCCCCTTGCAGGCGCTGGAGTAGTGCTGCCAGAGCGAACTCGTCCAACGGCCCCAGCGCCTCGCCGTCAACAAGCGCCGCAGGCGCCCGGTCGCACAGCCCCAGACAGATGCTGGGTAACACGCTGAGTGCCCCGTCCGCCGTAACCTCTCCCAATGATACGCCGCTCATCTGTTCCACCCTCGTCAATAATTGTTTGCCTCCGTTCATGGCGCAACAGAGACTGTCGCAAACCAGCAGGACGTGCCGGCCTACCGGGCGGCGATAGATCAGGCTATAAAACGTGGCCAACTCCTCGACCTCGGTAGCCGACAGGCCGGTGAGGCGCGCCACCTCTTCCACTGCCGCGTCGTCGAGGTAGCCGCGTTCGGTCTGCAAGGCCTGCATCGCAGGCACCACCGCCGCGCGGCGCTCCGGGTGAGCGGGTGGCAGTTGCGCCAGATGTTTTTCCAGTTCCTGTAGCTTGCTCATGTCAGCCATTCCCCCTAACGATCCAGATCCGCAAGGATGTAGTCGATGGAGCCGAGGATGGCGAATAAGTCTGCCAGGAGGTGGCCGCGGGCAAGTAATGGGATGGTCTGAACATGAGGGAAGGAAGGGGTTCGTATCCGTAGCCGGTACGGCTGTTCCGAACCGTCGCTGACGACAAAGTAGCCGTTCATCCCCTTGGGCGCCTCGGTAATAAACAGGCTTTCCCCGGGCGGAAAACTCATACCCCGCCCCACGGTAATGAAATGATGGATCAGGGTCTCTATGTCTTGCAGTGTTGCCTCCTTACGCGGAAAGGCATAGCGCGCCTGGTCGGAGAGGATAGCGCCGTCCGGCATGTTCTGCATGGCCTGCTCGACGATGCGCAGGCTCTGGCGGATCTCTTCCAGGCGCACCTCGGCGCGGGCCAAGGCATCGCCCTCGGCGGCGGTGGGCACCTCGAAGTCGTAGTGTTCGTAACCGCTGTAGGGTCGTCGTTTGCGCAGATCCCAGTCCAGACCGCAGGCCCGCAAATTGGGCCCGCTCACGCCCCAGTCGATGGCCTGTGCCGTGGACAGCACACCGATGCCACGGGTGCGGGCGCGGAAGATCGGGTTGCGGGTGAGCAGCGCCTGATACTCGTCGATGGCGGGAGGCATGCGTTTCAGGAAACCTTGCAGCACCTCGCGCCAGCCCTCGGGCAGATCCAGGGCCACGCCGCCGATGCGGAAGAAGGCCGGGTGCATGCGCCCGCCGGTGATCAACTCGACCACATCGAACAGGTATTCGCGGTCACGGAAGGCATAGAAGGGTGGAGCCATCGCCCCCAGGTCGTGCGCATAGCTGGCCAGCCACACCAGGTGACTGGCGACACGGAACAGTTCGCACAGCATCACCCGGATCACCTCGGCGCGCTGCGGCACGGTAATGCCAGCAAGCTGTTCCACCGCCAGCACATAGGGCAGTTCGTTCTGCACCCCGGCCAGATAATCGATGCGGTCGGTGTATGGAATGTAAGTGTGGTAGGTGTGACGCTCGGCCATCTTTTCCGCGCCACGGTGATGAAAGCCGATATCGGGACGCACCTCGCGGATCTCTTCGCCTGCCAGTCGTACCACCAGGCGCAACAGGCCGTGGGTGCCGGGGTGGGTGGGGCCGATGTTGAGGACCATTTCCCCGTCATCACCCCCCGGCTCGCTATAGTCCTCGGCGCGGTAGCTTTCCAGGATCTGGCGATAGCGCGCTTCCGGCAGGCAGTAGGGCGGCATCTCGGTGGCACGATTGGGATGGGCTTTGCGCAACGGGTGGCCTTCCCAGTATTCGGGCATCAGTATCCGGCGCAGATCGGGATGCCCTTCCACGTGGATGCCGAACATGTCATAGAGTTCGCGCTCATACCAGTTGGCGGCGGGCCACACGGTGCAGGCGCTGGGCAGGACCGGGGCCTCTTCGGACAGACCCACCTTGAGGCGCAGGTCCATATTGCCGGAAAGAGACAGCAACTGGTAGAACACCGTCAGCCCGCCGCCCCGCCCCGCCTCGTCGATGGCGGACAGATCGAAGAGCATCTCAAAACGGGGTTCGGCCTCGTGTTTGAGATAGGCCAAGGTCTCGGTGATCCGTTCAGCGGGTACCGACAGGGTCTCGATTTTGTCGTGGGGCAGTTTGCCGGGAACGGCATTGAAGCGTGCCTGCAATTGCGCAGTAAGCTCTGACTGAGTATCGCTATTTGGCATCCGCTATCCCTCCACTCTCAGGCCAAGTGGCCGGCGTTCGCTGCCGACCGCCGCTTGCAACATCACCAGTCCCTGCAACAGCGCCTCGGGCCGTGGCGGACAGCCGGGCACGTAGATATCCACCGGCAGGATCTGATCCACACCCTGCACCACGCTGTAGATATCGTACATGCCGCCGGAATTGGCGCAGGAGCCCATGGAGATGACCCACTTGGGTTCGAGCATCTGGTGATAGAGGCGCACGATCATCGGCGCCATTTTGACGAACACGGTGCCCGAGATGATCAACAGGTCCGCCTGGCGTGGCGAGCCACGCATCACCTCGGCGCCGAAGCGGGCGATGTCGTGGCGCGGCGTGAACACCGTCATCATCTCGACGAAGCAGCAGGACAGGCCGAAATTGTACGGCCACAGCGAATACTTGCGGCCCCAGGACACCGCCTCTTCCAGTTTGCCGAAAACCCCCGTCAGAGGTCCCTGCCTGTTTTGTCCGGACTCCATGACAGACCTCCTTTGCGCCACTCGTAAATCAAGCCCAGCAGCAGGATCAGGATGAACACGCTGGCCCCCATTACCCCCTGCACGCCCAACTCCCAATAGGCCACCGCCCACGCAAACAGGAAGGCCGCTTCAATGTCGAAAATTAAGAAGGAGACGGCGACCACATAGAAACGCACGGGAAACTGCGCGCGCGCATCGCCGGTGGGCGGGATGCCGCACTCATAAGGCTGCTCCTTGTCCCATTGCGGGCGGTAGCCCCCTAACCAGCGTGACAGCCACAGCAACCCAACCAGCACGGCTAAAACAAGCAGCGCAAACAGGCCGATAATGGCGGCGGGTTGTAGGTACGGCATCGGCTCCCTCCAAGCTTTAAGACCGGTTATAATGTTGTAATTATTATGCCTTGCTACCTATTCGGTTCGCGCTCCTTATCGTATCCTCTTCGTGTTCCGCAATTTAGATGTGCAATTCTGGGAAGCTCGCTGACGAGCCACAGGTTTTGACCGAGATCGTGCAGTTGTTGTGTCGCTTTCATTTTGCCTCCTTCTCCAGTATCGGGGCGCTGAAAATCTATCAGTCGTGTAGCGTGCGCACGATCACACACGGAATGACCTTCCCGTGCGCATAGCGCACGCTACCGTGACCACGGCTCACCCGCAGGCGATCTGCCGGTCGATCTCCGCCTCGGCCTCCAGCCAGTCTTCAAACTCGTACCCGGATTCAAAATCCCGGCGTTCGGCCCGGAGATACGCTGCCGTGGCGATCATCTGCTGCCGCTCCTCGGCGGAAACGGGATCGCGACGCGGCGCGTCACCGCACTCATCCCCAGCGGCCATACCCTTGGCCGCCACCCGGCTCGCGGGTTTCCGCGCCGGCCGCCGCGATGCGGAGTTATTGCCCGATGTTTCATTATGATCTGTCATGTTCATGCCTCTCTCGAAAAGTAAAAGTACCATTGCCCGAACTGCCCAACACCGCCAAAAACCATGACGCCACTCTTCCTGCCCTTCAATCCGTACCCGGCGCCACGAGGTCGTCATCGACGAACATGACTCCGGCATCCTGTCCTGTCCGATGCACCACCGACCCCCGCAACCGGCGCTTTCCCACGCCGGGCACATTGAAGGTCAGCTCGACCAAGGCACCACAGGGCAGAGGCATTTCTGGCGTCTCGATAAGCATCCCATCGGAACTGATATTCAACAGGCTGCACGCTGAAAAACACTGGCCGAGATAACAAATCGTCACTTCGCCTTCCTCTGGCTGGCGTCTGCTCCAACGGTGTTCCATGAACTATCCTCCGTGAAAACGTATTACCTACATGATGAGTGACATTAAAAACCCGTGTTTTGCACACAGGTCAAGCTCGCCGGTGGAACAAAAATAATAGCGTGTTCCCTCGTGACTCGTGGAGTCGGCCACCGTCTGCTCATCGACACTCATGCCGCATACCGGATCGATAGCCATGTGATTCTCCTTGCGACAGATTCCTGGTTACTTCGACTGTAACACCATGTATTCGACCGCTGCCTTGATATCGGCGTCGGACAGCGAGCTGTTGCCCGCCTTGGGCGGCATCGCTCCCTTGCCCTTGATCACCGCCGCGACGAGTGCGTCGGTGCCGGTCGCAATGCGCGGTGCCCACGCGGCCTTGTCGCCGAGTTTCGGCGGTATGGCGGTGTGGCAGACGGCGCACGCCTTGGCGTAGATCTCTTTGCCGTCGGCTACGCCCGTCGTCGGCGCCGCGAGCGCCGCCGCGCCCATCGTGATGCTTGCAATCATTCTCTTCATCTTTCGCTCCTTTGCTAAGGTTTGGATGGTTGGGCCGTGGCTGCGGTCGCGTGTTTGTGTCTACTGTGTTTCCCTATGTTTGGTTGCAGTGATTACCTGGAAATTGCCGAAAAAATACGTCGTCCTTTCACACTTCCAGCCACCCATGTTCTGCAAATAGTTGAGCGGGTCATGGGTATCCCAGAGCGCAAGACCAAGCGGCTCGAAGACCTTGAAGTAAGTCCAGCTCAGGGCGCGCAGAACCCACAGATTGGGGCGATGAAATTCCGCAAGAAAGAGCTTTCCTCCCGGCGCGAGCAATCGCCTGGCCTCATTGAGCGCTTTGCCCTTTAATTCGTGGGGCAGTTCGTGGAGCAGAAAAAACATGACGTTGGCATCGACCACGCCGTCCTGCTGCTGCATGGCAGTAGCATTTTCTTCGATGAATTCAACTTGCCCCGAAAACTCGCCGAGCTTGCTCTTTGCGTGAACAAGTTCATTCTGGAGGATGTCGGCGATGAGAACGCGCGCAACACCTGCTTGAATGGATGCTTTCACGACACGCGGAATGAGGTTTCCGAACGCACACGACGTTATCAGTACCTGTTTATTCCGGAGATCAGACCGCTTGAGCCCAGCAACAATTTTCGACACAAGCCGGTGATACTGAAACAGCAATATCGTCGAGATGATCGGCTGAAAATCAACCATTTTAATGAGTCGCATATTCGAGTAAATCGGGTAGACGTGCGACCGATCGGTGCTGGAATCCGGGGATAGTTCACGGACAAGCAATGCCCCCCGCGTTACCGCAAAGAAGAACAGGCCTACCGCTGATAAAAAAAACAGGGCAAGAACCGCACTCAGCATCCATGTATTCATTGCACTTCCCGAGTGATGGAAATTTGATCCGTACCGAGCATGGCGATGATATCCTCCAGTTCGCGATAGCGGGTAAGGTGCTCGCGCACCCCCTCTGCAACGATGCTTGCAATCATTCTCTTCATGCTTTCGCTCCTTTGCTAAGGTTTGGATGGTTGGGCCGTGGCTGCGGTCGCGTGGCTGCGCGGCGCCCACATCTGCCACAGCGGGATGAGAATCTGCACTGCGAGCGCCGCACCCATCAGCGCGCCGCCGCCGAAAACGACGTACGCGAACAGCGGTTCGTAGCGGGTGAGCCACCACGAGGCGATGTCTGCCCAGATCGCCACGAACGGCAATGCCACCACGGTGAGCTTGAATGCCGGCGCCGCAGCGCTGAGCGCGAAAATCGTCCCGGTCAGCAGGAAAATGAAGCTGAGGCCGAACAGGTGCACGTGCGACACGCGCGCGAGTTGCACGAGACTCGGGCCGCGATCGGTCTCGGCGAGTTTGGCCACCGCCTCGAAGCTGTCGAACGGCGGGACGGGCAGGCCCGACTTCGCGCTGTGGCAGGCCACGCAATTTCTGTCCAGGATCGGCTTGATCTGCCCGAAACCGGCTTGCTTCGCGCCGCCGCGCACCCAGCCCACGATCGCGTCGCGCTCTTCGGGACGCAGCTTGTCCGCCATCGTTCCGCGCAGCGCGGCCTCCAGGCGCGAACCGGACGGCTGGCCGCGGTATTTCATCTCGATGCCGGCGATGGTCCGCATCCCCATTTTCAAGTGCGGATCGATATCCACGAGAAAAAGGTAGAAAACCGCCGCAAGGTACCCGAACCCGATCGTGAGCAGGAATGCCGTGAAGAGGGCTCTCAGGACGGGGGACAGTTCGCGCAGCGTTTGCGCCTGGTTCGTACGTTCCATGGCCGTCAGAACATCAGCCAGGCGAGTAGAAAGACGCTGTTGTTATCCTTGGCGTTGCGCCCGAAACCATCGTAGTTGGTACCCGCGCCGTTGAACTCCGTGTATGCCGTATAGCGTAGCGCGAGCTTCACGCTCTGCACCGGCAGGTAGTTGAGGTCGAGCATCCAGCCTTTGGTGTTGGGGCTGCCGGTGGCGCTGCCATGGACCGCTTCTCCATTATCGTATCTCAAGGCATCGGCATCGCCCGTGGTCGAGAACATCCCGAAGCCGCCGCCGACCGCGCGTTTGTACCAGTAATGCACGTTGGCCCGCGTGGTGCGCAGCGTATTCGTCGTATTGGAGGCGAGACCCGCCGCGAACGCGCCATCGAGCTTCTGCTTCTCCCGGATCTGTGTGGCGTTCGCCGAGACGAGGTGATCGCCCCCGGTGAACTGGTATTGCCCGTCGATCGCCACATTGCGGAAGCGGTCCGTGCCGAGACTCTGGTCCACGGCATCGGTGTAGATGCGCGCCGACAGGCCGTAAGCACCCACGGAAAAGAAGTGCGGGCCGAAATCGCGCTGCAGGGCCATGCGCCAGTAGGGCGTGGTGCCCCTCACGAGGTCGTCCTTTTCAACGCCCCAGCCGAGCGGGCGGAAGACGCCGGTTTTGGTGGTGCGGTACAGCGCCAATTCCCCGTAGAGCAGGTCATTCCACATCACATACACGCCGGGGCCGCCGACCCGGCCCGCGAGCCGCATGTCCGTCGCCGCCTGCGCGTTCGACATGAGCGCCGCCGTCTCGGTGTGGGGGAAGCTCCACTGTGGTGTACTGTTGTAGATGTCGGTGACCCCGGGGTTGTTGCTCAGGGTGAAACCGTACACGGTCTCCTTGCCGCCCAATGCGCTCGTCGTGTCGGCCCAGCGCACGTCGAACATCTCCATCGCCCACTTCTTCTCGATGCCGTCGTAGAAGTACTGTACCAGTCCGCCGGACTTGCCGGTGATCTTGCCGCCGTAATAGAGGCCCGCGGCCTGCACGATGGTTTCCCGGTCGCGCGGGAACTGCTCGGACTCGGCCCCGGGCGTGCTGACGTTATTGGTGGTGTTGCGCGAAACCTGCAGCAGCGCCGAGATCGGCACGTTGCCGAAGATCGAGTCGCTCCTGTCCTTCGGTACGCTCATGCTGTAGCCGCGCAGCTTGAACTGGCGCCCGAACGATGTCAGCTCAGGGAATACCGTGTGGCAGGCGGCGCACTGCATGCCGGTCTGGCGCGCCATGCTCGGCACGGCCTGCGCCGCGTTCGGATACATTCCCAGTGCGCCGGCAGCGACAAACGCACTGAACAAGACAACGCTACGCGCCACTGCGTAACCGTGTTTCAAGAATCGTAAGGTCTTCATAGTTACTTGCCTCGCTGTTAATCCATAGCCGATCTGGCGGGTGCCGCGTCCGGTCTTTCTTCCCTTCAGGACTAATGTTTTATCCCGGAGGGCTTCAGCTTTCCCCTCTTCAAATCATACGACTTCATCATCACAAATATCACTGGCGTCAGCAGCAACACATTGAGGGCCGAGGAAATGATGCCGCCGATCATCGGCGTGGCGATGGGTTTCATCACGTCGGCGCCGGTGCCGGTGGACCACATGATGGGAATCAGGCCTATGAGCGCCACTGCTACAGTCATCAATTTTGGCCGCAGGCGCAACGCGGCACCTTCATAGGCGGCCTGATAGATATCCTGTTGTGTCACCGCTCCCTGCGATAACCGCTTGTCCAGCGCCTCATTCAGGTAAATCAGCATCACCACCCCGGTCTGCGTCGCCACGCCGGCGAGGGCGAGAAAGCCGACCCACACCGCGACCGACATGTTGTATCCCAGGATATAGACCAGATAGACGCCCCCGACCAGGGAGAAGGGCACGGAAAGTATCACCACACCGGCGTCACGCACGGAGTGGAAAGTGAAATAGAGCAGCGCAAAAATCACCAGAACCGCGACAGGGATAATGATCTGTAAGCGCGCCTTGGCCCGCACCTGGTTTTCCCACTGCCCCGACCAGGTGACGTAATAACCGGCGGGAAGTTTCAATTGCTGTTCCAGGATGCGCTTCGCCTCGTTGACGAAGCCGCCCATATCCCGCCCGCGCACGTTCAGGAACACCACGGTGCGCAGCAGGCCGCCCTCGCTGCTGATCTCGGGGGCGCCGGAGGACACCTTGAGCCGGGTCACCAGAGAGAGCGGAACCTGCGCCCCTTCCATGCCGGAGACGAGCATGCGCTGGACCATCGGGATGTTGTCGCGCAGCTCGCGCAGATAGCGGACGCGGATGGGAAAGCGGTTTCTGCCTTCCACGGCGGTGGTCAGCGTTTCACCGCCGAGCGCCATCTCGATCACCTCCTGAATATCGCCGACCCTGATGCCATAGCGCGCCGCAGCCTCCCGGTCCACCGTGATGTCCACGTAATTGCCGCTGGTGACCCGCTCGGCGACCACATCGGCAGCCCCCGGCACGCCCCTGAGTATGCTTTCCGCATCGACCGCCAGATCCTTCAGCACATTGAGATCCTTGCCGAAGATTTTCACCCCCAGATTGGTACGCACCCCCGTGGAAAGCATGTTGATGCGATTGATGATAGGCTGGGTCCAGCCATTTCTCACCCCGATCTGCCGCAGCTTGCCGTCCAGCTCATTGACGATATCGGCCTTGGTGATCCCTGTGCGCCATTGCTCCTTGGGCTTGAGGATGATGATGTTTTCGAACATCGAGACCGGTGCGGGATCGGTGGAGGTCTCGGCGCGCCCCACCTTGCCCAGCACATGCTCCACTTCCGGCACGGTCTTGATGATGCGGTTCTGCACCTGGACGAGGCGCTTCGCCTCGCTGATGGTGATATTGGGCAGCGTGACGGGCATGTACAGCAGCGACCCTTCATCCAGGGGCGGCATGAATTCGCTGCCGACGGACATGAATAGCCGCCCGGCGATGACGAGCGCCACGATATTGAGGGCGATGGTGGTCTTTTTCCACTTCAGCACCCAATGGACGATCGGCGTATACACCTTGATGAAAAAGCTGGAAACGGGATTGGCCTCCTCGCGCGGCATCCTGCCGCGCAGGAAGAAATACATCAGCACCGGCACCAGGCTGATGACGATCACCGCCGAACCGATGATGGAGAAGGTCTTGGTGAAGGCCAGCGGCTGAAACAGCTTGCCTTCCTGGCCCTCCAGCAGGAATACCGGAACGAAAGACAGGATGATGATCGCCTGCGCGAAAAAGATCGGACGGCCTACATGCTTTGCCGCGCTGATGATCACCTCCAGGCGTTTTTCCTTGCGCTCTTCGGGGGCAAGCTCGGAGAGGTGGCGGTAGCAGTTTTCCACCATCACCACGCCCGCATCCACCATCACGCCGATGGCGATGGCGATGCCGCCGAGCGACATGATGTTGGAGGTCACCCCCAGATATTTCATGGCGATGAACGCCATCAGCACGCCTATCGGCAGGGTCAGCACGATCACCAGCGCGCTCCGCAGGTGCAGCAGCATGGTGAGCACCACCAGCGAGACGACCACCGATTCTTCGACAAGCACCCGCTTGAGCGTGTCGATGGCGCGCAGGATGAGATCGGATCGGTCGTAGGCGGCTATGATCTTGATGCCCGGCGGAAGTCCCGGTTCGATCATCTTGATCTTCTGTTTGACGCGGTCGATAACATCCTTGGCGTTCTCGCCATAGCGCATCACCACGATGCCGCCGACCGCCTCCCCCTTCCCGTTCAGATCCAGCAGGCCGCGGCGGATGGCCCCGCCGAGCTGCACTGTCCCGAGGTTTTTGATATAGACGGGGATGCCGCGCATGTCGGCCCCGACCCCGATGTTTTCCAGATCCTGGCTCGACTGGATGTACCCCTGGCCGCGGATCAGGTATTCGGCATCCGCCTGTTCCAGCAACCTGCCGCCCACATCGTTGTTGGATCGCTTCACCGCTTCGACCACATCACTCAGTTTGATGCCGTAGGCGAACAGCCGGTTGGGGTCGAGATCGATCTGGTATTCGCGCACGAAGCCGCCGATGGACGCCACCTCGGCGACGCCGGGCACCGTGTTCAACTGATAGCGCACGAACCAGTCCTGCAGGGTGCGCAACTGTTCGAGGTCGTAGCCCTTGCCCTGCAGGGTATACCAGAACACATGGCCGACGCCGGTGCCATCCGGCCCGAGGGCAGGCCGCACATTGGGCGGCAACAGCGCGGCGGCGTAGTTGAGCCGCTCCAGCACCCGGGTGCGCGCCCAGTAGATGTCGGCATCGTCCTCGAAAATGACATAGATCATGGAAAAACCGAACGCCGACGAGGCGCGCACCGCACGGACCTTGGGAAGCCCTTGCAGGTTGACCACCAGCGGATAGGTGACCTGATTCTCTACCACCTGCGGCGCGCGGCCCGGATACTCGGTGAAGACGATGACCTGGTTATCGGAAAGATCGGGGATGGCATCCACGGGCGTGGTATAGACGGCCCATCCCCCCCACGCGATGACCAGCGCGAAGAGCGCCAGGATGACAAGGCGGTTGCGTGCCGAATATTCGATGATGTTATCTATCATGGCGCGATATCATTGATTACATTTTCATGTCACCCATGGCCGCACCCTCTTGCGGTGGAGCGGCGCGCTCTCGCCGGATATCCGGTTTTTTGTCATCCCCCATGCCCGTCATACCGGACATCCCCGGCATTCCCGCGCTGCCGCGCAATTGCAGTTCGGAATCGATCATATAGCCGCCGGAGGCCGCGACCTTTTCGCCCGCGCGCAGGCCCGCCAGAATCTGAAACCGGTCTCCGACCCGGGCCCCGACATTCACCTCGCGCGGCGCGAACATCCCCGGCTCTTTTTCCACCCACACCACACGGCGCTTGCCGGTCTCCAGCACCGCCGTAACCGGCACCGCTATCGCCTCACCCAACGGCACTTGCACTACGGCGTTCACGAACATGTCCGCCTTCAGTTCATGCCGGGGATTGGGAAGTTCAAGCCGCACCTTGACAGTCCGCGTCTTCGGGTCGAGAAAGGGATAGACGAAGACCGCCCGGCCCATGAATGTCCTGTCAGGATAGGATTGGGAAAAGACCTTCACCTGTTGCCCGATCCTGATGAACGGAAATTCGTTTTCATAGACCTCCACCTCCACCCACACCACGGACAGATCGGCGATGGCGAACAGCGGATCACCCACGTTCACGTACTGCCCCTCCAGCGCGATCTTCTCGATCACGGTGCCGGAAAGCGGGGTGTAAACCGGCAGCCTGATCGTGGGTTGCCCGGACCTTTCCAGGGCGGCGATCTGATAGTCCTTCACGCCCAGCAGCTTCAGCCTTTGCCTGGCCGATTCCACCAGCCCCTCGCCGCCCTGGGCAATGGAGGGGATCGGTGACTCCTTGAATTGCTCCCTGCTGCGCAGCGCGAGCAGATATTCCTGCTGCGACGCAACCAGGTCGGGGGAGTACACCTCGGCGACCGGCGCTCCTTTCGAGACATGGGCGCCGACGGTATTCACATGGAGCTGGTCGATGCGCCCCGCCACCCACGCGGTGACCTTCGCCTGCCTGGCCTGATCATAAGCGACGATGCCGACGGCATTGATCTCCCTGGTGAGCGGCATCATGCGGGCTTCCACCGTGGCGACATTCGCCATCACCAATTGCGCGGGCGACAATGAAACATCACGCAACATGTCCGCATCGTTTGAACGCTCCGCCCCAGCCTGCCCGGGCGCCGCCGACATCGCCTGGCCGGTCGCGGCGCCTTGTTCGCGCCACAGGTAATATCCCCATTCCGCCGCGGCGATGATGGCCACAATGGCAATGGCAAGAGCGATTACCGTCCTTTTTTTCATTTCGGGCTCACCTCCAAAACGGGCCGCGTCCTCTGCGGTGAATCGTCCTTTTTCAAATTCATTGCAACTCCTTGCCCACCATGGCCTCGAGCTGCGCCAGCTTCATCTGGTAATCCGCCAGGGAGTCGTAGTACTCGCGTTCGTAATTAAAAAGCGTCACGCGGTTGTCGAGCAGCGTCAGCAGATCCACCTTGTTGACGCGGTAACCGATGATCGCCGACTCCAGGGAACGCTGCGCCTGGGGGATGATGCCGGTTTTGTAAAGCTCGATCAGGCGCTTTCTCTTTTCAAGCTGGGCAAGCAGGTCGGCAACGCCATAGCTGATGGTATTTTTCAGGGCGTTAAGCTCCTCGGCCGCCATGGAAATTTCCGCATTCGACTCGGCCAGCATGGCGGAGCGCCGTTCGCGCTGGACAGGAAGATTAAGGGTAATGCCGGCGGCATACATGTCCAGGCCCCTCTCGCCCCCCACCGGATTGCGCTGCATGTATTCGAATGCCGCGTTGAAATCGGGATAGTATTCCTTTTGCGCGAGCTTGCGTCCCGCCTGGCCCTTCTCGATAAGCGCGGTATAACCCTTGACCAGGGGACGATTCGCATCGGAGATCTCCGTCAGTTCGGCGGCTGACAGCGAGAGAAGTGCGGGTTCGAAATCGGAAATGCCGCCGACGGGGCTGTCGGCCGGGCGATAAAGCAGCGCGTTGAGGTTGGCTTGCAGACTCGTGCGCTGCTGGACGAGGGCGATCTGCATGTCCAGCATTCTGGAGCGTTCCACCTGCGCCTTGAAAATATCCTGCTGCACCCCCTGCCCGACGGCATATTTGGTCTTGCTGAGCGTGATGAAATCATCCAGGATTTTTATATTCTTCTCGACGATCCCCGATGCCTTGTCGACAAAAAAGATCTGGTAATAGGACTCCTTCACCATGCGTTTCAGTTCCAGCTTCCGTTCCTCCAGTTGCCACTGGTAGAACTCGGCCTGCTTCGCCGCCATTTCCCCGCGCAAGGCCCGTTTTCCCCAGAAGGGAAGCGCCTGGCTGAGGCCGACCACCTTCTGGGTCATGGGGTCCTTCCTGAAATTGAAGGGATCGCCCGCGATGCCGTTCTGGATCTTCAGCATCAACATCGGGTCATCGAGCGCTTCGGCCTGCTTGATGCGGTTTCTGAACATTTCCCAGCGCGCCTCCGATGCCTTGAGTTCGGGGTTGCTGGCAAGCGCGGCCGCGACAAGGTCCGCGAGATTCTCGGCCGCTGCGGCCTCGCCCGCGAAAGCGGGCGAGGCGCAGTGGAACGCCAGAATCAGGGAAAGGTACCGGCATGTGGATCTCAGACCCGTCATCGCTCCAAAAAATCCCGTCTGTGACCGCAATACGAGGAACATATCACACCTTCCCGAATCCGCACCTGTCACCGGCATTTAAAACCTGTGCGCCGCACACAGGTCAATACCGTGTCAGTCGGCGGGCGCGATGCGCGTCATGACGAACGCGCCACCGGATTCCCTGGTCAATTCAAAATCGACCTTCATTCCCGCCTTGATGTTATCCAGCATGGCCTGATCCTTGACCGTGTACTCCATCGCCATGTCGGGCCAGCCCAGACCCTTGAACGAATCGCGGGTCAGTATAACGACGCCCGCCGCCGCATCCACTTTGTCGACGGCGCCCCGGCCTTTGAGGACTTGCGGCGCGGTCTTGGCCGCCTCGGCTTCCGTAGCGGCCTTGTGGTGGTGAGCGCCGTGGGCAAACACCGACGGACTCAACAGCATCAATACGGGGAATATCAGGTGCGAGGTTTTTTTCATGGTATCCGGTCTCCTGTGGGTAAAAGTCATGCGATAAATTTCGTGTGCCCGCTTTTAATGCAGGGTGCGCCGTGCGCACCATGGCCCATCGGCAAATGAATTGGTGCATACGGCGCACCCCACGACGCCTTGATCCAGCTAAAACATGAAATTGGCCAGCAAATACGCCGTGTTATTGTCGGAGGCGCTCCTGCCGAAACCGTCGTAGTCCTTGCTTGCGCCATTGAACTTGTTATAGGCGGTATACTGAAGCGCGAGCTTTATATCCTGCCTCGGCAAATAATTCACTTCGGCGATGTAACCATTGCTGTTTGGGCTTCCCGTGCCGCTGCCCGCCACCGCCTCCATGGGATAGAGCAGGGGATCGGCATCACCGCTGATCGCGAAATATCCCAGCATCGCCGCATACTTGCGCCGGAAGGAGTAGCTGCCGTTCACCCTGAGGATATCGAGCTTGGTGGCGACCGGCGTCATCATCGCCGCTTCGTCGTATTTGACAGAACGCTTGATCCATGTCGCATAAGCGGAAAAGATGTGCGGATCGCCGATGGACTGGTATTGCGCATCCAGTCCGATGTCCCGGTAACGCTGCGTCTCCCCCAGCATCATGAACATCGGGTCGGACGCATCGAGCCTGGCCTTGCCCGATATCCCGTAAACGCCCGCCGCGAAAGAGTTGATGTCCTTCTGCCCCTGCACCGCCAGACGCCAGTACGGCGCAATCCCCTGGATTTTCCCCATGGCGCCGCCCTCCCGCGAACGGTAACCGGTGAGTTCCGCGTACACCAGATTGTTCCAGTACGCGTAGGCGCCCAGTCCGGCCACCCGCATCGAGAGGGGATCGCTCAGCCCCGTTCCCGCGGCGGGAGTGGGGGCGATGGCCTGCGGCTCGTAGGGGAACATGTATGCCGGCGTGCTGTTCCAGGCATCCTGGAAAGTGGGCATGTTGTTGAGCGTGACACCATAAGTCAGCGGCGCGCCGCTGATGATCGCCTGATCGGCGTAGCGGATGTCCGCCATATCCAGAAAGACCTGCTCCCTTTCCTTCGTATAGGAGACCTGGGTGAGCGTTCCCACCTTGGAGGCGATCTTTCCGCCGTAATACACGCTGAGCGCCTGGGGCACGCGCCATCCTTCGGCTTCATCGCCTTTTTTCTCCACCGAGGTATAGGTGAACTGCGCTCCCGCCGAGAGGGGCGGGAATTTCTTCTTCTGCCCATCGCTCATCACGTAGCCGCCGAGCTTGAACTCCCGGCCGAAGGGAGTCAGTTGCGGGAATATCGTGTGGCAGGCCGAACACTCCATGCCCATTTGCCGGGCGAAGCTCGGTACGGCCTGCGCGGCGCCGGAGACGACAGTGACGAAGAACCCCAGAAGCAACCCCATGACGAGGGTTTTCTTGTCGTTGGTTTTGACTGCGAACATTTTTCTTCTCCTAATATATTCCGATTTGCGTTAAAAACGATAATAAATCATGTAGGGTGCGTACCACGCACCATTACAACTGGTGCGTGGTACGCACCCTACATTACTACATTTCGCTTTTCATTGCGAGATGGAATTAGCTGAAATAAATAGCGCGACCCGCGATTGAGAATCGGGATCATCCGCTTGGACGGGAAAAGAGAGTGGAGGCCGAAGTTCGGGAGGGATGGGTGTGCTGACGAGACGGCAAGGAGCCTCTGCGTCTGGCATGTCCGACGTCGGCAAGGTGAGGGTGTAGCCGGTCACGAAGACCATGCAGCAATTCGCTCCATCAGCGCAGTGACTGGCGTTGCCACCGCAGGGCTTGACCTTCTTGGCAAGGTCATGTGCCGCGATATCATGAGACTTGTCGGCGTGCCGCACACCATGCACATCCATATGATGTGCATGGGCGGGCGAGGTATAGGCCTGTCCCGCATGAGCCGCACAGGCCTTGATGCACGCAAGCTGGGCATGGGCTGGCATCGTCACGAGATGCAGCGCAACAAATAGCAACAGAAGCTGTCGTGCGAGTCGGCGCATGATGATTTGGCGGTTAAGGGTCACGTGAGGTTATTAAGATCGTGTCCGAGCCATTTGTCAAGCCGAAGAAATCTTGACTGTCCGGCTGACTCGATCATTTACCGAAACCATATCCCCAGCCGAGGCTGAAACGCCACGTTTCGTTGTTGGAGATGCCGCCAAGTTTCTGGTAGACTGGATACATCACGGAGGCGTACACGCTGCCCTTGTCCTTGAGGTGCATGGTGATTCCCGGCGACAGGTATACAACGTCTCCGCCGCTGTTCTTCTTCACCTCATCGTTCTCGATATCGCTCTCGTTGGAGATGGCGTTTACCTCCAGCACCGGCACCAGAAATCCATCGTGGTTGTAGCTGATCGCCGCGTCGGCCTGGATTGAGCGGCCGGAACGGAACTGCTTGGCGCCCATGGTCGGAACACGCGCGATGATATCCGCATCCAGAGCAATTTTACCGGTCAGGTGCGCCGTATAGGCAAGCCCGCCCTGCATGGTGATCGCCCCGCTGCCCGGCTGATTGTGGGTGCCGATGAGGTCGCCGTTGTTCGTGCGCCTGCGGATCGTGCCGGTGGGCAGTATGGTGCCGAACACAGCCGCGAGCTGGTGGTCGTTATGGTTATAAAAGCGGTAACGTCCCAGTACCAGCGTGTCGCCCAGCCCTTGGGAAGTCGAGGTTTTCGACAGGCAGTTGGCGTTCTGGGCGTTCTGCGTCGGCAGGCCGTTCTGGTTAAGACCGAAACAGGCGCTGGCATACTCGTCGCCGTTGTCCACGAAACCCTTGAAGCGGTTGTACTGTGCCAGAATGGTGAGATCCATGTCCTTGTTCACAGGAAAACCGAACGCCAGGAATGCACTGTCCTCCTTGGAATGCATGTGCACGTCTTCGCCCTGATTGCGGAACTCCAGCATCTGCTGATCCGAGAATTGTTCGTAATTGCGTTGATCCCAGCGCATCCCGATACCGGGATTTGTCCTGATCTCCGCCCCGATGGTATTGATACTGCCCGCCCCCCCGCCACGGATGGATTCGCCGTGGGCGAATGCCTCAGCATAGGCTCCCACCATGCCTAATCCTGCCAGAAATATACCCAAGGCTTTACGGATTGCCCTATTTTTTTGCGCGCATAGCATCATTTTTTACCTCTCTCTCGTTAATGGTTTACGGACAAACAAGGTTACCGTCATTTTGTTAAGCCGTATGAGAAATATCTCATACCGCTTAACAACTTTCAAGAGCGATGTCGCTAAATGGCATCGCAACGCCTGACTGAAGGCCACTGTCGAAAGCTACCCGTCTGGCCCAACAGCCGCATCGACGAGATGCTGCCTTTACGCCGCATACAGAGGTTAAGCTACAAAGCCAGGGGGGGCGGCTGTATGTTTACCCCCGCCTATGGCAGCACCAGATCAACCGATTTCTCAATCGGGGAGTAGCAGAATCCCAACTTTTCGTTGCACCCTTAGTAAGTGGCGAGTAGTGTGAATTTTTTTGCCTTGGGAGACCGATCCAGCACGAGCTCGGCCTGGAATGGCTCTTTGTACACTCCATGGTGCCGAGGAATCGGTCGTTCTTGATTTTGCCCATCGGCAGACGAATCTGACCATGGTCGCGAACGTGAATGCTGGCGCCGCTACCGTTTACGCGTGCGTATTGAGAACGGCGTAGAGGACAATGAGCAGCGTTGCGTTGATGATTACATCCATGACGGTCTCAAAAAATACTTCGCGTTGTGCAGCGGCCATCAGTTTTTGTGGCTCTTTTGAAATTCGAGTGGGTTAGCGCGCCACATGGGGATTAAGCTTCGAGAAGTCGAGCTTTCCGGCGATCAGGAAGATCACGGTACGGATCGTGCTGAATTTGCCGTAGCCGCGCGCCTTGCGCTTGGCGGATTGAAACAGCCCATTGAGTGCCTCCAGGAAGCCGTTGGTCTGGCGGGTCTGGGCCCAGGCAACAAT
>JADDKJ010000010.1:5000-91509 GCA_033717875.1 Gammaproteobacteria bacterium
CTATGCCCTTGATCTCATGGATGATTGGGGTTGCGGTTCGGAGCAGCGAAGGCAGTGCCATGACGCGCGCTACCAGAAACCTTTATGAATGGACTTTATCGCCGATATCATTAGTCATGATCGCCAAATATAGACATAACCGCAACCTGCTGTTGCTCTTCGCCAGCATGACGCTGGCGCTCAGCCTTGCGCCCGGCGGACAGCCGCGCGCGGCGGCGCCGGAGCATGCGGTTACGGCGCACAGCTCCGGTGAGACATCACCCCAGGTGGTCGGTGATAAGGAAAAGTGGTATTCCATCGAGATCAGGCACGGCGAAAGGCTGACCGGTGTACTGAAAAAACTGGGGGTCGGCGTCCAGCAGGCGAAGAAAATTCTTTCCTTGGGCGGTGAGGCCTCCGCGTTGTCACGGCTGCATCCGGGCGACAAGCTGAAGATCAAAATGGGCGCCAACGGACGTATCCAGGAATTGTTGTATGACGTCGATCCGGCGCGCACGCTACAAATCAAGGGCATAGGCCGGGGCAATGGCCTTGTCGCCAACACCATCGCCTATCCACTGGAGCGGCGTATTGCACGGGCGTTCGGCACGGTCGAAGGCTCACTACTTCAGGCTGGGAAAAAGGCTGGGTTACCCGATGCCCTGGTCTCGACCTTGACCGACATCTTCGCCTCGAAGAACGAACCCGCCGCCGGGCCGCGTGAGGGCGGCACCTTTACCGTGCTGTATGAGGAGTTCTATGCCCGGGGCAAAAAGGTGCGTGATGGCGCAATATTGGCGGCGGAGCTGATCAATGACAACAAGGCGCTGCGCGCGATACGCTATATTGATGGCAAAGGGCACAGCAGTTATTACACGCCCGAGGGCGAGTCCCTGCGCCAGGCTTTCTTGAACGCTCCCGTGGAATTTGCGCGCGTCACCTCGGAATTCAGCCTTGCCCGGCGGCACCCCATCCTGAACCGCGTTCGCTCACATAATGGTATCGACTACGCGGCGCCCATCGGCACCCCGGTCATGGCGGCGGGTGATGGCGAAGTGGCCTTTGTCGGCAACAAGAGCGGGTATGGCCGGACGGTCATCCTGAAACATGGCGCCGAATACACCACCCTTTATGCGCACTTGTCACGCCACGCCGGCGACTTGCGCGAGGGGGACGCGGTAAAGCAGGGGCAAGTGATCGGGTATGTGGGCAGATCGGGTTTGGCCACCGCGCCGCACCTGCATTATGAATTCCGCGTCAACGATGTTTACCGCAATCCCTTGACGTTCAAGGTCGCCAACACCGGAGCCATCGACGAAAAACACAAGTCCGACTTTGCCCGCCTGGCGCAAGACTTACTGGGGCAGCTCGATTCGCTGAGAAACGCCGTTACCGCCGTTCGTTGATAATATGACGCTGTTCATCGGCTTGATGTCGGGAACCAGCATGGACGCTGTGGACGCGGCGCTGGCCGACCTGAGCGATGATTCGCCGGTATTGCGGGGAAGCGCCGGATTGCCCCTGCCGGCGGAACTGCGCGGGGAACTGCTCAATCTGCATCGCAGCCGCGACAACGCCTTGGAGCAACTGACCCGGCTGGATGTGGAGGTGGGCCGGCTGTTCGCCGCCGCGGTGCATACGCTGCTGCAAAAGACCGGCGTCGACGCGACCCAGGTCACCGCCATTGGCAGCCACGGCCAGACTGTCTATCACCAGCCCTCCGGCCCCTACCCCACCAGCGTGCAGATCGGCGACCCCAATCTGATCGCGGAGCTGACCGGCATCACCACGGTGGCCGACTTCCGCCGCCGCGACATCGCCGCCGGCGGACAGGGCGCTCCGCTCGTGCCCGCCTTTCACAGCGCGGTGTTCCGCTCCGCCGAAAAGGAGCGGGTGATACTGAACATCGGCGGCATCGCCAATATCACCATTCTGCCCGCCGACCAGGGGCAAGCCGTCAGCGGCTTCGACACCGGCCCCGGAAATGCGCTGATGGATAGCTGGGCGCTGGAGCATTTGGGCACGCCGCGAGACGAGGATGGACAATGGGCCGCCAGCGGCACAGTAAACAATCACCTGCTCGCCGCGCTGCTGGACGCCCCCTATTTCGCTCTTCCCCCTCCCAAGAGCACGGGACGGGAGCATTTCAATCTGGACTGGCTGCGCGAGGCGATGGAGAATGCCGGGATAAAATACCTTCCACCGCAAGACGTTCAGGCCACGCTCTGCGAACTCACCGCCTCCAGCATCACTCGATCCATCTCGGACTTCGCTCCCCAGGCACAACAAATCCTGGTCTGTGGCGGCGGAGCGCATAACAAGACGCTGTTCCAACGCCTTGCCACGCTGAACAGTAGCCGCGAAGTCGCACCCACCACGGCTTTTGGCATCGATCCCGATTGGGTGGAGGCGATGGCCTTTGCCTGGCTCGCCAAACAAACTCTGGAAGGAAAACCCGGCAACCTGCCGAGTGTTACCGGCGCGCGGCGGGAGGTGGTGCTGGGGGGAGTTTACCCGGGGAGAAATCAGTCCGCATAAAACACGGGCCACGGATTTGTGTGCGCACGCGGCCAGGGCTGGGAAATATACCTACGCAGCCATCTCCTGCGCCTCGCCGACCTCGGCCAAGGCTTGATTGAGGCAGGCCTTCGCGCAGTTCCCGCAACGCCCGCACTGAGTGGCAATTTTCAGCTCATTGCGCAGTTCACGCATGCTGCAAGCGCCCTGCTCCACGGCGTGGTGGATGTCGCGCTCGGTTACCGCATGGCAGATGCAAACGTACATGTATCACTCACCTTTCGGCTGGATCGATCAATCTTGATGCTATTTGAACGCAAATGAGAATGATTGTCAATAGTATTCATATCGGCATCTCGTGAATTTTCTTGACAGATAACCTGACAAAATGCTAAGGAATTAGAACACCGCCGGGCAGGAGGGGGTAGTTGGAGCGGTGCTTGCCACATGTGGACGGAGGTGCCGCATGGCGAGCAGATTTTTGATTTCATTTACCCGCGATCAGATCGACTGGCGCCTACTGGCCGAGATCTTCGAGAAGGCGCCGTTCGCCAGGCGCGACCCCGGCGACTTGCGCAAGGCCTTCGAGCACAGTCACCTGTCGTGCTTTGCCTATGAGGACGAAAAGCTGGTCGGGGCAGCCCGGGCCATTTCGGACGAGGTTTATTACGCCTGCATCTTCGACGTGGTGGTGGCGGTTGAACACCAGGGACAGGGGGTGGGCAGGGCGCTGATGGAGGCGCTGCTGCAAAAGCTGCCGTTCGAAAAAATCTATCTGACAGCGCCGCCCGACAAGCAGGGCTTCTACAGGAAATTCGGCTTTTACAAACACAACAACGCCATGGCGCGTTATGCGCACCCGGAGCAAGCTTTCGAGCTGGGCGTGTTGTCGCGCTGGGGGATATTCAATACATGGTATCAGCGCTGGACCAAGCCTTACCCCGCGCACGAGGCTGATAACCCTCACCCCAGCCCTCTCCCGCGCGCGGGAGAGGGTGAGAGGTAGAGGTCAACCCACCTTGGCAGCCTGAACCGCCGCGCGCAAGGCTTTTGTTTCGATCCACTTCTTTAGCCGGTTGGCGTCACCGATACGGGTGTACGTGCCTTGAGCGTCGAGCAGCACGATGATCACGGGCTGCTGCGCGATACGCGCCTGCATCACCAGGCAGCGCCCCGCCTCATTGATATAGCCGGTCTTGCTCAGGCCGATGTCCCAATTCTCGCTCTTGACCAGCGCATTGGTATTCCTGAAATGCACGGGGAAGGTATGGCCGCCGAACACCACCTCGTGGGATTCCGAGGTGCTGAAACGGCGGATCAAGGGGTATTGGTAGGCCGCTTTGACCATTTTGACCAGGTCCTGGGCGGTAGAGATATTTTCCGTCCGCAGACCGGTGGGATCGGAGAACCAGCTCTGCCTCATGCCCAGCTCATCCGCCTTGCGGTTCATGGCGTCGACAAAGGCCGGGCGCCCGCCGGGATAGTGACGCGCCAGGGCCGACGCCGCGCGATTTTCCGAAGCCATCAGCGCCAGGTGCAGCATGTCTTCCCGGCTCAGCGTTGTGCCTACCGGCAATCTGGAACTCGATCCCCGCAAGGTATCCACGTCCGCCTCCATGACCGTGATGGCTTCGTCCATCGGCAGATTGGCATCCAGCGTGACCATGGCCGTCATGAGCTTGGTCAGCGAGGCGATGGGGGCTCTCACGGCGGGGCGCTTGGCGTAGATCGTCGAACCGTCTTCCTGGTTGACCACCAGCGCCATGGAAGACATCAGAAACAGCGAGCCGTCGCTGCGTTGCGCAAAATAATGATTCGCGGACTTGCGGCCCTGCCTGGCGACCTTAGCGCTTTTCACTCCGCGCTTGGCATGGAGCTTGTTGCGGTTTTTGGCGTTGGTGACCTGCTTTGCGTGACGGACATGCTTGCGGACCGTCGCTTTCTTCACCGCCTTTTTGACGGCAGCCTTGCCCGCCTGAGCAGTCACGGCGGACTTTTTGCCGTCGCCATGCCTGTGCGCCGACTGTTCGCCCGCGACCGAAAACGCCGAGGCGATCGTTAAAATACCCGCAAGCAACCACTTCACGAACACAAACCAAGCCCTCGGTTGTTATGCTGTTTTAAAAATTATGGCAAAAATATACCAAATTTGAACCGATTTGCTGAGCCCTATTTAATAATATGCGGACGTTCCAGCAAAAATGAAATGTCCGCCTTGAAATCGCGGCGACGCGATATCATAACAAGACGTTCATTTCGAAACCTTTATCCGTGACGCCATGTTCAATTTCAGCGCGCTGCCGCCGCTCTCGCTGTACATCCACATCCCCTGGTGCGTGCGCAAGTGCCCTTATTGCGACTTCAATTCGCACGAGGCGAAGAATACCATCCCGCAGGACGAATACATCGCCGCGCTGATCGCCGACCTCGAACAGGAGCTGCCGGCGGTGTGGGGGCGCTCCATCGAAAGCATCTTCATCGGCGGCGGCACACCCAGCCTGCTGGCGCCTTCAGCCATCGACCGGCTGTTATCGGAGATCCGTGCGCGGCTGCCATACAAACCGGGGATCGAAGTCACCCTGGAAGCCAACCCCGGCACCTGGGAATATGGCAAATTCCGCGAATTCCGTGACGCAGGCGTCAACCGTTTGTCGCTCGGCATTCAAAGTTTCGACACCGGAATGCTGGGCCGCCTCGGCCGCATCCACGGCCCGGACGAGGCCTTTGCCGCGGCGGAAAGCGCGCGCAAAGCCGGTTTCGACAACTTCAATCTCGACCTGATGTTCGGCCTGCCCGGGCAATCCGTGGCCCAGGCCTTGACCGATATCGGGCATGCCATCGCCCTGAATCCGGCGCACATCTCCCTGTATCAGCTCACCCTGGAACCGAATACCGCCTTCCACACCCACCCTCCACGGCTGCCGGAGGATGAGGCAATATGGGAGATGCAGGAAAAATGCCAGGAACAACTGGCCATCCACGGTTACCGGCAGTATGAGGTGTCCGCTTACGCCCAGCCCGGCCGAGAGTGCCGGCACAACCTGAATTACTGGCAATTCGGCGATTATCTCGGCATCGGCGCGGGGGCGCACGGCAAGATCAGCGACGCGCAGCATCAACGCATCAGCCGCGCCTGGAAGGTCAAACACCCGCGCGACTATCTCGCCAAAGCCGCCACGCCGGAGCGCATCGGCGGTGCCAGCCAACTCACCCGTACCGACGCGGGCTTCGAGTTCATGATGAACGCCCTGCGCCTCACCGATGGCTTTCCCGTCGCGCTGTTCGCGCAACACACCGGGTTGCCGATAACCACCGTCAAAAGCGGCTTGCAGCAGGCCGAGGCAAAGGGGTTCATCGCATGGGACATTCAGACCATCCGGCCCACCGAACTGGGCAAGCGCTTTCTCAACGAGGTGCTGGAGATTTTTCTGCCGGGGTGAAATACGAAACCCGCGTGTAGCGATCGCGCCGCGGCGATAGTGTAAAATCAGCCGCCTGCCGATCACCAACAGAAAGCCAAACACATCATGCCGACCATCATCCTGCAAGGCCCGTCGCTCAACAACGCCGCCACACACACCATCGCCAGCCAGTTGGGCGCCGATATCGAGCACCGCACCACCCACTACCGCCTGCACACACGGCAGCCTGTCCCGCGCGACGCCGTGGCGGCGCTGCGCCACAGCCACCCCTTCGACATCAACGTGCTACCGGACGATTTCCGCCCCGAGCAGGTGCGTCTGCTGGTCACCGACATGGACTCGACGCTGATCAACATCGAGTGCATCGACGAGATCGCCGACTTCATCGGCGTCAAACCCAAAGTCGCGGCCATCACCGAAGCGGCGATGCGCGGCGAGATCAATTTCGAGACCTCGCTCACGCAGCGCGTCAAACTGCTCACCGGCCTGCACGCCAGCGCGCTGGAGCATGTCTATAACGAGCGCCTGCGCCCCAACCCCGGTGCGGAACGAATGGTCGCCGGACTCAAACAGCGCGGCATCAAGATCGCCCTCGTCTCGGGCGGATTCACCTTCTTCACCGACCGCCTCAAGCAGCGCCTGGCACTGGATTACGCACGCGCCAACGTACTGGAGATCATCGACGGCCACCTCACCGGCCACATCCTCGGCGCCATCACCGGCGCGGCGGGCAAGGCCGAATTCTTGCTGGACTTGTGCAGACAGCTCGGCATATCACCGCAACAAACGGTGGCGATGGGCGACGGCGCGAACGATCTGGAGATGATGAAGGTCGCCGGCCTGAGCATCGCCTATCACGCCAAACCCGCCGTACAGGCGCAGGCCGGGGCGGTGATCAATCATGGCGGGCTGGAAGGGGTGCTAGGGTTGCTGGATATCGCCGGGTAACTGGACGCCCGGCGCTCACTGGTCAATCCTGGAGCCGCGCAAAAACCAAATCCCAAATCCCATGCCCCAACCGTTGCCCGCGCCGCTCGAACTTCGTCAGCGGGCGATATTCGGGGCGGGGCGAAAACTGTCCTGATCCTGCCGCGTTGGTGAAGCCAGGCATGGCGCTCATCACTTCCATCATTTGCCGGGCGTAATCTTCCCAGTCGGTGGCCATGTGGAAACGGCCGCCGGGCTTGAGCTTGCGCGCAACCAGCGCCGCGAAGGCTGGAGTGAGAATGCGCCGCTTGTGATGGCGGCGTTTGGGCCACGGGTCGGGGAAGAAGAGATACACGGCGTCCAGCGCACCGTCGGGGATCATTTGCCCCAGCACTTCCACGGCATCGGCGCAGATCATGCGCACATTGCTCAATTCCAGGGCGCGCGCCTTTTGCATGAAGCTGCCGACGCCGGGACGATGCACTTCGATGCCGAGATAGTCATGCTCGGGATAGGCCTGCGCCATCGCGCACAAGGCGTCTCCCATGCCAAAGCCGATCTCCAGATGGCGCGGCGCGGTCCGCCCGAACAGCGCATCCAGATCGAGCCGGCCGGCACCCGCCGTCACTCCATATTTTTCCCAAAGCGCTTCCAGGGCATGGCGCTGGGCATCGGTCATGCGGCCTTCGCGGCGCACGAAGCTGCGGATGGTGCGGAGCTTGGGAGAATCGTTGGACATGAGATTTCTCGGAAAATCGGTGTAGTATACTTGTTAAATGACGAAACCGGATTCCGACGATTTGAGCGGCAAGGTCGTGCTGATCACGGGAGCGGCGCATCGCATCGGCGCCACCATCGCGCGCATGCTGCACGGTCAGGGCACCAACCTGACGCTGCACTACCGCGGTTCGAGCCAGGCCGCGCAGGCGCTGCAAGAGGAGCTGAACGCCCTCCGCGCGAACTCCGTGATACTGACGCAAGCCGATCTGCTCCACACCAGCGAGCTGTCCTCGCTGGTACAACGGACTGTGGACACCTGGGGACGGCTCGATGTGCTGGTCAATAATGCTTCGAGCTTCTACCCCACCCCGATCGGCAGCGTCACCGAGGCGCAGTGGGATGATCTCACAGGCACCAATCTCAAGGCGCCCTTTTTTCTTGCGCAAGCCGCCGCGCCACACCTTGAGCGCCACCATGGCTGCATCGTCAACATCGCCGATATCCACGCCGACCGCCCGCTGAAATCCCACCCTGTTTACAGTCTGGCCAAAGCGGGGCTGGTGATGCTCACCAAGGCCCTGGCGCGCGAACTCGGGCCGCGGGTGCGCGTCAACGCGGTGGCGCCCGGCGCCATTCTATGGCCCGAAAGCGAGATGGACGAAGAAACGCGACAGCACATCCTGTCCCGCACCGCGCTCAAGCGCCAAGGCAGCCCCGAGGATATCGCTCGCGCCGTACTGTTTCTGATACGCGACGCCGCCTATACTAGCGGGCATGTGCTGACGGTGGATGGTGGGCGGTCGCTGAGCAATTGAACCTAAAAACGGGCGTTCGCACAATCGACCTCATTGCTCTCGATATAGCCGATGACGAATATGTTTTGTATAGTTCACCCGCAGTATCCGGAAAGGACTTTCCGGATTAGTGGTGGATAAAGGAGTCATGAATGCCCAAGGTGTCTGTAATCATCCCGTCCCACAATCGTCATGCCCTTCTTCGCGAAGCCTTGGCAAGCGTTTGCCGCCAATCCTACCCAAAATGGGAAATAATCGTTGTCGACGACGGATCCGAGCCCGCGGTGAACACAACAGCGTTGCGTGACGAGTTTGGCCCGAATATTCGCGTGCTGCGCAACGAGCACCCTGTCAAACAGGCGACCGCCCGTGACCAGGGAGTCCAGGTGGCGACGGGCGACGTGGTCGTTCACCTCGATGATGATGACCTCCTGGCGCCAAACGCATTGGAGTTGGGCGTGACCACCCTCAAGGATGAACCGTCGCTTGATCTTGTCTACCTGGGTGTCAAAGGCTTTGGCGAGAAGGCTGGCGATTTCGATGCGTCGCAGGGGGAGGCGATGCAACAGGTGCTCAGGCAGGCCGAAGGCCGTGAAATCCGGGACGGGGTTATTCAATTCGGGCCTAGATTGTTCGGAGCACTGCTCTCGTCCGTACCCATGCCGTTCCAGCGGTCGATCGAGTACCGCACCGTGTGGAACAGAGTGAGCGCCCTGCGGCGGCGCGTATACATGCTCGACCCCGGTGTGGCTGACGAAGAACAGGCCATGAACCGCCTTCAGCCACCGCTACGCGAGTCGGAATGGGCGTTGTATGCCGCCGCATGCTGCAAGACCGCATTGCTGATGGCCCCGGTATATTTGCAGCGGTGCGAAGGGCAAGGCTATTTCTCGGTGTACACGCAGCGAGAACAGGCCGCACTGTCAGGCGTTGACATCAAGACGCACCTTCTCGCGGCGACAAGGGTAATCACGGACTTCAAACCATGGGCGGGTGAGATGCGAAGAAGCCTGGCCCAGGCATACTTTGACCAATCCTATTTCTACTTCCAAAGTGGCAAACGCCTGGCGGCGTATGGGGCGCTGATCAACACGCTAAGGGTTCGCCCTGCGGCATCCTATCTGCGCTTTGGTCTGCGCATGTTACTGCCAAGAGGTGGCACCCGGGAATAGTGCTACTCCTGGAGGATAGGCTTTACCTGAAAGGAAAAAAATGGGAGCGCCTTCGACAATACAAAAGCTTGCGACGGCAGGCAAGACGTTGCTTGATAACCCCGGCGATCTGCGCTTTGCCGCCCAGTGGCTATACTCGCTGCTGCCCAGGCAAAGCCCCGTGGATGATCAACGGCCATGGATCAACTTCAGGGCGGCTGAATGGCTGAAATCCTACGTGAAGCCCACCATGCGCGTCTTCGAATACGGATCCGGGGGATCGACTTTTTTTCTGGCGGCGCGCGCGGCGCATGTCGTGAGCGTGGAACACGACGAGGAGTTCCATCATTTTATGGCCGAGCGCCTGCAACGCCACGGTGTCGCAAACTGCACCTACCTTCTTTGCGCACCAGAGCCGATGGCAGCGGATCAAACACCGCCATACAGTTGCGAGAGCTTCACATCCGAATGGCCGGCGCATAAAGCGATGAGTTTTGAAGCCTATGTCAAAACCATAGACAACTACCCCGACGGGAGCTTTGACCTTGTCACAGTCGATGGGCGAGCAAGACCGTCATGCGCACTACGCGCCTTGCCAAAGATCAAGGATGGCGGATGGTTGATGGTGGATAACATGGAAAGGTCGCACTATGGGATCATCCGGGACTTGCTTGCAAACTACGAACATACCGACTTTTTTGGCATCGTGCCCTACGACGTGCGCCCACAACGTACTACCGCCTGGAAGATCACCACTCCATGAACGGATATCCCCCACTCCAGACCACTGGCAGCGTTGATGCACACGCCAATCATCAGTGATACCCCTGCCGCCGAGACATTCTTCCATGTGTTCAGGTGCGGCGAACGGTTCATCGCAGAAGGATTAGCCTCCGCCTCGCTTGGCTACCGGATCGAGCAACCCGGCCGAGCGGCGCCGGAGGGCGTCTATGCCGCATGGGAATGGGATGGCGAGGAAGTGCGCGCCACCAACTGCCGATATGGCATGTATCCACTGTTTTACTATGCCACTCCGCACGAGTTCTGCATGTCGCCATCCTTGGCGACACTCTTGCAGCGGGGCGCTCCGCGCGAGTTCGATCATGCGGCGCTAGCGGTGTTTCTGCGCCTCGGCTTTTTCCTGAGGGAAGACACCGCGTTTCGTGCCATACGTCAATTGCCTCCCAATGCCGTCTTGCGCTGGCGGAATGGTCGCATCGAGCTCACAAGCAGCTTGGTGCAGGGCAAGCTTCAGCCTCTCAGCCGCGCTGCGGCGGTGGAAGGTTACTCGTCGTTGTTCCGGGCCGCCATCCAGCGCAGGCTGCCACAGGGCAACGAGTTCGTCGTGCCGATTAGCGGAGGCCGAGATTCACGGCATATTCTGTTTGAACTCCTCGAAACAGGCCGGCAGCCGAAATTCTGCATCACCGCCCGGCATTTCCCGCCCCGGCCCAATCCAGATCTGGAGGTGGCGAGAAACCTGTGCGCAGCCCTGAATGTGCGCCACGTCGTCCTGGGCCTACCGGTTTCGCGGGTGCAGGCCGAGTTGAGGAAGAATCTGGAAACCCACTTCTGCTCGGAAGAGCACGCATGGGCGTTGGCCATGGCCGATCGTCTCAAGGGCGAGGCGAGGGTTCTTTACGATGGCATCGCCGGTGATATTCTCTCGGCTGGCCTCTATCAGAGCGAAGAAAAACTGCGGCTCTACTACGCCGATATGCAAGGACTGGCGCTCTCGCTGTTGAAATCGCGCACGGGTGAGGCAGTCTTGCAGCGACTACTCACACCGGCATTCTACCGAAGCGTGGATCACGACCTGGCAGTTGCACGTCTGACAGAGGAGCTTGAGAGGCACGCGGACTCGCCCAACCCCGTACGTTCTTTCTACTTCTGGAGTAGAACCCGGCGGGCCGTAGCGCTCATGCCATTCGGGATCTTGAAAGATTTCCAGGTTCATACGCCATACCTCGATCACGATTTGTATGATTTCTTGGCATCCCTGCCGCCTGAGATCGTCCTCGACCACCAGCTACATACTGAGACGATTCAGACAGCTTACCCCCGGCACCAAGCGATCCCTTACGAGCAAAAGGAGGCCGGAAGTGTGCAGGATCGGTCCTATTTCCGCCGCCTCAGCCGTGAACTGGCCGGAGTGATGCTGCGCCATGGTGCATCGGGTTTGGTGCGGAACTCGTTTGTCCTCCCGCGCGTGGCCGCCTGCGCTATCGACGGAAATGCGAGGTGGACGTGGTGGGGCCCGACGCGCACCTTGATTCTGCTGCAACTGGAAGAGTGGACACGAAAGGAACGCCAATAATGACGAAGACGTTCCATCTGAAAGAAATGGCGACACTGCCTCGGCTGGCGTGGTGCGCCCGGGTCACGAAGGGGGCACAGGAGGTAAACGTCGACCACGGCCCGTGGGTCGAGGGCGACAAGGGGTTTTTCTGTGAAGGTGCGTGGAGCGGCGATTTTCGGCTCAAGGATTTCCCCGAGGCATCGACCTTCACCGGATCGGGTGGCGTCATCAGGCAAGAAGACATCGTCTTTTGCGCACCGACGCATACCCTTCAGGCGCTGTATCTGCTGCGGCAGGCCGGCGAGGTGGTGTGCTCCAACTCGCTGGCTTTCCTGTTGCAGCAGTGCGGGGATGACATTGATCTCCGCTACAAAGCCTACGATTTTGACATGATGTCGATCATGCACGGCCTCAGGGGCTATACCAAACACATCCCCACCCGTGCCGGAAATCGAGTGTACCTGTATTATCATTGTAACATCGTTGTAACCCCTGGCCTGGAGGTGTTGCAGCAGCCCAAGATGCTGCCCGAGGCGTTCCGGGATTATGGGATGTATCACGGCTTCGTCCAGGAGCAGGTCAGCGCGCTCATCAGAAACGCCGCCGACACTTCGCGCAAGATCCGCTACTTGCCCCTCTCCACGATTTCCTCCGGCTACGACTCGCCCGCGTGCGCCGTACTGGGCAAAACCGCCGGTTGTACCGAGGCGGTAACCTTTCGCGCCGCCCGCTCCGGTGAAGACGACAGCGGTCGCCAGATTGGCGAGTTGCTGGGATTGACAGTGACCGAATTCGACTCCGATGCCTATCTGCACCGGCCTGACTACCCGGAAGCGGAGTTTCTGGCGACCGGTTACGGTGGCGATGACTGCATCATGGCTGCGCTGGAAGAGGTATTGCCGGCCAGGCTGCTGCTGACAGGCTATCACGGTGACAAAATCTGGGGCCGCGATACGAAAGCAGGCCCGTATATCGTGAGAGGCGACCCCTCCGGGGCTTCACTTGGCGAGTTTCGCCTGCGTGTTGGTTTTTTGAACCTGCCGGTGCCTTTCATTGGTTGCACGCAGCATGAATCGATCAAGCAGATCTCGAACTCCGCGACGATGCGCCCCTGGTCCGTTGAAGACATGCATTACGATCGACCCATCCCGCGCCGCATTGTCGAGGAGGTTGGCGTTCCGCGCCATCTGTTCGGCCAGAAGAAAAAGGCCATCGCACGGCCTTATCAGACGACCGGCGCGCAAAACCCGGAGCTATCCCGAGTCCTCTCCCCCGCCTCCCATCGGGAGTTCCGTGATTTTGCCGGGAACAAACCACTGTTCGCTAGTATCTGGGAGCGCGGCGGGTTTGCCGCCATGCACGCCCTCTACCGCTTCAATCTGCGGCTTGTACGCAGCGTCAAGCTCGCCGCCTTGATCGGCGCGCTTGGCTTCACGCCGCCGTCCAAACCGCTCATCTCATGGAAATACAGCAAGCCCCGCACCAGGCATTGCCTTGTCTTTCACTGGGGGTATATGAAAATCAAGGGACGCTACCGGCACGACTGAGCAGGCTTGGGCAGGACAAACAATCTGGGCGAAACCGCCGCGCCCGGCAACCTCCAAAAAAAGGCGGCCGTATCGGCCGCCTTCTCCTGCGCCACACTTGCCTGGACTTACGCCGCCAGGGTTTGTTTCCGGCGTCGCATCGCGGCAGCAAGGCCGGCCAGCCCCAAGCCCATCAGGGCGATGCTGCCGGGTTCGGGCACAGTCACTGCGGCGCTCACATAGCCGGGTATGTGCGCCCCTCCTTCCCCACTGTAGAATGTCCCTGTCAATGCGCCGCCCGGTGCGGGCGCATTATAAAAGCCGGTGATGGCGATGTTGTAGTTATAGCCATCGTAGAAGAAGGACGGGGAAGGGTCTCCAGCCAGCAGGGTGTAGTTGAAATCGTCATCACAGACTGAGCCTTGTGGGTTGGGAGGTGCGCAGGGGGCGGCGTTCAGAGTTTCATCGAAAGTCAACTGGAACAAGAAGTCACCACTGTAAAGCAGCGTTCCGCCACCGGGTGTATAGAGATCCAGCCCATAGGCCACGTTAACCGTAGCGCCGGAGAAAACCTCGTTGATTGGTTCATTATGGTGTACCAGGTAGCCAATGTCCGACCGCGGCCCGCCCACAGCAATGCTCCCGCTTTGATCTGCCCCCGTGCCGGGATGGGTGCTGAATGGCGGGACCTGATTGATCACGGCACCGCTGACGTCACCGCTAGAGGTACCCCAGTTAATGGTTGAGTTATTAGCAGGGTAGGTTGGCGCGGGAAGGGTCGATGTCGGCCCGCTGAATACTGGTACCGGGAAGCCCGCTTGGCTTCCCGGTACAAATCCGCCACCCGCTATGAAATCCACGCTCGCAAGAGGGATTGCATTTGCATTGCCTGCCATCCCCAATCCCAGTACCACCGAGGCGGTGGCAGCCACCAGCGTCTTTTTGGTGAAGCGTTGTAAGGTGTTCATAAAAACTCTCCTTTGTTCTGTGGTGAATATTCGTAAAACTTCCGTGAACCAAGATTTTTATTATTGTTGCAAATAGCTAGGCATGTTGTGTGCCATATTTATATTTAATTAATATAATCAGCATGTTGATGAAAGTAATCAAAGGTTGTAGCAAAAAAATTGTGGAGAGTGTAAATATTTCCGACAATATATGGGGTATTTTGGAGCCAAAAATGAAAGGTTCTTAAAGAATTCCTGCAATAGGAGGGGGCGCCAAAATATAATTGGGGGCGGGATAATGATTTTAACTTATTGAATTAAAGAAAAATATTTCAAAATAATTTTCTTTGGCATTCCCCCTCAAGGGGATCTTGCAAGAGTGTAAAGATTTCCGACATCAATGTAACCTTGTGATAAGCAGCAGCCACTTCTTGTGTGCAGTAACCACAAAAAGCAGTTTTCGTAGCCGCTTTGCGCGGCGTATAAACTAAAGCCTTCAGCTTTGCCTGAGGATATTTACTGGAAAATCTCGGATAAGTACAAACACCACGGACACGACGATTAAGCAGCACTGTTTTGTGTAACTCGTCACCCCTCGGCGACAGAAATTCCAGTGGTGTTGTCGCGCCAGTAATTGTTGCCCGCTCCTGGGTCTTGCCCCCGTGCCACCCTTTATGCAAGGTTTGTGAGGCACTTAGCAAGATTTCTGCCTTGCATGTCGCAGAAAAGAAAACCTCTCCATAATACGCTATTTCCCGCATACTTACTAATGGCATGAAATGTGCCTAAGTAGGCCGATGCGCCAGAACACCGCCTGGATGGCCGCCGGCGGCTGGCGATTTTCTGCACAATAACGCTGGAGCTGTAACATCGATGAATCTTCCTTCTTTGGATTTTTCTTTTTTACGCGGACAGGTGGTGGGGATAGACACCTCTTTTCAGACCCCTTTTGGAGAGCGCCTGATGGTATATTGCGACTACACCGCCTCCGGCCGCAGCCTCCACTTCATAGAAAACTACCTGACACAGCTTCAGCGCAGCTACGCCAACACGCACACCGAGGATGACATCACCGGGCGACGCATGACGCAACGCCTGCACGAGGCGGAGCAGATCATCAAAGATGCGGTCAATGCGGGACCACAAGGCCGCATCATCGCCTGTGGCACCGGCTCCACCGGCGCCATCGACAAGTTTCAGCAACTGGCGGGAATAGCCTGTCCACCCGCCACCCGTCAGATGTTGTACGGCATTCTCGGGGATTGGCTCGGCGCCGACGAGGCGGATGCCATTACCTATTTTGTGAAAGCTTGCTCCCCCGTGGTCTTCGTAGGCCCCTATGAGCATCATTCCAATGAGGTCACCTGGCGGGAGGGCCTGGCCAAGGTGGTGAAGGTTCAGATGGCTGACGACGGCGGTATCGATCTTGCGCATCTGGAGGCGCTGCTGCAAGAGCCCGCCTATCAGGGCAGACTACGGATCGGCTCATTTTCCGCCGCTTCCAATGTCACCGGCATGATCTCACCTGTACATGAGATCGCGCGCCTGCTGCACCGTCACGGCGCTTTGGCCTGCTTCGACTTCGCGGCGAGCGGGCCTTATGTGCGGATCGATATGAACCCGCCTCCTGGCCCCGATGGCGACGATCCATCCCTGGATGCGGTTTTTATCTCGCCCCACAAGTTTCTGGGCGGCCCCGGTTCGAGTGGTGTGCTGATCTTCAACGAGCGGATCTATCAGCGCCAGTTGGCCCCCAGCGTCGGAGGCGGCGGGACGGTGGACTACGTGGGTTACGAGGCGCATGACTTCACTCGGGATATCGAGCAGCGTGAGAAGGCCGGCACCCCAGGCGCGTTGCAGACCATGAAGGCTGCACTGGCCTTTCAGGTGAAGCAGGCCGTGACCGTGGAGCGGATCGAAGCCCGCGAGCAAGCACTGCTTCAACGCGCCTGTCTAAAATGGAAGGCCAACCCTAACATCGAGATCCTCGGTAACCCCGATCCGGCGCGCCGCCTGGCGATCGTTTCCTTCAATGTCAGGAACGGGGAGGGCCGTTACCTGCATCCCAAACTGGTGACGACGCTGCTCAACGATCTTTTTGGCATCCAGTCGCGCGCCGGCTGCTCCTGCGCCGGGCCTTACGGGCATCGCTTGCTGGATATCGACAACGAGACCTCGGAGCGTTACCGGCATTGGATTCGGGAGGGATACTTTGGCATCAAGCCGGGCTGGTGCCGGCTGGGCTTCCACTATGTGATGGACGACCTTGAGGCCGGTTATGTGATCGATGCCGTGGACTTCATCGGGCAGCATGGCCTTCTGTTTACCTCACTGTATGAGTTCGACCTGCGTACCGGTGCATGGATACACGAGCGCGACCCCGGCGTGCAGGAACAGTTTTCCCTGAGCGACGCCCTCCGGGCAAAGCCGGAGGGCAGCACTGCGCTGAGTGCCGACGTCAGAAGCAGCCTCTATGCCCGCCATCTGCAAGAAGCGCATCAGTGGGTCTGGAGATTGAAACAGAACGCCCCCAAAGCGAAGACAGTAACAGTATTGGAGGGGGATCTCGCGGCGCTACAGTTTTTTTCCATGCCGTAAGCAGTCCGCCGGTTATTGGGGCGGTTTCCCGCCCCTGACTCGCCCGCCTCACCCCGCAAAATCCACCCGCCACAGCGGCTGCGCCGCTTTGTCGAACGCCGCCCACAGGTCGCTATAGCGCATCCCGCTGACAGGATGGCGCTCTTCTCCGGCGATTTCCGCCAAGGGGCATAGCACGAACGCGTATTTTGTGATCTCGCCACGCGGCAGGGTGAGACCATGGCTGCCGGAAATCAGGTCGCCATACAGCAGTAGATCCAGGTCGAGGGTGCGGGAAGTCCAGCCTGAACCACCGCGCACCCGGCCGTGATGATGCTCGATATCGCGCAGGATGTGGTTGATGGCGAGGGGGTCCAGCGTGGAATCGAACCCCACCGCCAGGTTGTAAAAATCATCGCCCGCAAAGCCGACGGCTTTGCTTTCGTAGACCGGGGATACGGTCAGTTGGCCGAAGGATTCGCGCAGCGCGGCGAGGGCGGAGCGGATATTGGCTTGACGGTCGATGTTGCTGCCGATGCTGATATAAACGCGCGCCATGTCAGCGCACGCCGCGTTCGATGATGACACCGACATCGCGCGCGCCGCGCACCGCGCCTTGCTTGTTTACTTGCAGGCGCAGCCAGGGCACCTGGAATTCGCCAAGAACGATTTCGGCGATACGCTCGGCCAGGGTTTCGACCAGTTGGAACTGGCTGTTGCCGACGAACTCGATCAGACGCTTGGCCACCGCCTTGTAGTTGAGAGTATCGTCCAGGCTGTCGGTCTGCGCCGCCTTGCGGATATCCGTGCCCATCTCGATATCGAGGATGATGGTCTGCTTGATGCGGCGCTCCCATTCGTAGACGCCGATGACGGTCTCGATCCTCAAGTCGCGCAGATATATAATGTCCACTGATACCACCAGCTAGTTTGACGCGGCACCCTCACCCTCTCCCGCCTGCGGGAGAGGGTGAGGGTGCGCCAGATGAATAACAAGAACGATACTCGATATACTTTACACGAAAATACACCGCCATTGAGGGCCTTCCGCCTGCCGATGGTTCACCGACGACCCCATGACCATTACCCTGTCCCTGATACTCTTTTCCTACCTGCTCGGCTCGCTGTCGGCAGCCATCATCGTTTGCAAGCTGATGGGCCTGCCCGATCCGCGCACCGAAGGCTCGCATAATCCCGGCGCGACCAATGTGCTGCGCATCGGCGGCAAAAAGGCGGCGGCGCTGACGCTGGGGGGCGACATGCTGAAGGGGCTGATACCAGTGGCGCTGGCTCAAATGCTGGGGGCGGACGATATGACGCTGGCGCTGGCGGGCATCGCCGCCTTCCTCGGCCATCTTTATCCGGTGTTTTTTGGTTTTCGGGGCGGCAAGGGCGTGGCTACCGCGCTCGGCGTGTTGCTGGGGACATCGTGGATTGTTGGCCTTTCGGCGCTGGCGACCTGGCTGTTCATGGCCAAGGTGTTCCGCTACTCCTCGCTCGCCGCGCTGACTGCGGCGGTGCTCGCGCCTTTCTATATGTGGCTGGCCCGTCCCGCGCCGGAGCTGATCGCCATGGCGATGGCAATGAGCACCCTGCTGCTCTGGCGCCATCGCGGCAATATCCAGCGTCTGATCAGCGGGCAGGAAGATCGGATCGGGGAGAAGAACAAGGCGTAGCGCGCCCTCACCCCAACGGCTACGCCCCCCTCGCTACGCTCTCCCCAGAGGGAGAGGGGGGATTAATGACAGAGAGCGTCTTGTATTACGCTTCCAGCGCCTGCTTGAGCTTTTTCATCGCGCTCTTTTCGAGCTGGCGGATGCGTTCCGCCGAGACCTGATAGTCGCCAGCCAGGTCATGCAGCGTAGCCTTTTTCTCCATCAACCAGCGGCGCTGAAGGATATCCTGGCTGCGCGCATCGAGGGTGGTGAATGCCTGCCGCAGGCGTTCCGCGCCGTGCGTTTCCCAGTCGCGGCCTTCCAGTTGTAGCGCCGGATCGGCCCCGGTATCGGCCAGATAACCCGCCGGAGCAAGCATGGCGTGCTCGCTATCCTCTTCTTCCGAATAGGGGTCGAAAGAGGCGTCATAGCCGCTCATGCGCATTTCCATCTCGCGCACCACTTCCGGGCTCACGCCCAGGTCCTTGGCGACGGCATTGACCTCTTCGCCGCTGAACCAACCCAGGTGTTTCTTGGCACTGCGCAGGTTGAAGAACAGTTTGCGCTGGGCTTTGGTGGTGGCCACGCGCACGATACGCCAGTTGCGCAGGATGAATTCGTGCATCTCGGCGCGTATCCAGTGCACAGCGAACGACACCAGCCGCACATTCATGGTCGGGTCGAAGTGCCGGACGGCCTTCATCAGACCGATGTTGCCTTCCTGGATGAGGTCCGCCTGCGCCAGGCCGTAACCGCTATAGCCGCGCGCGACATGCACCACGAAGCGCAGGTGCGACATCACCAGGCGCCGGGCGGCGTCCAGGTCATTCTCGTTGCGCAATTGCAACGCGAGGGCGCGTTCCTCATCCACGCTTAACACGGGAATGCGCGCCACCGCCTGGTTATACGCCTCGATGCTGCCCACCGGCGGCAATACTATATTCAGTGATTTGCCATTACGCATGGTTGCCCCCCCTCCCGTGTTCATAATCTGTAGGATTCAATGTATAGCACTTTTTCATCGTTAAGAAATTGATCTATCGCAAAGATTTGTTAAGTATCAGTTTAGCACTCCCTCCATTAGAGTGCTAATTTGGTAAAAGTTCCACTACCTCGGCTCGGCCTCGCTCAGATGCCTGCCCACCGCCAGCCAGGAACCGAGCAGGCCGAGCAGGGTGCCGGCGGCCAGCAGCAGCAATGCCGTCCAGATATCCAGCGCACCCAGTTCGAAGCCGCTGTCGTACAGGGCGGAAAGCTGGCGCACCGGCGCGTCCAGCAGCCACAAGGCGAGGGCGACCAGCCCCCAGGCGATCAGGCCGCCCAACAGACCATACCACGTTCCGGCATACAAAAACGGGCGGCGGACGAAGGCGTTTGTCGCGCCGATCAGTTTGGTAATGGCGATCTCGTCGCGGTTGTTCTGTATCCCCAGACGGATGGTGTTGCCCACGATCAGCAACACCGCCAATCCCAGCAGCACGGCGAGAATCTCCACCCCGCGCTGGGCAACGCCCAGCACGGCGTGGAGCCGCTGCACCCACTGGATATCCAACTGCACAAAGTCCGCCTCCGGCAGCTTCCTCAGCGAGGATTGGAGTCGCTCGACGGCAACAGGATCGGCAAAGCCCGCAGCAGGCTGGATCAGCAACACCGCCGGCAGCGGATTGCCCTCCAGCGCCCGCAGCGCATCGGCGAAACCGGACTGCCGCTGAAATTCCTTTAGCGCCTGATCGGGTAAAACGGTTTTTATCGAGGCGATATCGGATCTGTCATGCAAGCGCTTTGCCAGCCTGGCGGCAGCCTGATCGTCGACATCCTTTTTCAGGAACAGTGAGATCTGCGCCGCATCATCCCAGCCCGCGGCGAGCCGCTGGGCATTCTTCAGCACGACGTACAGCCCGGCGGGAAACGCCAAGGTGATGCCGATCACCACCACCGTCATGACGCTCGACAAGGGGGCGCGGCTGACTTGGCCCAGGCTGTAGACCAGGGCGTAAAGATGGTTGAGAAGATAATTCTTTATACGCATCGGGAAGCTACATAGATGTTACAAGACCGCCCCGCTCCAGATGCAGGGTACGCTGCCCGAAACGGGAGATGAGGTCGACGTTGTGGCTGACGATCAGCACCGTGACGCCCACCTGGTTGAATTGCCCGAACAGGCTCATCACCTCGGCCGACAGATCCGGGTCGAGGTTGCCGGTGGGCTCGTCGGCCAGCAGTAACGCCGGTTTGTTGACGACGGCGCGGGCGATGCCGACGCGCTGCTGCTCGCCGCTGGAGAGGCGCACCGGATAGAGCTTTTCCTTGCCCAGCAGCCCCACCTTGTCGAGCGCGGCGCGCACCCGGCGGCCGATCTCCTGATGGTCGTGCAGACCGGCGATGACCAGCGGCAGGGCGACATTGTCGTAGACGGTGCGCTCGGCGATCAGCTTGTGATCCTGGAAGATCATGCCGATCTGCCGCCGCAGGTAAGGGATATGGCGGCGGCCCAGCTTGGTCAGGTTCTGGCCGTTGACCGTCACCTGACCGCTGGTGGGACGCTCGATGAGAGCGATCAGCTTGAGCAGGGTGCTCTTGCCCGCCCCGGAATGGCCGGTGAGAAAAGCCATCTCGCCGGTCTTCAACTCGAAACTGACGTTGCTCAGGGCCTCGTGGCCGCCGGGGTAGCGTTTGGTGACGTTGGTGAATTGGATCATTTTGAACCTAGAAACGGCGCGGACTGATATTTATTCGCCACTCACCGCTTGATCCATCCCCACCAATGCCCCGACAAATTCCCCGGCGTTGAATTCGCGCAAATCGTCGATGCCCTCGCCGACGCCGATGAAGCGGATCGGCAAGCCGGTCTTCTGCGCGATGGCGAAGATGATGCCGCCCTTGGCGGTGCCGTCGAGCTTGGTGAGCGTGATGCCGGTCAGACCGACCGCCTCGTTGAACTGGCGGGCCTGGTTGAGCGCGTTCTGGCCGATGCCGGCATCGACCACCAGCATGATCTCGTGCGGCGCGGACGGATCGAGCTTGGCGATGACGCGCTTGACCTTTTTCAGCTCTTCCATGAGGTTGACCTGGGTGTGCAACCGCCCCGCCGTGTCGGCGATCAGCACATCCACGCCGCGCGCTCTGGCAGCCTGCAAAGCGTCGAAGGCCACCGACGCCGGGTCGGCGCCCTGTTTCTGCGCGATCACCGGAATGCCGTTGCGCTCGCCCCACACCTGGAGCTGCTCCACCGCCGCAGCGCGGAAGGTGTCGCCCGCCGCCAGCATCACCGACAATCCTTGCGATTGCAGGCGCTTGGCGAGCTTGCCGATGGTGGTGGTCTTACCCGCGCCGTTGATGCCGACCATCAACAGCACGAACGGACCCTCGCGCCCCGGCGGGATCACCAGGGGTTTACTGGAAGGTTGCAGGATCGCCGTCATGTCCTCGCGCAGCGCGGCGAACAGCGCATCCGCATTATCGAGCTGCTTGCGCGCCACGCGCGCGGTGAGATCGGAGATGATCGCCTGGGTGACTTCCACGCCGACATCGGCGCCGAGCAGCCGTGTCTCGATCTCCTCCAGCACCTCGGCGTCGATCTGCTTCTTGCCCAGCACCAGGTTCGCCAGCCCTTCGGTGAGGCCCTGGCGAGTGCGGGTGAGCTGGTTTTTCAGGCGCGCGAAAAGGCCCGGCTTCGGCGTCTGTTCGGCGGAGAGTTCGGGGGGTGATTCGGCCGGCGGCGCGATAACCGGCTCGGCAGCCATCTTGTCGTCGCCGGATTTCTTTTTCAGGAAACCAAACATGTCTTTTTCGGTCAATACGTTCAGCGTCTGATAGCGACGCGTTAAAGATGTTATTCTATCATCTTTCCCAAGCTCTTGGACTCGATGCTTTTTTATTAACCCGGCAATTAGATCGCCATTACCCAGTGCTTCGTAGGGTGCGTCTCACGCACCACACGGATGGTGCGTGAGACGCACCCTACGCATGGGAGAAAAGCAGATGAATTTAATTACCGGGTCAATGGATAAAAAAAGGAATCAACAATCATGTCTATGCGTTTTCCGTGGCTTATCGCGCTCTTCTTGAGCGCACCGTTCATACAGATCAGCCAGGCGGCCGATCCCAGCCCGATCAGCGAGTTCAAGCTGGACAACGGCCTGCGGGTGATCGTCAAGGAGGATCACCGCGCGCCGGTGGTGGTGTCGCAGGTGTGGTACAAGGTCGGCAGCAGCTACGAGCACGACGGCATCACCGGCATCTCTCACGTGCTCGAACACATGATGTTCAAGGGCACGCACAAACACGCGCCGGGCGAGTTCTCGCGCATCATCGCCGCCAACGGCGGGCGCGAAAACGCCTTCACCGGCCAGGACTACACCGCCTACTTCCAGCAACTTGAAAAGAGCCGCCTCAAGGTGAGCTTCGAGATGGAATCGGACCGCATGCGCAACCTGCTGCTCAAGCCCGAGGAGTTCGCCAAGGAGATCAAGGTGGTGATGGAAGAGCGCCGCCTGCGCACCGAGGACGATCCGCAATCGCTGACCCAGGAGCAGTTCTCCGCCACGGCCTTCGTCAACAGCCCGTATCGCCATCCGGTGATCGGCTGGATGGACGACCTGGAGAATCTGCGCATCGACGATCTGCGCGAGTGGTACAAGAAGTGGTACGCGCCAAACAATGCCACCGTGGTGGTGGTCGGCGACGTGAAGCCCGCCGACGTGTTCGCGCTGGCGAAGCAGTATTTCGGCCCGCTCAAGCCAAGCAACATCACCCCCGCCAAGCCGCGCGTGGAAGTGGAACAAAAAGGCGTGCGCCGCATCACGGTGAAGGCCCCGGCCGAACTGCCCTATTTGATCATGGGCTACAAGGTGCCGGTGATCAAGACCGCCAAGGAGAACTGGGAACCCTACGCCCTGGAGATGCTCGGCGGCGTGCTGGATGGCGGCGACAGCGCGCGCTTCTCGAAAGAGCTGGTGCGCGGCACGCAGGTGGCGGCCAGCATCGGCACCGGCTACAACATGTATAACGGCGGCGCGGACGTGCTGACCTTCGTCGGTACGCCCTCGCAAGACAAAACCGTCGCCAACCTGGAAACCGCGCTCCGCGCCCAGATCAAGCGCGTGCAGGACGAACTGGTCACACCCCAGGAGCTGACGCGCATCAAGGCGCAGGTGGTGGCCTCAAAAGTCTACGAGCGCGACTCGCCGTTCTACCAGGCGATGCAGATCGGCACGCTGGTCACGGTCGGGCTCGACCCCAAGCTGCTCGATGAATATGTCGAGAAGCTCGACGCCGTCACTCCCGAGCAGATCCAGCAGGTCGCGAAAAAATACCTGACGGACGACGGCCTCACCGTCGCCGTGCTCGAACCGCAGCCGCTCAACGAAGCCGCGCCGCATCGCCCGATGCCCGCTGGCGGCCGTCATGGTCATTGATCTCGCACACAGGAATCGATCAGATGATTAAAAACAGCAAAAACTTCTCCGCCTGGCTGGTCGTACTGACCTTCACCCTGTTGCCCGCGGCCCATGTCAGCGCCGCCCCCAAAATCCAGCAATGGCAGACCGCCAACGGCGCGCGCGTCTATTTCGTCCCCGCGCCGGAACTGCCGATGGTGGACGTGCAAGTGATCTTCGATGCCGGCAGCACGCGCGACGCCGGCAAAAGCGGCTTGGCGAAGCTCACCGCCGGCCTGCTCAACGAGGGCGCGGGCGAGCTGAACGCCGACCAGATCGCCGAACGCTTCGATGACCTGGGTGCGCGCTTCGGCGCGGGCGCGCAACTCGAGATGGCCACCGCCAGCCTGCGCAGCCTGAGCAAGCCCGAGGTGCTGCAACCGGCGCTGGAAACGATGGCGCTGATCCTGCGCCAGCCCACCTTTCCGCAGGACGGCCTGGAGCGCGAGCGCAAGCGCATGCTGATCGGATTGAAAGGCGAGCTGGAATCACCCGCCGCGATCGGCGGCAAGGCGTTCGAGAAGGCTCTCTACAGCGGCCATCCTTACGGCCAGCCGCCCAACGGCACGGAAGAATCCGTCAAGGCGCTGAGCCGCGACGACGTCGTCAATCACCACAAACAATATTACGTGGCGCGCAACGCCGTGGTGGCGATCGTCGGCGCGCTGGATCGCCGCCAGGCCGAAGCGCTCGCCGACACCCTGGTCGGCACGCTGCCGGAAGGCGAGGCCGCCCCCGCGCTGCCCAAAGTGGCTGACCTTGGCGCATCGCAAACCATCACCATCGACCATCCCTCCAGCCAGAGCCACATCTTCTCCGGCCAGCCGGGGATGACCCGCAACGACCCCGATTATTTCCCGCTCTATGTGGGCAATCACACCCTCGGCGGCAGCGGCCTGGTGTCGCGCCTGTCCGAAGAAATCCGCGAAAAGCGCGGCCTGTCTTACAGCGTCTACAGCTACTTCGTGCCGCTGCGCGACCGCGGCCCCTACACCATGGGACTGCAAACCCGCAACGAACAGGCACAGCAGGCGTTACAGGTGATGAACGACACCCTGCGCAAATTCGTCGCCGAAGGCCCGACGGCGAAGGAACTGACCGCCTCCAAACAAAACATCACCGGCGGCTTCCCGCTGCGCATCGACACCAACAAGAAAATCCTCGACCATATCGGCATGATCGGCTTCTATAACCTGCCGCTGGACTTCCTCGACACCTACATCGCCCGCGTCGACGCCGTCACCCTCCCCCAGATCCGCGACGCCTTCCAGCGGCGCGTCCATCCCGACCGGAGAGTGACCGTGATCGTCGGGCGAACGGCGGCGAACGGATCGGTGAAATAAGCCTCACCTTGACAGACACGCTCCGATGCACTTCCGTCCGCCCCCTCGCTGCGCTCTCTCCCTCCCCCGCTTTGCGGGAGAGGGCAGGGTGAGGGACACGCCGTAACCCCGCCAGCCGTGCCGACAGGCACTCATCAAAAACAGCTTGTGTGCTTCGCACGCTTGGCGGGTTACGCGAAAAGCGCTAACCCGCCCTACGTTTTATGGCGTAAAGGTATTGGGACTATAACCCCCGCCACGATTGTTACAAAGCAACCCTTGGACTGTCGGAAAAGTTTACACTACCTGAACCCGCCCCACTCACGCCACACAACCGGCCGCCAACATGGAATATTATCTTTTAAGAATAAACAGATACAAACACTCCAGACAAATGCCAACCGCCATTTCCGGCATCCTCTTGACCCGGCGCAACATCAAAACGGTCACTTTTCGATCAAAATGACCCTGATTTTTGTCGGAAAATTTTATACTTTCCGGCCAGATATCGAGCACTGCCATCTCAAAAAGAAAGCAATCGTTTGTTTTATAAAGATAAAATATTAATTGGCGCAAATTATGCATGGGAATAAACAAACAACAAAAACTCGCTCTGCAATGAAGTACCAAGGCTTTAAGGAAACTGGGCCATTTTTCAGGAAATAAAGGAGTAATTCAACATGAAAACAACAACTATCGCAGGCGCTGTATTGGGCGCTCTTGTAGCTATGGGTACGGCAGGGGCGGCGAATGCAGCCCCAATGCTTCAGATCGTCGACGGTCCCAGCGCTTTCCAGGAAGCGATCGGCGATCCAGGCGGAACCCACTATCCGTTTGCCGGCAGCGCTGGCGCCGCCCCTGGAGCGGGCCTGCCGGAGCTTCTGGGCGGGTGGCCGAACGCGCCGGGATTTGCTGAAGATCCATCCTACCCTCCCGGGTGTACTTCAGGAACCGACTGCGCCTATGGCATCTCGGGATGGCATGGCGCCTACCTCAATCTGACCGAACCCGGCAATGTCACCTTCCAATTCATGGGGAAGGGCGATGCGACGGACCACAATATATTCCAGATCGACACGGGAAGCGGTTGGATAACGATCTGGGATACTCAATCGGGCAGTAACGGCACCTGCGGTACGACAGCCGACCCTACGGTAATGGATTGCTCGTTTGCCGGTAGCAGTTATACGCAGTTCTTCAACGCCGGCTATATCCCCTTTCAATTTGTTAACTTGACCATTCCAGGAAGCGCCACGAACGGATCAAATAACCCCGGACATGATGCTCCAGGATTCTTTCTGGGCATGGACCCCTACTTGGCAAGTGCTCCCTATGAACGCCTCGGCAAGGTGGTCTACGCCGGCTTTACCGATCGCGGTTGCATCGGCGGTCTTTGTGATCACGACTACGAAGATCTTCTTGTCCGCATCAGCGTACCCGAACCCGGCAGCCTGCTCTTGCTGGGCGCAGGCTTGGCGGGGCTGGCCTCGCTTCGTCGCCGCAAGGCATGAAGTAGTCATGTTTGTCACGATGGGGGGATGCCCCCCCCATCGTGACATTTGCAGTAAGCCAACGCGCTCGGGAGGTGAAGACCTGCGCCGTACGCTGTCTCGCCCCCCCCCCGACACCCTTGACTGTGATCGCAGTGCGGACGATGGTATTCTCTCCATGTATCGCCTTCTAGCCCTAAAAACGGAAAGTGTCTATGAAGGCCACCTTGGAATATGCAGTAAGGTCGCGCTTGATCATCAAGAGCCTGGCCTTCCTTGTCGGGATCGATTCAAGCGCTCGCTCAAAGTTTGAATCTGCGTTACAGTCGCCCTCGGTTCTTCCCATCGTGGCGTTCCTCATCGGAATCCGTTTCAGGCGGTTGCTCAGGAAAGTAACCGGTCAGCTCGCGGGAAATGCGAGGAGAAACGACATCGGCACCGCCAGCGAGGGGCTGGCTTCGAATAATGCCACCACACCCGGCAAACATGATTCCTCGCCGGTCCTGCATTTGCCGCCGACGCCTGACGATGGCTCATTCCCAAAGGTGATTTTCCAGACCTGGAAAAGCAGGATCGAGATTCCCTTCAATTACGCCCAATGGAGCACAAGCTTCAGGCGCATGAACCCGGACTTCGAGTATGTCCTGTGGGATGATGCCGATAACCGTCGTTTTATCGAAAATTACTATCCGTGGTTCTTGCCCATCTACAATGCCTACCCTCGGGAAATCTACCGCGCAGACGCGGTACGGTACTTTTTTTTGTATCAGTTCGGCGGTCTGTATGTGGATATGGATACGGAATGCCTTAGACCCGTCTCGCCTTTGTTCGAGTCGGGCGATGTATGGCTGGGGAGGATGGGAAGTGACCCGAATTTTCCCCATTCGATTCCGAATGCGATCATGGCTTCCGGACCTTTGCAGGAATTCTGGTTGTTGGCGATTCATTTACTGGTCGAAAATGCCAGAATAAAGAGCGAGCCGGAGGCGATGATAGGCAGCGGCCCCGAAGCAATGACCGGACCCATCTTGCTCAAGAGGGCATATGACACCTACGTGTCAGCAGAACGCAGCGCGGTGCGCGAAATGATCCGGGACATCGCCGCGCGCTTGCCCGACAACCTTCAGCCGCAACCCAAGGCGTCAATCATCAATCTCTTGGCGCCGGAGCGATGGTATCCCATCGATTGGTCTAATATCATTCATCAGAGGCTGTCGCACGAGATCACTTCTTCCCGGCTGATGCTCGGCGAACGAACCAAACGATGGCTATTCCCTGAAGCCTTTCTGGTTACCTACTGGACGCATTCCTGGAAAGCGCCAGTGCGGAAATAGGCGCTTTTCCTGATGATCCAGACGAGAATGCCCTCCAGCCGGGGAGGGTGAACGCCATCGCCGCGGCAAATCAAACCAGATTCCTCAACCCTGCCTGCTCCGCGGCCGAGCGCAGGCGCTGATCGAAAGCGGCGAAGCCGAAGGAGCCGCCCATCTTGTCCCGCAGCCATAACGCCGACGCCAGATGGATGGCATCGAAACCGCGCAGGCCGTGAATTTCCGCCAATTCTCCCGCGTTGCGAGCGACCAGCGGCAGCAGCTCCACACGGACTACGCTTTCCCAGTCCTGGTTGAACTGGGCCAGCCGTTCTTGATGCCGTGCCGGCGAGGTCATCTTTTCGCGCACCGCCCGGGCGAAGGCGGCGCGGGTTTCCGCGTACGCCACCCAGGAGGCGGCAACCGCATCCGACTCGCGGATCAACCCTTGGACTTCCTTGGTACCGGCCTCCTTGACATAAAGTTTGACCAGGGCCGAGGTATCCAGATAGACGATCACCGCCTATCCTCGCTCACCCAGTCGGACAGCGACACGTCCCCCGCCAGTGTCTCGGGCCGTTTCAGCCCGGCCGGTTTGCCACCCCCCCACGAAATGCCTGGTTCTCCGGCCAGGCTCTCCAGGCTCTTTTCCGTGGGAACCGCGACGATCTTGGCCACGACCCGGCCATGCACGCTGACGGTCACGTCCTCGCCTTCGGCGGCGCGACGCAGGTATTCGCTCAAATGAGACTTCAACTCACGGACATTGGTTTGCATAGCGTGACCATAAAATCGATGTGTGGTCACACCATAGCGATTGAGGGAGGCGATGTCAAGAGCGGGGTCGGGCATCACCGATGTCGGCCGGCAACAGCGCACGTCTTATAGCGCCGTCCTCCAGTCTGCCACTGACAGGTGCTGACCTGCGGCCCTGACAAATAGTATATGATGTGACCAGACTTCAGCGTATAACCACCAAACAAATACCGCATCAGACTTTCGCCTTGAAAACTCCGCACAAACCCGGCCAGTTGCGCATCATCGGCGGCGAATGGCGCGGCCGGAAACTCGCCTTCCCCGGCATCGAGGGTCTGCGCCCCACCCCCGACCGGGTGCGCGAGACGCTATTCAACTGGCTGCGCGACGTCGTCCCCGGCAGCCGCTGCCTGGATCTTTTCGCCGGCAGCGGCGCGCTGGGTTTCGAGGCGCTGTCGCGCGGCGCCGCGCAGGCGGTGATGGTCGATCAGGAGGCGCGGGTCATCGCCCAGCTACACAAAAACATCGAGATTCTGCATGCCCAAAGCGCCCACGCCGTGCAGGCCGATGCGCTGAGCTATCTGCAAGGCCCGCCACAGCCCTTCGATGTGGTGTTCCTCGACCCCCCTTACCGGCTTTTCGACCTGCTGCAACCGTGCTGCGAACAATTGGAAAACCGTGGCTGGCTCGGTCCGCATGCCCACATCTATCTCGAAGCGGAAGCCGCGCGTGGCCTGCCTTCCTTGCCACGGAACTGGCAAGTGATCCGCAGCAAGCAGGCGGGGCAGGTGGGGTATCATCTGATCGTGAGGGAGCAGCAAGATTGCGTCCCTTCCTCATAAAATTCCTGCTGCGGCTGTTTTCCCTGTTGCCCTTGCGTGCCGCGCATACGCTCGGGGCGCTGATCGGCTGGCTGTTCACGCTCAAGGGAAACAAACTTCGTCATATCACAAGCGTGAATATCGACTTATGTTTTCCAGGACTGAGCGAACCACAGCGCGCACAGTTGGCGCGGCGCAGCTTGATCGAAACCGGCAAAACCTTTGCCGAAACCGGGACGCTGTGGCTAGGTGATGCGACCAAGGCACTAACACTGATCAAACAAGTCACCGGCGATCATCTAGTACGAGATGCCCTCGCGCAGGGCAAGGGAGTGATTCTCGCCGCGCCGCATCTCGGAGCATGGGAACTGGCGGGGCTGTACTGTTCGGCGCACTATCCGCTGACCAGCCTTTACCGGCCACCGCGCATGCGCGAGCTGGATGGAACGATCCGTGCCGCGCGCGAACGCCTGGGCGCGAAACTGGTGCCGACGGATGCCAGCGGCATTCGCGCGCTGTACAAGGCGCTGGCGCAGGGTGAGGCGGTGGGCATCTTGCCGGATCAGGAACCGGGCGCGGGCAACGGCATCTTCGCCCCCTTTTTCGGCGTGCCGGCCTATACTATGGTGCTGCTGTCACGGCTGGCGATGAAGACCGGAGCGCCGGTGATTTTCGTCTATGCCGAACGATTGCCGCGCGGCGCGGGGTTTCATCTGCATTTTATGGCGGGAGCGGCGGCGATCAACGACGGCCCGCTGGAAACATCGGCGCACAGCATCAACACAGCGGTGGAACAATGCGTGCGCGCCGTGCCCGAACAGTATCAGTGGAGTTACAAGCGCTTCCGCAGCCGCCCAGCGGGGGAGCGGCGATTTTATTAACCATTGCAATGACCCAAATAAATGTAGGGCGGGTTAGCGCAGCGTAACCCGCCGATCCGTCGCGCAGCGACTCCTTGTATTCTAAGGAGCGCCTGGCGGCGCGGCTTGGTGGGTTACGGCCTTCGGCCTAACCCACCCTACATTAACCAAAGCGAGAACGAGCGACCATGAACGAAAACAAATCGGCCACGCAGGAAAAGTGGGACAACATCTACAGCGCCGCCGATAAGCAGATGGGCGCGGCGGCGCAGGTGCTGCGCGAAAACCTGCATCTGCTACCCACCTCCGGCAAGGCGCTGGACTTCGCCTGCGGCCTGGGCGCGAATGCCCTGTTGCTCGCCGCCCAGGGGCTGGAGACCCACGCCTGGGATATCTCCGAAGTGGCGGTGACGCGCCTGACGGAGGAGGCCAAGGCGCGAGGGCTCTCCCTCCATGGCGAGGCGCGCGATCTGGTGGCCCGGCCACCCGAACCGGAAAGCTTCGATGTCATCGTTTCCGCCCATTTCCTGGAGCGCCCCTTGAATCCGTACCTGCTGGCGGCGCTGCGACCCGGGGGACTACTCTTTTACCAGACCTTCACCCTGGAGAAGGTGGAAGACGAAGGCCCGCAAAACCCGGAGTTTCGCTTGGGCGTGAATGAATTATTGACAATGTTTCCCGGCCTGCGCGTGCTGGTATACCGTGAGGAAGGGTTGGTGGGCGATACCAGCAAGGGTTATCGCAACAAGGCGATGCTGATAGGGCAGAAGGTGTAGGATGCGTCCCACGCATCACACGAACAACCCATGGTGCGCACGGCAGCACCCTGCACCAGGATTACTCCTCTTCGCCGAACCGTATGCCGATCAATTCTTCCAGCGCATGGACGGCGCGCTCCTCGTCGGCGCCCTCAGCGATGATTTCCAGCGCCGTGCCGCGCCCGGCGGCCAGCATCATGACGCCCAGTATGCTCTTGCCGTTCACCTCGCGGTTGCCGCGCGCCAGGCGGATGTCACTTTGAAACCCCGACGCCAGGGTAACGAATTTCGACGCGGCGCGGGCATGCAGGCCCAGCTTGTTGATGATGGTGACTTCCTTGCGCAGCATGATCCTAAAAACCTCGGTTGGAGCCATAGCGAGAATGACTAAGGCGCTGAAGATGGGCGAGAAAATCGCGAAATACTCCGCAGCCGTAGCCCTGCGCTACGGGGAGGACAGATTTTGCGATTTTCTCGCGCAGATTCGGTGCATTAGGCATTCGCAGTAGGCTCCAGCTGGGGTTTTTAGGATGATGTCACCCCCCTGTACCGGACGGGCACAGCAAAACGCCATCTCGTCCACCACTGAGCGCCTTGTTGACCAGCTCATCCAGCCCCAGGCGCGGGTAATTGAGCACCCGCACCAGCATCGGCAGATTGACACCGGCGATCACCCGCACCTGGTCGCCCAGCAGATGGGCGGCGATATTGCTCGGCGTCGAACCGTACATATCGGTCAGCACCAGCACGCCCTCGCCCTGATTGAGCCGGGCGATGCCGAATCTGGCCTCGCGCAGCATATCGTCGGGATCGCTGTCCGTCATGATCGACAGGACTTCGATTTGCAGCGGGCATATACCAAGCATCGCGGTGGCGGCTCTCACCATTTCCCTGCCGATGCCGAGATGACTAATCACCAGTATTCCAACCATTAGACCAACTCCCGATGGCGCACCAGGACGTTGCCCCGCGCATCCAGAAAATGTTTCGCCAGGCGCTCCACGAGGTAAACGGAACGGTGCTGCCCGCCGGTGCAACCAATGGCGATGGTCACATAACTGCGGTTTTCCTGCTCGAAGCGGGGAATCCAGGTTTCCAGAAATGTTGTTATGTCATTGAACATTTGCATCACCGGAGGCTGCTTCTCCAGAAATGCAACCACCTCCGCGTCCAGGCCGGTCTGCGAACGCAAATGCGCCTCCCAATGGGGATTGGGCAGGCAACGCACGTCGAAAATAAAATCGGCGTCCACCGGCAGCCCGTGCTTGTAACCGAACGATACGAACAGCAGCGACAGGGCGGTGCGATTGGCGACACGCGCCTGGATCATGCCGCGCAACTGGTGGATGTTGGTGCGACTGGTGTCGATATGCCAGTCGGCGGAGGCGGAGATCGGTTCCAGCAGCGCGCGCTCCAGACGAATAGCCTCGGCGAGCGATATTTCCTGGCTCGTCAGGGGATGTTTGCGGCGCGTCTCGCTGAAGCGCTTGAGCAAGGTGTTGTCGTCAGCGTCGAGAAAAAGCGTCTCGCACTCCAATCCTTGCGCCTCGATATCGTTCAGTATTTGCGGAAAGTGGCGGAAATCGCTGGCGAGATTGCGCGCATCGATGCCAACGGCGGCATGAGTATAGAGATGGGCGGCGCCTTTCATTTGCGCGGCGAAGGCCGGCAGCAATCCGGCGGGAAGATTGTCGATGCAATAATAATCGAGATCTTCCAGGGCATGCAGCACGATGCTCTTACCCGAGCCGGACACACCGCTGATGATGAGCAATTTCATGCGGAACCTTGCGCGAGCGCCTGCTGCTGCCGCTCCATGAAAATCTCCGCCGCGCGATAACCGCCCAACGAAAGAATGTGGTTGCGCACCGCCCCTTCCACCAGCACCGCGAGGTTGCGCCCGGGCGCCACCGGCAGCATGATCTGCGGCATCTCGACATCGAGGATGGTGCGGCGGCTGTGTTCGCCGCGCAAGCGATCCATCTTGTATATTTCCTCGTCCGTCAGACGTCTGAGATGGATGATCAGCCGCAGATATTCGCTGTGCTTGATGGCGCTGTCGCCGAACATGGCGCGGACGTTCAATATCCCCAGACCGCGCACCTCGAGAAAATCGCGCAGCACCTCGGGGCAGGAACCCTCCAGCGTTTCCGGCGCGATGCGGGAAAATTCCGGAGCGTCATCGGCGATCAGGCAATGGCCGCGGCTCACCAACTCCAGCGCCAGCTCGCTCTTGCCCACACCGCTCTCGCCGGTCAGCAGCACGCCGATGCCCAGCACCTCCATGAACACGCCATGCAAGGTGATTTTCTCCGCCAGCAGGCTGATCAGGTAATAGTGCAGATGGTCGATGACCTTGTCGCCGGACAAGCGAGAGGTCAACAGCGGTGTGGCCGTGCGTTCGGCGTATTGGAGCAGATCCTCCTCGGCCTGCTGGCCGTCGGCGACGATGACCGCCGCCGGGGCGTAATCGAAAAGATGCCCGATGGCATCATCATGCGAATTCTTGCCCAGCCCCTGCAAATAACGGCACTCTGAGCGCCCCAGCACCTGGATGCGGTTGGGATGGATGAGATTGAGATGTCCGACCACGGCGGGATCGAAGGAAGACTCCCAGCCATCCGGCGAAGGTGAACTGGATGAACCGCTCCTGCCGATTTCGATGACACGCCCGGTACCCGCCCGCCCCGCCAGCCATTCCAGGGCAAGCTTTTCCCCATGAACGTCAAAAAGAGCGCCGATGGTGAGGGGGGCTGGCATACTAGGGCCTGTTGACGTTCACCGGAGCGCGGCACGGGATGTTTCAGGCGATTGACGGCACGCCACCGCCGTGCACAGCTCGTCGCGCGTTTGCGCGGAGTGCAACCTGCCGCGCAATTGCTCGTCGCTCAACATCTCGGCCAGTTGGGCGAGCAATTGCAGATGTTCTTCGGTCGATTCTTCAGGCACCACCAGGGCAAACAACAAATCGACCGGCTCATTGTCGATCGCGTCGAAATCGATGCCGCGCTCCAGTTGCACGACGGCGGCCAGCGCCGTATGGAGCTTTTTGATGCGGCCGTGCGGAATCGCCACACCATGCCCCAGACCGGTACTGCCCAGCCGCTCGCGGCTCATCAGGCTGTCCACGATATCCTGCTGCGTCAGACCGGGCTGGCACCCGGCCAGCATGTCCGCCAACAGCTCAAAAGCCCGTTTTTTGCTGCTTGCCTTGACGTGACAGGCGACACGGTCAGGCGTGATCAAATCGGCAATTTGCATGGTTATCCGACAACCCTCCCCAAATCGTATTGTTGCTTTCTAGGCCAGACGCCTGCGCTCGCTGGAAGGAGCGATGGCCATCGCCTCGCGGTACTTCGCCACGGTCCGGCGCGCCACGTTGATCCCCTGTTGCGACAAGATATCGGCGATCTGACTGTCGCTCAGTGGTTTTTGCGGACTCTCCGCCGCCACCAGTTTTTTGATCAATGCGCGTATCGCAGTCGCCGAACAGACGCCGCCGGCGGCGGTGGAAACGTGGCTGGAAAAAAAGTATTTAAGCTCGAAGATGCCCTGCGGGGTGTGCATGTATTTCTGGGTGGTGACGCGCGAGATGGTCGATTCGTGCATTCCCACCGCTTCGGCGATGTCATGCAACACCAGCGGTTTCATGGCCTCCGGGCCATAGTCGAGAAAGGCGCGCTGCCGCTCGACGATACAGGAGGCGACCTTGAGCAAGGTCTCGCTGCGGCTTTGCAGGCTCTTGATGAACCAGCGCGCCTCCTGCAGGTGGTTTTTCAGATAGGTATTGTCCGCGCTGTTGTCGGCGCGGCGGATCAGACCGGCGTATCGCGAATTGACGCGCACCCGCGGCATGGCCTCCGGGTTCAGCTCCACCCGCCATGTACCGCGCTGTTTGGAAACGACCACGTCGGGAATGACATATTCGGTGGACTTCCTGGCGAAGATGCTGCCAGGGCGCGGATTCAGCGTTTGAATCAGCTTGTTGATCTGGCTCAGCTCCGGCTGGGCCAGTTTCATGCGGCGCATCAATTGCGTGTAATCGCGGCTCGCCAGCAGATCGAGATGTTCCTGAACAAGTTGGATGGCCTGCTCGCGCCAGGGCGTGGCCGGGTCGAACTGGCGAAGCTGGATCAACAGGCACTCGCGCAGATCGCGCGCCGCCACACCCGGTGGATCGAAGTGCTGGATACGGCGCAGCACCGCTTCGACCTCATCCATTTCGACGCCCAGTTCCCCGGCCAGCCCGGAATGAATCTCTTCCAGCGGTGCGACGAGGTAACCGTCGTCGCTGATGGCGTCGATGATCGCCGTGGCGATGGCGATATCGGTGTCGCTGAAGGGAGTGAGACGCATCTGCCACATCAAGTGCTCATGCAACCCTTCGACCGACTCACCCTGAATTTCGAAATCCCGTTCCTCCTGGCTGACACCCGAGGCTTGCGGGGCGATGGAGTCATAGACATCGTCCCAGGAGCTGTCGACAGGAAGTTCGTCGGGCATATCGGACGACTGCAAGGCCAGATCTTCATCCTGCCTGTCGAGCGATGCCGCGGCATCGCTCGCGTCATGCCCTCCTTCGTCCGCCATCAGCGGCGCGGAAGTCTCTTCGGCCTGCCTGCCATCGGCCGCGTAATCTTCAGCGCCCGCGGCCTCACCCGGCGCGGAAGCAGACTCGCCCTCTTCGGCAAGCTCCAACAGCGGATTGGACTCCAGCGCCTGCTGCACCTCTTCCTGCAATTCGAGCGTGGACAACTGCAACAGGCGTATCGCCTGTTGCAGTTGGGGCGTCATGGTCAGGTGCTGCCCAAGACGGAGTTGTAACGACTGTTTCATGGTAATGCAATTGACTCAGTCATGAGTGATTGTAATCAAGGAAGCTCTCATTCATTTAGCGCTCCCGCGCGGCCCATGGAAGTGCCGCCATTTTCGATGGCGACTCGCCATTGAAAATGAAGGAAAGCAAAAATCACTTTTCTGCTTTCCGCGCGCCGAGAATTCCAGGATGGAACTATTCAGCGCTTCCTTTAAGGGGAGCTAGTGTAGCTCTAATTTATCACAGTTGGAACTGCTGACCCAGGTAGACATCCCTAACCTGCTGATTATCCAGAATCTCGGCCGGCGTTCCCGCGGCGATCACCTTCCCTTCACTCATAATATAGGCGCGGCCGCAAATACCCAAGGTCTCGCGCACATTATGGTCGGTGATCAGCACGCCGATGCCCCTTGAGCATAGATGCTTGATGATATTCTGGATGTCGATCACCGACAAAGGATCGACGCCGGCGAAGGGCTCATCGAGCAATATGAACCGGGGCCGGGTGGACAGGGCGCGAGCGATCTCCACCCGCCGCCGCTCGCCTCCCGACAGGCTCATGCCGAGGCTGCCGCGAATGTGGCCGATGTGCAGCTCTTGCAGCAGCAGCTCCAGCTCTTGCTCCCGCTGACCGGGACTCAAATCCGGCACGGTTTGCAGAATGGCGAGGATGTTCTGCTCGACCGTCAGCTTGCGGAATACCGACGCCTCCTGCGGCAAATAACCTACACCCAGCCGCGCCCGCGCGTGCATCGGATAGACGGTGATGTCCTGGTCGTCGAGAGCGATGGACCCCTGATCGCAGCCAATAAGGCCGACGATCATGTAAAAACAGGTGGTCTTGCCCGCGCCATTCGGCCCCAGCAAACCCACCACCTCGCCGCTCCCGACCTGCAACGATACACCATTGACAACATTGCGCGCACGGTAACGCTTGGCGATGTCGCGAGCGCTCAGAACACTGCTCATGGCGCCTTACTTTCGTTATCCTTGCGGCGCGGCTGAATCACCGCCTGCACCCGCTCCGGCCCGGTCTGCGCCTTGGCCGCCTTCACGGTCTCGTCACGGGCATCATATTCGATGACATTGCCGGTGAACTCATCGCCTTCCTTCCATAGATAACCGCCGCCTTGCAGCACCACGCGCTCCTCGGCGGCGAAATAGTCGATGCGGTCGGCGCGCGCCTTCAACTCTTCGTTCTTGCCGGTTTTGGTGCTCAGGCTGTCAAGCAGTTGCCGGTAATTCGCCTGCTTGCCCTCGGCGACGATCTTTTGCAGCTCGCGACGCTTGGTCTCCTTGCCGTTGACAACCTGCTTCTCGATCACGGTATAGACTGTAACGGTATCCGCCGTGAGCACGATGCTGCCCTGCGTCATGCGCACATTGCCCTGATAGACGCTGGCACCCTTCTTGTCATCAATGTCGACGCGATCGGCCTCGATGCGGATCGGTTGCTCGCGGTCGCCTGTCATCGCCAGGGCGGGCCAGGGCAAGATCAAGACCAACAACGACAGGCTAATTTTTCTGAATTTGTGATACATAGGTTGCACGTACTTTCGACAACAATTCCAGGCGTTCGTCCTTCAGGCTGACACGCATTCCCACAGCGTCGACGACACTACCGGCATTATTGCTGAAGGTGACGGGATGCGCGGTTTCCGCGTATTCATCATCCGGCCTGACACGCAGATCGGTGGTGCGCACCGTCTGCTCGCGGCCGCGCACGGCATCGCTCTGGCGCATCACCACCTCGCCGCGCAGCGCCACATCCTTACCGCCGCTGGAAATCCAGCCCCGCTCGGCCTCGATATGCCACGGCGGCTCATCCTGGCGGAAAGCGATCATGCGCGGCCGGGTCAACTCGGCACTGTCGTCGTCGGCATAATGCACGAGATACGGCCCGGACAGACGATTGCGCGGCACTCCCGCCTTGTCCATCGTCGTCATGGTGAAATCCTTCATGTAGAAATCGGGGTCGTGGCGCTGCTTGCCAGGCACGCTGACTTGTGGTTTCTCCGTCGTTTGCAGCAGCCAGGCGCTAAGCCCTGCCAGCACAGCAAGGGCAAGCAAGGCGATGCCATACCGACCATTGCCACCGATTGGCCGCAATAAGAAATTCACTTCCCTTCAACCGCCAGATACCGCCCCAACTGCCCCTCGAGCGTCCCCTGCGCTTCCATGATCAGCTCACAGACATCGCGCGCCGCGCCGCGTCCGCCGGGGTTGGGAGTTTGCCAGTGGGCGTGTTTCTTGACCAGCAGGTGGGCGTCCTGCACCGCGATCGCCAATCCTACGCGCAGCATCACCGGCAGGTCGATGACATCGTCGCCCACATAGGCAACCTGGTGCGGCCCCAGGCCGACCTTGTCGAGCAGGGCACTGAAGGCGGCGAGCTTGTCCTGCTGGCCCTGGTAAACATGTTTGACATTGAGGCTGGTCATGCGGTGGACGACGGCCTCGGAGGTGCGGGCGGTGATGACGGCGATATCGACGCCGCTGTTTTGCAGCATTTTCATGCCATGGCCGTCGCGCGAATGGAATACTTTCAGCTCCCGGCCGTTGGCATCGATATACAGGCTGCCATCGGTGAGCACGCCGTCCACGTCGAAGATCACCAGTTTGATGTGCGAGGCCTTTTCGAGTATGTCTTGCATGAGAAAATCGCCAGTGAATAAGGTTAAACCACCCCTGCCCGCAGCAGGTCGTGCATGTGCAGCGCACCAACCAGCGCATCATTTTCGTCGACCACCAACAAAGCGCTGATTTTGTGCGTCTGCATGATCTGCAAGGCGTCCACCGCCAGCTTGTCGGGATGCACGGTCTTGCAGCGGCGCGTCATCAGTTCGGCGATGCTGGCGGTGCGCACATCCACGCCGTGATCCAGGGTGCGGCGCAGGTCGCCGTCGGTGAAAATGCCCAGCGCATGGCCGTGTTCATCGACCACGGCGGTCATGCCCAGGCCCTTGCGCGTCATCTCCACCAGCGCTTCCTTGAGGGGAGCATTCTCGCGCACCTTGGGGATGCGCTCGCCGGTGTGCATGATGTCCCTGATCAACAATAGCAACCGCCGCCCCAGCCGCCCGCCGGGGTGCGAGCGCGCAAAATCCTCGGCGGTGAAGCCGCGCGCTTCGAGCAATGCGACCGCCAGGGCATCGCCCATCGCCAGCGTCGCGGTGGTGCTCGATGTGGGGGCGAGACCGAGCGGACAGGCCTCCTGCGCCACGCTCACGTCGATGTGCACCGTCGCGGCGCGCGCCAGGTTGGAGGCGGGATTGCCGGTCAAGGCGATGAGCGGCACACCCAAGCGCTTGATGAGCGGCAGGATGGTGAGGATTTCCTCGGTCTCGCCGGAGTTGGACAAGGCCAGCACCACGTCGCGCGCCGTGATCATGCCCAGGTCGCCGTGGCTGGCCTCGCCGGGATGAACGAAAAACGCCGGGCTGCCAGTGCTCGCCAGCGTCGCGGCGAGCTTGCTGCCAATATGGCCGGACTTGCCCATGCCAAGCACCACGATGCGCCCGTCGCAGTGCAGCATGTGCCGGCAGGCTGCAACGAAATTGGCGTCGATGCGCGCCGCCAGCGCCGCAACGGACTTAGCTTCGATGTCGATCACCGCGAGGCCGAGTTGTTGCAGCTTTTGCGCTTCGGTCTGTGCGTCTTGTGGTACGGCTTGCATGTTCGATGGCGCCCTACGGCAAACTTCAAAAAAGATAATCCAATACTATGCCACAAAAAATCGCCGCGCCGAACCCGTTATTGTTCAGAAACGCCTTGAAACACCCCGGCGCATCGCGGCTGCGGATCAGGTATTGCTGATAAACGGCGAATCCGCCCGCCGCCGCCAGGCCAAGATAATAAAACAGCCCCAGCGCCAATTGCCTGCCGGCAAGCAGCATCGCCACGAAAAACATCACCTGGATGATGCCGATGATCATGCGGTCGGCCTCGCCGAACAGAATGGCGGTGGATTTGACGCCGATCTTCAGATCATCGGGCCGATCGACCATCGCATACATGGTGTCATACGCGGTGGCCCACAGCACCGTGGCGATGAACAGCAGCCACGCGGCCTGAGGGATCGCGCCGGTCTGCGCCGCGAACACCATCGGCACCGCCCAGCCGAACGCCGCGCCCAGGAACACCTGCGGCAGATGGGTGTAGCGCTTGGTGAAGGGATACAGCGCCGCCAGCAGCGCCGCGACGAACGACAGCATGATGGTCAGCCCGTTCATCGTCAGCACCAGGCCGAACGCCACCAGACAAAGCACCACAAACAGCACCAGCGCTTCCTTCGGCGACACGCGCCCGGCGGCGATGGGGCGCTCCCGGGTGCGCGTGACGTGCGGGTCGAAGTCACGGTCGGCATAATCATTAATGACGCATCCTGCCGAGCGCATCAGCACCACGCCCAGCACAAAGACGATGAACACCAGCACATTCGGGCGACCCTGTCCGGCGATCCACAGCGCCCACAACGTCGGCCACAGCAGCAGGTAAATGCCGACCGGGCGGTTGAGCCGCATCAGCAGGGCGTATTGGCGCAGGCGCTCTTTGGTCTCAGGATTCATCCGAATATTTCACCAGATCCGGCAAAAACATCTCGCTCACCAGCAATGGTTTGCCTTGCAGGTAAAACACCGACCGCCGCCCCCAGATTTCCCGGGGCCGCGACGCCAGCCCCCGCGCCGCCATTTCGAACACCGGCTGACCGGCGGCAAGGCGCGCGACCTCCATCTCCTCGCGGCGCATCGACTTGTCGGCGAACAACACCTCCCCCAGTGGCTTGCTGCCCAGGCGCTCCAAGCGGCGTTGCGCGCCGCTCAAGGTGCGCAACGGGATCACGGTGCGCGCGAACACCCATGGCCGGCCATCGCACACCAGATACACCATGCGGATGAGCGCACCGCCGGGCCGGCGCATCCCCAGCGCCATGCGCTCATCGCGCAGCGGCCGGCCCCGAGTCTGGCCGACCACCCGCACCTCCAGACGCCCCCGGCACGCCTGGCGCAGCCGCTGCGTCAGCGAAGTGGGATCGAACAACCAGGACAATAGCATCGGCGACACCTGCCTCAACGGCAATCGCCGCCTCGACCGCCATGCTTGCGTTACCCCAAACCTGTTCAACCTCTTTTGCTTCATTGACACCCTTGAAATCCAACCCGCCCTTCAGCAATAAATGTAGGGCGGGTTAGCGTTTTTCGCGTAACCCGCCAGCCGTGCGAAGCACACAACGCATTTTTTCAATTGAGTGCCTGACGGCACGGCTGGCGGGTTACGACGCTGAAAAGAGCGTCTAACCCGCCCTACATCGACTTGCTTCATCGTTCAACCAAAGGCATTGACGCTGGGTGATCGATATCAAACCTCCCCATACCGCGCCGCCTCACCCAGCCAGCGATCAATCAACCGCGGCACGCGTTCGGGATGGCGCTCCAGCAGCAAGCGCGCCGCCTGTTCGACTTTCGGCATCAGCGCCTGATCGCGCAGCAAATCGGCGATATGCAATTGCAGCATACCGCTCTGACGCGTGCCCAGCACCTCACCCGGTCCGCGCAGCTCCAGATCGCGGCGCGCGATCTCGAAGCCGTCGCCGGTCTCGCGCAATACCGCCAGACGAGCGCGGCCGTCCGCCGAAAGAGGGGCATGATACATCAAAACGCAGGTGCTTTTCTGCGCGCCACGCCCGACCCGGCCGCGCAACTGGTGGAGCTGCGCCAGCCCCAGGCGCTCGGCATTCTCGACCACCATCAGGCTGGCGTTGGGCACGTCCACACCCACCTCGATCACCGTGGTCGCCACCAGCAAGTCGAGCTCCCCGCGCTTGAAGGCCGCCATGACCGGCTCCTTTTCTTTTGATTTCATGCGTCCGTGCAGCAGGCCGACACGCAACTCGGGCAAGGCATCGGCGAGTTGCGCGGCGGTATCCGTCGCCGCCTGGCATTGCAGCACCTCGGATTCCTCGATCAGCGTGCACACCCAGTATGCCTGGCAGCCCGTGCGGCACGCGCCGCGCACCCGCTCTACCACCTCGGCACGGCGCGTATCGGATACCGCCACGGTCTCGACCGGCGTGCGGCCCGGCGGCAGCTCGTCGATCACCGAGCTGTCGAGATCGGCATAGGCCGTCATCGCCAGGGTGCGCGGGATGGGCGTGGCGGTCATGATCAACTGATGCGGATAACAGCCCTCATGACCGCCCTTCTCGCGCAAGGCGAGGCGCTGGTGCACGCCGAAACGGTGCTGTTCGTCGATCACGATCAGTCCCAGCCGGGCGAATGTCACCCCCTCCTGAAACAGCGCATGCGTGCCCACCGCCACAGCGGCCGCGCCTTCCGCCAGATGCTCCAGCGACGCGGCGCGCGCCCGGCCCGGCTGCTTGCCCGACAGCCACGCCACCTCGATGCCCAGCGGCTCCAGCCAGCGGCGAAAGTTCTGCAAATGCTGCTCGGCCAACAGCTCCGTCGGCGCCATCACCGCCGCCTGAAATCCCGCCTCCACCGCATGCAGCACCGCCAGCGCGGCAACGACGGTCTTGCCCGAACCAACGTCGCCCTGCACCAAGCGGTGCATGGGATGCGGCCTGCGCATATCCTGTATCACCTCGTCGACCACCCGCCGCTGCGCGCCGGTCAGGTCGAACGTCAGGTTATCCAGCAATGCCTGCCCCAACCGCCCCGGCGCATCGAGTCGCGGCGCGCGCAAGCGCTCCATCTTGCCGCGCAACAGGCGCAGGCTGAGATGGTGAGCCAACAACTCCTCGAAGGCCAGCCGTTGCTGCGCCGGATGGCGGCCTTCCTCCAGCACAGCCAGCGGGGCGTCCGGCGGCGGGCGATGGACATAAGTCAATGCCTCGACCAGCGGCGGCAGCCGAAGCCGGTCGAGAACTTCCTCCGGCAAAAGCTCCTGCAACACCAAACCATTCGCCAATCGATCCAGCGCCTGCTGCGTCAGCGCACGCAGCGTATACTGCTGCATGCCCTCCGTCGCCGGATACACCGGCGTCAGGCACTCTTCCACCGCCGCCGGTTCCGCGCCGTTGATGACGCGGTACTCGGGATGCACCATCTCCAGCATCGCCGGCCCGGAACGCACCTCGCCGAAACAGCGCAACCGCATCCCGGCCTTGAACCCCGCCTGCTGCTGCGCCGTGAAATAGAAAAACCGCAACAATATCCCGCCGCTGCCATCCGCCAACCGCACCAGCAACATACGCCGCCGGCCAAGCTTCACCTCACTCAGCAGCACCTCCCCCTCGATCACCGCCTCATCCCCCACCCGCAACGCCCCGATGGGCGCAACACGGGTGCGATCCTGATAGCGCAAGGGAAGGTGGAACAGCAGATCCTGCACCGTGCGGATACCCAGCCGCCCCAGCCGCTCCGCCATGGCTGGACCGACTCGCTTAAGGGCGGCGACGGGGAGAGCATCGAGAGCGGCGTGTGTTGAATCCATTTCAGGAATAATTGTGTGAAACTGGAAACCCGGACGAACCCTGCGCATCACGGAAATTGTTGCGCGAATAGAGGGTTGTGTTGATTTTAGCTGATGTTTAGGCTGGGTGGTGGGGTTTATAAGTAGTGAGCGGGGATTTCAGGTAATTAGCGCCGGGGGGGGGCGTGCCAACCAGTAAGCAACGAGCCCGAAACGGTGAAAATGTAACCCAACAATTCGAACAAAGCCTCGCTCAGGCGCGCCCCTTTGAGCGGCGCGTTCCAGGGATTGATCACAAAACGGCCGGCCCTGCGCTGCCGTTGCTGCGGCGGCGAAATGAGGATCGTGCGGACACGGATCCCGCCACGGTGGGGGCTGCCGCCTCCACCGGTGGGGGTGACGAGGCCCCCGGTGATGTGACGCGCACACGCCCTTGCCGGCGCCGGACGATCCATCCGCATCCCTCGGCAGAGGGGCGCGGCTAGCCTGAATACCGGCGCCATCGACAAAAAACACTTCCGCGATGATCTTTTGTTGCCGCAACGGCAACCCTGAACACCCACGCGTGAAGCCCTGCCCCCCCTGACAGGGTTTCACGCCGGTGAAGATCAAAAAGATATTTTCATAGCCACCGCATCACCCCAACACCGGGCTTGTCCAACTGAGGTTTTTAGGCTCAATGGCCACTTGGCGTCGGGAGGATGACAGCCTCTTGACCGGATGCTGAAGAGCGACAAAGTGTCGATTTCGGTCAGATCGGTGATTCAATCGGATTTCGACATTAGCGGGCTATTGAACGCTAATGTCGAAAACTGTTTCTAGTTTGACAGACTTTATTCTTATCCGACCCACTTTATTTGTCGGAGTCAGTTGCCGTAATCTTAACTACTCCACCGTCACCGACTTCGCCAAATTACGCGGCTTGTCGACATCGGTGCCTTTCTGCAACGCGGCGTGGTAGGCGAGCATCTGCACCGGAATGGCGTGGACGATGGGTGAGAGGACGCCGACGTGGCGGGGGGTGCGGATGACGTGGACGCCTTCGCTTTCGGCGAAGTGGCTGTCGAGGTCGGCGAAGACGAACAGTTCGCCGCCGCGGGCGCGCACTTCCTGCATGTTGGACTTCACTTTTTCCAGCAGCGCGTCGTTCGGCGCGATCACGACCACCGGCATGTCGCTGTCCACCAGCGCCAGCGGGCCGTGCTTCAATTCGCCGGCCGGATAAGCCTCGGCGTGGATGTAGGAAATTTCCTTGAGTTTGAGCGCGCCTTCCAGGGCGATCGGATAGTGGACGCCACGGCCGAGGAACAAGGCGTGATGCTTGGGCGCGAAGGCCTTGGCCCACTCGGCGACTTGCGGCTCCAGGTTGAGGGCATGCTGCACGCTGCCGGGCAGATGGCGCAGCGAGTCGCGGTATTCCGCTTCGCTCTCCGGCGTCAGCAGGCCGCGCACCTTGGCGAGCGTCACCGCCAGCGTGAACAGCGCGGCGAGCTGAGTGGTGAAGGCCTTGGTGGAAGCGACGCCGATTTCCGCCCCGGCGCGGGTGTAAAACACCAGCTTCGAGGCGCGCGGAATGGCGCTCTCCTGCACGTTGCAGATCGACAGGGTATTGCTTTGCCCCAGAGACTTGGCGTGCTTGAGGGCCTCCATGGTATCCAGTGTCTCACCGGACTGGGAGATGGTGATGATGAGTTGACGGGGATTGGGTACCGATTCGCGATAACGGTATTCACTGGCGATCTCCACCGCCATCGGCACTTTGGCGATGGCCTCGACCCAGTATTTGGCGGTGAGCCCGGCGTAGAAGCTCGTGCCTGCGGCGAGGATCAGCACGCTGTCGATATCTCTGAAAACGGCCTCCGCATCGGCGCCGAACAATATCGGATCGAAACCCTCGCCAGCAATGATCGGCTCGATGGTGTCGGTGAGCGCGCGCGGCTGTTCGTGGATTTCCTTTTGCATGAAGTGGCTGTAGGGACCCAGCTCCATCGAGGCGAGCGAAACATCGCTGACGTGCACCGGCCGCTCGGCACTCGCCCCGGTTTTGTCGACGATGGTGACGTGGTCGCGCCCGATCTCGGCGACATCGCCTTCGTCGAGATAGATCACGCGGCGCGTCGATGACAGCACGGCGGAAACATCCGAGGCGATGAAGTTCTCGCCCTCGCCCAGACCGATGAGCAGCGGACAACCGACGCGGGCGCAAGTCATGATCCCGGGCGAGGCAAGCGCCACCGCGCCGATGGCATAGGCGCCGACCAGCTCGGTCACGGCGCGGCGCGTCGCGATGAACAGGTCGCCGCATTGTTTGAAATGATAATGGATGAGATGCGCGATCACCTCGGTGTCGGTCTGCGACTCGAAGGTATAGCCCAACGCCGTGAGACGGGCGCGGTGTTCGTCGTGGTTCTCGATGATGCCATTGTGCACCACGGCGATCTCGCCGTGAGAGATGTGCGGATGGGCGTTGTATTCGGTGACGCCGCCATGCGTCGCCCAGCGCGTGTGGCCGATGCCGACGAAACCCTGCAAGCCCTCGGCGGCCGCCTTGGCCTGCATGTCGGCGACGCGGCCCACCGAGCGCACGCGCTTGATGTCGCCATTGAGAACCGCCACACCCGCCGAGTCGTAACCGCGGTATTCGAGACGGCTCAGGCCCTCGACCAGAATGGGAACGACGTTGCGTTGCGCGACGGCGCCGACGATGCCACACATATTTTTGTCTCCTACTTCTTCTTCACCGGGCGTTTCCACCCCTGTCTCGTTTGCTGCGGCATTCGGCTCAGTGTCAGTTCACCGGGCGGTGCATCGCGGGTGATGGTCGACCCCGCACCAATGGTCGCACCCGCGCCCACCGTCACCGGCGCGACGAGCTGCGTATCCGAGCCGATGAAAGCGTCGTCGCCGATCACCGTGCGATGCTTGTTCGCACCGTCGTAATTGCAGGTGATGGTACCCGCGCCGACATTGACGTTCGCACCTATTGTCGCATCGCCAACATAACTCAGATGATTGATCTTCGAGCCCCGGCCAACCTCGGCCTTCTTGATCTCGACGAAATTGCCGATGTGCACATCGGCCGCCAGATGCGTCTCGGGACGGATGCGGGCGAACGGTCCGATGCGGCTGCCCGCGCCGATCACGGCATCCTCGATCACGCAATTGGGCAGGATTTCGACATCATCCCCCACCGTGGTATTGCGGATCACCACACCGGCGCCGATCTTCACGCCGTTGCCCAGCGTGACCTTGCCTTCGATAACCACATTCACGTCAATGACCACATCGGTGCCCGCGTTCAGTTCACCGCGCAAATCGAAGCGCGCCGGATCGCGCAGTGTCACACCGGCGAGCATCAGGCACTGCGCCTGCCGCTGCTGATAATGGCGTTCCATCTCCGCAAGCTGCGCGCGGTTGTTGACGCCCATCACCTCCTGCACCGACGAAGGCGCGACCGTTTCGATTTTCACGCCGTCGCGCACCGCCATGGCGATGATGTCGGTCAGATAATACTCGCCCTGGGCGTTATTGTTATCGAGCGCCGCCAGCCATTTCTCGAGGTTGTCGCCCGTCACCGCCAAAATACCGGTATTGATCTCGCGGACGCGGCGCTCGTCGATGCTGGCATCCTTCTGCTCGACGATGCGCACCACGCGGCCTTGCCCATCGCGCAGAATGCGGCCATAGCCAGCCGGGTCATCCAGCGTCACGGTCAACAGCCCCAGACTATCGCGCCGGGCCGCCGCGACCACCTGCCGGAGCGTCTCCGCCATGATCAACGGCACATCGCCGTACAGCACCAGCACCACGTCGTTGGCGTCCACATGCGGCAACGCCTGGGCCACGGCATGGCCGGTACCAAGCTGCGCGGCCTGCTCCACCCAACCCACGTCGAGATTGGCCAAGGCGGCGCGCACCCGCTCGCCGCCATGACCATAAACCACCTGAACACGTCGCGCATCGAGCTGATGCGCGGTATCGATCACATGCACCACCATCGGCTTGCCGCCGACTTCGTGCAACACCTTGGGCAACCTGGAACGCATCCGCGTTCCAGCCCCGGCGGCGAGGATAATGACATTAAGACTCATAGCAATTCCAGAGTATAAAAACACAAAAAGGCCGTCATCACGGCCTTTTTGCTTTTCTCAACTGAATATAGACACACCCAGCGGGACAACTCCACAAACTATCGCCCCCGTTTGCGCATCCGCTCGATGGCCTGTAATTGCGCCACCGCCTCGGCCAGCTCGGACTGGGCCTGTGCCCACTCGAACTCCGAGGTCTTGTCCGCCAGCATCTGCTCGGCGCGGTGCTTGGCTTCCAGTGCCTTGGCCTCGTCGAGGTTTTCGGCGCGTTCGGCGGTGTCGCTGAGCACGGTGATGGTATGGGGCTGAACCTCGAGGATACCGCCGGAGATGTAAAAGGACTCCTCCGCGCCCTCCGCGGTACGCACGCGCACCTCGCCGGGCTTGAGCCGGGTCAGCAGCGGGGCGTGGCGCGGCAGGATGCCGAGTTCGCCCATTACGCCGGGGGCGAACACCATGTGCGCGGGACCGGAGAAGATCTCGGCCTCGGCGCTGACGATGTCGACATGCATGGTCATAGGCATATTTTACTCCACACGACGTTCAGGGGCGGGTTTTGCACCCGCCCCTGAACCGTTAATTACAACTTCTTGGCCTTCTCGACCGCCTCTTCGATGCTGCCGACCATGTAGAACGCCTGCTCGGGCAGGTGATCGTATTCACCGTTGACGATGCCCTTGAATCCCGCAATGGTATCTTTCAGCGACACGTACTTGCCAGGGCTGCCGGTGAACACTTCGGCGACGAAGAACGGTTGCGACAGGAAGCGCTGGATCTTGCGCGCGCGGGACACGATCAGTTTGTCGGTCTCGGACAGCTCGTCCATGCCCAGGATGGCGATGATGTCCTTCAGCTCTTTGTAGCGCTGCAAGGTGCCCTGCACGGAACGGGCTACTTCGTAGTGCTCCTGGCCGACGATCAGCGGATCGAGCTGGCGGCTGGTGGAGTCGAGCGGATCGACGGCGGGGTAGATACCCAGCTCGGCGATCTGACGCGACAGCACCACGGTGGCGTCCAAGTGCGAGAAGGTGGTGGCCGGAGACGGATCGGTCAAGTCATCGGCGGGCACGTACACCGCCTGGATCGAGGTGATCGAGCCGGTCTTGGTCGAGGTGATGCGCTCCTGCAGGATGCCCATCTCATACGCCAGGGTCGGCTGATAACCCACCGCCGACGGCATACGGCCGAGCAGCGCGGACACTTCGGTGCCGGCCAGGGTGTAACGATAGATGTTGTCGATGAACAGCAGCACGTCGCGGCCTTCCTCGCGGAAGAATTCGGCCATGGTCAGACCGGTGAGCGCCACGCGCAGACGGTTGCCCGGCGGCTCGTTCATCTGGCCATAGACCAGCGCCACCTTGTCGAGCACGTTGGACTCGCTCATCTCGTGGTAGAAGTCGTTACCTTCGCGGGTACGCTCACCCACGCCGGCGAACACCGAGTAACCGGAGTGCTCGATGGCGATGTTGCGGATCAGTTCCATCATGTTGACGGTCTTGCCCACGCCGGCGCCGCCGAACAGGCCGACCTTGCCGCCCTTGGCGAAGGGGCAGATCAAGTCGATGACCTTGATGCCGGTTTCGAGCAGCTCGGCGGAAGCCGCCAGATCCTCGAAAGCGGGCGCCTTGCGGTGGATGCTCCAGCGCTGCTCTTCGCCGATCGCACCCTTCTCGTCGATAGGCGCGCCGAGCACGTCCATGATGCGCCCCAGGGTCTGCTTGCCGACCGGCACGGAAATCGGCGCGCCTGTACCGACCACGGCCAGTTCGCGACGCAGGCCGTCGGTGGAACCCATGGCGATGGTGCGCACCACGCCGTTGCCGAGCTGCTGCTGCACTTCCAGCGTCAGACCGACATCGGTCACCGCCAGCGCATCATAAATCTTCGGCATCTGGCCATGCGGAAACTCCACATCGACCACCGCGCCGATAATCTGTACGATCTTCCCCGAACTCATTGTTTCAGTTCCTCAAGTAAATATAAAAATCTTTAGACTGCCGCCGCGCCTGCCACAATCTCGGACAGCTCCTGGGTGATCGCCGCCTGACGCGCCTTGTTGTAGACCAGTTGTAAATCGCTAATCAGGTTACCCGCATTCTCGGAGGCGTTCTTCATCGCCACCATGCGCGCCGCCTGCTCGCAGGAGAGGTTTTCCACCACCCCTTGATAAACCAGCGATTCGACATAGCGCATCAGCAAACCATCGAGCACGTCCTTGGCATCCGGTTCGTAGAGGTAGTCCCAGTGATGCTTGAGCTGCGGATCTTCCACGCCGTGCACCGGCAACAATTGCTCCACGCGGGGCTTCTGGGTCATGGTATTGACGAAATCGTTGTACACCAGGAACAGACGGTCGATCTGCCCGCTGTCATAGGCATCCAGCATGACCTTCACGACACCGATCAGATCCATTACCTGCGGCTTGTCGCCCAAATGCGAGGCATGGGCCACGACGTTGCCGCCCAGCCGCTTGAAAAAGCCTTCCGCCTTGCCGCCGATGGTGCACAGGTCGATTTTCACACCTTTGTCGTGCCATTCGCGCATGGCGCGCACCGCCGCCTTGAACAGATTGACGTTCAAGCCGCCGCACAGACCACGGTCGGACGAGATGATGATGAAACCAACCCCCTTCTTGACCTCGCGATCTTGCAGGTAGGGATGCTTGTACTCGGGGTGCGCATGGGCCAGATGGCCGATCACATTGCGGATCTTGGTCGCATAGGGGCGGGCAGCCTCCATGCGATCCTGCGCCTTGCGCATCTTGCTGGCGGCCACCATTTCCATGGCGCGGGTGATCTTCTGAGTATTTTTGATACTCTTGATCTTGCTGCGGATCTCTTTGCCGACGGCCATTGATTAAACCTCTGTTTACAAGTTTCGAGTAGCGAGTGGAAAGTGGCAAGGGAAAACTTCAACCCTCGCTACCCGTCACTCGTTACTCGCAACTGCCTTTACCAAACGCTGGTGGCCTTGAAGGCCTTGATCGCTTCGCGCAGACCGCTGGCGATTTCGTCGTTGTAATCGCCGGTCTTGTTGATGCGCTCCATCAATTCGGCGTTCTTGTCGCGCAGATAGGCATGCAGCGCCTGCTCGAAATCCGACACCTTCTTGCGATCCACATCGTCGAGGAAGCCTTCGTTGGCGGCGAACAGCGACGCCGCCTGCTCCGCGACGGACAGCGGCGCGTACTGTTTCTGCTTCATCAACTCGGTGACGCGCTGACCGCGCTCGAGCTGCTTGCGGGTGGACTCGTCCAGATCGGAAGCGAACTGGGCGAAGGCCGCCAGCTCACGGTACTGGGCGAGGTCGAGACGCACGCCGCCGCCGAGCTTCCTGATGATCTTGGTCTGCGCTGCGCCGCCGACACGCGACACCGACAGGCCGGCGTTGATGGCGGGGCGGATGCCGGCGTTGAACAGATCGGTTTCCAGGAAGATCTGGCCGTCGGTGATCGAGATGACGTTGGTGGGCACGAAGGCCGACACGTCACCCGCCTGGGTCTCGATGATCGGCAGCGCGGTCAGCGAACCGGTCTTGCCTTTCACCTCGCCGTTGGTGAATTTCTCGACATAATCAGGGTTGACGCGCGCGGCGCGCTCCAGCAGACGCGAGTGCAGATAGAACACGTCGCCAGGATAGGCCTCGCGTCCCGGCGGACGACGCAGCAGCAGCGATACCTGACGATAGGCCCAAGCCTGCTTGGTCAGATCGTCATAGACGATCAGCGCATCCTGTCCGCGGTCGCGGAAGTATTCGCCCATCGCACAACCGGCGTAGGGGGCGATGAACTGCATGGCGGCGGAATCGGAGGCGCCGGCGGCGACGACGATGGTGTGCGCCAGGGCGCCGTGCTCTTCCAGCTTGCGCACCACGGCGGCGATCGACGAAGCCTTCTGGCCCACCGCCACGTAGATGCACTTCACGCCCGTGCCTTTCTGGTTGATGATGGCGTCCACCGCCACGGCGGTCTTTCCGGTCTGGCGATCGCCGATGATCAGCTCGCGCTGGCCGCGGCCGATGGGAATCATGGCGTCGATGGCCTTGATGCCGGTCTGCACCGGCTGGCTCACCGACTGGCGGGCGATCACGCCCGGCGCCACCTTTTCGATAGGCGAAGTGGCGGTCGCCTTGACCGGACCCTTGCCGTCGATGGGATTGCCCAACGAATCCACCACGCGGCCGAGCAGACCTTCGCCCACCGGCACTTCAAGAATCTTGCCGGTGCACTTGACGCTGTCGCCTTCCTTGATGTGTTCGTATTCACCCAGCACCACCGCGCCGACCGAGTCGCGCTCCAGGTTGAGGGCCATGCCAAAGGTGTTGCCGGGGAATTCGATCATCTCGCCCTGCATCACGTCGGCCAGACCATGAACACGCACAATGCCGTCGGTGACGCTGACCACCGTACCTTCGGTGCGGGCCTCGGTGACCACCTCGAACTTTTCGATCCGCTGTTTGATCAGATCGCTGATTTCTGTAGCGCTCAATTGCATTTACTTATTCCTCAGTATCTTTTAGAAGTCGGCTCAATGCGCCAACGCGCCGGCGAGCTTGCTCAATTGCCCGGTCACAGACCCATCAATCACCAGATCCCCGGCACGGATGATCATGCCGCCCAGCAAAGTGTCATCGACCTTGCACACCAGGCTGATGTCGCGCCCCAGACGTTTTTTCAGCGCCTGGATGATCTTCGCCTGCTGCTCGTCGCTCACCGAGAAGGCGGAAACGACTTCGGCGGTCAGGGTGCGCTCCGCTTCCGCGCGGTAGGACTCGTACAGCGCCGCGATTTCCGGCAACAGGGCAAGACGCCGATTTTGGATCAGAACCTTGATCAGGTTTTGCGCCTCGCTCGCAAGGTGCGTACCGCAAACGCCAAGAATCAACTCCTGGATTTGCTCCGGCCGCACACGCGGGTTGGAGATCAGCTTTTTCACCCTGGCATCGGCGGCCACCGCCACCGCCAGTTGCAAGCCTTCCGACCATGCGCGCAGTGCGCTCTTGTCACGGGCCAGATCGAAAGCGGCTTGTGCGTAGGGGCGGGCAACAGTAGTGTTTTCAGCCATGGCTAGATCTGCGCAATTACGTCATTCAATATATTGCTGTGCGCCTTGGCATCGACCTCGCGCTTGAGGATTTTGCTGGCACCGGCCACGGCAACCGCCGCCACCTGTCCGCGCAGCTCTTCCTTGACGCGATGAGCCTCACGCTCGATCTCGGCCTGGGCGGCGGCGATCATGCGATCGCCTTCGGCACGGGCATTGCCGCGCGCCTCTTCGAGGATCGTATTGGAGCGCTTCTCGGCCTGGGCGATGATCTCGGCGGCCTTGGCCTTGGCCTGTTGCAACTCTTCCTTGGCGCGCTTTTCAGCGAGCTCAAGGTCGTGCTTGCCTTTTTCCGCCGCAGCAAGGCCATCCGCGATGCGCTTCTGGCGGTCGTCCAGCATCTTGGACATCGGCCCCCACAGCACCTTGTTCACAAACCAGATCAGCAGCGCGAAGGCGATGATCTGGGCTATCAGGGTCGCGGTTATATTCACGTTGATATTCCTCTTCGCTCAATCAGCCGGCAGGTGCCTTTGACCTTAGCCACCCACCGTCTTGATCGCGGCTTCCAGGGCGCCAACGAAGGGGTTGGCAAACAGGAACCACATGGCGAACGCCAGGATGATGAACGGGAAAGATTCCATCAGACCGGCGAAGATGAACATATTGGTCATCAGGGCGGGACGCATTTCGGGCTGACGCGCGATGCCTTCCAGCGTCTTGGCGCAGATCAGACCCCAGCCGATCGCGGAGCCGAGGCCGGCGGCGGCCAGGATAACGCCAACGCCAATCGCGGTGTAGGCATAGATTTGGGCAATCATATCAGGTGTCATTTCACTGCTCTCCTCAAGTTAAAAATCAATCAAATCAAACCAAAGACAATACTAGTGATCATCCGCAGAGGTGTGCGCCATGCCCAGATAGACGATGGTCAACACCATGAAGATGAACGCCTGCAGGGTGATCACCAGCAGGTGGAAGATCAGCCAGCCGAGATCAAGAATGACCTGCAAGGGGAACCAGAACGCCGCCGCCGCGCCCACCGCCAGTGTGCCGCCGATCAGCGCGATGAGCAGGAATACCAGCTCGCCGGCGAACAGGTTGCCGAAGAGTCGCAATGCCAGGCTGAGGGGTTTGGCCAGCTCTTCGATGGCGGTCATGATGATGTTGACCGGCACGAAAAATTTGCCGAAAGGATGGAACAGGAACATCTTGAGGTAACCCACCGGCCCCTTGACTTTCAAGCTGTAAAAGATGATCAGGGCGAACACGGTGAGCGACATGGCCAGCGTGGTGCTCAGATCGGTGGTCGGCACGACCTTGAGGTAGGGAATGCCGATCGCGGCGGCGATGGCCGGCAGCAGGTCGACCGGGATCAGATCCATGAAATTCATCAGCCATACCCAGACGAAGATCGTCAGCGCCAGGGGCGCGATCAGCGGGTTGTGGCCGGGGAAGGTGTCCTTGACCTGGGTGCGGACGAAATCGAGGACCATCTCGACGAAGTTCTGAAACCCGCTCGGCACGCCGGGATTGAGGCGGGCGGATACGCGCGCGCCGACGAAAACGATGAGCGCCGCGAGCAAGTAACTGAAAAACATGGTGTCGAGGTGCCAGGCCCAGAAGCCGGACGCCTGATGGGTCACGGGATCGCAGTCACCGACGCACAGATTGGTCAAGTGGTGCTGGATATACTCGACGGTGCTACTGCCGCCGGAATTATGCGCTGCCTCACTCAATGTTTTTACTCCCGTCGAATACTTGAATTCGTTATATACGCCCGGCGCGCCACCGCTACCGTGCCCTGCTCATCCCCATCAGGTAGACAAGCTGCGCCGCGCCAAAACCGGCGACGGTGGCCAATGGGGCCAGCTTGAACACCGCCAGCCCGAGACCAAACAGCGCCAGCACCAGCACAAAGCGCTGCACGGCGCCAAGATACAGCGTAGCCATGACCTGCTTGGGGTCCCGCTCGGCCGCCTGCGCCGCCGCGCGCTGCACACCGCGGCGCAACAACACCGCCGCGAACATGCTGATAAACCCGCCGTAAAGCGCCGATTGCGCTTCCCAGGCACCCTTCGCCGCATAAAAACCGGCCGCCACGAGCACGGCGGCAACGGCCTGAAAAACAATGACCCGGCGAGCCTTGTCGGCAATCTGGCGCTCAGCGCTATCCACTCTCAACCCCACTTGCTCAGCAGCTTGTGAGCTCTCAGGATGCCGCCGACGAACCCCAGACAACCGAATATGAACATCAACCACGGCCGGCTATCCAGCCAGGCATCGAAGGCATACCCCAGGAGAAAACCCACGATCACCATTGAAGCCAGATTGGTGCCGACACCCACCAGAAGCCAGCCAATTTTCGGAGGGCTGTTCATGACGGCAAAACCGAGGAAAAACCGGGCGGCATTCTACCACCCTGACGCGCCCGTCACAACCCCGGAATGGCTAAATCAAAGTATTTTTGGAAAAACGGGGGTACGCTGCAAGGAACTTGCCGCCTTGGAGGCCCCCTTTATTTGATGTGCGCAAGAATGCCATCCAGCTCATCCAGGCTGTTGTAATGAATCACCAGCTTTCCCGTGCCGCGCGCACCCTGCTGCACGTCCACCTTGGCGCCGATCTTTTCGGCAAGGTCTTCCTGTAATCTGCGGATGTCGGGGTCGACGGCCTTGCTCGCGGCCGGCTTGCCGGAAGGCGGCCCCGCCAGCAAGCGGCGCACCAGTTGCTCGGTCTCGCGCACCGACAGCCCCTTGGCCACCACCTGCCGCGCCGCCTCACCCTGTATCGTGCCGGACAAGCCGAGCAGGGCGCGGGCGTGACCCATTTCCAGGTCGCCGTGTTCGAGCATGCGCCTGACCTCGCCGGGCAGCTCCAGCAGGCGCAGCAGATTGCTGACGGCGGCGCGCGAGCGGCCCACCGCCTCGGCGGCCTGCTGGTGGGTGAGGGCGAATTCGTCGATCAGGCGTTGCAGGGCGCTGGCTTCCTCGATGGGATTGAGGTTTTCGCGCTGGATGTTCTCGATCAGCGCCATGGCGATGGCCGCCTGATCCGGCACGTCGCGCACCACCGCCGGAATCTCCTGCAAGCCGGCGAGCTGGGCGGCGCGCCAGCGGCGTTCGCCGGCGATGATCTCATAGCGGCCGGGCGCGGCCAGAGGGCGCACCACGATCGGCTGCACCACGCCCTGGGCGCGGATCGAGCTGGCCAGGTCTTCCAGGCTGTCCGGGTGCATGTCGACGCGCGGCTGGTACTTGCCACGCTGGATCAGGTCGACGGGCAAGTTGCGCAATTCTTCGCTGCGCTCTTCGCTCGCCATGGCAGCCTGACTTGCCCCGAGCAAGGCATTGAGCCCGCGGCCCAATCCGCGTTTTTTTGTCGTCATTAGAAACAGTGTCCCTGGTTTTTGTTTTGCGCGCAAAAACAGCGCTATACGGCTTCCGTAGCGCGCCCTTGCTTCTCGCGCCGCAGGATTTCTCCCGCCAGCGCCAGATAAGCCAGCGCGCCACGCGAGGCCTTATCATACAGCAACACCGGCAGGCCATGGCTGGGCGCCTCCGCCAGGCGCACGTTGCGCGGGATGACGGTGCGATAGACCTGTTCGCCGAAGTGCTGGGTGAGCTGTTCGGAAACCTCGTTGGCGAGGTTGTTGCGCGGATCGAACATGGTGCGCAGCAGTCCTTCGATGGCCAGCCCCGGATTGAGCGCGACGCGGATCTGGTCGATGGTCTCCATCAGCGCCGTCAATCCCTCCAGGGCATAGTATTCGCACTGCATGGGAATGATCACCGAGTCGGCGGCGACCAAGGCATTGACGGTGAGCATGTTCAGCGACGGCGGGCAGTCGACGATGATGTAATCGTAATCCGGCTGCGCCGCCTGCAACGCCTGGCGCAAACGCTGCTCACGCGCCGGTTGTGACATCAGATGCACTTCGGCGGCGGTGAGATCGGCGTTGGCGGGCACCAGGGCATAACCCGCCCGCCCCGCCGCGACGGCGACGCCGGCCACGTCGCGCTCGCCGAGCAGCAGCTCGTAACTGGAAAATTCCAGCGCCGCCTTGTCGACGCCGCTGCCCATCGTGGCATTGCCCTGGGGGTCGAGATCGACCAGCAGCACCCGCCGCTTGGTGGCCGCCAGCGAGGCGGCGAGGTTGACGCTGGTGGTGGTCTTGCCCACCCCGCCCTTTTGGTTGGCTACCGCGATAATTCTGGTCATATAGTCAGTGTCATCCTAAAAACAGCGGTTGGAGCCTACTGCGAATGCCTGATGTACCGAATCTGCGCGAGAAAATCGCAAAATCTGTCCTCACCGTAGCACAGGGCTACGGCTGCGGAATATTTTGCGATTTTCTCGCCCATCTTCAGCACCTTAGTCATTCTCGCTACGGCTCCAATCGCCGTTTTTAGGACCATTTGGCAGTTGTGACGCATACGAGATGCCGCGCCGCATCCAGACCTGGCACATGCAGCGCATGCACTTCCGTCACCTTGAAACCCGGCGACATCGCGGCCAGCTCGGCCACCGGATATTCACCCTTCATGGCCAGCATCACGCCAGCGGGACGGCACAAGCGGCCAGCGGCGCCGAGCATTTCAGACAGCTCGGCGAACGCCCGCGAGATCACGGTATCGAATAGCTGCGCCGGGTGATATTCCTCGACCCGGCACGTCTCGACGGTGACATTCTTCAGCCCGAGTTCGGCCACCACCTGGATGAGGAAGCGGGTCTTCTTGCGGTTGCTGTCGAGCAGCACAAAGCGCCACTCGGGCAAGGCCAGCGCCAAGGGAATACCAGGCAAGCCAGCGCCCGTGCCCACATCCAGCACGCGCGACCCTTTAATGTACGGCAGCACGGCCAGGCTGTCGAGCAAATGTCGCGTCACCATCTGCATCGGATCACGCACCGCCGTCAGATTATAAGCGCGATTCCACTTGGCGAGCAGCGCGATGTAGGCAAGCATCCTGGCCTGCGTCTCGTCCGGCAGATGCAAGCCCATCTGTTGCAGGCCCTCGGCCAGCACGACGGACAAGGGAATGTCTGGCGATGCGCGCCCGCCCCGCCCCGCCGACATGGGTGATTTTTTGCGTTTATACATGATCAAGTACCGGGCAAAATCCTGGCAACTACTGACGGGCACCCCTAAAAATCCGCTGAAGCCGCGATGGCGGCGTTGCCCCTATATAACAGGGGGTGCTCAAAATGCTCATGTACTCCGTGTACACTGCGCTTTTTCACCCATTTCCGTCTGGCCCTCGCGGCTTGATCGGATTTTTAGAGATGCCCTGCTACCATTATGCCATGACCCTCAACGAACTACGCTATATTGTCGCCGTCGCCCGCAAACGCCACTTCGGCCGCGCGGCGCAGGCCTGCTTCGTCAGCCAGCCGACCTTGAGCGTCGCGGTGCGCAAGCTGGAGGACGAACTGGGCGTGACGCTGTTCGAGCGCGGTGCGAACGAGGTGACGGTCACGCCCATCGGCGAACGGCTCGTCGCCCAGGCGATGCGTGTGCTGGACGAAGCCGCCGCCATCAAGCACCTCGCCAAACAGGGCCGCGATCCGCTGTCCGGCCCCTTGCGCCTGGGTGCGATCTACACCATCGCGCCCTATCTGCTGCCGCGTCTGATCCCGCTGCTGCACAAACGCGCTCCCCACATGCCGCTGCTGATTGAGGAGAACTATACAGCTCTGCTCGCCGAACGGCTACAGCAAGGCGAACTGGATGTGATTTTGATATCGCTGCCGTTCGAGGAACCAGGCATCGCCACCCGACCTCTCTACGATGAAGAATTCGTCGTCGCCTTGCCGGCCGGGCATCCGCTGGGCAAGAAAAAATCCATCCACACCGGCGATTTCAACGCGGAAACCATGCTGCTGCTAGGCGCGGGACATTGCTTCCGCGACCAGATATTGAACGCCTGTCCGGCTTGTGGCCGCAGCAGCGCGACACCCGGCAGCCTGCAAAAAACCCTGGAGGGCAGCTCACTGGAGACCATCCGCCTGATGGTGGCCTCCGGTGCGGGAATCACGGTGTTACCCGGCTCCTCGATCAGCAAACACGAAAAACTGCTCACCATCCGCCCCTTCGCCAAACCCGCCCCCCATCGCCGCGTGGCGCTGGCCTGGCGCACCAGTTATACCCGGCCCGAAGCGATAGAAGCGATTCGGCAAGCAATCATCGCCTGCGAATTACCGGGCACGCGCCACCTGAGTGGTGATAGAAAAAAGCTATCTTCCAGATAATAATAATCAATTAGACCTATCACCACCGCGCCTCTATGATGCCTCTCAAGTGGCTAACGCCACACCGTGGAGAGACACAGGAGAGCACACATGAAACACAGCGATTCGATAACCGTCAAAAACATTGAAGCGGCCTTCGCCGGCGAGTCGATGGCGCACATCAAATATCTTTACTTCGCCCGCATCTGCCGCGCACAGAGCGACGAGGAAACCGCCCGCGTCTTCGAGGAGACGGCGGCGCAGGAGGTGCAGCACGCCTTCGGCCATCTGGATTTGCTTTATCCCGGCGACCAGATGAACGCGGCGCGCTGCCTGGACATGGCGATCGCCGGCGAGACCTATGAGTACACCGAAATGTACCCGAAGTTCCGCCACCTGGCGGTGCAGGAAAAGGACGAGGCCGCGGTGCGCGAATTCGACGAACAGATCGCCGAATCCATCGAACATGCGCAGCGTTTCCAGGCGACGCTGGAAAAGGCGGCCAAACGCTTCGCGGCCTTGGCCAAGGTGGAAGAGCGTCACGCCAATCATTACCGCGCCACGCTCGCCAGAGTGAAGGGTTGATCCATCAAATTTCTTGTGAGGAAACTTTGTTATGAAAAAATGGCAATGTATCGTATGCGGTTTTATCTATGACGAGAGCACCGGCATGCCCGGCGAAGGCATCGCCCCCGGCACGCGCTGGGTGGACATCCCCGAGACCTGGGCCTGCCCGGATTGTGGCGTGGCGAAAAGCGATTTCGAGATGGAGGAAATGACCTGATAGAATGGTGCGAGGCAAGCGTTACCCGCCTTGCACCATTCCACCCTGGAGAAGCCATGAACCCCATCGTCATCATCGGCAGCGGCTTGGCCGGCTACACCCTGGCGCGCGAGCTGCGCAAACTGGACAAAAACACGCCGCTGCGCATTATCACCGCCGATGACGGGCGCTTTTATTCCAAGCCCATGCTCTCCAATGCCCTGTCGCATGGCAGAACACCGGACCAGATCGCCACCGCTTCCGCCGAACAAATGGCCGCGCAGCTTGGCGCCACGATCCAAACCCAAACCCGGGCGAGCGCCATCGACACCCTGCGGCACGTCGTCACCGCCGACGACGAGGAAATCACTTATTCCAAGCTCGTGCTGGCGCTGGGCGCGGATGTCATCAAACCGCCGCTGGAGGGCGATGCCGTGGATACGGTGATATCGGTGAACGATCTCGTCGACTACACCCGCTTCCGCACGGCGATCGCCAACGCCAAGCACATCGCCATCATCGGCGCGGGTCTAATTGGCTGCGAATTCGCCAACGACCTGCACAGCGCTGGCTTCGAAGTCGATGTCATCGCCCCCGGCGCCACGCCGCTCAACCGCCTGCTGCCCGAAGCCGCAGGGCGCGCCTTGCAGGAGGGATTGGCTCATATCGGCGTGAACTGGCATCTCGGCAAATCAGTCCAGCGCGTCGATCACGCGGCGGCGGGCTATCGCCTGACGCTTTCCGACGGCTCGACGCTGGAAACGGACGCCGTGCTGTCCTGCGTGGGCCTCAAGCCACGCATCAGTCTGGCACAAAGCGCAGGGATGCGCGTCGATCGCGGCATCGTGGTGGACCGCCAGCTTGCCGCGAGCGCGCCGGATGTCTATGCCTTGGGCGACTGCGCCGAGACCGAGGGACTGGTGTTGATGTACGTGATGCCGCTGATGAACGCGGCGCGCGCGCTCGCCAAAACCCTGGCCGGACAACCCACGCCTGTCGCTTATCCCGCCATGCCGGTGGCCGTCAAAACCCCCGCCCACCCTGTGGTGGTCTGCCCACCGCCGCGCGGTGTTAACGGCGAATGGCAAAGCGAGACTCTTGAAAACGGTGTGCGCGCACTTTTTTATGACGCCGAAAACAGGCTGTGCGGCTTTGCGCTCACCGGCGAAATGGTGGGGGAAAAAAATTCTTTGGTCAAGGAGCTGTCGGCATGGCTCTAACCAGCCATGCACGGTTTACGTTCATTCCACGCGACGCATAGATGGAAACCATCCTCAGCATCCTCCTCGGCATCGGCCTGAGTGCCGCCTGCGGCTTTCGGGTGTTCGTGCCGTTGCTGTGCATGAGCATCGCGGCGTCGTTGGGTTATCTCGACCTGTCGCCCGAGTTCGCCTGGATCGACGCTTCCTACGCGCTGACGGCGTTCGCTGTCGCGACAGGAGCGGAGGTTGCCGGATATTACATTCCCGGCGTGGATCACTTGCTGGATACGCTGGCGACTCCCGCTGCAGTGGTGGCGGGCACACTGGCGAGCGCCGCGGTGATGATGGGCGATGTGTCTCCGTTGCTGAAATGGTCGTTGGCGATGATCGCCGGTGGGGGCATCGCCGGCGCCGTCCAGGCCGGGACGATGGCGTTGCGCGGTGCGTCCACGGCAACCACGGCCGGGCTGGCCAATCCGCTCGTTGCGATGGGTGAACTGGCGGGGGCCACACTGACTTCCCTGATCGCGATTGCCGCGCCGGTGGCCGCCTTCGTGCTGATCCTGATTTTCGGCGTGGTTGTGGCGCGTGTCATGGTGAAAAAGCGAGCCACGCCTTCATAGCAGCGCACTTGCCGGGGCGGCAAACATGATAAAATACGCGCCATTACGCCGTTTTCAGGTTTATCCAGCCATGCTTATGAAACACCACGACACCTTCGACGTCATCGTCATTGGCGGCGGCCATGCCGGCACCGAAGCGGCGCTTGCCAGCGCACGCATGGGCTGCCGCACGCTGCTGCTCACCCATAACATTGAGACGCTGGGACAGATGAGTTGCAACCCGGCGATCGGCGGCATCGGCAAGGGGCATCTGGTGAAGGAGATCGACGCGCTGGGCGGGCTGATGGCGCGCGCGGCGGATCGCGCCGGCATCCAGTTCCGCGTGCTCAATGCCAGCAAGGGTCCGGCGGTGCGCGCCACGCGCGCCCAGGCCGACCGCGTGTTGTACCGGCAGGCGGTGCGCGCGGCGCTGGAGAATCAGCCGAATCTCGCGTTGTTCCAGCAGGCGGCGGTCGACCTGGAACTCGAAGGCGGCTGCGTCACCGGCGTGGTGACGCAGATGGGGCTGCGCTTCGCGGCGCGCGCCGTGGTGCTGACGGCGGGCACGTTTCTCGCCGGGCGGATTCACATCGGATTGTCGAACTACGAAGGCGGCCGCGCCGGCGACCCGCCCGCCAATGCGCTGGCCCAAAGGCTGCGCGAGTTGCCGCTGCGCATCGACCGGCTCAAGACCGGCACGCCGCCGCGCATCGACGGGCGCAGCATCGACTACAGCAAGCTCACGGCACAGCCTGGCGACGATCCGGTGCCGGTGTTTTCCTACCTGGGATCGCCCGCCGAACATCCGCGTCAGGTGCCATGCCACATCACCGCCACCAACGAGCGCACCCACGACATCATCCGCGGCGGGCTGGACCGCTCGCCGATGTATGCCGGTGTCATCGAAGGCATCGGCCCGCGTTACTGCCCGTCGGTGGAGGACAAGGTGGTGCGCTTTGCCGACAAGTCCTCGCACCAGATTTTCGTCGAACCCGAAGGCCTGACGACGCACGAAGTCTATCCCAACGGCATCTCCACCAGCCTGCCGTTCGACGTGCAATACGAGCTGGTACGCTCGATCCGCGGCTTCGAAAATGCACACATCACACGGCCGGGTTATGCCATCGAATATGACTTCTTCGACCCGCGCGACCTCAAGCCATCGCTGGAGACCCGATACATCGCTGGCCTGTTCTTCGCCGGCCAGATCAACGGCACCACCGGCTACGAGGAAGCCGCCGCGCAGGGCCTGATCGCCGGCCTCAACGCCGCGCGGCAGGTCAAGGAACTCGAACCCTGGAGCCCGCGCCGCGACGAGGCATACATCGGCGTGCTGATCGACGACCTCATCACGCGCGGCACCAGCGAGCCCTACCGCATGTTCACCAGCCGCGCCGAATACCGGCTGCTGCTGCGCGAGGACAACGCCGACCTGCGCCTCACGCCCAAGGGACGCGAGCTGGGTCTGGTGGACGATGCCCGCTTTCGCGCCTTCGAGGAAAAACGGCAGGCCATCGAGCATGAGACACAACGCCTGCAAGCGGCCTGGGTACGCCCGGAGACCCTGCCCGAAGAGGACGCGCAGCGCGTATTGGGCGGACCGGTCAGCCGCGAATACCGGCTGATGGATCTGCTGCGCCGCCCCGAAGTGAACTATGCCTCGCTGATGACCTTGCCCGGCGCCGGGCCGTCCGTCACCGATGACAAAGTGGCCGAACAGGTGGAGATCCAAGCCAAGTATTCCGGCTACATCGACCGCCAGCATGACGAAATCGAGCGCCATCGTCGTCACGAGGAGACGTTTCTTCCCGAAGATATCGATTATGATAAGGTGCGCGGGTTATCCAATGAGGTACGCCAGAAATTCAGCGCCCAGCGCCCGACCACCCTTGGCCAGGCGGCGCGCATTCCCGGCGTGACACCGGCGGCGGTATCGCTGCTGCTGGTACACCTCAAAAAGCGGCTCGCGGCTGGTTAACAATGTACAACTTTGAGGAGCACATCATGCTACGCCACACTCTCGCCATCGCCCTGCTGGCCGCCACCACCAGCGCAATGGCCGACACGCTGGACATCAACCTCGGCGAAAAAGCCGCCCAGTTCAAATATGCCATGCCCATGGGGCGGGACGCGCTGGGACGATCCGAGTTCAACGCGGGTTTGCTTTACCGCGAAGGCGGCGACGGCATGGTCGATGCCGGCATTCTCGTCACGAACGAGGTGGGCGCCGGCGCGCCTGGATTGACCGCCGGTGTTGGCGTCAAGGGCCTGCTCGCCTCCGCCCGCAACCAGGAAGGCGGAGCGCTGGCGCTGGGCGGCTTCGCGCGTTACTCGCCACCCGCGGCGCGGCGCTTCGGCATTGTCGGACAGATTTATTACGCGCCGAACATCGTCTCTTTCGGCGACCTGGACCGCTTCGTCGAAACAACCGCCCGCCTGGAGTACGAGATCCTGCCGCAGGCCACCGCCTATGTTGGCTACCGCAAGATCAGACTGGGGCTCGACAGGACCCGCGACGCCACGCTTGACGAAGGCGTGCATGTGGGCATAAGACTGACGTTCTGATCCGCCACGATTGCGCCGAGGGAACAGTCCGATGATGATTCCTGCCCTGCCAGCCCCCACCGCCAGCGCATTGCCGCGACGCGCGGAGACTGGCCTGCGGCAGGTCAGCGAGACCGGACCGGCGCGCGCCGCGACCCAGCAATCGCGCCATCCCGGGCAGCCGCCGGTTGAGCACGTCGTGGAAGGCGACGTGATGGGAAATTCCGCAAGTTTTTCCAAAGCTAGCCGCTATAGTAACGAATATACTTCGGGAGCGAGCGGCAACGCTGCCCATGCGCAACGCGCTATCGCCGCATACCAGTCTCTCTCCGCCATGGAAAGGGGCCGCACCGGGGCATATCGATGGATTGACGATTATGCGTAACAACTTCATGAAAGCGAGGAAAGCATGAAAAAAAGTGGACGTTTATTGGCTGCATTGATGATGTTGCCCGGGAGTTCGGCATTCGCTCTGGGGCCGGTGGATCTTGATGTCCAGGTGGCAGGCTGGAAATCCAGCGTTTCAGGAACGACCAATACCAACTCCGCCCCGGATATCGATCTCAAGAACGACCTGGGGCTGAGCGACAAAAACGTTATCTTCGCCCGTGGCAGGCTGCATGTGACGATGCTCGGCAACGTCTATGTTGGCTACACGCCGATCAAGTACGATGCCACCCAGACCCTCGGCAAGGGCATCACCTACGACAACAAGACGTTCACACCGGGCACGTCCTTGCAAACGGACGTGGAACTGAAAACCTATGACCTGGGCTGGACATTCTCGCCGCTGGATGTCGGCGTGGTGGAAACCGAATTGGGTCTGAACCTTAAATACGTGGATGGCTCGATAGCGCTCAAGGGCGCGGGCCAGACCGCCAGCGCAACGTTTTCAGGCCCTATCCCGATGCTCAAGGCGGTGATACGCGCCAATGTGCCGTTCGTGAAGGCCGAAGTCGACGCCATGGGCATCGTTTATCAGGGAAACCACGTTTATGATGTCACCGCCCAGGTGAAATTCAGCCCGGTGCCGGTGTTTTACGTGGCAGGTGGATACCGCCATATCGAACTGGAGGTGAAAGACGGCTCCGACAAGGCGACGGCCAAGAACAGCGGACCGTTTTTGGGAATCGGAGCGAACTTCTGATTTTCCGGGAATTTCATAACCGTCATCACTGAGCAATAGGTCTCCTGGGCATGCCAGCCATGCCCAGGACCGATCTCAATCAAACTGGCGAATCACCCAAGGGTGCACCAGGAAGGCGACGAGCAGCGCCAGCATGTAATCGCGATACATGGAAAATGCTCCCAGGCCATCGGTCGGGCCAGCAATCAGCATCGCGCCTATAATCGCAGCAAAGATAACTTTCAACATATCGGTCTCCTTAAAATCCAGGGGTGAAGCGGTTAAAGTGATTTACCTCTGGAGTGTATGATGCCAACATCCGATGGCAAGTGCTGTGCAGGACATATCACATTGATTGTGACCTGTGACGCAAAACGGCAAAAATTGCCCTTGCTGGGCAGGATTTTCACTTAGAACCCTCGCTTTGCTCATGCCCAACCCCCTCCATGTCGCCGCTGCCGCGATCTTCAACCCATCCGGCGAAGTATTGATCGCCCTGCGCCATCCCGACGCACACCAGGGCGGGCTGTGGGAGTTTCCGGGCGGCAAGGTCGCGCCCGGCGAAGATATCCAACACGCCTTGGCGCGCGAACTGCACGAGGAACTGGGAATCAACGTCACGCAGGCGCGGCCATTGATCCGCATCCACCATGACTACCCGGACAAGTCAGTGCTGCTCGACGTGTGGCGCGTCGATGCCTTCGACGGCGAACCGCATGGCCGCGAGGGCCAGCCCATCGCATGGGTCGCGCCGCAACACCTGCCCGAACGCGCCTTTCCCCAGGCGAACCAGCCCATCATCACCGCCGTGCGCCTGCCCCCGCTTTATCTCATCACGCCGGAGCCAGGCACGGATTGGAACCGCTTTCTACGCGCGCTGGATCGGTCCCTCGGGAACGGAATCACACTGGTGCAATTACGCGCCAAAATACTGACCGCCTCGCGCTACAAGCAACTGGCAAAAGAGGCGCTGCCGCTGTGCCGCGCGCATCAAGCCCAGCTCCTGCTGAACGCGCCGCCGGAATGGGTGGAGGAAATTGGCGCGGACGGCGTACACCTCAACAGCGAGCGTCTCATGGCGCTCGACTCACGTCCTCTCCCGGCAGGACGATGGGCCGCCGCCTCCTGCCACAACGCCACCGAAATCGCCCATGCCTGCCACATCGGCATCGATTTCGCGGTGGCCGCACCGGTACTGAACACCGCCAGCCATCCTGGCGCAGCGACACTGGGGTGGGAAGGACTGCATGCACTGACGGAACAGGCCACCCTCCCCGTCTATGCCCTCGGCGGCATGACACCACAACATCTGCCGCAGGCCTGGGCGGAGGGGGCGCAGGGAATCGCGGCGATCGGCTCACTGTGGCGGAGATAGCGAACAGCCTGAATGAGGCATGCCGCCGCCCACACCATCGGGTACACGGATATGCCGGCCCTGATAATTCAGAGCTTCCTAAAAAATTATTGCGTATTTTTTCTCGGTCGGTAAATTTTTCGGATGATTTTCTGATGATTTTCTCCGGAGCCTCCGGAAATAAAAAACTCCCCGGCGCCTGGGAAGAGTGCGCACGGGGGATATGAAGGCTAGACAAACCCTCTTCCCATCAAGAAGAGGGTGGTCTGTTAGTAGTTGTTATTCTTAACGGCGCCGGAATCCGGCACGTTAAACCTGTTACTTGGCCAGACCCAGAACAAAGGTCACCAGCTTGTCGATGTCAGCATCGGAGACGCGGGGCGAATACGGGGGCATCGGCACACCGCCGGTCACCGCGGTCCAGTTGCCCTTGCCACCTTTCTTGACCTTCTCGATCAGAGCGGCTTTGGCGCCGGCGTCACCCTTGTACTTGTTGGCCACATCCTGCCAGGCGGGACCAACAACCTTCTTCTCCACGCTGTGGCACGCCAGGCAGCCGCTGGCCTTGGCCAAGTCCAAGCCATCGGAAGCAAAGGACGGGATGGCGGCAACCGACAGGGCGGCACCCAGAACAAGCGCTTTAACTTTCATTTTCCTCTCCTCGTAAGTGGTAATTTACCAGTAATCGCTAGAAACATTAAACTCAGACGTTCTATCACACCGAGAGCATCATCTCCTCTCGAAAGCCATGGAGTATTTCTCCAGCTTGGGAAGAAGAATATCGCACGCAAGCTGAACCGAAGCTGAATGCAAAATCCGCTCATCAAAAAAATCTCCGGCCTTTGCACCGGGGTATTGCTTATGCGGCAGGTAGTGCTAATATCCGAATCGGCCAATGTCATTCCGGAAAATGGAAAAGACTTGGGCAGTACCGCAATTTAACATCGACAAAACTTGAGGAGGGAGAAGTTGGGTATGCGTAAGACAAAAGGTTTGGTTTTCGCCGCGCTTTCCGTATCGGTGGGCTTGGGCATTGGGCAGGCAGTGGCATCTGATCCTCATGGCCATGGGGCGGCCGGCGGCGAAAAAGAACAAGTCAGAGCCATCGTCAAAAACATCGTGGAAGACAATGCCAAATTCGTCGCCACGCACAAGGGGCCCTACTTCAAAGAAATCGTCAAGGGACAACACCCACGCGCTACCGTGGTCACCTGCTCCGACTCGCGCGTTCACACCCATGCTCTGGACAAGAGCCCGGACGGCGATCTGTTCATGGTGCGCGATATCGGCAACCAGGTCGCCACCGCCGAAGGCTCGGTGGAATACGGCGTACGCCACCTGCACACACCGCTGCTGATCGTCATCGGCCATTCGGCCTGCGGCGCGGTGAAGGCGGCGATGGGTGACTACTCCTCGATCGAAGCCCCCATCAAGCGCGAACTCGACACCATCAAGGTGCCCGGCAAGAACGCCAAAGACGACAAGGAAGTTCAGGCCAGCGTGGAAGCCAACGTCAACAATCAAGTGGCGTTTGCCCTGAAGAAATTCGAACCTGAAGTCAAGGACGGCAAGCTGGCCGTCATCGGTGGCGTCTATGACTTCCGCAATGACTATAACCAGGGCAACGGCAAACTGGTGATCATCAACATCAACGGCGACAACGACGCCGCCAAGATCAAGGCCGCCGGCATCCTGCCCGGCAAGTAATCCACGCCTTGTTGTAACTGCATGACACCGCGCTTTCAGGCGCGGTGTCATGCAGCACCTATTTCAATCCAGCAGTTCTATCCAGTGCCGCACCGGCACTTTCGCCCCGCCTTGCAAATGCGTCAGGCAACCGATGTTGGCGGTGGCGATCATCGCCGGCGCAGCGGATTGCAATGCAACGAGCTTGTTCTTCAAAAGACGCCGGGATAGGTCTTTCTGCAAAATCGAATACGTGCCCGCGGAACCACAGCAGAGATGCGCGTCGGGCACGGGCATCAGCTCGAAGCCGCGCGCTTGCAGGATCTTTTCCACCACGCCGGGCAATTTTTGTCCGTGTTGCAGGGTGCAGGGGGAATGAAACGCGACCTTGCCTGGCACGGAGGGCGGCGGCAATTTCGATATGTCTTCAGCCGCGATGATTTCACCGATGTCGCGGCTCAGTGCCGACACGCGCGCGGCCTTTTCCGCATAACGGGGATCGTGCCGCAGGATGTGGCCGTATTCCTTCACCAGCGCGCCGCAGCCGCTGGCGGTGATGACGATGGCCTCCACGCCCGACTCGATATGCGGCCACCAGGCGTCGATGTTGCGGCGCATGAAATCCAATCCTTCGTCATGGGCGTTGAGATGATAACTCACCGCGCCGCAGCACCTCGCGCCTTGCGCCTTGATCAGCGAAATACCGAGCCTGTCCAGCACCCGCGCCGTGGCGGCGTTGATGTTGGGAGCGATAGAGGGTTGCGCGCAACCGTCCAGCGCCAGCATGCGCCGTGCATGATGGGGCTCGGGCCAGCGTGTGGCGGCTTGAGGCGGCGGCACCGATTCGCGCAAGCCGGAAGGAAACAACGGTCGCACCGCTTGCCCCAGACGCAACAAGGGCGCAAAGCGCGAGGGATGGGGGATAATCGCGCGCAGCAAACGACGCACGACGCGTTCCCGCCACGGACGCTCTACCCGTTCCTCCACCACCACACGGCCGATGTCCGCCAGCCGGCCATATCGCACGCCGGAGGGACAGGTGGTCTCGCAGGAACGGCAGGTCAGGCAGCGGTCGAGGTGCAGTTGCGTCTTGCGGCTGACCGTCTCGCCTTCCAGCATCTCCTTGATGAGATAAATGCGCCCACGCGGGCCGTCCAGCTCGTCGCCGAGCAGTTGATAAGTCGGGCAGGTGGCGGTACAGAAGCCGCAATGCACGCAGGCGCGCAGGATGCTGTCCGCTTCCTGGCCTTGCGGGGTGTTTTTGATGGAATCGGTGAGCCTGGTTTGCATAATCCTAAAGACCCCGATACATGCGCCCGGGATTCAATATCGCTTGCGGGTCGAATTCGGCCTTGAGCCGCTTGTGCAAGGCGGCCACGGCGGGGCTTAACGGATGAAACACTTCACTCTGGCGGTCACCGCCGCGGAACAGGGCGGCGTGACCTCCCGCCTTGGCGGCGGTTTCCCGGACCGCTTCAGCGGAAGCCGATGTTTTGAGCCAGCGCTGCGCACCACCCCAATCGAGCAGCCACGTACCGGGCAAATCGAGTGGCGGTGTAGCAGGGGGCAAGGACAGGCGCCACAGCGGAACGCCATCGCCAAAGAAAGGATGACGGTGATCTCGTACTTCGGCCCAGAAAGTGGTGGTATCAGTAACCGTCTCGCCACCGAGCTTGCCGCCCGCTGCGTGCACGGCAGCCGTGCTGCCGGACAGGCGCAGATACAGCCAGCCGTTATCAAACACCGCGCCGGACAACGGCAGCGACTGGCCTGCCCAGGCGTTCATGCACTGGATGGCATCGCGGTCTGAGGATTCAAACAGCAGGGTCTGTTCAGATTCAGGACGCGGCAAGACCTTGAGCGAGACCTCAAGCAAAATACCCAGCGTGCCCAGGCTACCCGCCAGGAAGCGTGACACATCGAAGCCCGCCACATTCTTCATCACCTGGCCGCCGAAGCGCAGGATTTCGCCCTTGCCGGTGAGCACCGTGACGCCGAGCACGAAGTCGCGCGCGCCGCCGGCGTAAGGGCGGCGCGGGCCGGACAGGCCGGAAGCGATGGCGCCGCCGAGCGTGGAGCCGGCTGAGAAATGCGGCGGCTCAAAAGGCAGCATCTGGCCATGCTCGGCCAGCAGCGCTTCGATCTCAGCCAAGGGCGTGCCGGCGCGCGCGGTGATCACGAGCTCGGTGGGCTCATAGCTCACCACGCCGCGATGTCCAGCCACGGACAGGCGCTCGCCCTGCGTCACGCGACCATAAAAGGACTTGCTATCGCCGCCCACAATGCGCAGCGGAGTGCGTTGTGCGATCGCTTCCAGCAAGGTGTTCTGAAGCGCAGCGCCGATGTCGGCATCCATCGCGGTCTCCATCAAAACCGCTCCAGTTCAGGATGAGACAACTTGCCGCCATGCACATGCATGGCGCCGAACTCGGCGCAGCGGTGCAGGGTGGGTACGGCCTTGCCGGGATTGAGCAGTCCTTGCGGGTCGAAGGCATGCTTGACGCTGTGAAATTGCGCAAGTTCCGGCGGCGCGAACTGGTGACACATCTGCTTGATCTTCTCCATACCCACGCCGTGCTCGCCGGTGATGGCACCGCCCACCGCCACACACAGATCGAGTATCTTGCCGCCGAACTCCTCGGTACGCTCCAGTTCGCCCGGTATGTTGGCATCATACAAAATCAGCGGATGCAGATTGCCATCGCCGGCGTGAAAGACGTTGGCCACCGGCAAGTCATATTCTCTGGAAAGCTCGGCGATGCGCGAGAGTACTTCAGGCAGGCGCTTGCGCGGGATGGTGCCGTCCATGCAGTAATAGTCGGGGGAGATGCGCCCAACCGCCGGAAAGGCGGCCTTGCGTCCGGCCCAGAATTTGGCGCGCTCCTGCTCGTCGCGCGCGGTGCGCACCTCGGTCGCGCCCGCCTCTTGCAAGAGCTGGCGTACCCTCAGTATTTGTTCGGAGACCTCCTCATTGGCGCCATCCAGCTCGCACAACAGAATGGCGGCGGCATCCACCGGATAACCCGCATGAATGAAATCCTCGGCGGCGCGGATCGCCAGATTGTCCATCATCTCCAATCCTCCGGGGATGATGCCCGCACCGATGATGCGCCCGACCGCCTCGCCCGCCTTCACCACGTCGCCGAAGGCCGCCAGCACCACCTGGGCGCGCTCGGGCTTGGGCAGCAGCTTCACTGTCACCTCCACGATCACACCCAGCAGCCCTTCCGAGCCGGTCATCAGCGCCAGCAGATCATAGCCCGGCGCATCCAGCGCGGCGCCGCCGATCTCCAGCAGCTCGCCGTCGATGGTCAGCACCTTCAACCCCAGCACATTGTGCACCGTGAGACCATATTTCAGACAATGCACGCCGCCTGAATTTTCCGCCACATTGCCGCCGATGGTGCAAGCGATCTGCGACGAGGGATCAGGCGCATAGTAGAGCCCGTAAGGCGCGGCGGCCTGGGAAATGGCGAGATTGCGCACGCCGGGCTGGACACGGGCGATGCGATTGACGGGGTCGATCTCCAGGATGCGCATGAATTTGGCAAGGCTCAACAGCACACCGTTGGGCAACGGCAGCGCCCCGCCCGACAGCCCCGTCCCCGCCCCGCGCGCCACCACCGGTACATTCCGCTCATGGCACAGCCGCAACACCTCGCGCACCTGCTCCACCGTCTGCGGCAGGCACACCGCCAGCGGCAGTTCGCGGTAGGCCGACAGCCCGTCACATTCATAGGGACGCAGGTCCTCGCGCTCGAATAACAGGGACTCGGCGGGCAGGAGGCGGCGCAGGGCGGAAATCAGCGCGGGTTTATCGAGGGGCGGGTTATCGTGTGCGGCGGGTGTTTGCATTATCCTGAAAACCTCAGTAGGTTCCAGCTGAGGTTTTCAGGATAATGCGGAGGCGGAATGACTGCCAATAAAATGGTGGACATACCGCCCGTCGAATGTCGGGCGGTGCCACTCAAAAAAACAGCCTTCACCCCGCCGCTTCCTTCCGGGCCTTGATCTCATCCACCATCTGCTGCAATTCGCCGCTCTGATAAAGCTCCAGAGTGATGTCGCAGCCGCCGATCAGTTCGCCGTTGATGTAGATCTGCGGGAAGGTGGGCCAGTTGGCGTAACGGGGCAGGTTTTCATAGACCTCGGCGTTTTCCAGCACATTGACGAACGCGAAATCGGCATCGCACGCCGCCAGGGCCTGCGCGGCGCGGCTGGAGAAGCCGCACATCGGCATCTGCGGCGTGCCTTTCATGTAGATGACGATGGGGTTGCTTTTGACCTGTTGGTCGATGATTTCCAGAATATCCATGATTTACCTCGTATTCAGAGCCCAAGCCGGCGGCGAACGCAAGCCTTTCGATTAGACACAATTTTAACTGCAAATTCGCCGCAAAACAATTCCGACGAATTTACTTGGTTATTTGGTGTCGACATTCAACTGCAACCAACACTCCAGCAGCGCCAGATGCCATAGCTTGCTGCCCTGCAAGGCTGTCAGGTAGCGCTCCGGCGCGGCGAGCAATTTTTCGACGTAGCCGCGCTGGAACAGGCCGCGGCGGCGGCAGGCATCGGAATCGAGCACGCCGCGCATGAATTCCAGGAACGGCCCGCGCACATATTTCAAAGCGGGTACCGGGAAATAACCCTTGGGGCGGTCGATGACAGCATCCGGCAAGCGCCCGCGCGCAATGGCCTTGAGCGGATACTTGCCGCCCTCCTTGAGCTTCAGGTCGGGCGGCATCCGCGCGGCCAGCTCCACGACGTGATGATCGAGGAACGGCACGCGCGCTTCCAGCCCCCAGGCCATGGTCATGTTGTCGACACGCTTGACGGGGTCGTCGACAATCAAGGTGGTCACATCCATGCGCAGCACGCGATCCATGAAGGTATCCGCGCCCGGCTGGCCCAGCAGGCTGGCGACCAGCGCGGCGGTGTGGTCCTCACCATGATAGCGCGCGGCAACGGTCTCGATAAATTCTTCGTGGGGACGGTCGAAATAATGCCTGCGGAAACGCTCCAGGTCCGTGCCCTGTTCGGCCTGCATCAGCGGATACCAGAAATAGCCGCCAAACACCTCATCCGCTCCCTGACCACTCTGCACCACCTTCACCTCTTTCGCGACGCGTTCGGCGAGCAGGTAGAAGGCCACGGCATCCTGTCCGACCATCGGCTCGGCCATCGCGGTGATGGCCTCGGGCAGACGGGCGAGAATGTCGCCGTTGGGGATGCGGTACTTGTGATGGCGCGTGCGGTAGCGCTCGACCACCTGGTCGGAATACTCGAACTCGCTGCCGCGCTCCTCGGGCTGATCCTCGAAGCCGACCGAGAAGGTCAGCAGGTTCTCCACCCCGGCCTCGGCGAGCAGCGCCACCAGCAGGCTGGAATCAAGCCCGCCCGACAGCAGCACGCCCACCGGCACATCCGCGGCGCTGAGATGACTCGCCACCGCATTGCGCAACGCGACATGCACGTCCTCCACCCACTCGGCCTCGCTCCTGGCTGTGGCGGGGCGGGTGGCGTCGAGCCACCAATAGGTGTTGATGACGGGATCGCCCCGCGCATCCACCGTCATCGTCGTGGCTGGCGCGAGTTTGCGCACGCCGTTGAGGATGGTGCGCGGCGCGGGCACCACCGCATGTAGCGTAAACTGGTGGTGCAGCGCGACCGGGTCGATCGAAGTATCCACCTCGCCCGCCGCCAGCAGCGCCTGCGTATTGGAGGCAAAGCGCAATGATTTATCCGTGCGGCTCCAATACAGCGGTTTGATGCCCAGACGATCGCGCGCCAGAAACAGCCGTTGCTCGCGATTGACCCATATCGCGAAGGCGAACATGCCGTCCAGCCGCTCCACACACCGCTCGCCCCAGGCGGCATAGGCCTTGAGGATGACTTCAGTATCGCCTTCGGAAAAGAAGCGATGCCCCAGTGCTTGCAGCTCGGCGCGCAGCGCGCGGTAGTTGTAGATGGTGCCATTGAAAACGATGGCCAGCCCCAACCCGGCATCCACCATCGGCTGATGAGCGCGCGCCGAGAGGTCGATGATCGACAGTCGCCGGTGCCCCAGCGCCAGCGGCCCATCCGAATAGCTGCCTTCGTGATCGGGACCGCGCCGCGCCAGTTGCGCCATCATCCGCCCCACCGCCGCCAGATCCGGCGCACCACCATCGAATCTCAACTCACCGCAAATGCCGCACATCAAACAATTCTCGCATTGTCCTCAACACCCGAACCATCTTACCGTACCAGTCATCTCCGAGTCATTGTAAAGATTCGTCAATTCCTCCTTCGCCGCATTGTCCAGCTGGTTCTTGCTGGTTACCATGGCGCTCACTTTTACCAACAACATGGAGACCCTCCCGATGAAGACGAGGAACATCATCGCCGCCGCCGTATTCGCCGGCGCCACTGGACAGGCGATCGCCGCCGAACCTGCCAAACCATGGAAAGGCGAGGCCGAGCTGGGCATCGTGTCCACCGGCGGCAACACCGAAACCACCAATGTCAAAGCCCGCGCCGGCGTCGTCTACGAAGTGGAAAAATGGCGGCATACCGCCCGCATTGATGCGCTCAACACCTCCGACAAAGTGCGCACCACCGCCGAACGCTATCTGGCGTCCTTTAAAAGCGATTATAAATTCGACGAATTCAACTACATGTTTGGCCTGATAAGCTACGAAAACGACCGCTTCGCCGGCTTCGACTACCGTGTCACCGAGGCGATCGGTTATGGACGACGCATCATCAACCGCCCCACCCTGACACTGGACGCCGAAATCGGCCCCGGCGCGCGTCAGACCAAACTGAAAACCGGCGAATCGGAAAATGAGCTGATCGGCCGCCTGGCAGGCAATCTGGCGTGGAAGATCAGCGACACCGCCACGTTCACCGAGAACCTCTCCACCGAGATCGGCAAAAACGCCACCATCACCCGTTCGGTCACCGCCCTGACCGCGCAACTGGTCGGAACCCTGGCGATGAAGTTATCATTTACCGCAAGGCATATCTCCGATGTGCCGGTGGACAGGGAAAAATTGGACACGGAAACCGCGGTGACCTTGGTCTACGGCTTCTGATGGTTTAAGTTAGGAGGATAGTGCTATGAGTATGCTGCAAGAATTCAAAACATTCGCCGTCAAAGGCAATGTCGTCGATATGGCCGTCGGCATCATCATCGGCGCGGCGTTTGGCAAGATCGTGTCTTCGTTCGTGGAAGACGTGGTCATGCCGCCTCTCGGGATGCTTATCGGCGGAGTCAATTTCTCCGACCTGGCCGTCACCCTGAAAGAAGCCGCGGAAGGAACGGCGGCGGTGACGGTGAATTACGGCAAATTCATTCAAACCGTGTTCGATTTCACGATCATCGCGTTTGCCATCTTCATCGCCGTGAAAGCCATCAACTCGATGAAGAAAAAGGAAGAAGCGGCCGCCGCCCCGCCGCCTCCGCCACCCGGCCCCACAGCGGAAGAAAAGCTCTTGACCGAGATCAGGGATTTGCTGCGAACGAAATAGTAAATTCGCCCCATCCCTGACCAAAAGGGATGGGGCGATGCCTTATGCGGCAACCTCTTCGTCGCTCTTCGCCACCCGCTCCAGCCGGTAACCGTGCCGGTACACCGTGGTCAACCGCCACCCGTGATGCGGGCCGATATCCAGTTTGTTGCGCACCAGGCTGACATGGGTATCCACCGTGCGCGTATTCAGGTCGGGGCGCTGGCCCCATACACTTTCCAGAATATGACCACGGCTGAGCAACTGCCCGGCGTGGCGAAACAAAAATTCGGCAAGCTCATATTCCTTGACTGTAAGCTGCGCCGCCTGATCGCCATAATGAATCGTCCGGCTGCCGCGATCGAAACGGTACGGCGCGAATTCCGTCGTCTGATCCGCGCCGACGCGCCGCTGCACGGCACGAAGACGGGCCAGCAGCTCCATGCGCCGCACCGGCTTTATCATGTAATCGTCCGCCCCCGCCTCCAGCGCCATGACGATGTCTTCCTCGCTGTCCCGCGCCGTGACGAACAAAATGGGAATATGCCAGTCCAGCCGCTCGCGGACGCGCGTCACCACATCGATACCGCTCAGTCCCGGCAACTCCCAGTCGATCAACAGCAGATCGAAGGTATCCCGCCCCAGAGCCCGCAGCAGCGCCTCACCTGAGGCGAAGGGGTAACACCTGAAGTCTTCCTGCTGCAACCACTTCTGCAACAGATCGACCTGAGAGGGGTCGTCTTCCAGTAGTGCAATACGCAAGGGGGTGCCTCCTGAAGTTCGAATAAATTCACACCGGCTTCACAGCAGTGGTTACAATATACCCTCCAGAACCAGAGAAGAGTAGCTGAGCCACAACGGCTTGCAATCCCGCCCGCATTTTCCTAGACTGATTCTACAATGCATTACCACCGAATAATATCGCAAGGAGAGAAACATGGTACACACCCTGCCCGAATTACCCTACGCCAAGAATGCCCTTGAACCGCACATCTCGGCCGAGACCATCGAATACCACTACGGCAAGCATCATCAGGCCTATGTCAACAACCTCAACAACCTCGTCCCCGGCACCGAATTCGAGAACATGACACTGGAAGAAATCGTCATGAAATCCACCGGTGGCATTTTCAACAACGCCGCCCAGGTCTGGAACCATACCTTCTACTGGCACTGCCTCAGTCCCAACGGCGGCGGCGAGCCGGGTGGCGCGCTGCGTGACGCGATCGACAAGGCTTTTGGCTCTTTCGAGGAATTCAAGAAAAAATTCACCCAGACCGCCATCACCACCTTCGGCTCCGGCTGGGCCTGGCTGGTGCAAAACAAGGATGGCTCACTCGCCATCGTCAGCACCGGCAACGCCGCCACTCCCATGACCGCCGGACAAAAGGCGCTGCTCACCTGCGATGTCTGGGAACACGCCTATTACATCGACTATCGCAACGCCCGCCCATCCTACGTCGATCACTTCTGGAATCTCGTGAACTGGGATTTCGTGGCGAAAAACCTGGCTTCGTAAACCTTCACGAACAGCCTTGCCCGGAGGGGGAGCCGAAGATCGGACTCCCCCTTTTCAATTCCGGTTTTTCTCCTTATTCTGACGACCTTGGGGCCGCGCATTTTCACTGCGCCCGGGAGATCGGATGAAAAAAGGCGAAAAGGTGGCATTTTGGGCCTCGGGAATCGGCCTCGGGGTGGTTTTGGTCGTCACCACGCTCATGGAACAGGATCACCAGCAGAAATCCCGGCAGGAGCATCTCTCAACCATCACCGAGCAACGGCTGATCTCATCCTATGTCGGACCGGGCGTTCGCATCATCAACGCCGGCCTGAACCCGGCCGATCTGCCGGACGCCAATAGCCGTGGCGCGGCCGCCCTCACCACCTATTGCGTGCAATGCCACGAACTACCCAATCCCGCCATGCACACCACCGGCGAATGGCAAACCATCCTCGCCCGCATGGAAGAACACATCGTCATCCGCCGCGGCGGCGTGGCCAAGGTCGCCATGCCCTCGCAACAGGCGTGGACCGCGCTGCGCGATTACCTGGGCCGCCACGCTCAAAAGCCATTGGACCCGGCACAATTCAAGGATCTGGACACGCCGGCGGGCAAAGCCTTTCTCACCACCTGCTCACAATGCCACACCGCGCCGGCACCCAGTCAACACACCGCGAAGGAGTGGCCCCGGGTAGTGGTGCGGATGAAATACAACATGGAAACCGCCGGCAAGGAAATACCGGGAGACGATGCCACCCGGCTCATCATTGGTTATTTGCAGCGCCATGCCGGCGACAGGATCGCCTTAGAACCTGTTCATGCACCGCAGCCTACCCCTGTCCCTCCCAAGCCGCAGTAGCCATCAGGATTCTTGGCCAGATATTGCTGGTGATACTCCTCCGCGTAATAAAACTCCGGCGCGGGGTGGACGATCTCGGTGGTGATGACACCGTAACCCGCGACGCTCAGGGCTTGCTGATACGCCTCTTTCGAGGCCAATGCAGCGCCGCGTTGCGCCGCGCTGTAAGCATAAATCCCCGAGCGGTATTGCGTGCCGGTGTCGTTGCCCTGCCGCATGCCTTGCGTGGGGTCGTGCGATTCCCAAAATACTTTCAGCAACTGTTCGTAGCTGGCCGCCCGGGGATCGTACACCACCCTCACCACCTCGTTGTGGCCGGTCATGCCGGCACAGACTTCGCGGTAGGTCGGATTGGGCGTGTAGCCGCCGGCATAGCCAACCGCCGTGGAATAAACGCCGGGAATTTGCCAGAACTTGCGTTCCGCGCCCCAGAAGCAGCCCAGCCCGAACATCGCCATTTCCATGCCTTCAGGAAAAGGCGGCATGACGCGATGGCCGTTCACATCATGCCGGTCCAGCACGGCCATTTTCTCGGCGCGACCCGGCAGGGCTTCGTGCGGGGCGACCATGGCCGGCTTTTTCATCATCACGTTATTTTCTGAATAACTTGGTGAAAAACATCTGCATCTCGTCCCAGGAGCGACGGTCCGCCTCGGCGTTGTATTCCAGCGGCATGTTGAATTTCTGGCCGTAGGCATCGGCGTCGGGATTGGTAAAGCCGTGCTTGGCGCCAGGATAGGAAATGAATTTGTAATTCACTTTGGCCTTTTCCATTTCCTTCTTGAATTGCCCGATCTGCTCCGAAGTGACGAAGGGGTCGTCCGCGCCGTTCAGCACCAGCACCCTGGCCTTCACCTTGCCACGCTGCGCGGGATGAGCGGTGGGCAGGCTGCCGTGAAAACTCACCACGCCATCGAGCGGCACACCGAGGCGCGCCATCTCCAGCACCACGCCGCCACCGAAGCAATAGCCTATCGCCGCGATGTGGCGCGAATCGACACCAGGCTGGTTTTCCAACAGTTTCATCGCCGCCAGGAAGCGCGCCTTGGCAGCCTCCCTGTTTTTGGCCACCTCGCCCGCGAACTTGCTGGCATCGTCCGGGTGTTCGGCCTGCTTGCCGTTGCCATACATATCTACCGCCAGCGCGACGTAGCCCAACTCGGCCAGCATGCGCGCACGCTTGCGGGCGTATTCGTTGTGCCCCCACCACTCGTGCACCACCAGCACACCGGGCCGCTTGCCCTTGATGCTGTCGTCATGGGCAAGATATCCCTTGAGCACCGTGTCGCCAGCCTTGTAATCGACTTCCCGCGTCTGCACCGCGGCTTGCGCTGCGGCGATAAAACCGGCGAACAATAACAAACCCGCCAACCATGCGCGCCTCATGTCGAAATCCTCCTGCTGTTGGTTTTTAGGAATATGTTGGGTCAATCTTCATCCTGCGTCAACAATCGTTGCACCACCGCGCCCGCCAGCGTCAGCCCAAACAGCGCCGGCATGTAACTCACCGTGCCATTGACGGCCCGCGCGCGGCCTTGGCTGACCGGCTGGGGCGGCAGCGGTTTGGCGGGCGGCTCGGTGGACCATACCGCCAGCACACCGCGATCGACATCGAGCCGGCGCGCCCGGCGGCGCACATGCCGCGCCAGCTTGCAGATCTCCGAATCCATCAGGTCGCCGGTCTTGATCAGCGCGGGGTCGAGCTTGTTGCCCGCCCCCATGCTGGAGGCGACGGGAATGCCTTTGTGATAAGCGGTGGCGATCAGCGCCACCTTGCAGCTCATGCTGTCGATGCAGTCGATGACGAAGTCGTAATCGCCTTGCAGCGCCTTTTCCATGGTGCTGATCATCAGCAGCTCTTCGACCAGGGTCAGCTCGCAATCGGGATTGATGTCGCGGATGCGCGCCGCCATCACCTGGACCTTCTTTTGCCCTACCGTAGACCGCATCGCCGGCAATTGCCGGTTCATGTTGGAGCCGGACACCACATCATGATCGACCAGCGTCAACCGGCCCACGCCGGTGCGAGCCAGCGCCTCGGCGGCATAAGAGCCGACACCGCCGAGGCCCGCGAGAAAAACATTCGCGTTACGCAAGCGCTCCAGTCCTTCGTCGCCCAGCAGGATATGGGTGCGCTCGAACAGGGGGGATAGATTACTCATGTCTTATGGATGAAGTTACTCAAGGAGTTCGGGAATCCAGCGGGTCCACCGCTGACGGCCTGACCCACTTTATCCGCCTCGTCAAAAAAAGCACATTTTCTTTTATTAACAAACGGTTATTATACCCGCTGCGTAACGCGCCCGTCGAGGCTCGTAACCCACGGTGGAGCCGCTACCCGGCAACTTATGGCAGCTCTGAATTAATCAGAGGTTCCTTCTGCGGCAACAAGCAGCATCCCGTGTCATTGTAGCGTGATGCGCAACATGCTATAGTGCGCCATGATCAAGTCATTCCGGCACAAAGGCCTACGAAAATTTTTTGAAACCGGGAGCACCGCCGGAATCCAGATCAGCCATGCCAAGCGGCTCCGCATGCAGCTGGCCGCGCTCAACACCGCGCAGTCGATTGACGACATGGACATCCCAGGCTTCGCGCTTCATCCTCTCAAAGGAGCCGTGCGCGGCCGCTGGGCTATCTCCGTCAACGGAAACTGGCGCTTAACATTTGAATTCAACGACGGAAATGCGTTCGTCTTAGACTACGAGGACTATCACTGATGGCCATGCACAATCCTCCTCACCCAGGCGAGTTCATCACCGAAATCTACTTGGAGCCTAACGGCATCAGTGGCCGCGAACTTGCCGAAAAGCTGGACGTTGCCGCATCCACGATCAGCAGAATCCTCAAAGGCACGAGCCGCGTTACGCCAGAAATGGCGCTTCGCCTCTCTAAAGCTATTGGCCGCACGCCCGAAAGCTGGCTCGCCATGCAGGACCATCACGACCTCTGGCTGGCACGAAAACACGTCGACCTGAAAAGTGTTGGAAAGCTGAAATTGGCCATGGCTTAACGCATCACCCGACGAGGGGGTGCATAGTGGATCCAATCGATTAGCCGGGGCTTTAAACAGGCCAATCTCAAGCCAGCGCCAGCACCTCGCGGGCGTTTCGCGTGGTCTGCGCGGCGAGAAACTCCGGCGCTTCGTCGCATACGTCCGCCAGCGTGGCGAGGCAATCGACCAGGTATTCGGGGCTGTTGCGCTCGCCGCGGTGGGCAGCGGGCGTCATATCGGGGGCATCGGTCTCCAGCACGATGCTTTCCAACGGCAATTCGCGCGCCAGCCGCCGCAGCTTGCTGGAACGTTCATAAGTAAGCATGCCACCAAAGCCAAGCTTGAAACCCAGGCCGATATAGTGCCGCGCTTGCTCCAGGCTGCCATTGAAAGCATGGACGATGCCACCGCGCACCCGCACGCGGCGCAAGGCGATCAACGCCGGGTCGTGCGCCTTGCGCACATGCAATATCACCGGCAAGCCGGCAGCACGGGCGATGGCAAGCTGGGCCTCGAACAGGAATTGCTGACGCTGGCGATCGAGCGCTTCTTCGTGGTAATCCAGACCGATCTCGCCAATCGCCACGGGCCGCTCCTTCGTCAACCATGCTTCCAGGTCGGCGAGGTGTTCATCGAGATGTTGGCCGGCATAGAGCGGATGCAGACCCAACGCGGGATAAAGCCCCTCCGCTCGCCGGCACAACGCCAGCAATCCATCCCAACCCGCGGCGGCGACGGCCGGTACGACGATCCGCGCGATGCCCAGCGCACGGCAACGGGCGATGATCCGGTCGCGGTCGGCGTCGAAATCCGTGACATCGAGGTGGCAATGGGTATCGACCAGATCCATTACCGATGGTTTATGCCCGGTCTCCCAACATCCAGATGCGCGAGTGCGCCCCGGGCGCGGTAACGGCGATGCTCTCCAGCACGGCGTCGCTTTGACCGTCGATCACCGCCAGTGCTCCGCTCTCGGCATGGGAGGCGAACACCCGTTCGGTGCGCCCGTTTTGAGCCAGGAAGGCCAGCGATCCGGCGGGACCGCTCTTGATCTGCCGCGTCAGACGCAGCTTCGGCAAAGCGGTCAAGTCCAATGCCAGCACCACGTCGGTCTTGAGGTTGGCCTGCTGTTCGGGACTGCCCGAGCTGCTGGTGGTGAAATACAACTTGCTGCCTTCGGGGTTGAAGTAATATTTGCTGAGGTAGACATCGGGCACATCCAGCGTGTCCACCACTTCGTTGGCCGCGGTATCGAACACCGCTACTTTGGCGATGACGTGATGCGGGTCGGACTTGCGGTCCGCGCCGCGCGCGATCAGGTAACGTCCGCCCGGCGTGGCGAAGAGGTTGCTATAGCCTTTGAGACTCATCCGCCCTTCGATGGTGTTGGTGAGCGGATCGATGATGGCGAGAGTGCCGTAACCGCTGTTGAGGTTGTAGAGCTTGCCGGACAGCGGCGAATAGGCCAACCCGTGAGGGTAGGCGGTATTGGGGGTTTTGTCCGCCACATCGCTCTCACGCGCCGCCTCGCACAAATTGATAGTGGCGAGCACCGTGAGATAAGTCGTGTCATCCTGCGGATCGTTGCCGATGACGGTGATGGTGCCATCGTTGAGGTTGCTGATCCAGGCGCGGCGCGGCACGTTTGGCGCTGTGGCCGAGGGAATGGTGAACGCCGCCTGGTGATGGCCGCGCCCCACGCAGATGGTCTTGAGGAATCGGGCGGCGGCGCTGGCGGTATTGTCGATCACCGTCACCGACGAACCCTGGTCGCCACAGTTGAGCGTGTCGTTGCCGGTTTCCTTGTCGCCGTCGTTCATGAACCAGTCGCGGCTGGAATACGGGTCGGCATAGAGATGGGCGGGGAAGCCATCCGCCGGAAAACCGGCCTGCACGCGGATCTCTTTTGTCTTGGGATCGAGCAGCACCACCTGCCGCTCCGGCGTCACTCCGGCCAGGATGGGCTTGAGCATTTTGTCCAGACCGGTGTCGGGTTCGACAGGGAGATGCTCGACCGAGGTCTGGCCGTTGCTGCGTTGCACAATGTGGATGGAGCCCATCTTGCGATCGCCGATGTAATACACCACCGCGAAGTCCAGCCCGGCCTTGCCTGCGTTATTCATTTTTCACCCGCCAAATCGAAGTTGAACAAAGTATGTCACCAAAAGGATAATCTGGGATAATTCTACACCGCCAAACCCGGAATTTTTCACCGATGTCGCGTTATCGCCCGCCACAACCCAAATCTTCCCCCTACATCACGCCGGAAGGCTATCAGCGCCTGCAAGACGAGGTGGACGGGCTGTGGAAGCGCCGCGCCGAGGTCACCAAGGCCCTGGCCGCCGCCGCCGCGGAGGGCGACCGTTCGGAAAATGCCGAATACATCTACCGCAAGAAGGAGCTGCGCGAAATCGACCGCCGCATCCGCTACCTGCAAAAACGCCTGCCGGATCTCACCGTGGTACGCGAAACCCCGCGCGATCAGAGCCGCATCTTCTTCGGCGCATGGGTGCGCCTGGAGGACGGACACGGCGATGAAGCCACCTACCGCATCGTCGGCCCCGACGAACTCGATGTAAAAAAGGGCCACATCAGCATCGACTCCCCCGTCGCGCGCGCCTTGCTGAAAAAGGCGGTGGGCGAGGAGGTTACGGTGCAGACGCCGGAGGGGCCTAGGATCTATTATGTGGCGGAGGTACGTTATCGGCCCGGATAGGCCGGCTGTTGCACAACCCCGCCCCATCCCTCATAATCCGCCCCACGCAGTCACAAAGAATCGACAACACATTGAATCCCCTAAAAAAACTTGCCAGCCAGACGGCCATCTACGGCCTCAGCACCATCGTCGGGCGGCTGCTCAATTATCTGCTGGTTCCACTCCTCACCTACCAGTTCACCGACCCGCGTGATTTCGGCGTCAATACCGAGTTCTATGCCTATATCTCGTTTCTCAATGTCATCCTCACCTACGGCATGGAGACGGCGCTGTTCAACTTCTCGGTGAAGGAGCCGGACAAGAATCGGGTCTATAGCACGGCGCTGCTGTCGCTGCTTGCCACGACGCTGGTCTTTGTCGCTCCGGTGGCGATCTTCGCCGAACCCATCGCCGAGGCGCTGCGCTATCCTGGGCATGCCGATTACATTCTCTGGGTAGCGCTGATCATCGCGCTGGATGCGGTTGCCGCCATTCCATTCGCCAAGCTGCGCGAGCAGGATCGGGCGCTGCGCTTTGCGTCGATCAAGATCGTCAATATCCTGGTCAACATCGGACTGACGGTATTCTTCGTCGGCCTGTGCAAAAGCGCCTTCGACAACCCGGCCTCCGCGTGGCATGGCACGCTGGGCGGCCTGTACGACCCGCGGATCGGCATCGGCTATGTGTTCATCGCCAACGCCATTGCCAACGTGGTGACAGCGCTGCTGCTCCTGCCGGAGTTTTTCATGGTGAAGTGGGTGTTCGACTTCACGCTGTGGCGACGCATGTTGCGTTACGGCCTGCCGCTGCTGGTGGTCGGTCTGGCGGGCATGGTCAACGAGACGCTGGATCGCATCCTGCTAAAATATCTGCTGCCGCCGGAACAGGCGCTGGAACAGGTGGGCATCTACGGTGCCTGCTACAAGATCTCCATCCTCATGACCATTTTCATCCAGGCCTTCCGCTATGCAGCGGAGCCCTTCTTCTTCGCCCGCTCCGTGGCGAGCGACGCCAAACAAACCTATGCCCTGGTGATGAATTACTTCGTCATCACCTGCGCGTTCATTTTCCTCGCCGTGATGATGAACATCGGCTGGATACAGTATTTCGTCGGCGCGCCGTACCGTGCCGGTCTCGATGTGGTGCCGATCCTGCTACTCGCCAACCTGTTCCTCGGCGTATATTTCAATCTCTCGATCTGGTACAAGCTCACCGGCAAGACCGAATACGGCGCTTATCTCACGCTGTTCGGCGCGCTGATCACCCTGACGCTGAACTGGTACTGGATACCGCGCATCGGCTACATGGGTTCGGCGTGGGCGACGCTGATCTGTTATGGTTCCATGGCGGTGTTGTCGTACGCGATCGGGCGCAAGCACTATCCCGTCGATTACGACCTCAAGCGCGTGCTCACTTATCCGGGGCTGGCCATCGCGCTTTACCTGCTGAGCACCCTCATTGCGCCGCCATCGCTGGCGCAGTCGCTGGTCATCAACAACGCATTGCTGATAGGCTTTCTGATCGTAGCCTTCGCCGCCGAACGCAAAAAATTCCGGGCGGCGATCGGTTCAACTACAGGAGTAAAGTCATGACGGACAAAATCCACAAATCCGATGATGAATGGAAGGGTGAACTCACAGCGGAGCAATACCACATCACCCGCCAATGCGGCACCGAACCCCCGTTCACCGGCGAGCACTACAACCGCAAAGAGGATGGAATGTATCGCTGCGTATGCTGCGGGGCGCCGCTGTTCGATTCAGCACAGAAATACGATTCCGGCAGCGGCTGGCCAAGCTTCTGGGCGCCAACAGAGGCTGACGCCGTCGAAACCGAGACAGATCACAGCCACGGCATGACCAGAACAGAAGTGCAATGCGCCCGGTGCGAGGCACACCTGGGCCATGTGTTTGAAGATGGGCCGCGACCGACGGGGTTGCGTTACTGCATCAATTCGGCAGCGTTGGGATTCGAGAAGAAAGAGAAGTAGGGCGGGTTAGCGCTTTTTGCGTAACCCGCCAGGCGTGCGAAGCACACAATATTTTCTTTGGATGAACGGCTGGAGGCAGTTTTAATGAAACTCACGCAACAACACAAATGGCGAATCACCCCGTGTTCTTGTCAGTAAAAACATATTCATCGAAAAATAACTGCCGCCTTCCACCGAGTTTCGCGCCAACAGCAAGGCATCCTCAATGCTGTCATGGTTAAAAGAGAGATAAATTGAGACCGAAAAGTATTTACATCGAATCTAAACCTGACTGAATCCTCCATCCACCACCAGCTCCGAGCCTGTCATATAACTCGAATCTTCTGATGCCAAAAAAAAGAACAACTCTCGCAATTTCATTTACGTTGCCAAAACGATGGACGGGAACTGAATTGAGAATCGAGGTGGAAAATTCTTTCACCTGCTCTTCGGTCATCCTCATCTTTGAAAAAATCGGGGTTTCCACCGGGCCGGGCGATACGACATTAACTCTTATTTGACGTGGCGCCAATTCTGCAGCCCAGGTTCTGGCAAAGCTACGAACAGCTGCTTTTGTAACAGAATAGACGCTTGCACCAGGAAGGCCTTTTGCAGAAAGGGAGGAGCCATTTAAAATAATTTTCGCTTTTTGTTTTAAAATAGGAAGGGCTTTCGCGACAGAGAAGTAAAGCCCCTTGGCATTGGTGCTAAATTGATTGGCTCTTCAGGAAGTCGTGTGGGTAAAAATTGGGGCATAGCATGACGGAAAGCTACGACGATTGCGGTATTCAGCAGTTTGAAGCGGGCTGTAAAACTGGCATGCTTTACCGATGGCTACCTCACGC
>JADDKJ010000011.1:0-88949 GCA_033717875.1 Gammaproteobacteria bacterium
GCCTCCGAAATCAGAGGTCAAGGGAAGAAAAACCAAAAAATTTACCGTTCAAAATACGTTTTTTATGCCCACTAACCGATTCGATCAACGAATTGGCGTGAAAAACGAGGATTGTTCAGAGGTTCCTAAAGCCAATCAAGACGAGCACGTGCATCGCCTAGGCTACACCGAATGCGACTACTTAGAATTGGGCGACTGGGCAGGTCGGGCTGTCCGATCTGACAAGCGTGGCGCAATTCCTGGCCATATTCCGCCAATCTTAGACCGACTCGGGCTTGACCCGGGACGTTATCTCCACTACATGAGAGGGAATTCCAAGCTCACCCACCATCTAACGGCAATTGGTCCGCTTGATCAACTGCAAGCCCTGGCAAAGAAAATGGGGCAATCCTTCTTGAAAGGGAATGGGCTCGCCCGACAGCTGTATTGCTCCAGCGTGTAACGGGCGTGGGACAAATGGAGCTTTGACATCATTTTGTCGCGTAAATATCAATATCATAGCGCTCGTTACAATAAGAGCCGAAGGGATCAGAGACAATGACACAAGGCAACATATACCACACCGGCAGCGATAAAATAAACGTGGAATTTTATATGCGCGCCGCGCTGCACGGGGACGCGGTGGCGCAGTGCTACCTGGGCATTATGTACGAGAAAGGGATGGGCGTGCCGATGGACAGGCACAAGGCGGCAAAATGGTATCGCCACGCTGCCGAACAAGGTTACCCCGATGCACAAGCAAGCCTGGAGATCCTTTATAGCGGGGCGCTGCTACACCACCAATTGACGCATAGCAAACCCGTGACGAACTAAAATAGAGAGGATTAATATGCAGCATGAAAACTTCAAACTTCAACTGGCCGGATCAATAATAAATCAGAGCTTCCCTAAACTTTCCGCCTTCGTCACAATCTTCGCCTTCTCCTTCAGCTCATCCAGGAAGGCCTTGAACTCACCCTCCCCGTAGAAGCGCAATGCCGCCTGCTTCAGTGCATCCCGCGTCGCGGCGTCCATTGTCTTGGGATCGGCATTTTTCACAGCGGATACGCCAATCAACGCATAATCACCGGAAGAAAGCGCCACACTGCCAAACGACCTCGCGTTTTGGACGGGTTTGGCCAGTTTGAAAGCGGCGTTGACGATGAGGGGATCAATCGAGCGCTCGTCGCGTTTGATGTAACCGGCCTGCTTCCACGATGCGTGATACTCCTGCGCCAGCGTTGCGGCATCCTCGCCTTTCTTGAGGCGAACGAGCACCGCTTCGCCCGTCACCTTGGCTTTCTCCTGCGCCGCCTTGACGCGCAATTTCGCGACGATTTCGCCACGCACTTCTTCCAGCGGACGGGTTACCGCCGGCTTGTGTTCCTTGACCCGCAGCACCACCACCCTGTTCTGCCCAAGCTCGACCGGCTCACTGTTGTTGCCACGCAATACCTCGTCGCCAAAGGCCGCAGCGCGCACCTTGGGATCGGTGGCGATGCCATCGCCCCCGTCACGAGTGAACAGGCCGCTCACGTTTACAGCCAGGCCGACCGCCTTGGCGGCGGGCGCCAGCGAATCGGGGCTTTCATAAGCCGCGTTGGTCAACAACTCGGATTGCTCGAAGAACTGCTCTTCCGCCTTGTGACGCCGGTAATCCTGCTCCAGCTTTGGCCGCGCCTCTTCGAAGGTCTGGATGTGCGGCTTTTTGACATCGATCAACTTGATGATATGGAAACCGAAATCGCTGCGCACCAAATCGCTGACCTGCCCGGGAGACAAGGCAAATACCGCCTGCTCAAACGCCTTGTCCATCACACCCCGGCCGAAATAGCCCAGATCACCGCCGGCATTGGCCGAACCCGGATCATCGGAATACTGCTTGGCAAGCTGTTCGAACGGCTGGCCGGCGCGCACCTGCGCCAATACCTTCTCCGCTTTGGCCTTCGCCGCCGCCACGGTCTTGTCATCCGCGCCCCTGTCCACCTGAATCAAAATGTGTCCGGCACGGCGCTGCTCTTCGGTCATCAGTTCGGCGCTTTGGTCGGCATACAGCTTGCGCACCGCCTGCTCATCGACGGGAATTTTTTGTGCAAGCTCGTCGGCGGATAGCTCGAGGTACTCGACACTCACCTGTTCGGGGAGGGTGAAACGGTCGCGGTTTTTTTCATAATACTGCGCCACATCGCCATCATTCACTGTCGCTTCCGCCAGGAATGCGGCCACCGGCAGCGTCATATAACCTATCTCGCGCTCCTGCCCGCCGAGACGAAAGGCATCGTCCACCTGGCGCGGCGTGATCACGGCGGTGTTCATGAGTCCACTGCGGAATTGATCGATCAGCATGGCGCGGCGCAACCGCGTTTCGAAATCGCCCGCGGTCATGCCCTGGCCGCGCAAAAACTGATTGTACAGTTCGCGGTCGAACTTCCCGTCACGCTGGAAACTCTCGACCTGCTGAATCTCGGCATTCAAACTGGCATCGCCAACCCGGTAACCGGCTTTCTCCGCCGCCTGGATCAGCACTCTTTCCTCAACCAGCATGTTGAGCACATCGCGCTTGATGCGCTTGTCGTCGATCAGCGCCGGATCGAAGTTGCCACCCATAAGCGACTGAATGCGCAAACGCTGCTGCTCATAAGCGCGCTGAAATTCGTCCTGGCTGATGCCCTCGCCATTGACCTCGGCGACATCCACCTTGGAATCGCCGCTAAAGTATTCGTTGATGCCCCAAAGGGCAAAAGTAACGACGAGCAAAATGACAATCACCCATGCGAACAGGCCTTGGGCGCGATCTCTAATGACTTGGAGCATGGTAGTGGAAGTTAATGCGTGAGGTTGATTACTCAACTAGGGAATCCGCCAGATCATCGTTACCCTGGCGGCCATGTAAAAAGGGCGCACACGGAACAGTGCGCCCTTTATACAGGATCAATGGCGGAGTGGACGGGACTCGAACCCGCGACCCCCGGCGTGACAGGCCGGTATTCTAACCGACTGAACTACCACTCCGCAGCCTCTTGGTGGGTGCTGAGGGGATCGAACCCCCGACATTCGCCTTGTAAGGGCGACGCTCTCCCAGCTGAGCTAAGCACCCGAGGAAGTCGATTATTTTACTGCATCCTTAAGCGCTTTACCAGCCTTAAATGCAGGAACTTTCGAAGCCTTGATTTTGAGAGTGGCGCCGGTCTGCGGATTGCGGCCGGTACGGGCGGCGCGCTTGCGCACCGTGAACGTGCCAAAGCCGATCAGGCTGACGGTATCCCCTTTCTTCAAGGCCTTGCTCACCGCCTTGACCATGCCATCCAGCGCGCGCCCGGCGGCGGCCTTGGAAATTTCGGCGGACTCGGCAATCGCGTCGATCAATTCTGATTTATTCACTTTTTGCTCCCTATGCTTGAAATGATATGAATGACGACTGAAACGAAAACAACACCCCAGATTCATAGCAACACATACTGCCACGCGGCCTTTTATACCAACAGCCTCGAAGCCGTGTCAAGCGAATATGCGCGATTTCCGCTAATAATTTCTTTTATTCACGACACAAAAAAACAGGCTGAAAAATCGCATGACTTTTCAGCCTGTCGATCAGAGACACTGATGACTGGATCAGCCGGTCAATGCGGAAGCGGCATAGTATCCTTGGCAGACTCCGCCACCCCCTCCTTGGCGACGACCTCTCTCGCTTCGGCCTTGGCCTCCGGTACACGCTGCAACGCGACCTGCAGCACCTCGTCGATCCATTTCACCGCACGAATATCAAGATGTTGCTTGATATTCTTCGGTATTTCCGCAAGATCGCGCACGTTCTCCTGCGGGATCAGCACAATGTGAATACCACCACGATGCGCGGCGAGCAGTTTTTCCTTTAAGCCACCGATCGGCAACACTTCGCCACGCAGCGTGATCTCGCCGGTCATCGCCACATCGGCGCGCACCGGAATACCGGTCAGCGCCGATACCAGCGTGGTGCACATGCCAATGCCGGCGCTGGGGCCATCCTTGGGGATGGCGCCTTCGGGCACATGGATGTGAATATCGTTCTTCTGATAAAACTCCGGGTCGATACCGAACACGGCCGACCGGCTGCGCACCACGGTCATAGCGGCCTGTACAGATTCCTGCATCACTTCGCCGAGCTGACCGGTGATCGTCAGCTTGCCCTTGCCCGGCACCACCGCCGACTCGATGGTGAGCAAATCGCCGCCCACCTCGGTCCACGCCAATCCCGTCACTTGACCGACCTGATCATGCTCCTCGGCGCGGCCGTAACGGAAGCGTCGCACGCCCAGATACTTCTCCAGGTTGCGCGGGGTGATGGTGACCTTCTTTTCCGCCGGCTTGAGCAGAATCTCCTTGACCACCTTGCGGCAGATCTTGGCGATCTCGCGCTCCAGGCTGCGCACCCCGGCCTCGCGCGTGTAATAGCGGATAATGTCGCGCACCGCCGCCTCGTTCAGCACCATCTCCTCGGCCTTCAGACCGTTGGCCTTGACCTGCTTGGGCACCAGATAACGCATGGCGATGTTCAACTTTTCATCCTCGGTATAGCCGGGGATGCGGATGACCTCCATGCGATCGAGCAAAGGCCCCGGGATGTTCAGGCTATTGGCCGTGGCGATGAACATTACCTCGGAGAGATCATAATCGACCTCCAGATAATGATCGTTGAAGGTGTGATTCTGCTCCGGGTCGAGCACTTCCAGCAGTGCCGACGCCGGATCACCGCGGAAGTCCATCGACATCTTGTCGATCTCGTCAAGCAGGAACAACGGATTGCGCGCCCCCACCTTGGAGAGGTTCTGGATGATTCTGCCCGGCAGCGAACCGATATAGGTGCGACGGTGGCCACGAATCTCGGCCTCGTCACGCACCCCGCCCAGTGACATGCGCACAAACTGGCGGTTGGTGGCGCGCGCGATGGAACGCCCCAATGAGGTCTTGCCGACACCGGGCGGACCCACCAGGCACAGCACCGGGCCTTTCGACTTGCTCACCCGCTGCTGCACGGCAAGATACTCAAGGATGCGCTCCTTGACCTTCTCCAGCCCATAGTGATCCTCTTCGAGCACCTGCTCGGCGAGCGCCAAGTCATATTTCAGCTTGCTGCGCTTCTTCCATGGCACGTTGACCATCCAGTCGATGTAATTGCGCACCACGGTCGCCTCGGCGGACATCGGCGACATCATCTTGAGTTTGTTGAGTTCGGCCTTGGCCTTGGCCTTGGCCTCCTTGGACATGCCGGCCTTTTCGATCTTCTTCGCCAGCTCCTCGGCCTCGTTGGGCACATCCTCCATCTCGCCAAGCTCTTTCTGGATGGCCTTCATCTGCTCATTCAGGTAATACTCGCGCTGATTCTTTTCCATCTGGCGCTTGACGCGGCCACGCACGCGCTTTTCCACCTGCAACAGATCGATCTCGCTTTCCAGAACGCCCATCAGGCGCTCCATGCGCGGACGCATCTCCACCTGCTCCAGCAATTCCTGCTTGTCGGTGATCTTGATCGCCATGTGCGCGACGATGGTGTCGGCAAGCCGGCCCGGATCATCGATGCTCGCCAGCGACGACAGAATCTCGGGCGGGACCTTGTTGTTCAGCTTCACATACTGGTCGAACTGGTTGAGCAGAGAACGCGATAGCACCTCCGTCTCGCGCTCTTCGAGGGGAGCTGCGTTCAACAGGGACATCTGGGCGACAAAATGATCGCCCGCTCCAAGAAAATTGAGAATCTGAGCGCGCGCCGTGCCTTCCACCAGCACCTTGACGGTGCCGTCCGGCAGCCTCAGTAATTGCAAAATACTGGCCAGCGTGCCGACACGATAGATATCGTCTTCGCTGGGATCATCGAGTGCCGCGCTCTTTTGCGCCACCAGCAGGATCTGCTTGTTGTTCTCGACCGCCGAATCAAGCGCCTTGATCGACTTCTCGCGGCCAACGAACAGCGGGATCACCATGTGCGGATAAACCACCACATCGCGCAGCGGCAGGACAGGGGCCACCATCAACTGGTCAGCGATAACTTCGGATGCCTTGTCGTTCTGATCCATCTAAATACCTCGCCACTTGCGTTTTTCAATGGTCTGAAAGCACATCTGCTTATCAGCCCCGTGTGTAGATGAGGCCCGGCGTGGTGAATTTCAAGAAAATTCACCACGCCAACCCTGAAAGACATCGCTCCGTTCTTTGATTTTCGCTGTCAAAAATGCCACGGACACAAAATCAGGGGCAAGGCTCATGCCAATTTCGAGCGTCGCCCACGTTAAAAAAGGCCGTAACGGCCTTTTTTAACTTACTGATTTATAAAGAGGCGTTAATCCCCGGTCGCGGTTCGCGGATACTCCGTTCCCTCGAAAATCATCAAAGGAGGAGACTCTCCACTTATAACGCCTGCATCGACGACAACTTTAGTGACATTTTCCATGGACGGAAGTTCATACATGGTGTCGAGCAACACCTGCTCGATAATGGAACGCAGGCCGCGCGCGCCGGTTTTGCGCTCCATCGCCTTGCGGGCAATGGCGCGCAAGGCGTCCTCACGGAACTCGATCTCGCACCCTTCCATGTCGAACAGCTTGGTGTATTGCTTGGTGATCGCGTTTTTCGGCTCGGTGAGAATGCGCACCAACTGATCCTCGTCCAGCTCTTCCAGCGTGGCGGCGACCGGCAGGCGGCCGACGAACTCCGGGATCAGGCCATACCGGATCAAGTCTTCTGGCTCGACGTTGCGCAACAGCTCGGTGACGGTTTTCTTGTCATCCTTGCTCTTCACTTCGGCCGAAAAACCGATGCCGCCTTTTTCCGAGCGGGAACGGATGATCTTTTCCAGGCCGGCAAACGCGCCGCCGCAAATGAACAGGATGTTGGCCGTGTTGACCTGCAAGAACTCCTGCTGCGGGTGCTTGCGCCCTCCCTGTGGCGGCACGGAGGCGATAGTGCCTTCGATCAGCTTGAGCAGCGCCTGCTGCACGCCCTCGCCGGACACGTCGCGGGTGATCGAGGGATTGTCGGACTTGCGCGAAATCTTGTCGATTTCGTCGATATAGACAATGCCGGTCTGCGCCTTCTCGACATCGTAATCGCACTTTTGCAGCAATTTCTGGATGATGTTCTCGACATCCTCGCCGACATAGCCCGCCTCGGTCAGCGTCGTGGCGTCGGCGATGGTGAACGGCACGTTCAAGAGCCGCGCCAGGGTCTCGGCAAGCAAGGTCTTGCCGGAGCCGGTAGGCCCGATCAGCAGGATGTTGCTCTTGGCCAGCTCGACATCGCCACTCTTCTTCGCGCCGGTGTTGAGACGCTTGTAATGATTGTAGACCGCGACCGACAACACCTTCTTGGCTTGGGTCTGGCCAACCACGTAATCGTCGAGGATCTTCTTGATCTCACGCGGCGTGGGAAGCTTGCTGCCCTTTGCCGAGGTGGATTTTTCCTGCATCTCCTCGCGGATGATGTCGTTGCACAGCTCTACGCATTCATCGCAGACGAAGACCGATGGCCCGGCGATCAGCTTGCGCACCTCGTGCTGGCTTTTGCCGCAGAAAGAGCAATACAACAGCTTCTTCCCGTCCTCACCAAAACCGTGTTTGTCGTCGCTCATTGCGCCACCTCGAATTGACAACCTGGCACACTATTCTCAAGAACCTGTTTCACAAACAGGCCCCGCCCCACACTATTGGCGCTTCTCGAGCACGGCGTCCACCAGACCATATTCCACCGCCGCCTGCCCGCCCATGAAATTGTCACGGTCGGTATCGCCCTGGATCTTCTCCAGCGGCTGGCCGGTATGCTTAGCCAGTATCTTGTTCAGCCGCTCGCGCACCAGCAGGATCTCGCGGGCGTGGATATCGAAATCCGACGCCTGCCCCTGGAACCCGCCCAGCGGCTGGTGAATCATGACGCGCGAGTGCGGCAGGCAAAACCGCTTGCCCGGCGCCCCCCCCGCCAACAGCACGGCGCCCATGCTGGCAGCCTGGCCGATGCACATGGTGCTGACACCGGGCTTGATGAATTGCATCGTATCATAAATCGCCAGGCCAGCGCTCACCGAGCCACCGGGCGAATTGATATAGAGATGAATGTCTTTGTCAGGGTTTTCCGACTCAAGAAACAGCAACTGCGCCACCACCAGGTTGGCCATATAGTCTTCAACCGGCCCCACCAGAAAGATCACCCGCTCCTTCAGCAGCCGGGAATAAATATCATAGGCACGCTCGCCGCGCGCCGATTGCTCGACCACCATCGGCACGAGATTCAGCGCGGTTGCGTCCAGCGCACCCTTGTTATAGGGGTTATCGGTTATCATAATCGGCACCTTTAATGGTCAGGGAAGCTCTGAATAATGCCATCCTGGAATTTTCAGAGCACGAAAAGCAAAAATGCGATATTTGCTTTTCTTCATTTTTCAATCACCTGGAGTGATTGAAAAATGCCGGCACCTCCTTGTACCGCGGAACCTCTGACACATCAGAGGTTCCTCAGGCATTCACCGCGGCCATCACGACCGCGCGGTTTTCATCAGCTCGTCGAATGAAGTCCGAACCTCGTTGACGGCGACGTTCTCAACCACCCAATCCACAGCCTGATCTTCCAGCACCATGGCCTCGACACCCGCCAGCCGCTGCGGATTGGCATAATACCAGCTTATCACCTCGGCGGGATTTTCATAACTGGCCGCGGCGGCCTCGACGACGGCGTGCACACGCTCCTGCGTCGCCTTGAAACCATTCTTGCGGATCAGCTCCGACAGAATCAAGCCCAGCGCCACGCGGCGGCGGGCCTGCTCCTCGAACATGGCCGGCTGGAGATTGACCCTGGACATCTGCACACCGCGCCCCGCCAGGTCATCGGCCGCCTGCTGCATCAACTCGCCGATTTCCGCATCCACCAGGGCACGCGGCAAGGTCAGCGGATTGGCTTGCAATAATCCATCCAGCACCTGCTGTTTGACCTTGCGCTTGACGAGCTGTTCCAGTTCACGCTGCATATTGTTCCGCACTTCCGCCCTCAGCGCGCTCTCACCACCCTCGCTGACGCCAAACGTCTTGGCGAACTCTTCATCAATTTCCGGCAACTTCGGCTCGGAAATGGCGGTCACCTTGACGGCAAATTGCACCGGCTTGCCGGCAAGCTCGGCGGCGTGATATTCGGCCGGGAATTGCAGATTCAGGGTCAGCTCGTCATTCACCTTGGCGCCGGTCAACCCTTCCTCGAAGCCGGCGATGAACATCTGCGCACCCAACACGATGGGCACCTGCTTGCCTTCGCCACCCTCGAACGGCTTGCCGTCCATCGTTCCGGCAAAGTCGATGACCAGGCGGTCGCCCTCCTGGGCGGCACGCTCGACGGCAACCCAGTCGGCGCGCTGTTTGCGCAGACGCTCGATGACGGCGCTCACGTCGCCGTCGGTAACATCGGCCGCCGGTTTGTCGATCTTGACGCCATCCAGGCTCACCTGGCCGACCTCGGGATACACCTCGAACACCGCAGTGTATTCCAGCCCCCGGCCGGTATCCAGGCTATGGGACTCGATGCGCGGGCTGCCGGCGGGGCGCAACTGCTGCTGCGCGACAGCCTCGCGGAAGCTCGACTGCACGACCTCGTCCTGCACTTCCAGGCGCACCTGATCGCCGTATTTGCGCTGCACAACACTGAACGGCACCTTGCCGGGCCGGAAACCATCCAGCTTGACGCGGCGAGCCAGCGATTTCAGGCGGGTTTCCACTTCTTTTTCCACCCGCTCGGCGGGCACGGTGACTGTGATACGGCGCTCAAGACCTTCGCTCGGCTGTACAGAAATTTGCATTTTGCTACCCCATCGGCAATCGTTGCCGGTTAACTTTGAAAAAGCCCGTGCGCCGCAGCGCGCGTGATAATGGTGCGAAAGGAGAGACTCGAACTCTCACGGGTTGCCCCGCTGGAACCTAAATCCAGTGCGTCTACCAATTTCGCCACTTTCGCAACGCTTCCAGGCCGGTCCGGCCCGAAAGACGATTGTCTAGATAAGCAATTATACAGATTAGAACGAAAAACCGAAGAACCCGGAAAAACTTTCCGTAGAGGTGGGTCTATAACAATCGATTTCAAGAGAGAAACGGGCTGGAGAGATGGAAAGAATATGAAATTGGTGGGCCGTGTAGGACTTGAACCTACGACCTACTGATTAAGAGTCAGCAGCTCTACCAACTGAGCTAACGGCCCGAAAAATTTGTCACATCGTGCCATCCATGGCGCGGCCGCATTGCATTGCAGCAGCCCCGGCCCGTCCTTCCTGGACGGGCGTTCGCCGGGAAAAAGTCCACCGGACATTTTTCTCTTCCGGCTCACCCAACTGAGCCAACGGCCCGAAAAAACTCTCGCTACAAAATTGGGGTGACCGATGGGGCTCGAACCCACGACAACCGGAATCACAATCCGGGGCTCTACCAACTGAGCTACGGCCACCATTGTGTCGAATCGCGCCTGTTTTTGGCGCGCCCGGCAGGACTCGAACCTGCTACCCTCGGCTTAGAAGGCCGATGCTCTATCCGGATGAGCTACGGGCGCTCGAAAGCCAGGCAGCGTAGCATATCCTCGCAACGAGCGATATACCACAAATTCGCCGGGTATTGGTCGGGGTAGAGGGATTCGAACCCCCGACATCCTGCTCCCAAAGCAGGCGCGCTACCAGACTGCGCTATACCCCGAAGGCTCCACACGAGTCATCAACCAAGGCGCAGCACGAAGGCGGAAATAATACGCGCAGCCCGGCTTTGCGTCAATTCCTTCTTTTCTCCCTGAACACGCCATTATGAGACAAGTCACATTATCGACACATTCTTTGGCTAAAATACTAGCCTACGCCAGAATAAAAATGGCATTATAGCGACCAGATGTTTATACCCTCGCCCTGAACAAGTTTAAGTGGAGACCATATGATGAACAAATTAAAAATGGCAGCACTGGGAACGACCTTATTTCTTTCAAGCGGAATGAGTCACGCCGGTGTCTATGATATCGGAATCCTTGGCACAACCGCCTATGGCAGCGGCGTCAGAACCGTTACCGGCAACTTCGAAGATAGATATGTCTTCGACCTGCCTGTGCTCTCCGCTGTCGGCTCCGGGGGAAACAATGTTCCGTTGCGCCTCAACCTTGGATCAATCAGCATAAGCTACGACATCAGCAATCTGGATCTTTCCATCTTCGACAGCAGCAATAGCCTGGTAAGTGACACCAATGCCGACCCTTTGCTGTTCAACGGTCTCCTCAATGCGGGTAACGACTATTATCTCAAGGTAACGGGCTTGGCCACTGGCAATCAGGGCGGGATGTACACCTTGGCTCTCGTCGCCGCGCCCGTCCCCGAAGCCGAAACGTGGGTCATGATGTTGACCGGTCTCGGCCTCCTGGGCTGGCATTTGTCTCGCCGCCAGCAGGCAAGCAACAAACCAGAAGGTTTGGTTGGCGCCTAAGAACGGCGTTGATTGAAACCCGCCGCCCGAACAAAAAAGCCATAAGCTCCGCTTATGGCTTTTTTGTTCACAAAGATGCCTTCCCGCCAAACGCGCCGGCGCCGATGAAGCGCCAAGCCACCAGAAAAGCCGCCGCAGCGATCAACGCGGCGGCGCAATACGCCGCCGTCGGCGAGGCGGCGCCCCACACATAGCCGCTGTACAGACTGCCAACCGCTCCGCCCGCGCCAAAACTGAGGCTGCTGTAAAGCGCCTGACCGCGCCCCTGGTGGCGGCCGGTGAAATATTTGTGCACCAGTTGGATCGCTACGGCATGGTAGATGCCGAAGCTGGCGGCGTGCAGGGTCTGGGCGAAAATCATCACCGGCAGCTTGTCCACGTAGAGGCCGATCAATGCCCAGCGCAGCGCTGTCAATCCCATGCTCGCCAGGAACAGGGTGCGCAAGCCGGTGCGTGGCGCAAGGCGGTGCATGACCAGGAACACGCCGACTTCGGCGATCACGCCCAACGCCCATAACTGGCCGATGGCGCTGCGCGAATAGCCGTGATCTTCCAGATAAATGGAATAGAAGGTGTAGTAGGGGCCATGGCTGGCCTGCATCAGAAAACACACGACCAGCAGCGCCATCACCTCGGGGCGGCGCAATACTTCGCGCAACGGCTGATGTTCTTGCGCGTGAGGCGGCACAAGGCGTTCGGGCACCAGCAGGCTCACCAGCCAGATGGATGCCATCAAACCCAGCAAGATCCACGGCAGCAACCCGACCCCCACCCGTTGAAACAGCGGCCCCAGTGCCGCCACGGCAACGATGAAGCCGATCGACCCCCACAAACGGATGGTACTGTAGCGATGCGTGTGCTCGCCGAGGTGAGTAAAGGTGGTGGCTTCAAATTGCGGCAGGGTGGCGTTCCAGAAAAAACTGAAGGCGACCATCACCAGCGCCAGCCACCAGTAACCGCTGCCGAACAACACGCCGCTGAAACAGACTGCCGCGAGCAGCGATCCCAGACGCACGATGGCCATGCGCCGGCCGGTGTGATCGGCGATCCACCCCCAGACATTGGGGGAGACGATCTTGGTCGCCATCAGCAACGCCATCAGCTCACCGATACGTTGCGGGGTAAAACCCAGCGATTCGAGATACAGCCCCCAGTAGGGCAACATAGCGCCGAGGGAGGAGAAGAAAAAGAAGTAGAATGCCGAGAGGCGCCAGTAGGGCATAAGGATTAAGGAAGCGGCAAGTTACAAGTAACAAGTTAGAAGTCGAGCAGCACCGGAAACACCAGGATTTCCATCTTGCCACTTGCTACTGGCTGCTTGCCACTCCCGAAGGTATAACCGGCGTCCGCGACACCACATCGGCATTCTGCGCGCGCTGGCGCAGCATATGGTCCATCAGGATAATGGCGAGCATCGCCTCGGCGATCGGCGTGGCGCGGATACCGACGCAGGGGTCGTGACGGCCGTGGGTCATCACCTCCACCGGTTCGCCATGCACGTCAATGCTACGGCCGGGCAGGCGGATGCTGGAGGTCGGTTTCAGTGCGATGCTGGCGATGATGTCCTGCCCGGACGAAATGCCGCCCAGGATGCCTCCGGCATGGTTGCTGAGGAAACCCTGCGGGGAAATCTCGTCGCGATGCTCGGTGCCCTTTTGTTCGATACAAGCAAACCCGGCGCCGATTTCCACCCCCTTCACGGCGTTGATGCTCATCAAGGCATGGGCGATGTCGGCGTCGAGGCGGTCGAACACCGGTTCGCCCCATCCTGGCGGTACGCCGGTGGCGACGACGTTGATGCGCGCGCCGATGGAATTGCCCTCCTTGCGCAGCGCGTCCATATACGCTTCCAGTGCCGCCACCTTGGCGGCGTCGGGACAGAAAAAGGGATTGCGCTCCACTTCCGCCCAGTCGAAGGCTTCGGCCTTGATCGGCCCGAGTTGCGCGAGATAACCGCGTATCAGCACGCCGCAGCGCTCGCGCAGATATTTCTTGGCGATCGCGCCCGCCGCCACGCGCATGGCGGTCTCGCGCGCCGAGGAGCGTCCCCCGCCGCGGTAATCACGCACGCCATATTTCTGCTGATAGGTGTAGTCGGCGTGGCCGGGGCGGAACTGCTCCATGATCTTGGTGTAGTCCTTGGAACGCTGATCGGTGTTGTGGATCAACAGTCCGATCGGCGTGCCGGTGGTGCGGCCCTCGAACACACCGGACAGGATCTGCACGCGGTCTTCCTCGCGGCGTTGCGTGGTGTGACGCGAGGTGCCCGGCTTGCGGCGATCGAGGTCGTGCTGCAAATCCTCTTCGCTCAACGCCATGCCCGGCGGACAGCCATCGACGATGCAACCCAGCGCCGGACCGTGGCTCTCGCCGAAGGAGGTGACGGTGAAAAGCTTGCCGATGGTATTGCCTGACATTTATTTAAGATTCCCGACCAGGTCGCCCGCCTGCTTCAGTCCCGCGCCCGACACCGACGAAAAAGCCTTCGCCATCGCCATGCCGAAACGCTCCGTCAACTGCTGCAAGTACGGCGGCCGTTCGGTGTAATCGACGATATTCTCGGCCTTGATGACTTCGCGGGCAACATAACTGCTGCTGCCCAAGGCGTCGACCAGCCCGATATCCACCGCCTGCTCCCCAGTCCAGATATAGCCGCTGAACAGGTTCGGCTCGTCCTTGAGGCGATCGCCCCGTCCCTTTTTGACGGTGTCGATAAACTGCTTGTGTATGGTCCCCAGCAGCGTTTTGACATGATCGACCTCTTCCGGTTTTTGCGGCGAGAAAGGATCGAGGAAGCCCTTGTGTTCGCCCGCCGTCATCAGGCGGCGCTCCACGCCGAGCTTTTTCATGGTATCGACGAAACCGAAGCCGTCCATAATCACGCCGATGGAACCTACCAGACTGGCCTTGTCGGCATAGATCTTGTCGGCCGCGGCCGCGATGTAATAGCCGCCCGAAGCGCAGATGTCGGTGACGACCGCATAGAGGGGAATGTCGGGATACTGGCTGCGCAGGCGCTTGATCTCGTCGTTGACATACCCCGCCTGCACCGGGCTGCCGCCGGGGCTGTTGATGCGCAGGATCACGCCGGCGGTATTCCTGTCTTCAAAGGCGGCGCGCAAACCGCTGACGATGCTGTCCGCATTGGCTTCGCTATCATCGGCGATCTCGCCGCGCACCTCGACCAGCGCGGTGTGTTTCTTGCCGACCTCCATCGCCCGCTCGGCGGGGATCAATAAATAAAGCACGACGAAAAGATAAATGAAGGTCAGGGATTTGAAAAATATGCCCCAGCGGCGGGTGCGGCGCTGTTCCTCGACGGCGGAAAACACCAGTTTCTTGAGCACACCACGCTCCCATTCCGCATCGCCACCCTCACCGGCGCGCTTGGCAGGCTCGACAGGTGGACCTGCCGTCCATTGGTCCCCACCGCCTGGGACGGGTGCGCTGGACGAGGATTCTTGTTGGTTGTCTGACATGAGGGTACGCCGCCTGCTCTGAAATGTGAGGATTTCTATTAAGGTATCAATTTACCGGCGGCCGGGACAACCATCCGCGCAGCTCTTCGAAGCTGTCCAGGCACGCCAAAGGTTCGCATTTTAGCAGGCGATCGCGCTCATGTGCGCCATAACTGACGCCCAACGCCACCGTGCCGGCGTTTTTGGCCATCTGCAAATCGTATTCGGTGTCGCCGATCATCAGGGTCTCGCCGGGGCTAACGTTCAACTCGCTCATCAGCTCCAGCAACATCTGCGGGTGGGGCTTGGAAAACGTCTCATCGGCGCAGCGGGTAGCGTGAAACAGCCCCTTGCAGCCGGTTTCCTCCAGCACCCGGTTGAGCCCCTGCCGGCCCTTGCCCGTCGCCACCGCAAGGAAATAACCTTGCTCCCCCAGCTCACGCACCATCGCATCCGCGCCCGGAAACAGCGGCGAAGGAGTCTGATTGGCGTAAAGGTAATGGTGGCGGTAGCGATCGACCAACTGTTGCCGCAGCACGATATCGGCGCCCGGGGCTAGTTGATCCAGTGCCTCGCGCAGCCCCAGGCCAATAATATTCCTGATCGCCGCATCGGGCAGCGGTTCCAGTCCCACATCCATGATCGCGGCATTGAAACAGGCCACGATGCGGGCCGCCGAATCCATCAGCGTGCCATCCCAATCGAACACCAGCAGCTTGAATTCAGTCATGATGCGGCTTCGCCAGCGCGCCGGATAACCGCGCGATCACCTGTTGCAAGTCATCGCTCAACGGCGCGGTGACGCTGATCTTCTGCCCCGTCTCTGGAAGCTCGAACTCCAGGCGCCAAGCGTGAAGGAACAGACGTTTCAGCCCCAGCCCGGCCATGCGCCGGTTGAATTCGGCATCGCCGTACTTTTCATCACCGGCGATGGGCCGATCGAGATAGGCGGCATGGACGCGGATTTGGTGAGTACGCCCGGTCAGCGGCCGCACCTCCATCAGGCTCGCCTCGGCGAACACGGTGTGCGGCACGAACACGCTGGCGGACGACTTGCCTTCCTCGGTCACGCGGACCACCCGCTCGCCCGAACGAATCTGGTTTCTCGCCAGCGCGGCATCCACCACCTTCTTCCCGCCGCGCCACTTCCCTTTCACCAGGGCCAGGTAACGCTTGTCGATACCCCGCTCGCCGCGCAGCAGCTCATGCAGACTGCGGAGTACGCTGCGCTTTTTGGCGATCATCAGGCAGCCGGAGGTGTCGCGGTCGAGACGATGTACCAGCTCCAGATGCGGCGCATCGGGACGCGCCACGCGCAGCGCCTCGATCACGCCATAGCTCACGCCGCTGCCGCCATGCACCGCGATGCCGGACGGTTTATTTATTATAATCAATCCTTTGTCTTCATAAATAACGCTCTTCGCAATGATCTCGACGATGCGCCCCCCCGCGCTCGGCTTGGGTGGAGCCTCGGACACCTGGATGGGCGGGATACGCACCACGTCACCCGGCTGCAAGCGATATTCCGGCTTGATACGCCCCTTGTTGACCCGCACCTCGCCCTTGCGTAACACCTTGTAAATATGGCTTTTTGGCACCCCCTTCAGGCGCGTGAGCAGGAAATTGTCGATGCGCTGCCCTTCATAGGCGGCATCGATATTTATTAGTTGGGGGGATTGCACAGCTTTGGCGACGGACATATACATATTATGATAGCATCAATCGTTTAATGCGGTGGATGAACGTGCTATATTATGGTGCGGTTCGGCTGTTTCAATGAAAACGGCATACCGGATAGCATGGCTCCTTTGCTGAGCGCCAGCGTTGTTGCTTTGGAACGCCCACCGCGAAAACGATTTTGATACTGTTTGACGGGTCCGTTGACATTTCGGAGCGTGACGAGGGTGAGCGGGAAGCGGAAGATTCAAGGTGCGCGGACCGGAGGGCGACGAAGGCGTACTTGCAGTACGTTGAGGAGCCCGGAGGGAGTACACTTTGAAGATTCCGCTTCCCGCTCGGCCGCAGTAGCTCCGTAAATGTCAACAGACCCTAGGGTTCAGGCGTCGCTCGCCCCTTTCGAAAGAGCGACAAAACAAGATGCTCCCGTTGCCGCAACATACGGTCGAGCGAACCGGCCCGCGCTTGGCGCGGAGGTTTACGGACATGGCAACGTGATTGAAAGCCACAGGTGGCGCCAATATGGGCGAAACCATGCTCTGGTATAAAGGCCATCCCTGAAAAGGATCGCCATGAATCAAGAATTCTGCCAGAGAAAGGACGTCGTCAACAGGGCTCGTTACCCTCGTTTTCCATCACTTAGCACCCGATAACCTTGGGAAGGACTACCACGGACGCACCTGATCGAAGCGCGCGTCCCTGTGCCATGCCGTACCCCGGTTCGACTCGGCAGTCCATGACTGCGGCAAGGGTCGAGCGCGAGAGAAATTACAACACATGAAAAGAATGCTGATAAACGCTACGCAGCCGGAAGAGTTGCGTGTCGCGCTGGTGGATGGCCAATACCTTTACGACCTGGACATTGAAACACCGGCGCGCGAACAGAAAAAATCCAATATATACAAAGGGAAAATCACCCGCCTCGAACCCAGCCTGGAGGCGGCGTTCGTCGATTACGGGTCGGAGCGCCACGGCTTTCTGCCGCTGAAGGAAATCTCCCCGACCTATTTTAGCCATACTCCCGAAGGCGGGCGCGTCAACATCAAGGAGGTGTTGCGCGAAGGCCAGGAAGTGATGGTGCAGATCGACAAGGAGGAGCGCGGCACCAAGGGCGCGGCGCTGACCACCTTCATCAGCCTGGCGGGGCGTTACATGGTGCTGATGCCGAACAATCCGCGCGCCGGCGGGGTATCGCGCCGCATCGAAGGCGAAGACCGCAGCGAGATGCGCGACGCCATGAGCGCGCTGACCATCCCCGACGGCATGGGCGTCATCATCCGCACCGCCGGGGTCGGCAAGAGCGTCGAGGAACTCCAGTGGGATCTCGACTACCTGCTGCGCCTGTGGGAGGCCATCGAATTAGCCTCGCGTGAAAAAACCGCGCCCTTCCTGATCTACCAGGAAAGCAGCATCATCATCCGCGCCATCCGCGATTATTTCCGCCAGGACATCGGCGAAATCCTCGTCGACGATCCGCAAGTCTACCAGCAGGGCCGTGAATTCATTCAACAGGTCATGCCGAACAGCCTGAGCAGAATCAAGCTGTATCAGGACAACGTCCCGCTGTTTTCCCGCTTCCAAATCGAAAGCCAGATCGAGACGGCGTTCCAGCGCGAGGTGCGCCTGCCCTCCGGCGGCGCGATCGTCATCGACCACGCCGAAGCGATGGTGGCCATCGACGTCAACTCCGGGCGCGCCACCAAGGGGGGCGATATCGAGGAAACCGCGCTCAACACCAACCTCGAAGCCGCCGACGAAATCGCGCGCCAGTTGCGCCTGCGCGATCTGGGCGGGCTGGTCGTGATCGACTTCATCGACATGACCCCGGCGCGCAACCAGCGCGAGGTGGAAAACCGCCTCAAGGACGCGCTCAAAATGGACCGCGCGCGCGTGCAGATCGGCCGCATCTCGCGCTTCGGCCTGCTGGAAATGTCCCGCCAGCGGCTGCGACCTTCGTTGGGCGAATCCAGCCAGATTCCCTGCCCGCGCTGCAAAGGCCAAGGCCATGTGCGTAGCGTGGAATCGCTGGCGCTGTCCATCCTGCGCATCGTCGAGGAAGAAGCCTCCAAGGCCAAAACCGGCCAGATACTGGCGCAACTGCCGGTGGATGCCGCCACCTTCCTGCTCAACGAGAAGCGCGCGGCCATCAATGCCATCGAGAGCCGCCACAAAAGCCGCGTGGTTCTGATCCCCAACCCCGCGCTTGAAACTCCGCACTACGAAATCAAGCGCATGCGCGCCGAGGAGATTGCCGAACTGGGGCCGGAAGGCGCGGCGCCGGCAAGCTATCGATTGATGAAAAAACCGGAAGAGGCCGCCGAAAGGGCCGCCCCCGCGAAAAAAACCTTCACCGAAGCACCCGCGGTAAGGGGTGTCGCCCCCGCCACCCCAGCGCCCACACCCGCCGCCGCCCCGCCGGCGCTCAGACCCGAAGCCGAGGGCGGCTTCATCAAGCGCCTGTGGTCCAGCCTGTTTGGCGGTGGCCAGCCATCGGAAATCAAGGCGGAAATACCGGTCCGGGCACCCGCGCCCGCTGTGGCCGAGACCGGCAGAAAAGCCCCCGCCCACCGGGCACGGCCCACCGGCGAACGCGAACACCCGCAACACGCCAAACCTCGCCGGGAACGCGAGCCGCGCGAACAACAGCCACGCCAGCGACCACCGCGCCCCGCGTCGGAAGAGCGCAAGATCGCACCTACGGCGCCCCAGTCTCCTGCCGCGACCGCCGAAGCCGCAGCGGCAACACCCACGCCCGCGGCGCCCAGGATGGAGGAAACCCGTCCGCTCCTCCTGCCCGCCCCTGAGGCCGCCGGTGAAGAGGGCATGGTTACCGCTGGCGAAATGGCGGCCGAAACCGGAGAGGAAGCCACCCCGGAAACAGAGTTTGGCCAGCGCGCCCCAGGCCAACGCCCCGGCGGACGCCGAGGCCGCCGGGGCGGACGCCGTCGCCGCAGAGAACCGAGGACCCCCGGAAGCGCCACGCAGGAACTCGCCTTCGGCGAACCCGGCGAGCCCAGGGAACACCGCCCCGAAGGCGGAAATATCCCTGCGCCCAGCACCGAACCGCGTGGCGAGACGGATACGACCGAGCGGAAATCCCCCGCAACGGTCCCCTACCCTCCGCGCAGCCATAACTACCGCCCACGCCCCAGCGAAACACCGCGCGGCGAAGGCGATAGCGGCCCGGCCGCACAACAACCCGCCAACCCGTCGGCACCTTCGCCCGTAGCCAGCCACGAAGGCGGAGAAGGCGCCAGAAGCACCGGCCAGACAGCCGCTACCGAAACGGCATCCCATGCCGCGAAAGCGGAATCGTCGGGGGAATGATTAGACGATGGCTGTAGAGACCCGCCCTTCTCCTTTGAGGAGGGGCGGGGAAGCCGCCAAGGCTAACGCCACATCTGATAAACGATGTGTGCCGTCATTTTTTGAAATCTGACGGCATATTTTGTCTTTCTTCGCCATCGGGAGCGGTAGAAACTCCCTCAGTATGATTTCACCATACAACCTAACGCACTCTCTTCCCCCGCTCTTCCATCAAAACAGCCATCGATGCAGCGTCTTGCTGACCGCTCGCGGCAAGTTCGTGAATCACGCCAGACAGGTTTTGCTCCGGTTCGATGACACTGGTCTTCCATTTGCCGATCAGCTTCGTGATGACGATCTCGATTCCGACAACAGCGCCGATCATCTTTTCGGTATACTCCCGGGGGGCGTCTGATACTTGCCATTGTTCAGAAACGGCCGCCTCATTCCGATCTGTCAGGGCGTCGAGTTGAACGCGCAACCATGAAGCATCATCCATGACGCTCAAGGAGCCATAGGCATGCACTACCGCATAATTCCAGGTGGGCACGACCTTGCCTGTTTCCTTTTTCGTGGCGCACCAGGAAGGACTGATATAGGCCTGCGGGCCGTGGAATATGGCGAGCACATCAACATCCTTCGCATAATCATTCCATATCGGGTTGGAACGGGCGACGTGGCCGCGCAAGATTCCAAAGGGCGCGGGTTCCTCGGACAAATACAGCGGGATGTGGTTTGCGTTGAGACCTGCCGAGGAGAGCGTGACCACCGTAGCCAAGGGATTGGCGCGAATCAATTCGTGCATGATCTCCAATCTTGGCTCTTCAAATCTACTTGGTACATACATGGTTTGTTGTCGCCATCCTCACCCTGAATTTTGCAAGGCGCATCTCCCGCATCACGCCGATGGTGCGCATGGTGCACCTTAGACGCGCTTCACACCTTTCGCCGCTTGACCTCCTCGATCAACCCCTCGGCCGCCGCCTCGATCATGTCCAACACGCGCTCGAAGCCGCTCAGGCCGCCGTAATATGGATCGGGGACTTCGCGGCCGCCGAGATGGGGGGCGAATTCCAGGAATAGCCGGACTTTGTGCTGATATTCGGGCGGACAAAGTGAATGGAGGTTTCCGATGTTCTCTTCGTCCATCGCCAGAATATAATCGAAGGTCTCGAAGTCCATCACCTCGACACGGCGTGCCTGCTGTGCGCTGATGTCGATGCCACGCCGCAACGCTGCCGCCTGAGCTCGCCTGTCGGGGCGATGGCCGACGTGATAGGCGTGCGTGCCGGCGGAGTCGATTTCGACAAAGCTTTCCAGACCGTGCCGTCCGACGAGATGCCGGAAAACGCCTTCGGCGGTTGGCGAGCGGCAAATGTTGCCCATGCAGACAAAAAGAACTTTAACCATTTTTTCCTCTCACCATGTTACAAATACTTTTACAACTTGCATGAAATACTGCCATCCAGCAACTTGATAAAGTTCCGTTTCGGCTCGACAATGTAATCATTATGAAGCCCGAAGCAGTGAAAGGCAAAAACGCTGTTGCGGGAAAATGGATGGTGGTAGATGATGCACCGTCTTGGCCCGAATGCCTCATGAATTCGGGTTGAGGACAATAACCACAAGGCATTGAGTATGTATCTACGCCACATTACAGGATCGATCGAGTGCCTCACAATATCAGTCTGATAACAACCATCGCCGCCGCGCTGGGGTTGGCGATGATTCTGGGTTTTATTACGTCGCGCTTGCGGATACCGCCGTTGGTCGGCTATCTCCTGGCGGGGATCGTGATCGGTCCGGCCACGCCAGGCTTTGTCGCGGATGTCGCGCTTGCCAGCCAGCTCGCCGAAATAGGGGTGATGCTGCTGATGTTCGGTGTCGGACTGCATTTTTCGCTGGACGACCTGCTGGCTGTCCGGCGTATCGCAATCCCGGGAGCGGTAGTGCAGATCGCTGTGGCTACCGCACTGGGGATGGCGGCCGCCACGTTTTGGGGCTGGGATATCGGCGCGGCGCTTGTCTTCGGTCTCGCCTTGTCGGTTGCCAGTACGGTGGTACTACTGCGTGCCCTGGAGGCGCGGGGCGTGCTGGAGTCGATCAACGGCCGCATTGCCGTAGGCTGGCTGGTCGTCGAAGACCTGGTGATGGTGTTGGTGCTGGTGCTGTTGCCCCCGCTCGCGAATCTGCTGGGCGGGAAGACCGATGATGCCGCCTCCGGCGGGGGTCTATGGATAACCCTAGGGATCACGTTGGCCAAGGTCGCCGCATTCATCGCGCTGATGGTGGTGGTGGGGCGGCGCGTGTTCCCTCGCGCACTCTGGCTGGTGGCGCGTACCGGCTCACGAGAGCTGTTTACGTTATGCGTGATTGCCGTGGCCGTTGGAGTGGCTTATGGCTCGGCCATACTGTTCGATGTGTCGTTCGCGCTGGGCGCGTTCTTTGCCGGGATGATGATGCGCGAATCGGAGTTCAGCCACCGTGCCGCCGCCGAATCCTTGCCATTGCGCGACGCGTTTTCGGTGCTGTTCTTCGTCTCGGTCGGCATGCTGTTTGACCCGCGGGTGTTGATCGAGCAACCCGTCAAGGTGATGGTCGTGGTGACGATCATCATGCTGGGCAAAACCCTTGCCGCCATCGCTCTGGTGCTGGCGTTCCGCTACCCGCTCAACACCGCGCTCACGGTCGGGGCGAGTCTGGCGCAGATCGGTGAATTCTCGTTCATCCTGGCCGGATTGGGGGTCGCACTGGGTCTGCTGCCTATCGAGGGTCAAAGCCTGATCCTCGCCGGAGCACTGATTTCCATCGCCCTCAATTCGCTCGTCTTCACCGCCATTGAGCCGGCGCAAATATGGATACGCACACGATCCCGCTTGGCGCGGCGACTGGAGCGAAGAGATGATCCGCTCGCCGAGCTTCCTATGTCGGTCGATCAATCTTTCCTGGCTGGCCAGGTGGTTCTGGTCGGCTATGGGCGCGTCGGACGCCGGATCGCCCAGGCGCTTGATGAAGGAAATATACCCTATGTGGTTACCGAGCAGAATCGCGAATTTGTCGAACAACTGCGCGCACGAAACATCCCGGCGGTCTATGGAGACGCATCCGATCCCGCGGTGCTGATTCAGGCGCACATCGCGGGGGCCAGCATGCTGGTCATCGCCACCCCGGATACCTTTCATGTGCGCAAGATGGTGGAGATCGCCCGGACACTCAATCCGGCGATTGAGACCGTGGTGCGGACCCACAACGAGGAAGAAGCCGAACTGCTGCAAAAAGAAAACATCGGGCAGGTGTTCATGGGCGAACATGAACTGGCGATCGGCATGACCAGGCATATCCTGGAACGCATGCGCAAGGAAACGCATTCCGGGCAGCGCAAGCGTCAATGATTTGCGGTACGGCCTGCCTCCAAACCGAAAAAACCTTCTTGCCTTTTCCACACCATTACTTTTAGCATAGGACCATGACACATCCCGAACTCACAACCTCATTCACCCTGTCCCAGCTACGCGGCCTGATCGGGCGGCGTGTGCGGTATCACGGGGCGGACTGCCAGATCATCGAGGTACTGGAAGACGAGCCTGCGGTGATCCTCCAGGACTGCGAACAGCACACCATGATCCAGCCCGATCAGCTCGGAGAGGCCCACCGCCGCGTGCCGTCCACATTCACCGTCCCTATCTTGAGCGGGGACAGGAGTGAAATCAATCCGGCGTTTCTGGAACTCAATCTGCTCGATTCCTGACGGACGCAGGCGCCTCGCGCAATCAACGGCGCCTCAACCCTCCAATCGTTGACGCGCCCTCAATAAATCGGCTTCGGTATCCACCCCCGCCCCCGGCGTCTCGACCGCTTCGGCGACGTGGATCTTGTGCCCCTGCCACAGCACCCGCAACTGTTCCAGCGATTCGGTCTGTTCCAGCACGCACGGCGGCCATTTGACGTATTCCTGGAGGAATCCGGCGCGGTAAGCGTACAGGCCGATGTGACGGTAGTGCTCGGAGCGCGTGGGCAATTCGCCGGTGGTGGCGGCGAAGGCGTCACGGTCCCAGGGGATGGCGGCGCGGCTGAAGTAGAGGGCGTAGCCTTGGCTGTCCATGACGACCTTCACCAGATGCGGATCGAACAACTCGCCCGCGGTATGAATGCGTTCGCACAGCGTGGCGACGCTGGCCTGGGGGTTGGCGTGCAGATTGCCGGCGACCTGGCGGATCAGCGCCGGCGGCATCAGGGGTTCGTCGCCCTGCAGATTGACGATGATCTGATCGCCGCCGTAATCCCTCATCCTCGCCACTTCGGCGAGGCGATCGGTACCGGAAGGGTGATGGGCGGCAGTCATGCACACCCGCGCGCCGAAATCCTCCGCCGCACGGCGGATGCGCTCGTCATCGGTGGCGATGATGACTTCATCCGCACCGCTCTCCAGCGCGCGTTCGTAGACATGCCGGATCATGGGCTTGCCGGCGATATCGCGCAAGGGTTTGCCCGGCAGGCGCGTGGAGGCGTAGCGGGCGGGAATGACGACGCAAAACTCCATCCTACACCTCTTCGTCCACCGCCAGCCTGCGAGCCTCTTCTTCGAGCATGACGGGGATGTCGTCGCGGATGGGATAGGCCAGACGGTCCGCCTTGCAGATCAGCTCGTTTTCCGCCTTCTTGTATATCAGCGGGCTTTTGCAGATCGGACAGACCAGAATATCGAGCAGTTTTTTGTCCATTTTGTGCCTTGGGTTAGTTGTGTCGCCTGCGGCGACGGTGATTTTAATGCGGGAAGCGACCCCGCGCGCCGGTGCCTTTCTTTTGCGCGGCCAAAAGAAAGGCACGAAAGAAAAGGCCGCCCGATGGTCGCGCCCGCTTATCCCCCGTTGGACGCCGCCGAGCAGTGGAGGATGGCGCGGAACAGCCTCGTAGAGGGCGAAGCCAGGAAGGCGAGCGTTCACCGTCAGCGCAGGGAAGCGCTGTCGGTGAACCCCGCGCCAGCCGAAGCGCGCAGAGCAGCCCGAAGGGCCAAGTCCCCGGGCGGCCTTTCTTTGGTTACTTTCTTTGGCCGCCCAAAGAAAGTAACCTGCCGTGCGGACGCGGAAGCCCGCATTAAAATCACCGTCGCCAAAGGCGACTCATCCCCCCAACCGCCGCTCCAACAACCCCACCACCCGCTCGCCAAAATCGCCGCTCAGCTCCGCCGCCACCGGCAAATACCAATGCCGGGCGTCAGCGAACTTTCGACATTTTACCGCGTCTTTTTCCGTCATGATAATCGGAGCATCATCGCCAAATTGTACATCCCGCGCGGTATAAGGATAGTGATCCGGGAAAGAATGCCCGTTGACATTCAGACCCAGCTTCTCCAAGTGATCAAAAAACCGCGCCGGGTGGCCGATGCCCGCCACGGCATGGACGGTCTCACCCTGAAAAGCGGCGGGATCGCGTGTCACACCTTCGTCGGCCAGATTGCGTAGCACCCCGCTGCGCAGGCGCATCTCGTACTGACCGGTTTCGGCCGGGCCGCCATTGACAACGACGAGATCGACACTCTTCAGGCGGCCGGGCGGTTCGCGCAGCGGCCCGGCGGGCAGGCAGCGGCCATTGCCGAAACGGCGCGCGCCGTCGATCACGGCGATCTCGATGTCGCGGCCCAGGCGATAGTGTTGCAAACCGTCATCGGAGATGATGATGTCGCAACCCGCCTCCAGCACTTTCCTCGCCGCGGCGACCCGGTCCGGGGCCACCGCCATCGGACAACCGCAACGCCGCGCCAGCAGCACCGCCTCGTCACCCGCGAGTAGAGGATCGCTGTCCGGCGTGACGAACAAAGGGTATGCGCGCGCCTGGCCGCCGTAACCGCGACTGACAATGGCGGGCCGGTAACCGCGCTGCTTGAGAAATTCAGACAGCCAGATCACCAGCGGCGTCTTGCCAGTGCCACCAACGCTGATGTTGCCCACCACGATGACCGGCACCGGCAGCCGCGTCGCTTTCAGCAACCCCACCCGATACGCCGCCCGGCGCAGCATCGCCGCCAGGCAGAACAGCCAGGAGAGCGGCAGCAGCAACACGGACACCGGGTTGTTGCTGTACCAGTAATGATCCGGGCGCTTCAACCCGTCTCCGTTAGCTTGCTGACAGGCTGGGGCGAAGCGAATTGCATGCGATGCAGGCTGGCGTAATGCCCGCCGCGCGCCAGCAGCTCGGCATGCCTGCCCTGCTCCACGATCCGGCCGCGATCCATCACCACGATCACATCCGCCCGCTCGATGGTGGACAGGCGATGGGCGATGATCAAGGTGGTGCGATTGCGCACCAGCTGCTCCAGCGCTGCCTGAATGGCGCGTTCCGATTCGGTGTCGAGCGCGGCGGTGGCCTCGTCGAGAATCAGGATGGGCGCGTCCTTGAACAGGGCGCGGGCGATCGCGAGACGCTGGCGCTGGCCGCCGGAAAGCAGCACGCCCTTTTCACCGATCACGGTGTGCAGCCCTTGCGGCAACTGGCGGATGAATTCCATGGCATGCGCGGCCTCGGCGGCGCGGATGATCTCTTCCTCGCGCACCTCGCCGCCACGGCCATAGGCGATGTTGTTGGCGATGGTGTCGTTGAACAGGATGACTTCCTGCCCGACCAGCGCGATCTGGTTGCGCAGGCTTTCGAGAGCGAGGTCGCGGATGTCGTGGCCATCGAGTGTGATGCGGCCGATACTCAGATCATAAAAGCGCGGCAGCAGACTCACGAGGGTCGATTTGCCGCTGCCCGAGCGCCCGACGAAGGCGACGGTCTGGCCGGGTACGATGCCGAGATTGATGTTCTCCAGCACCCGGCCCTTGCTGGCGTCGTAGGCGAACGAGACATTGTGATATTCGATCGCGCCGCGCGCGCGCTCGATGCGCAGGGCGCCGGTATCCTTTTCCGCCTCGCGGTCGAGCAATTCGAAGATGCTCTCCGCGGCGACGATGCCGCGCTGTATGGAAGAGTGGATATTGGTGAGGCGCTTGATCGGCGCCAGCATCATGGTCATCGCCACGATGAACGACATGAAGGTGCCGACGGTGATTTCCTTGAGCATCTCCGGCGAGGTGGCAAGCGCGATGATGCCCGCCAGCGCGGAGCCGGCGACCAGTTGAATCAGCGGCACGCTCGCCTCGCGCGTCGCCGTCATCTTCATCTGCTGGCGGCGGTTGGCTTCGTTGACCTTGTCGAAAATGCCGGTCTGGTGGCGCTGGCCGCCGAAGATCTTGATGACACGCTGCCCCTCGATGGCCTGCTCCACCGCCTCGGTGACGCCGCCCATGCTGGCCTGGATGCGGCCGCTGATGCGGCGGAAACGCTTGTTGACATAAGCGATCAGCAGCGCGATGAACGGCCCGGCGACGAGAAAGGTCAGCGCCAGCATCCAGTTCAGATACAGCATCCAGGCCATCAGGCCGATCAGGGTCAGCGTATCGCGAACCATGACGGTGAGCGCGGTGGTCGAGGCGTGGGCGACCTGTTCCACGTCGTAGGTGAGCTTGGAAATCAACTGCCCCGACGAGGTTTTGTCGTAGAACGTGGTGGGCAGGCGCAGCATCTGCTGGAACATCGCGTGGCGCAGATTGTTGATGACCTGCCGGCCCACCCAGGCCATGCCATACTCCGAGATAAACCCGGTCACGCCACGGATCAGGAACAGGCCGATGATCGCCAGTGGAATGAAGCGGATGGTGTCCGGGTTCTTGTCGACGAAGCTGCCGTCGAGCATCGGCTTCATCAGCGCGGCAAAGGCGGTGTCCGTGGCGGCGAAGAACACCATCGCGAACACGGAGACGGCGAAGATCTTCCAGTAGGGCAGCGAATACCCCAGCAGGCGTTTATAAACCCCTGCGCTGTCCTGTTCGGCCGCGGCGCCGCTCATGGCTTCTGCCGGCCCGTCGCCTGCTTGGTGGCGAGCGACAGGTGAACGAAACCGAGCTGGCCCGCGGCATCCATCGCGGTGACCACCGCCTGGTGCGGCGTTTTGGCATCGGCGCTGATCAGCAACGGTATCTTTGTGTCATTGCCCGCCGCTTTTTGTAGCGCCTGCTTCAGCGTCTCGACCTGGGTGTTGATCACCCGTTGCTCGTTGACATAAAACTGTCCGCTGGCGTCGATGGTGATCTCCAGCGGCCTTTTCGGCTCGGACTGCGCCTGGGGCGCGGCCTCCGGCAAGTCGAGCGTGATGGCGGACATTTTGACGAACGTGGTGGACAGCATGAAAAACACCACCAGCAGCAACGCGACATCGACCAGGGGCACCAGATTGACCTCCGGTTCATCGCGCCGCGATTTGGAACGGAAATTCACGCGCGTTTCTTCCCTGCCCTGAGCGTAGCCGAAGGATTTGCCACCGGCACGGGCGCGGCCTGCTCGGGCTCACGCTCACCGTGCAGCATCTCGACCATCTTCAGCGCTTCCTGTTCCATGGAAATCACCAGCTCATCCACCCTGCCACGGAAATAGCGATAAAACATCACGCTCGGAATCGCCACGATCAGTCCCGCCGCGGTGGTGATCAGCGCTTCGGAAATACCGCTCGCCAGCAGCTGCGGATTGCCCATGCCCTGACCGCCGGAAATGGCGTGGAACGAGCGGATGATGCCCGTCACCGTGCCCAGCAATCCGAGCAGCGGCGCGATCGCAGCGATCGTGCCGAGGGTATTGAGATAGCGCTCCAGCTCCGGCACCGCCTGACGGCCCGCATCCTCGATGGCCTCTTTCATGATGGCGCGCTCATGACGCAGATTGACCAGCCCCGCAGCCAGAATGCGCCCCAGCGGCGAGTCCTTGCGCAGCGCGGCGAGGCGATTGGTATCGAACTCTTTGTTCTTCAGCCACTGCCAGATCTGCGGCACCAGATGCGGCGGACAGATGCGCCGTCTTTGCAGCGACCAGAACCGTTCGCCGATGATCGCCAGCGCGACGATCGAACACAGTATCAGCGGCACCATCACCCAGCCGCCGGATTTGACGATTTCGAACACTTGAGAAAATCCTCGGTCGATCTTGGAGTATATAGCGGTTAATAATACTCGATTTTCTGACCTTTAGAACCTGTTCAAGATAAGGGATACAGTGCAGTGCATGCTATGGCGCATGCCAATAGCGCCTCCCCGATTGCCGGTAGGTTTCCAGTGACGTAACGCGGCCCTTGGCGTCGAGCCGGAAGGTAATCGCGCCGTGATGCGCAGAATCATACATCTTCACCCCCATCGCCCGGTAACGCGCCACCACTTCAGGCTTGGGATGGCCATAGCGGTTACGATACCCGGCAGGAAACAGCACATATTCCGGGCGCACCGCGTCAAGAAAATCCTGCGTCGAGGAGGTCTTGCTGCCGTGATGCGGCGCGACCAGGATGCGCGCGGGCAGGGCCTGAGGCCGGGTGTCGAGCAAGCGCCGCTCGGCTTCTTTTTCGATGTCGGCGGGCAGCAAAATACCGCCGCCATTGGCGATGCGCAACACGCACGCGCCGTTGTTATCGTCGCTCGCCTCGCCTGGCGGCGGACTGATAATCTCGAAATCGACCCCATCCCATCGCCAGCGCTGGCCGCTTGCGCATTGTTCCGCGCGACTTCCCGGCAGCGCGCCCGGCACGCCACTCAACGTCCGTCGCACCATCGTCTCCTTGAGAATGGAACTCGCTCCGCCAATGTGATCATTGTCGCCATGACTGATGATCAGCGCATCGAGCCGCGTCACGCCGATGGCGCGCAGGTAGGGGATCACCACCGCCTCGCCGGTATCGAAACTGTCGCTGAAACGCGGGCCGGTATCGAACACCAGCGCGTGATCGCGGGTGCGCACCACCGCCGCCAGGCCCTGTCCGACATCGAGCAGTGTAAACCATACCTCGCCCGCCGCCGGCCGGGGCAAGGGCAGAAAGAAGATCGGCAACAGCCACACCACACCCAGCCAGCGCCCCGGCAGACCTTTGGGCGCCAGCAGCAGAGCCACGCCCACCAATCCCGGCAACAGCGCCCACCACGGCGGTGCGTGCTGCGTCCACTGCGCCACGTCGAGGTCCGACAGCCATTTGAGAATCAGCCACAGCCCGGCCAGGCACAATTCCGTCAGCGCCAGTATCCACCCTCCCAACAGCGGCGACACCAGGGTCAGCAAGGCACCGGCCAGCACCGGCGGCACCACCAGCACGTTGATCCACGGCACGGCAATGAAATTGGCCAGCGGCGAGACCAGCGAGACGCGCTGAAACAGAACCAGCATGACCGGCAGCAAGCCCACGGTGATCAACCAGTGCAGCCGCCCCCACTGCCACCATATTCCCTGCGGCGCGAGGCGATTGCCCATCGCGAACAGGATCAGCGCCACGGTGCCGAACGACAGCCAGAATCCCGCCTCCATCACCGCCAGCGGGTCATAGAGCAGCACGGCCAGCAGCGCCACCGCCAGAGTATGGCTCAGCGCACGATGGCGCTGCCACAGAATGCCCAGCATCACCACCACGATCATGATCAGCGCCCGCTGCACCGGCACGGAAAAACCCGCCAGCGCAGCGTAATAAACAGCCCCCAGCAGGGCGATCACGGCGGCGGCCTTGGGCGCGGGCCAGCGCAACGCCAGCGTCCCGGCACGCGACCAGCTCCAGCGCGCCAGGAAGAACAACAGGCCCGCCACCAGGGTGATGTGTGAACCGGAGATGGCCACCAGATGCGTGGTTCCGGTGCGCGCAAACACCTCCCACTGCGCGGCGGAAATGGCACGCTGCTCGCCGATCGCCAGCGCGGTGATGATCCCGGCATAGGGGCTGGCAGGCAACGCCACGTTTATACCCTCAGCAATGCGCTGACGCAGCCGGTCGATGGCGTAGCCGCGCGCTTCCGTGGCGATGCGCTGATTTCCTCCCTCCGCCCTGACATAACCCACGGCGCGCAAATCATGGCGAAACAACCAGCCTTCGTAATCGAAACCGCCGGGATTCATCAACCCACGCGCCTGTTTGAGACGCGCTTGCAAGCGCCAGGTGTCGCCCACACGCAAATCGGGTACGTGATCGTACCAGCTCAGCAGGATGCGCTCCGGACTGGCGTATCGGGTCTGCCCCTGGCGCACCGAAGTCACGTCGAATTCAAAACGCACACCACGCTCGCGCCCGGCGGGTATGGACGCCACCATGCCTTCCAGCATCACGTCTTCACCCTCCAGGCTGGGCGATATCGTCGTGGACAGGGAACCTGACACGTGTAATAGCGTCCAAAGAAATCCACAGGCGATTAACGCGGGAAAGCGAAGGAAGCGGACGAACGCCGCCAGAGACAAGGGAATGAGCAGCCAGCACCAGCGCCGATCGGGAACGTCAGCAAGTTGCTGGAAAGCAAGAATGCCCGCCAGGAATGCCAGCGCTCCTAAACGCATGCTTTAGTTATGCCCTGAAAATGTGGATAATCGGGAAAGGGAGGACTGTCTACCCTATATCGAGCAGGGTGGGAATTACATTAACTTTATGCCCAAAAAATTCATCGATCGCTACGTCAAACGCTACGTCCCCGATCACAAGACCATCCGCGATCACAAGCACCTGCGCTTCTTCGGCACGTTGCTGCATCATCCGAACCTCTGGCACCTGAATCGCCGCTCCGTCCCCGGCGCGGTGTCGGTGGGACTGTTCGCCGCATTCATTCCCGGGCCGGTGCAGATGCTGCTGGCGGCGATCGGAGCCATCGCGTTTCGCGTCAACCTGCCGCTCGCCATCGCGCTGACTTTCATCACCAACCCCTTCACCGTGCCGCCGATCGCCTATTTTTCCTACAAGATCGGCGCCTGGATCCTGCGCGCGCCGGAGAGGGAATTCAAAATCGAAATGTCGCTGAGCTGGCTGACCGATCAGTTGCACACCATCGGCGGACCGTTCCTGCTCGGCACCCTGGTGCTATCGGTCACCAGCGCCACGCTCGGCAATTTGCTGATGCGCGGAATATGGCAGTTGCACATCCTGCGTTACTTGAAGAAGAGAAAACAGCGGGTGGCCGAGAAAATGTAGGAACCTCTGATGTGTCATTCCATTTCGCAATAACAAAGTGAAATATCGTAGGGTGCGTTCCACGCACCATTACCATTGGTGTGTGGAACGTGTCGTTTTTAACGCAAATTGGAATCAGAGGTTCCGCGGCACAAGGAGGTGTCGGCATTGAGAATTCCATCCTGGAATTATTCAGAGCTTCCTATAGGGCGGGTGAGCGTTTTGCGTAAACCGCCAGGCGTGCGAAGCACACCGCCCGCGCTTTTATAAGTGCCCGACAGGACGCTACTTCAACTCGCCATCCTGCAACACCAGCGTCCGATCCATCCGCGCCGCCAGGGCGGGATCGTGGGTCACCACCACAAAGCTGGTGCGGCGTTCGCGGTTGAGTTCCAGCATCAGGTCATAGACATGGTCGGCGGTCTTGCGGTCGAGGTTGCCGGTCGGTTCGTCGGCCAATATGCACTGCGGTTGTGTAACAAGGGCACGAGCCACCGCGGCGCGCTGGCGTTCGCCGCCGGACAGTTCGCCGGGCTTGTGCTCCAGCCTCGCCCCCAGGCCGACATTTTCCAGCAGCGCGCGCGCCCTGTCCGCCGCGGTCTTGGGCGACTCGCCGCGAATCAGCAGCGGCATGGCGACGTTTTCCAGCGCGGTGAATTCCGGCAGCAGGTGATGAAACTGATAGATGAACCCCATCGCTTCGTTGCGCAACCGCCCGCGCCGCACTTCGTTCAGGCGCGTCATGTTTTGCCCGGTCACCCATACCTCGCCGTGCGTCGGCGCGTCCAGGCCGCCGAGCAAATGGAGCAATGTGCTCTTGCCCGCCCCGGAACTGCCGATGATGGCGACGCGCTCGCCGTGCGCCACCGACAGCGTGATGTCTTTGAGCACATCCACCACCAGCCCGCCCTCGCTGAAGGTTTTGCCGAGATGCTCGCAGCGCAGCACCGCGCCTTCGGCTGCGCTCGTGTCACTCATAACGCAGCGCCTCCGCCGGCTGGGTGCGCGCCGCGCGCCATGCGGGGTAAATGGTCGCCAGCAGGCTCATGAAGAAGGAGACTGTGCAGATCTTGATCACGTCGGCCGCGCGCATCTCGGAGGGCAATTGGCTGATGTAATACACATCGCTGGGCCAAAGCTCGACCCTGAGTAATCGTTCAATGGCGGGCACCAAATTCTCAACATTGAGCGCGAGCGCCGTGCCAAAAACACCGCCGAGCAGCGTGCCCGCCACGCCAAGGAGGGTGCCCTGCACCATGAACACCACCATGATGCTGCGCGGCGTCGAGCCCAGCGTGCGCAGGATGGCGATGTCGGCCTTCTTGTCGCCCACCACCATCACCAGCGTCGAAACGATATTGAACGCCGCCACCGCCACGATCAGCAGCAGGATGATGAACATCACGGTCTTTTCAGTCTGCACGGCGCGGAAGAAATTGACGTGCTGGCGCGTCCAGTCACTGATCATGTAGCCCGCCGGCAGCTCGTTGGACAGTCGCGCGCTCAGGCGTGGCGCGGCGAACATATCGTCGAGCTTGATGCGCACGCCGCTCACCGCACCTTCGCGCATGCGCATCAAGCGGGCGGCGTCATCGAGATGCAGCAGCGCCAGGGCACTGTCGTACTCATACATGCCGACTTCGAAAATGCCCACCACCGTGAACCGTTTCAGGCGCGGCAGGATGCCCACCGGCGTCACATTGGCCTGCGGCGTGAGCAGCGTCACCTTGTCGCCGACATTCACGCCGAGGTTGCGCGCCAGCTCCTTGCCGAGGATGACGCCGAACTCGCCGGCCCGCAGGTTCGTGAGCCTGCCCTCGACCATTTTCTCGCCCAGCTCGGACACCTTGGGCTCCTCCGCCGGCAGAATGCCGCGGATCAGCGTTCCGCTCACCTGCGAACCGCTGCTCAACATACCCTCGCCGCTGACATACGGCGCCGCACCCATCACATGCGGATAACGCCCAAGAAAAGCCGTGACCATCGGCCAATCGCGCAACTCGTCACCCACGCCCATGACAGTGGCGTGCGACACCACCCCCAGAATGCGGGCGCGCAACTCCTTCTCGAAACCGTTCATCACCGACAGCACCGTAATCAGCGCCGCCACGCCCAGCGCGATACCCAGGGTGGAAATCAGCGAAATGAAGGAAATGAAGTGGTTGCGCCGCTTGGCGCGGGTATAACGCAGGGCGATGAAGATTTCCAACGGCTTGAACATAGCCGTGCATTAAAGCACAAACAGGGCGGTATTTGACAGCCTAATGTGTAACTCAGGCGAAGGGATTCTCAACCTTCATCCCGTCTATGACTTGCCCATGCTGCAAATCCTCGGTCAACAGGCGGGCAACCCCTCCCGCCAGCGCCGTCTCTATGACCAAAGCATCCCAAAAGGAGAAACCGGACTTCCGGCATCGCCGAATCGCCGCTTGTATCAATGACACATCCACTTGCAACAAGGGCAAGGCGGCAAGATCCCGCACCGCCCTCTCGGCCACTTCGGCCGGCAGAGGTTGGGCGAGCTTGCGTGTGACGGCCACATAGAATTCCTGGAGCACCTGGGTACTCAGAGTGGCGCGCCCCTCGCCCACTTCCTGCCTGAGCAAAGCCTGTGCCTTGGCCTTTTTCTCCGGCGCGTCTTCGTCGAAGAGATAAACCAGCACATTGGTGTCGAAAAACGAGCGCATTTTCAACGCTCGTGCAGCGATTCCCGCGTCCAGCGTCTTCCGCCGCACCGCGATTTCGACGCTCGGGAAAGCGCCAGCAGGTCAGATACCGCCTCTTCCTGTTCGCTGCGAGCGCCCGCGTAAGATTCCAGAAACGCCCTCAACACAGCATTAACTGATGTACCCTGGGTCAGCGCGCGCATGCGCGCTTTCTTCAGCGTGTCGTCATCTATGGTGATCGTCAGGTTGCTCATATGAGTATTCCTCGTGTTACACGGTTTCAGTGTAGCACGAGAAACTACACGATCCAACTCGCCTGCACTCACCGCACATCCAGCAACTCCACATCAAAGATCAGCGTGGCATTCGGCGGAATGACACCGCCCGCGCCGCGTGAGCCGTAGGCCATGTCGGGTGGAATGACGAGCGTGCGCTGACCGCCGACCTTCATACCGGTCACGCCCTGGTCCCACCCTTTGATGACCTGCCCCATGCCAAGCGGAAAATCGAACGGCTGGCCGCGGTCGCGCGAACTGTCGAATTTGGCGCCTCGATGGCTGGCGGCCTTGGGATCATATAGCCAGCCGGTGTAATGAACGACGACCAGCTTGCCGCTCACGGCCTCTTTGCCCGTGCCGGCCTTGACGTCGGTCTTCACCAGTTGGGTAATGGCTGCTTCTGTCATGGATGATTTTCCTTGTTTTGCGCTTTCCGCGGAAGCGGCGCTATTCATACCTAAAACCAGCATAACGGCGGCGAAGACTGCCCTTTTTTTCATACGTCGAAAACTCCTATTGGTTTGGAACATTTACCGATACGGCATCCGGCTCCACCAGCAAGGCGCCGGTCACCAGCGCCAGCGCCCTGATCACCAAAATGCCCTTGCCCTGGCCACGATGCTCAATGCGCGCCTCCACATCACCGCGCAGCAGCTTCCGCCCGGCCTGAATCTGGAACACATACATGATATAAAGCGCGAGCACCATGATGAAATGCATCCAGACGAGAAAGGATGTGATGTCGCCGTGTTCGATCAGGCGGGTGTAGAAATCGCGGAACAAGTATAAATAGATCGGCAGCGCCAGATCAAAGCACATGACGACCACCATGGTCGAAATATGGAAGGTGCGGCGTTGCGGCCGGGCGAAGGCGGCAAGCATCAGCAGGTAGGTCAGGAATACGACGGCTACCGTTATGATTTTTTCTGTCATCCTAAAAACCTCGGTTGGAGCCGTAGCGAGAATGATTAAGGCGCTGAAGATGGGCGAGAAAATCGCAAAATATTCCGCAGCCGTAGCCATCCGCTACGGTGAGGATAGATTTTGCGATTTTCTCGCGCAGATTCGGTGCATTAGGCATTCGCAGTAGGCTCCAACCGTGGTTTTTAGGATTACCGGCTAACCAGAACTCCGCGCACCGGCAGCCTTGAGTAATTTCACTATTTCCGCGTAACCGTTGCTCTCCGCCTCCTTGAGGGCGTTCATGCCATTGCTGTTCATGGCGTTCACATCGGCACCGGCGCGCACCAGCATTTGCACGATGTCGGCATGGCCGGCACGCACGGCGTAGATCAATGCGGTGGTGCCGGAGACGCCGAACACATTACCGCCGGAACCCGCTTCGGCGCCTTCGACGGCGTTCACATCCGCCTTGTTTTTCAGCAGCAACTCCACCAGCCTGGCGTTGCCGGCGGTCGATGCGACCATCAGCGGAGTGAGGCCCTCGACCGATCGGATGCCGGGATCGGCCTTGTGCTCCAGCAGCACCTGCGCAACGCCCAGATGACCGCGTTCCACCGCCCAGTAAAGAGCGGTCTTGCCGATGAAACCGCGCGTGTCCGGCAAGGCGCCAGCCTCCAGCAACACCCGCGCGACCTCGGCATGACCGAGCTGAGCGGCCCTCATCAGCACGGTGTTGCGGCCAACGGCGCCCAGTGCGACGGTGAAGGAGCTGGCGCGGTTTTCCTTCTCCACCGCGTTGGGATCGGCATTCTTGTTCAGCAGCAGGCGCATGATGGTGGGATTGCCTTGTTCGGCGGCGACAAACAATGCGGTTTCGTTGCGGCGGTTGGCGCGGTTGACGTCCGCCCCTTGTTCGAGCAGGTAACGCACGGTCTCGGCATGACCCCGGCGCACGGCGACGATCAACGCCGTATCGCCACGCGCGGCGGCTTCCACCACCTCTTCGTCACCCAGCGGGACGCGGACGGCCGACATGGCCCATTCGCGCAGCCCGTCGGGAATGGCGTTGACCTTGGCGCCGTTCTCGACCAGTGACTTGACGACATCGGTATAACCGCCCAGCGACGCCACCAGCAAGGGCGTCAAGCCCAGGGTGTTCTTGACATTGGCCCGCGCGCCAGCCTCGAACAACTGGCGCACTTTCGGCGCATCGCCATTTTTCGATGCCTTGATCAGCGCATCGTCCAGACTCAGCCCGGCATAGACCGCTTCCCTGCGCGCACCGGCCTGCTTCAGGCTATGCGCGATATCGGCATACTGATTGCGCTCGGCGATGTTCAGCGGCGTATGACCGTGGGTGTTGCTGGCATTGGGATCGGCGCCTTTGGCGAGCAGCGCATCGGTGATGGCCAACCATGGCCCGTCGGCCGCCAGCAGGCCGTGTTTCGCGGCGTACATCAGCGGCGTGTAACCGCTGTCGCCCGCCGAAATGGGAAGCGTGTTGGCCACGTTGGGGTTCGCCCCCGCCGCCAGCAGCGTCTCCGTCAGACGCAGATTGCCGTATTGCACCGCCGGAAAGAGCGCCGTTTCTCCTCGATTATTTCTGGCGTTCACGTCGGCCTTGGCCTTGAGCAGGGTTTTGGTGATCTCGATATTACCTTTCGCTACGGCGCCCATCAGCGCGGTATTGCCCGAGCTGTTGACGGCATTCACATCCGCGCCCGCTTTCAGCAGCAGGTCGGTCATTTCCCACTGGCCGGCGGTGGCGGCGGCGATCAGCGCCGTGTTACCGGAGCTATCCTTGGCGTTCACATCCACGCCGCGATCGAGCATGTAGCGCACGACACTCTCGTGACCATAGGTCGCGGCCAGCACCAGACGGTCAGGACTCAGGGCATCGCCGGGAATGGCGGCGGGCGGAGGGGCGGTGGATCCCGGTGGTTGCGGCGCGGCGGTGGGGATCGGCTCCTCCGCCATCACGGGCATGATGCCCGCGCAAAGAATCGCACTCATGCCGCATAACAGCAGGCGGTTTCCCCTCCACAGCGACAGCGCCACTTTATTGTGATGCATGGCCACCCTCCCACCCTATTTTGAGAATGTAATTGTTTTTGATTGATTGCTTTTCAGGAATCCAAATACTTCAGCGCACAACTCAACAATGAACATACTTGACAACGCGGCGTTTGCCAAGCGCTACTTCGTCAATTGACGGTCAATTTCCTCCACAAGCAATTCCCCCCGCTCTCCTTGTCGATGGCATCCAGTCGCCGCTCGTGCGCCGCCAGCTCGTCCTCCGCCGCGCGAACGACACGCAACCGCGGCCGTTGCGCATCGAATTTGCGAGCCGCCTTGCTGGAGACGGCGAGCCTGCTTTGCGCGTCTTCCAGCGACAGGGTGACCTGGCCGCCGGTCATCGCCAGATAGACATCGGCGAGGATCTCGGCGTCCAGCAGCGCGCCGTGAAGATCGCGGTGACTGTTGTCGATGCTGTAACGCTTGCACAGGGCGTCGAGATTGTTCTTCTGGCCCGGATGCAGTTGACGCGCCAGCGCCAGGGTATCGACCACCCCGCAATGATCGGCGATCGCCCCCCACGATGGCCCCAGCATCCTGAACTCGTGGTTGATGAAGCCAACATCGAACGGCGCATTGTGGATGATCAGCTCGGCGCCCTTGATGAAGCCGAGAAACGCTTCCGCCACATCGGCGAAGCGCGGCTTGTCGGCCAGAAATTCATTGCGGATGCCATGCACCTCCAGCGCGCCGGCGTCGATCTCGCGATCGGGTTGCAGGTATTGGTGGTAATGATTGCCGGTAAGACGCCGGTTGACCAGCTCCACGCAGCCGATTTCGATGATGCGATGCCCATCAGCCGGCTCCAGGCCGGTGGTTTCGGTATCCAGTACGATTTGTCTCATCAATTCCTCACCTTTCTGGCAGCCGCCGGCAGCATCTCATCGATGGCGCGGTTGGCAAGCTGGTCGGCTAGTTCATTCTCCGGGTGCCCGGTGTGACCGCGCACCCAATGCCATTCGACATGGTGCCGGACGCTGGCGGCCTCCAACCTCTGCCACAGATCGGCGTTCTTCACCGGCTCCCGGCCGGCGGTCTTCCAGCCACGCCGCTTCCAGTTCGCCAGCCACTCGGTGATTCCCTTTTTCACATACTCGGAATCGGTGGTCAAGCTCACCTTGCAAGAGCGCTTCAGCGACTCCAGCGCCATGATCGCCGCCATCAGTTCCATACGGTTATTGGTGGTCATCGGCTCGCCGCCATACAGCGTCTTCTCATGGCCCTTGTAACGCAGCACCGCGCCCCAACCCCCGGGGCCGGGATTGCCACGGCAAGCGCCGTCGGTGAAAATTTCCACTACTTCAGACACGGCCACTGTTCCTCAGAACCTGTTCAAGATCTCGATCAAGGGATGTAGCGCAAGGCGAAAGTGGCCGAAAAAGCGGAGCATATACGGAGTATGTGAGCATTTTGAGGACACTTTCAACGCCGCGATGCGCCCTTTAGCGAGATCTTGAACTGGTTCTCGCGCAAGGCCGCGCCGGAACACCGACAAGACTACGCCGCGGCCGCCAGCGCGGCTTGATCGGCGTCAAGGTCGTCACGCGCTTTTTCGCAACCACCATATACGCCCCGCTCAGCCTCGGCCACAAGCGGGCGCCTGCTTTTTCCATGAACGTCAACCTGCGCATCACCCCGTCCCGCTGCAAGGGCGGGCGAAAAAAATATTGGCGCACCAGCACCACGTCGAACCCCAGCAAAGCCAGCCAGTCCTTGATGCGGATCAGCCCGAGAAATCGTCCCGACCAGGGCGGCGCGCCACGCCGCCTCAAGACCCACCGCCAGACACCCCACAAACTCCACGGGTTGAAGGCGAGCACGACGATATGCCCTTCGGCGATCAACACGCGCTCCGCCTCGCGCAACACCTGATGAGGATCCGGCTCGAACTCCAGGGTGTGCGGCAAGACCACCACATCCACGCTGTCGGTAGCGATGGGCAGCTTGTCCGCGTAACCGCACACAGGGCTGAAAGGCATATCGTGCCGCGCGATATCCACATCCAGCACGATGCGATGAGAGATACGGCTGGCGGCGAGAAGGTCCTGGCCGTGAAAACAGCCTACTTGCAGTAGATGATAGCCAAACAGATCCGGCAACGCCTCGGCCAGATGACCACGCTCCAAGTCCAGGAGCAGCGCCCCCAGCCCGTGGCCATACCACGCCCGCAATTCTTCCCGGCTTTCCTGAAATTTGTTATGATCGGCCATCGATTTCGGTAGGTCTTCCATAAAAGTAAGCATAACCTGCTTCCCTTTCGCCGTACCAGACTTTCCTGCGCATGAGCAACCTAAACGTACTCGCCGTTCCGGCTTTCACGGACAATTATATCTGGCTGATTTGCAATGAAGAAAAGGACAAGCTCTGCCACCGCGCCGCCATTGTCGACCCCGGCGACGCCGAACCGGTGATCGACACCCTGAGCGAACTTTCGATTACCCCGACCGCCATCCTGATCACCCATCATCACAGCGATCACATCGGCGGCGTAAGCATCGTGGCGGAGCGCTACTCCATCCCGGTGTATGGCCCGGCGCGGGAACGCATTGCCGGCATCACTCATCCATTACGTGACGGCGATCACATCATCCTCCCGGGAAAAAATATAAAATTCAGCATCATGGACATACCCGGCCACACCGCCGGGCATATCGCGTATTACGGACACGGCACGCTGTTTTGCGGCGATACCTTGTTTGGCGCGGGGTCTGGACGGCTGTTCGAAGGAACCGCCGCCCAGATGCACCACTCACTCAAGAAAATCGCCGCGCTGCCGAAAAATACTCTTGTCTACTGCGCGCACGAATACACCCTCGCCAATCTGCGTTTTGCCATGAGGGTGGAACCGGGTAACCCCGATATCCGGGCGCGCATGCTGGAGGCCGAACGCTGCTGGGCGCACGGCCAACCGACCGTCCCGTCGGCACTGGAACTGGAACTGCGCACCAACCCCTTTCTGCGCTGCCACGTTCCCGAAGTGATTGAGGCGGCAGAGAATTTTTCAGGAAAGCGGCTTGCTTCAGAAGAAGAGGTGTTTGCCGTGATACGCTATTGGAAGGATAGTCTGGATTAACCACACCCTCACAAGGTATAATTCCGGCTTATGTAACCGGACTGGAGGAATCATGGATAAAAACATCAACCAGGCGCGCCGTTTCGCTGGTTTGTGCTTGTCCAGCGCCATCCTGCTCACTCTCGGCGGCTGCGCCACGCAGCAGGGAAAACTCCCCCTCGCCGATGCCCAATCCCCAAAAAAACCGCTCGCTCAAGCCGCCCCATTGAAGCCCGCGACAGCGATCGACGCCGCCGTCGTCAAGCCCGCGGCGGATCCGGCCACTTCCGCGAATGCTCTCGCCGAGGTGAAATTAGCAGACCTCTGGGGCCAGGTAGCCGCCCAATCCTCCGAAATCGAGCCCGCGCCGGTCACCCTCACCCCCCTGGCCGAAACGTCCCTGTCGCCTGCGGAACGAGCGGCGCGGATACTGGCGCAGGAAAAGGGGAAAACCGTGGCAGCACCACTGCTGAGGAAGAAACCAGCGGCCGATGTCTCCACCCCGGCCACGGCAAAATCCAGCGCGCCGGACAATCGCGCGTCAAACGACATCTGGGATCGCATCCGCAACCGCTTCAGTTTGCCCGACCGCGACCACCCCCGGGTGGAGTCCAGCAAAAACTGGTACGCCTCGCGCCAGCAATACCTTGACCGCACCATTGAACGCGCCACCCCCTATCTGCACTACATCGTGGAAGAAATCGAGCGGCGCAACATGCCCTCCGAACTGGCGCTGCTGCCCATTGTGGAAAGCGCCTTCCAGCCGATGGCCAATTCACACGCAAAGGCTGCCGGCATCTGGCAATTCATCCCGTCCACGGCCCGAAATTACGGCCTGAAGCTGAACTGGTGGTATGACGGGCGGCGCGACATCCACGCCTCGACGCGCGCCGCGCTCGATTATCTGCAAAAACTGAACGTCATGTTCGGCGGCGACTGGCTGCTGGCGCTGGCCGCCTATAACGCCGGTGAAGGCGCCGTGATGCGCGCCGTCAACGCCAACGCCGCGGCAGGCAAACCCACCGATTTCTGGTCGCTGAAACTGCCCGTTGAAACCCAGGGTTATGTCCCCTGGCTATTGGCGATCACCGAAATCGTCGCCACACCGGAAAGCTATGGCATCGCCCTCAAACCCGTGCCGGACAAGCCCTATCTGGTGCCGATCAACACCGGCAAGCAGATCGACCTGGCGCTGGCCGCCGAATTGGCCAACCTTCCCGTGGAAGAGCTTTACAAGCTCAACCCCGGCTTCAACCGCTGGGCCACCGACCCCGATGGACCGCACCACCTGCTGTTGCCCATCGACAAGGTGGACAACTTCAAGACGAAACTCGACTCCCTGCCGGAGGAAAAACGCGTCGCCTGGACCCGCCATCGCGTCGAGAAGAAACAATCTCTCGGCTATATCGCGAGCGTCTATGGCACCACCGCCGACTTGCTGCGCCAGATCAACAAGCTGACCAGTAATGCCGTGCGCAAAGGCCAAGACTTGCTCATCCCGGTCGCCACCGCCAAGGATATGAACGACAGCGTCTTGCGTCTGGCGCAAAACACGCCACCACAGGCCAGCACCTCCTATGGTCATGAATCTGACGCCGATACGGCGGAAAAGAAGCTGACCCACACCGTGCGCCGCAGCGACACCCTGTGGAAAATCGCCCGCCAATACGGCGTCAACCCCCGGCAACTGGCGGCCTGGAACAACCTCACCCCGAAAGCCAAAGTCAGCGCCAGCCAGAGGTTGGTGATAAAAACCACCTCGTCCCGCCCCACCCGCCTCACCCTCAGCCGCGCCGCGCAAACGGAGAAAGCCGCCCTACGCCGCATCAGCTACAAGATACGTCCTGGCGACACTCTGACACGCATCGCCGATCGGTTTGATGTAAGCGTCAACGAACTACGCAAGTGGAATTCCGCCACCAAGGTGAACCATCTGAAACCGGGACAGAAATTGACGTTGGTGCTTAATTAAGGAAGCCTGCTTCAACCTAAAAACGGCAATTGGAGCCGTAGCGAGAATGACTAAGGTGCTGAAGATGGGCGAGAAAATCGCAAAATATTCCGCAGCCGTAGCCACCCGCTACGGTGAGGACAGATTTTGCGATTTTCTCGCGCAGATTCGGTACATTAGGCATTCGTAGTAGGCTCCAATTGCCGTTTTTAGGTTCATATAACAACGCGGCATGTTGATGACTCACGCGACCAGCGTCGAGTCTCAACATGCTACCGCGAACCGCAATATCCCCCTGTTCACCATTTGCCCCTGTCCTGTCGGTTTCTTTTACACCCCTCAAAACACCTTAGCAGATTGATAAATATAAATTTAATACATCAATAACGCCGTTTTTTCGCTTTCGGGCATACAAGACATAGACGAAATTGTCGGAAAACTTTACACATCAAACTAGCATTTTGGCTCAACGCCGCGATAAGAATTTGAAATAAACCATAAGGCAATGTTTATTAATTAAAAATTTCAAGTGGCGCGCATTTTGCTAATAGGCCGGCGTGGATTACGCGGTCCACAACACACAACCACTAACAGCAAGGAGTGTTTGAAATGAACTTCATCAGCAAATCGTCTCTTCACGTCGCGGCGCTGACGCTGGCGACCGCATTAAGCGGCGCTGCGTCGGCCGCACCCATCCTCTGGGTAGGAGATTCCCAAGGCAACCTGGGCACCGTCGACGTCGCTTCCGGCACGGCCAATGTTATCGGCAATATGGGTCAGGCGATGACCGACATCGCCTTCGATCCCAGCGGCAATCTTTACGGAATCACCTTTGGCAGTCTGTATTCCATCAATCAGGCCACAGCGGCCACCACGCTCATCGGCAATTTGGGAACGTCCGCCAATTCACTCGTGTTCGATTCAACCGGAACCCTGTATGCCGCGAACAACGCACTGTACAGCATCAACACCAGCACTGGCCTTGCTACATTGATCGGCAACGGTGGCGCCGCCTATAGCTCCTCGGGCGATTTGGCGTTTATCAACAACAAACTGTATTTGAGCAGTGTCGGTGACACGCTGGTGGAACTTAACACCTCGACCGGGGTTGGTTCACTGATCGGCAATATCGGCTATTCCGCCGTTTACGGCTTGGCGACCGACAACAATATTGATCTCTATGGCGTGACGGGAACATCCGTCATTGGCGTGAATACCACCACCGGCGCGGGAACTGTTCTCGTCAACTATAGCGGTCAAGGTCTTGTCGATGCCTGGGGCTCTGCTTTTCGTAGTGAATCCGTTCCAGAGCCGGCGACTTTCGCGCTGATGGGCATGGGACTGGTTGGACTTGGACTTGCCCGCCGCAAAGCCAAGACGCAGTAAGATCAAGGAACCTCTGATTAATTCAGAGGTTCCTTAACCCTTTCACGCATCATCCTCGGCGATTATCGCCGCCATGCGCACCAGATCGCTGAGTGAGTCGGCGGCCATTTTCTCCATCGCGCGTGCGCGATGGATCTCCACGGTGCGCTGGCTTATGTTGAGATTGTCGGCGATGACCTTGTTGATCTTGCCTGCCACCACTTCGCACATTACCTCGCGCTCGCGCGGCGTCAGGCTCTCATAGCGGCGCCTGATCTGGCGGTGCACTTGCATCGCACGACGGCGCTCGGCATCCAGCTTGAGCGCCTGATGAATGCGGTCGAGCAGTTGCTGATCGCTGAAGGGCTTGGGAATGAAATCGAGGGCGCCACGCTTGATGGCTTGCACCGCCATGGGAATTTCACCATGCCCCGAGATCATGATGATGGGGGGCGGCGTTTCCCAGCGCTCCATGTGCTCCTGCAACTCCAGACCACTCATGCCCGGCATGCGCACGTCCAGTACCAGACAGCCGGGGCGCCAGGGCTGATAGCTGTCCAGAAAATTCCGGGCCGAGGGGTAGCCCTCCACCGCCAAGCCGAGCGAACGTATCAGCATGATCAACCCTTCGCGCACATCCGGTTCGTCATCAACGACAAACACCGTGGGCGCGCCGGTCATATCATGTACCCTCCCCGTGGCAAGCGGGCAATGTGAAGCCAAACGCGGATCCGCCACCCTCGCGCGGCGTGTAATTCAGCTTCCCTCCATGGGCTTCGACGATCGATTTGCAGATCGACAGCCCCATGCCCAATCCATCGGCCTTGGTAGTGACGAAAGGTTCAAATTGCCTTTCGGCCACTGCGGCGGGCAGGCCTGGCCCACTATCAAGAACCTGAACAACAACCTCTTCGCCACGCCGAGCGGTGTTTATCCAGACACGCCGCTCATGGCTTTGCTCCAGAGCCTCCAGGCTGTTGCGCACCAGGTTCAATATCACTTGCTGTATCTGGATAGCATCCACCACCACCGGCGGCAGACCGGGCTGAAGACAGAGGTCCAGTTTCGCATCATGGTGGCGCAACTCCGCGCCGATTAACTGAAGGGCGCTCTCCACCAGTGGATTGATCTCGTGCGGTATGCGCGGCAGCTCGTCCTTGCGAACATAGCCACGCATGTGGCAGATGATCTGACCGGCGCGCCGCGCGTTTGCATCGATACGCGCCAGGGCGTGGGCCAATTCGGCGTGATCGCCGGCTTCCAGCAGACGTTGCGCGGCCTGGGCGAAACTGGCAATGGCAGTGAGAGGCTGATTCAGTTCATGAGCCAGGGTCGCCGCCATCTCGCCCAGGGCCGACAGCCGCCCGGCATGCGCCAGGGTGGTGAGATGGCGATGGGCCTGATCGGCGACCCGCCGCCGCTCCAGCTCCGCGCCCGCACGGGCCGCGAAGATTTCCAGCACCGCATAGGCCAGGCGTGGATCGGCCATTGCGCCTTCGTTGAGAAGCGCGATGTGGCCAATCACCTGTCTGCGCAGGGTATCCAGTATCGGTACGCCAAGATAACAGTCGGCGATGTCCCGCTCCGCGGGAAAGATGTCTCCCAGCCCCTGGGCGCAGAAATAGATCCGTCCCTCGCTGACGACCTGCTCACAGGGCGTCTGCGCCAGTTCGTATTCGACGTTATTCAGAAAGCGGTCGCCATCCCACAGCGCCAAGGTGCGCACCCGTGTGGCAGGCTGGTCCACGCACTCGGTCAAAAACGACAAGCGCACACCGAGCGCCTGCGCCAGGCCACGCATCAGGGCGCGAAAGAATTCGTCACCGGTGCGCCCCGAAGTAGCCTCGGCGATGCGATAGAGCAACTGCTCGGGGTTCAGGGCGCGGGGCGCCGCGCAGGATTCGGACACGGTCATTGGGGTGGCCTCCGCGACCGGGTTTATCAAACCGTCTGCGGCAAGATTACGCCGGCCCCGGGTGAAAGCCAATACGTAAATACCGAAACAGCGCTAGCCATACGCACGAATTATTTCACGCCGTATTCCTGCGTAGAGTACGACACGTATTCGGCGCACAACCTTACCGTGCCGGATCCGAAACGTATCAATGTCCATTTTGAGGAGATAAGACCATGGAAACCAATATCGTCACGAATACAGTAACGCATCAACCGGCCGCTTCATTCAGCAAGCGCCGGCGCAATGCCGCACATCTCATGTTGTTGAGTCTGGTGGCCATCGCCGGTCTGACTGTGACTCAGCCAGCAGACGCGGGCACGCAGCCCAAAGATCCGGCCAAGGCGCAGGTCCAGCCCATCGACCGCTTCAGCGCCAAGGCCGGCAAGTTACAGGTGCGCACCGCCAGCAATGGCTTGCCTGGGCCGAACGAGCCGGTGGATTTCGACACCGGCCCCTTCATCACGCAAGGCCTGTCGCCGGATGGGCGCGTCATTAAATATTACAACTTCGATGTGAAGAGCACGATGCCCGCCCCCATTTATGTGTTGTTCCGCGAAGGCGAGGACCAGCCTGTCAAAGGCCAGCTCGACATCGTCGATGTCATCCCCGGCGACGAGAGCTATAATGATTTCTGGCGGGTGCAGAAGGTGCGGGTACCGAAGAATTATATGGCGAACAGCTTGACCAGTCTGGCCGAGATCCGGCAGGCGGGTTATCCCATCGAGCGCACCGACACACTGACCAACTACCCCCTTGTTCCTGATAAATCAGTGGCACGGCTGCGCGGCAGTGGTGAAAGCAGCGAGCTGCACAGCGCTTGGTATCGCGGCAAGCTGGTGAAGTATTTCAACTTCGCGGAGCGTGAAATATCCACGGGCGGCGGCGATGCCATCCCCGTTGCGCCCATCTATGTGACCTTCAATATCAATCCCGACCAGCCCAACGGCGGTCCTGCCTCGGGCTTCAAGACCGAGCCCGGCTCAAAGCAGGCCCATAACGTGGCGCAAGTCATCCCGGCGGATGCCGGTTATTCGCCACTGTGGCTGGTGAGCGTATACGATAACAAGGACTGGAGCATGGTCAAAAACCTCGACACTGTGCTCAATACCAAAATACTGGCGGCGGGCGTGGCAACGGTGAACTGCCCGATCGTCTACGTCGACAGGATGGTGCGCGCCGGCGGCATATGATCTTATCAAGGAACCTCTGATTAATTCAGCGGTTCTGCGCACAGGGATGTGCCGACATTTTTCAATCACGACAAGTGCGATTGAAAAATGAAGAAAAGAAAAAATCACATTTTTGCTTTTCTTGCTCTGAGAATTCCAGGATGGAATTATTCAGAGCTTCCTTAACCGGGTGGCTTCAACACCTTCACCTCACCCCCCTCTCCCGCAAGCGGGAGAGGGGGCAAAAACAGATGTATATGCTTGTCGGTTTAATAACGCCGCGCCGCATCCATTGAGCGAGGTTAAAAACAGGCCCTAAAACTTCATCGCATCAAAAAACTTCTTCACCCCGTCCAGCCATGAGCTTGAGCGCGGGCTGTGTTTTTCCGATCCGTCGTCTTTCATCGACTTCTCGAATTCCGTGAGCAGCTCTTTTTGGCGTTTTGTCAGATTGACGGGGGTCTCGACCACGACGCGGCAGAGCAAATCGCCGACATCGCCGCCGCGCACCGACTTGACGCCCTTGCCGCGCAGGCGGAACAGTTTGCCGGACTGGGTTTCGGCCGGGATTTTGAGCATCACTTGCCCTTCCAGTGTCGGCACTTCCAGTTCGCCGCCGAGCGCGGCGGTGACGAAGCTGATGGGTACTTCGCACATCAGGTGGTTGCCTTCGCGGGCGAAGATGGAGTGTTCGCGCACTTGAATGTGGACGTACAAATCGCCGGCGGGACCGCCGTGCTCGCCCGCTTCGCCCTCGCCCGCCAGGCGGATGCGGTCACCGTTATCCACGCCGGCGGGGATCTTGACCGACAGTGTCTTCTGCTCCTGCACGCGACCCTGTCCATGACAGGTGGGGCAAGGATTGGGGATGATCTTGCCGGTGCCCCGGCATTTCGGGCAGGTCTGCTGCAGAGAGAAGAACCCCTGCTGAATGCGCACCTGACCATGTCCGCCGCACGTAGTGCAGGTGGTGGCGCTGGTGCCCTTCTTGGCGCCGCTGCCGTCGCACGCTTCGCATGACACCAGGGTGGGAATGCGGATCTTGACGGTGGTGCCGTGCACCGCTTCTTCGAGGCTGATCTCGAGGTTGTAGCGCAGGTCCGCGCCGCGATAAACACCGCCTCCCCGGCTTCCTCCCCGGCCCGCCGCGCCGCCAAAGATATCTCCGAAGATGTCACCGAAGATATCGCTGAAATTGCCGCCGCCAAACCCGGCGCCGCCCGCCCCGCCGGCGGCGGGATCGACGCCGGCATGACCGAATTGGTCATAGGCGGCCCGCTTGCGCTCGTCGGTGAGCACTTCGTAGGCTTCCTTGACCTCCTTGAATTTCTCCTCCGCTTCCTTGTCGTCCGGGTTGCGGTCGGGATGGTACTTCATGGCAAGACGTCGGTAGGCCTTTTTGATATCGGCCTCGCTGGCATTGCGGGCTACCTGCAATATTTCGTAATAATCGCGTTTTGCCATTTCTTGAAACTTTTCGTTTGTGGAATAACGACGAGGGCACGCTACCGTGCCCTCGTCTATCGCCAATGTTAGGGTGTGCCGCGCACCAGCGCCTATGCAGCCGGCTTGGTGCGCACTGCGCACCTACATTAGTCAGACTTTACTTCTTGTCGTCCTTGACCTCTTCGAACTCGGCGTCGACGACATCATCCTTCTTACCGCCAGGATTGGCCGCTTCGGCCTGCCCGGCGCTTGCCGCCTGCGCCTGGGCATAGGCGCGCTCGGCGAGCTTGCCGGCGACCTCGGCCAAAGCCTGGCTCTTGGCTTCGATAGCGGCTTTGTCGTCGCTTTTGATAGCCTCTTTCACGGCCTCGACGGCGGCCTCGATGCGCTGCTTCTCGTCCGCCTCAACCTGGCCTTCCAGATCCTTCAACGCCTTGAGGGTGCTGTGCACCAGGCCGTCGGCCTGGTTGCGGGCCTGCACCAATTCATGGAACTTGCGGTCTTCCTCGGCATGGGCTTCGGCATCCTTGACCATACGCTTGATCTCGTCCTCGGACAGGCCGGAAGAAGCCTTGATGATGATCGACTGCTGCTTGCCGGTGGCCTTGTCCTTGGCGGACACGTTCAAAATGCCGTTGGCGTCGATGTCGAAGGTCACCTCGACCTGCGGCATGCCGCGCGGCGCGGGCGGAATATCGGCCAGATCGAAACGGCCCAGCGACTTGTTGGCGGAAGCCATTTCGCGTTCACCCTGCAATACGTGCACAGTGACGGCGGTCTGGTTGTCGTCGGCGGTGGAGAATACCTGCGATGCCTTGGTCGGGATGGTGGTGTTCTTGTCGATGAGCTTGGTCATCACGCCGCCCAGAGTCTCGATGCCCAGGCTGAGCGGAGTCACGTCGAGCAGCAACACATCCTTCACCTCGCCGCCCAGCACGCCGGCCTGGATGGCGGCGCCGATGGCGACGGCCTCGTCAGGATTGACATCCTTGCGCGGCTCCTTGCCGAAGAAGGCCTTCACCTTTTCCTGCACCTTGGGCATGCGGGTCTGACCGCCGACCAGGATCACGTCGTCGATGTCGGAAGCCTGCAAACCGGCGTCCTTCAGCGCGATGCGGCACGGCGCGATGGTACGCTCGACCAGCTCCTCAACCAGCGACTCCAGTTTGGTACGCGTCATCTTGATATTGAGGTGCTTCGGGCCTTTGGCGTCGGCCGTGATGTAGGGCAGGTTCACATCGGTCTGCTGGCTCGAAGACAGTTCGATCTTGGCCTTCTCGGCGGCCTCCTTGAGGCGTTGCAGTGCCAGCGGATCGTTGTGCAGATCGATGCCGGTGTCCTTCTTGAATTCGTCGCTCAGGTAATCGATCAGGCGCAGATCGAAGTCCTCGCCGCCAAGGAAAGTGTCTCCGTTGGTCGACAGCACCTCGAACTGGTGCTCGCCATCGACCTCGGCGATTTCGATGATGGAGATATCGAAGGTGCCGCCACCCAGATCGTATACCGCGATCTTGCTCTCGCCCGGCTTCTTGTCCATGCCGAAGGCCAGCGCCGCGGCGGTGGGCTCGTTGATGATGCGCTTGACTTCCAGTCCGGCGATGCGTCCGGCATCCTTGGTGGCCTGGCGCTGCGAGTCGTTAAAATAGGCGGGGACGGTGATCACCGCTTCGGTCACCGGCTCGCCGAGATAATCCTCGGCGGTCTTTTTCATTTTCATCAGCACGCGCGCGGAGACTTCCGGCGGCGCCATCTTCTTGCCCTTGGCCGCGACCCAGGCGTCGCCGTTGTCGGCGGCCGTAATCTTGTACGGCACCATCTTGATGTCGCGCTGCACCACGTCGTCAGCGAACTTGCGTCCGATCAGGCGCTTGACCGCGAACAGCGTGTTCTCGGGATTGGTCACCGCCTGGCGCTTAGCGGCCTGGCCGACCAGAATCTCGGCGTCATCGGTGTAGGCAACGATGGAAGGCGTGGTGCGGTTGCCCTCGGCATTCTCGATCACACGAGCCTTGCCACCTTCCATCACGGCAACGCAGGAATTGGTGGTGCCCAGATCGATACCAATAATCTTTCCCATTTCTTTCTCCGTCAATAAATTTACTGTTTTTTGGAATTTCGGTTCGACAGATGAAAATCTGCCCTGCTTGACTGCTTAGATTGGGCTTTTAGTCCCGATTTCAACCCAGATTATCCATTAGCGGTCGTAGCGAGGGCGAACAAGGCGTTGAAGATGGGTGAGCAAATGGCAAAATATTCCGCAGCCGTAGCCATGCGCTACGGTGAGGACAGATTTTGCCATTTGCTCGCGCAGATTCAATGTTTTGTTCGTCCGCAGTAGATCACTATGGATAATCTGGGTTCAAGCTTTGGCCTTGGACACCACCACCATGGCCGGACGCACCATCCGGCCGTTGAGCAGGTAGCCTTTCTGATACACGGCCAGCACGGTATTGGGCTCCGCGTCCGCCGCTTCCTGCGCGACCATTGCCTGATGCAGCTCGGGGTTGAATTTTTCTCCTTGCGGGTTTATTTCATTCACGCCCATCCTTTCCATCGCGGATTGCATCATTTTCACCGTCATTTCAAGACCTTCGCGGATCTTGGTGATATCCGTCGCCTCATCGCCCGCCGTCGCCAAGCCCATCTCCAGACTGTCCCTGACCGGCAACAGCTCATCGACGAACTTTTCCAGCGCATATTTGTGGGCGCTTTCCACATCGCGCTCGGCACGGCGGCGCAGATTTTCCATCTCGGCGCGTGTCCGCAGCAACTGGTTCCAGTGCTCGTCGGCCTTGGCCTGGGCATCCTGCAAGGTCAGCAGCAGTTGTTCGTAGGAAATTTGTTCGGCAGGGGCGCCCTCTGGAGGGGTCTGCTGCGCTTCTTCTGAAAGGTTTTCCGTGTTGCTCACTGTTGTCTTCTCCGAATCCTGATTACCGGAATGTTCTAGCTCGAAAGCATGGGGTATATGAGGACTATTGACGCTGATTCAAGGCCGCGCCCAGCAATTTCGCCGTGACATCCACCAGCGGGATCACCCGGTCATAGGCCATGCGGGTCGGCCCGACGACGGCCAGGACGCCCACGGCCTGACTGTCGATCTCGTAGGGCGCGGCGACGATGCTGCATTCATCGAAGGCCTTGTAGCCGGACTCGGCGCCGATGAACACCTGCACCGTCTCGGCGCGCAGGCATTGGTCCAGCAGATGCAGCATGTCCCGCTTCTGGCTGAAGGCGTCGAACAACTGCCGCAACTTCTCGACGCTCGACAGCTCCGCAAAATCCATCAAATTGGTCTGCCCGGCCACGACATAACCGGCCTCGTCCGCCGGGGCGGCAAAGACCTTTTCAGCCATCGTAACCGCGGTTTGCATCATGTCATTCATGGTGGTCCGCGCGGCATCCATCTCCGACAGCAGGACGCTTCTGATGGCATGCAAATCCTTACCGGCGAAGGCCGCGTTCAGATAATTCGCCACCTGCTGCAACTCGGACTCGGAATAACGCCGTGGTGTATTGATGATCCGGTTTTGCACCTGGTACTGATTGGTGACCACGATCACCAGCACGCGATTGTCGCCGGACAAGGGCAGAAACTCGATCTGGCGCAGCACGGTCAGCTCGCGACGCGGCGCCATCACCACCCCCGCCATGCGGGTAATACCCGACAGCATCGACGAGGCCGATCCCAGCAGGTGTTCGACATCGGCGCCCAGGCTGAATTGGCTTTTCAGGCGCATCACCTCGGCCTGATCGGGCTGGCGCATGGTCAGCAAGGCATCAACGAACAGGCGATAACCCTTCGTTGTCGGAATCCGCCCGGCGGAGGTGTGGGGAGACGCCACGATCCCCCTGTCCTCAAGATCGGTCATGATGTTGCGGATCGTCGCCGGACTCAGGTCCAACCCCGAATCGCGCGCAAGCATGCGCGATCCCACCGGCTGCCCTTCACGGACATAGGATTCCACCAACGTCTTCAATAAACGCAACGCGCGTTCGCTGATTTCTTGCGTCACAACCGGCCTGCGGAAAAATCTCTTAGCACTCTAACCACAAGAGTGCCAGAAAACACTAACAACTCCCTCCAGGACTGTCAAGAATCGGATCAGCATGGTAACTTTACCGATAAAGGAAAAAGGAACCATGAACAGCATGCCAACGGTGTTTAAAACCATCGGCCTGATCGGCAAATACGGCGATCCCAGCGTCAATGACACATTGAACGCCCTGCGCGCCCACCTCCAGGCGCGCGGACTGCATGTGCTGCTGGACGAGGACACCGCCAAAACCTTCCCGGACACGCGCCTGGAAATCGCCAGCCGCCAGGTCATCGGTGAACGGTGCGACCTGGTGATTGTCGTCGGCGGCGACGGCACGTTGCTCAACGCCGCGCGCGCGCTGGCCAATACCGGCATCCCGCTGGCCGGCATCAACCTCGGCCGGCTGGGCTTCCTCGCCGACATCTCCCCCGACCGGATGATCGAGCGCATGGAGGAAATCCTGCGCGGCCATTACCTGCTGGAAGAGCGCTGCCTGCTGCACAGCGAGATCAAGCGCGCGGACCAGACCATCAGCGGAACCTGCGCCTTCAACGACATGGTGGTCCACAAGTGGAACATACTGCGCATGATCGAGTTCGAGACTTACATCGACGGCCAGTTCGTCAACAGCCAGCGCGCCGACGGCCTGATCGTCGCCACGCCGACCGGCTCCACCGCCTACGCGCTGTCCGGCGGCGGGCCGATCCTGCACCCGACGCTCAACGCCATCGCCCTGGTGCCGATCTGCCCGCACACACTGAGCAGCCGCCCCATCGTCGTCAGCGGCGACAGCCACATCGACATCGTCATCACCGACTGCAACCACGACCGCGCCCAGCTCACCGGCGACGGACAGCTCAGCACCGGGCTGCGCGAAGGCGACCATGTCCATATCCGCAAGAAGGAACGCCCCATCCGCCTCATCCACCCGGCGGATCACGATCACTACCAGATTTTGCGCGCCAAATTGCGCTGGGGCGAGAAGCTGTAACCCCTTTACCGCAGAAATCTCACACTTATGCTGACCCACATCGCCATCCGCGACTTCGCCATCGTCGACCATCTGGAACTGGACCTGAACCCCGGCATGACCGTGCTGACCGGCGAAACCGGGGCCGGCAAGTCCATCCTCGTCGACGCGCTGGGGCTGGTGCTGGGCAATCGCGCCGACAGCGGCGTGGTACGCCACGGCTGCGAACGCGCCGAGATTAGCGCGGCATTCGATACGGAGGGCATGGAGGATGTCCAGCGCTGGCTGGCGGAACATGAGCTGGATGCGGATGGCGAATGCCTGCTGCGCCGCTCCATCACCGCCGAAGGACGTTCCAAGGGCTACATCAACGGCCGTCCTGTCCCCCTGCAATCGCTGCAAGCGTTGGGCGAGAAGCTGATCGACATCCATGGCCAGCACGAACACCAGTCTCTGCTCAAAAGCGACATCCAGCTCCGCCTGCTGGATGACTATGCCGGACACGGCGAGCACGTCTGCGGCGTGGAAAAAACCTGGCGGCAATGGAAAAAACTGAGCGCGGAGCTCGAAGAACTGCGCCGCGCGGTGCACGACCGCGATGCGCGGCTGGAGTTGCTGCGCTATCAGGTCAGCGAGCTGGAGGCGCTGGAACTGGGCGAGGGAGAACTCACCCTGCTCGATGAAGAACACGCCCGGCTGGCCAACGCCGGACGCCTGATACACACCGTCGAGACGGCGCTGCACAACCTCTACGAAAGCGACGAGGGCGCGGCGCTCACCGTGCTGGATCGCACCCTCGGCGAACTCGAACAGTTGCGCGCCATCGACAACCGACTGGCCGCCGCCTGCGAACTGTTGAACAACGCGCTGATCCAGATCGGCGAAGGCGCGAACGAACTGCGCCATTACCGGGAAAGCCTGGATCTCGACCCGGAGCGCCTGCAATGGGTGGAGCAACGGCTGGACGCCATCCACCAATCAGCGCGCAAACACCGTATCCCCCCGGCCGAACTGCCCGCCCTGCTGGCGCGTTTGAGCGAGGAACTGGCGGCGATCGAGCACAGCGACGAGCGGCTTGCGACCCTGCAAAACGAGCTTGAAGCCCTCGCCCGCCGCTATCGCGAACAGGCGCGCGAACTGGGCGCCCGCCGCGCCCGCGCCGCGCATGAACTCAGCGAACGCGTCACCGCCGCCATGCGGCCGCTGGGCCTGCCTCACGCACACTTCGAAATCACACTGCACCCGCTGGACGAGGAACGCTTCTCCCCCACCGGCATGGAACGCGCCGAGTTCCTGGTCAACACCAATCCAGGCCAACCCCTGAAGCCGCTGAACAAGGTCGCCTCGGGCGGCGAACTGTCGCGCATCAGCCTCGCCATCCAGGTCATCACCGCGCGCAGCCAGCACATCCCGACGCTGATCTTCGATGAAGTGGACACCGGCATCGGCGGCGGCGTGGCGGAAAGCGTCGGCCGGCAACTGCGCACCCTGGGCGAATCGCACCAGGTGCTGTGCGTCACCCACCTGCCCCAGGTCGCCGCCCTCGGCCACCATCACCTGCACGTCAGCAAGCAGACCAAACAGAACAGCACCGCCACCCGCATCCAGGTCTTGTCCAAAGACACCCGCCAGGAAGAAATCGCCCGCATGCTCGGCGGCGTCGAAATCACCGATCAGACACGGGCACACGCCAAGGAGATGATTGCGCGGGCGCAGAAGCGACGGGTATAGCGCAACACCCGCTCACAACAGCCAATCGAACGCACGGCGGAATTTTTCCTTGCCGTCTTGTTCGACGATCTCCCCGTGAGACAAGATGATGCGCTCGAAATCCCACTCCAACAGGCGCTTGATCGAGGCCCCGAACGCCGCCTTGTCTTTCATGAAGAACGTTTTGAACAGCCGTGTCGGCCCAAAATGGTGATACGCCCCATTCAGTCGAAGCAGCAGTTTTTCCAACAACGACGCGGAACGGGTGATATTGAACACCAAATCGGTGACGATGAGGGCACGGCTTTTCTTGTGATAGAAGACAACCTCATTCAGGCGCGGCAGTCCCCTCATCACATGCTGCTCCAGCTCACCGCGCCACGCTTCCGCTACCGCGTCGTCGAGTATCTCTTCCTGCACAGGAAATCCCTTTATCGGCACCATTCCGGCCGGGTGATAATACACCGCCCGCGGATAAGCGCGGATCCATTCGGCGAGAAAGAGATTGTGTTCGCAGTTTGGGGCGATAATCGCGCATACCTCGCCCAGCGAATCCAGCCATTCTTGCAAGCCCGCCTCGTACCCCACCGGCGAATGCAGCACCAACCCGCCGGAACTCAACCTGACGACCGTCATCCGCACCCCCAGGCCAAGACCCATCAAACGGAACGGGCGATCGACAACCCACACATCTTCATGGACTTTTCTCATCGTCATCCTCCCATGTCAGGGCGCATCACCGCTCGCCAGCAAGGTTAGCAAACTCGCTCTCAGCGCTTGATAGCCATGCTTGCCTAACGCAACCTCGTAATGCCGCTCGATATCCCGCACGACATGAATCGCTCGCTCTATGAGCACTCTCCCCCTTTTCGTATAAACAATCGACTTGGCCCGCCCGTCTTCCGCATCCGCCGTGATTCGCACATAAGCTTTCTTCTCAAGACCCTTGGCGATCTGCCCAACGGCTTGCTTGGTCAAACCGGCATGTTCGGCGAGGATGGTCGCGCGTAACCCCTCCGGGTCCAGGTGACGCAGCACATTGAGATCGGACAAGGTGACATCCGGGAACCCCACTTTTCCCAATTCATCAAGCAACTGCTTCTCGAATTTCCGGAAGGCAAGAAGCATCAGGCGGGCGGTGGGGTGCTGATTCATATCGTTTGGCATGATTTTCCCTCCGCCTTAATAGTAAAGTATATTTACCATTAAAGTAAAGTATATTTACAAAATGCGTTTGCCTATAAGCTCTTGCCTGTTTAACCAGAAGAATATTATCCTTGCCGGACACAATCACAACGACTTTCGAGGAGGGGAGTATGAAAAAAATGATGCTTGGCGTGTTTCTTTTGATGGTTGCCTGGGCTGGCCTGCCCGGCGGGGCGGTGGCGGCTTCCGCGAATGCGATCGACCTGGACTCGCCGGAATGGCTGGGCAACTACAAACTGGATCAAAAACAACTCGCCGCGGTCAAGGCCGCCATGGAACGAGCGATGACGGCCCCCATCGATGTGGAGCAACAATGCGCCGAAGATCCGGGCCTGTGCGTGGTGCGCGCCGCGCGCGAATGGTTCTTCGAGGGGATAAGATACCGCGCCATCGTCATTTACCTCCACACCATCGGCAATGCCACGGGGGTGGTCCGTCAAATCGACGGCAAGTGGACGGAAATCAAGATCAAGGAGCCGGTGGCAAGTTCAGCCGGCTCCACGGCAACGGGCACGAAAAAACAGCGTGCCGTCAGCACCAAGACACGGCGATAATTCGCTGATGAGGGAGTTATAAAACCCAAAGACTTACCACGCACATTCTCCTCACCTACCCAACGCTGTCAAGTCAAGCATAAATGTAGGGCGGGTTAGCGTTTTTTTGCGTAACCCGCCAGGCGTGCGCGGCACACAACCTGTTTTTCAATGAGCGCCGACGGCACGGTTGGCGGGTTACGGCGCCAAGAAGCGCTTAACCCGCCTTACATCCACCACAAAAACTCAATGCTCCCGCGTCGTGCGAAACTCGATGTCCGGCCAGCGCTCCATCGTCAGCGCCAGGTTGACGCGGGTAGGGGCGATGTAGGTTAGATCGCCCGCCCCATCCAGCGCGAGGTTGTCGCGAACCTTGTTTTGGAATTCGTCGAGTTTTTTCGCGTCAGCGCAACTGATCCAGCGCGCGGTGGCGACCTGGACATTCTCGAAGCTGCACTCCACGCCGTATTCATGCTTCAAACGGTAGGCCACCACATCGAATTGCAGCACCCCGACGGCGCCCAGAATCAGGTCATTGCTGTTGAGAGGCCGGAACAATTGCGTGGCGCCTTCCTCGCACAACTGCTGCAAGCCCTTCTGCAGGGCCTTCATGCGCAGGGGGTCGCGCAGGCGGGCGCGGCGGAAGAGTTCGGGGGCGAAGTGCGGAATGCCGGTGAACTTGAGTTCTTCGCCGACGGTAAACGTGTCGCCGATCTGGATGGTGCCGTGGTTGTGCAGGCCGATGATGTCGCCGGCATAGGCGTCTTCCACCTGTTCGCGGTCCTGTGCCATGAAGGTGATGGCGTTGGCGATCTGCACATCGCGGCCGATGCGCACATGGCGCACTTTCATGCCCTTGCTGTAACTCCCGGAACAGACGCGCAGGAAGGCGATGCGGTCGCGGTGCTGCGGGTCCATATTGGCCTGGATCTTGAAAACGAAGCCACTGAATTTCTCTTCCAGCGGAGAGACTGCGCGCGTGGTGGTTTGGCGCGGCTGCGGCGGCGGCGCGTATTCGACGAAGGCGTCGAGCAACTCCTTGACGCCAAAATTGTTGATCGCCGAACCGAAAAACACCGGCGTCAGCTTGCCTTCGAGGAAGGCCTGCTTGTCGAAGAGATGGCTCGCGCCGCGCACCAGCTCGATTTCGTCACGCAACTCGCCCACCATGGTTCCGAACATCTCATCCAGGCGCGGATTAGCCAGCCCCTCGATCACCTCGCCTTCCCTGATCTTGCCGCCATGCGTGGCGCCGAACAGGTGCACGCGATCGTTATAGAGGTCAAACACGCCCCTGAAGCCCTTGCCCATGCCGATCGGCCAGGTGATGGGCGCGCAGCGGATCTTGAGCACCTCTTCCACCTCATCGAGCAATTCGATGGGCGGACGGCCTTCGCGGTCGAGCTTGTTGATGAAGGTGATGATGGGGGTGTCGCGCAGACGGCACACCTCGATGAGCTTGATGGTACGCTCCTCCACGCCCTTGGCGCTGTCGATCACCATCAGCGCGGAGTCGACCGCGGTGAGCGTGCGATAAGTGTCCTCGGAGAAGTCTTCGTGGCCTGGGGTATCAAGCAGGTTGATGATCGCATCGCGATAAGGAAACTGCATCACCGACGAGGTGACCGAGATGCCGCGCTGCTTTTCCAGCTCCATCCAGTCGGAGGTGGCGTGGCGCGCGGCCTTGCGGCCCTTCACGGTGCCGGCGAGCTGGATGGCGCCACCGAACAGCAGCAGCTTCTCGGTGAGCGTGGTTTTACCCGCGTCAGGGTGGGAAATGATGGCAAAAGTACGGCGGCGTGCCGTTTCGCGTGCGAGAGTGGACATTCTTCGGTGACTGGTAAACCGGCTTTACGCGCGGTAATTACAAAACGACTGATTTTACCAGTTTATGCCATGCCGCACAAAACTGCTTTTCCCTGAAAAAGCTATTGAACCGCAGAGGACGCAAAGAACGCTGCGAATTGCTTCAACCTCAAAACGGCAACCTCCCCTTCATCCCCCGCATCATTTTGGCCAGGCCGCCGCCCTTGGACATCTGCTTCATCATGCGCTGCATCTGGTCGAACTGTTTGAGCAGGCGGTTGACATCCTGCACCTGGACACCGGAACCGGCAGCGATGCGGCGTTTGCGCGAACCCTTGATGACATCGGGGTGGCGGCGCTCCTGATTCGTCATGGAGCTGATGATCGCCTCCATGCGAATGATTTCCTTGTCGTTGACCTGATCCTTGACCTTCTGCGGCACGTTGGCCATGCCCGGCATCTTGTCCATGAGACTGGTGAGACCACCCATCTTGCGCATTTGCTGCATCTGATCGCGAAAGTCCTCCAGATCGAAACCCTTGCCCTTTTTCAGCTTGCCGGCGAGTTTTTCCGCCTGCCCGCGGTCGATGGTGCGCTCCACTTCTTCCACCAGGCTCAGCACATCACCCATGCCGAGAATGCGCGACACCACGCGGTCGGGATGAAAAGGCTCCAGCGCGGCGGTCTTTTCGCCCACGCCGAGGAACTTGATGGGCTTGCCGGTGACATGCCGGATCGACAAAGCCGCGCCGCCGCGCGCATCACCGTCGGCCTTGGTGAGCACGACGCCGGTCAACGGCAGGGCCTCGTTGAAAGCCTTGGCGGTATTGATCGCATCCTGGCCCGTCATGCTGTCGACGACGAACAGCGTCTCGGTGGGAACGAGCGTGGCGTGCAACCGCTTGATCTCGTCCATCATTTCTTCGTCGATGTGCAAACGGCCCGCGGTGTCGACGATCACCACGTCGATGAAACGCCGCCGCGCCTCGGCCACCGCGCCTTCGGCGATGTTTACCGGATTTTGCGATGGGTCGCTGGGATAGAATGTGACGCCGACCTCTTTGGCTAGCGTTTCGAGCTGATCGATGGCCGCCGGACGATAAACGTCGCAACTCGCCACCAGCACGCTCTTCTTGCGCCGCTCCTTGAGATGACGCGCCAGCTTGGCGACGGTGGTGGTCTTGCCGGAGCCCTGCAATCCGGCCATCAGGATGATCGCGGGCGGCGGCACATTGAGGTTGAGATCGACGGTCTCGCCCATCACCGCAAGCAATTCGTCGTGCACCACCTTGACCAGCGCCTGGCCGGGCGTGAGGCTCTGCAACACGTCCTGACCGACCGCGCGTTCGCGCACATGCTCGATGAACTCGCGCACCACCGGCAGGGCGACATCCGCCTCCAGCAGCGCCATGCGCACCTCGCGCAGCGTTTCCTTTATATTGTCCTCGGTCAGCCGTCCCTGCCCGCGCAGGCGCTGGAGGACACCGTTCAGACGTTCCGTCAGGCTGTTAAACATGATTCGTTTGACCTGTCATGGCTGCATGTATTGTGCGGTGCGCACGGCACACCCTACCGGTGATTTCAGCGTCACGCCATATTTTCAAGTATCGCCCGCTTCACCGAATCCAGCGTCGCTTCGACGGTAATCAGCGGCGCGCTGCTCTGCTTGATGGCGATGTCGGGATCCTTCAGGCCGTGGCCGGTGAGGGTGCATACCACCTTGCTGCCCTCGGGGATCTTGCCCGATTTGATATCGCGCATCGCACCCGCCAGCGAGGTGGCCGAGGCGGGCTCGCAGAACACGCCCTCCTTCTGCGAGAGCAGTTTCTGCGCGGCGAGGATATCCTCATCGGCGCATTCGTCGAACCAGCCGTTCGACTCCGCCTTCACCTGCCAAGCCTTGTCCCAGCTTTGCGGGTGACCGATGCGGATCGCGGTGGCGATAGTCTCGGGATTATCGACCGGATGGCCACGCAGGAAAGGTGCGGAACCGGCGGCCTGATAGCCAACCATGCGCGGACGATTATTGGCGATGCCGTGCTCCTGATATTCCTTGTAGCCCATCCAGTGCGCAGTGATGTTGCCGGCGTTGCCCACCGGCAGGCAGTGGAAGTCCGGCGCGCATTCCAGTTCCTCGACGATCTCGAAGGCGGCGGTCTTCTGGCCCTGCAAGCGGTAGGGATTGATGGAGTTGACGATGGTGACCGGCGCCTCTTGCGCCACATCCTTGACCAGTTGCATCCCGGCATCGAAATTGCCCTTGATCTGGATCACACAGGCGCCATGGATCATCGCCTGGGCGAGCTTGCCCAGCGCGATCTTGCCGTCGGGGATGAGCACGAACGAAGTGATCCCGGCACGCGAGGCATAGGCCGCCGCCGCCGCCGATGTGTTGCCAGTGGAAGCGCAGATGATGGCGCGGCTGCCCTCCTCCACCGCCTTGGTCACCGCCATCGTCATGCCACGGTCCTTGAACGAGCCGGTGGGGTTGAGACCCTCGAATTTGACGTAAATATCCACCTCCTTGCCGAGCAGGCGCGGAATGTTGTTGAGGCGGATCAGCGGGGTATTACCCTCGCCAAGACTGATGATGCGCGTGTCGTCGTGGACGGGCAGGCGATCGCGGTATTTGTCGATCAGGCCGGTGTAGCGGGGGCGGAATGGCATTTCATATCCTCTTTAAAAACATCAGGTAGCAGGCCTCGTGTATTCATAGACTTGAATCGTATGCGACCCCTTGACTTTTCACTTCACATACTATACATAATCAACCATGCCTCTATACATGCGACATCACAGCGTGTCGCCCGCATCGTGCCCTGGCATGGAGAGGCATACCCTACGTGGTAGCGGGCTTGGTCTGCGCTCCCTGATTGGACGAGACAGACTTTTAACCTCGGCCGAATTTAACCGGCCTTAAGATCGCGCCTGCGGCATCACTTCTGCTTGCGCGCTTGCGACAGCTTGCCTTATCAGGCATGGCCTACCCTCGTTAGACGAGAGCAGACCTTATCAACATTGCCGGTTAACCGGCTTAAGACGCGCTTGCGGTATTTTCCTCATGCGCACTTTCAACTCGCGTCGTAGCGGTATCTTTGAAAGACAATGCCGCTTCGCGCTTCAAGATATTTAACTTCCAATTTTTCTGCCTTACGGGGGCTTTGCGTGCGCGTCCTGGAAAGCAGTCTTTAGTGCCCATTATCGCCGCGCACGCATCACAATATAAGGAGCTATTACGATGCATAATATCATCGTACTATTAGCTTTAACTGTAACGGGATTGGCGCTGGCGCTGGTCATACTCGTGCTGTTAAAACAGTAGCACCACGAGCAGAACGTGCCCGGCACTCCTGAGCAACTCGACTGCCGGGCACGTCGCTGCCCATCAGCAATTCTCACACTTTACCAAATTTCCCACAAACACCGAAATTTTCGCCTATTTGAATTATCCCAGTCAGGCGGCCACCTCGATGTATTCAACATGACTGGAGGGCGGCGGGATAGCAAGACCATCCTCACGCAAGCCGGACAAATGGAATTCAATGGCCTCACGAATGGCGCCCTCGACTTCCTCCACGGTTGCCCCCGTAGCCACACAGCCCGGCAAATCAGGAACATAAGCCGAGTAGTTGCTTTCGGTTTTTTCGATCACAATGGCATAGCGCATGATTGAAACCTCAGGCGTAGGGTGCGTCTCACGCACCACACGGACGGTGCGTGAGACGCACCCTACGAATCCGCACCTTTACGTTGAAACATCACTTGGCCAGATGCTCCAACCGCATCCGCATCACCGGCGCGGCGATCGTGCCCAGTGCTTCGATGCGGCGGATGGCTTCGTTCATCTGTTGCTCGCGGATGCGGTGGGTGAGGATCACCACGGGCACCGAGCCGTCGCCGCCGTTGACGGGGGCCTTTTGCAGGATGGCTTCGATGCTGATGCCCTGCTCGGCGAGGATGCGCGTCACGTCGGCCAGCACGCCGGGGCGGTCCTGGGCTTGCAGGCGCAGGTAATAGGCGGTTTCCACCTTTTCCATGGGCAGAATCGGCAGGTCGGACAAGGCATCGGCCTGGAATGCCAGGTGCGGCACCCGGTTTTCCGGGTCGGCGGTAAGGGTGCGCACCACGTCCACCAGGTCGGCCACCACCGCCGAAGCGGTGGGTTCGGCGCCCGCGCCTGCGCCGTAGAACAGCGTGGGTCCGACGGCGTCGCCCTTCACCAGCACGGCGTTCATTACGCCGTCGACATTGGCGATCAGGCGGCGATGGGGAATCAGCGTGGGGTGGACGCGCAGTTCGATGCCTTCCGCGGTGCGGCGCGCGATGCCCAGATGCTTGATGCGGTAGCCCAGTTCTTCGGCGTAACCGACATCCTGACGGGTGATGCGGCTGATGCCCTCGGTATAGGCCTTGTCGAACTGCAAGGGAATGCCGAAGGCGATGGAGGCCAGGATGGTGAGTTTGTGCGCCGCGTCGATGCCTTCCACGTCGAAAGTCGGATCGGCCTCGGCGTAGCCCAGGCGTTGCGCCTCGGCCAGCACATCGGCGAAATCGCGGCCCTTGTCGCGCATCTCGGTGAGGATGAAGTTGCTGGTGCCGTTGATGATGCCGGCCAGCCACTCAATGCGGTTGCCAGCCAGCCCCTCGCGGATCGCCTTGATCACCGGGATGCCGCCGGCGACGGCGGCCTCGAAGGCCACCATCACGCCCTTGGCGCGGGCGGCGGCAAAGATTTCGTTGCCGTGCCTGGCGATCAGCGCCTTGTTGGCGGTCACCACATGCTTGCCGTTGGCGATGGCGCGCAGCACCAGTTCGCGCGCCTGATCCGTGCCGCCGATCAGCTCGACGATCACCTGAAGTTCGGGATTGTTCACCACCTCGAACGGATCCTGGGTGAGCGTGATCCCCGTGGTATCGCAGATGCGCGGTTTGCCCAGATCGCGCGCGCTGGCGTGGACGATCTCGATGCCGCGTCCGGCGCGGCGCATGATCTCCTGAGCATTGCGCGTCAGCACTTTGACCGTGCCGCCGCCGACCGTGCCCAGTCCCAGCAGGCCAACCTTTACCGGATTCATGTTCCCGTTCCCCGCATGACTATCCCATCTTTTTTGAACATATCGCGTATGCCGCGTATCGCCTGGCGGGTACGATGCTCATTTTCGATCAGACCGAAGCGCACGTGGTCGTCGCCGTATTCGCCAAAACCGATGCCCGGCGCCACCGCGACCTTGGCTTCTTCCAGCAGTTTCTTGGAAAACTCCAGCGACCCGAGGTGACGGTATTGCTCGGGAATCGGCGCCCAGACGAACATCGTCGCCTTAGGCGGCTCGACGGGCCAGCCCAGCGCATTCAGTCCACTGCACAGCACATCGCGGCGGCGGCGGTAGGTCTCGGCGATTTCCTTGAGGCAGTCCTGCGGCCCTTCCAGGGCGGTGATCGCCGCCACCTGGATGGGGGTGAACGTGCCGTAATCGAGATAGGATTTCATGCGCGCCAGCGCCGCCACCAGCGTGGGATTGCCGACCATGAAGCCGACGCGCCAGCCCGGCATGTTGTAACTCTTGGACAGGGTGAAAAACTCCACCGCCACGTCCTTCGCGCCCGGCACCTGCATGATGGAGGGCGCGACGTAGCCGTCGAAGACGATGTCGACATAGGCGAGATCGTGCACCACCCAGATGTTGTTCTCACGGGCGATGGCGATGACTTTCTCGAAAAACGCCAGATCCACGCACTGGGTGGTGGGGTTGCCGGGGAAGTTCAGCACCAGCATCTTGGGGCGCGGCCAGCAGTCCTTGATCGCTTTTTCCAGCTCGGCGAAGAAATCCCCGCCCGCCACCAGCGGCACATGGCGGATGTCCGCCCCGGCGATGACGAAGCCATAGGGATGAATGGGATAGGCCGGATTGGGCACCATCACTACATCGCCCGGCCCCATGGTGGCGAAGGCCAAATGCGCCAACCCCTCCTTGGAACCGATGGTGACGATGGCTTCGCTGTCCGGGTTCAGATCAACGCCGAAACGGCGCTGATACCAGGTGCAGATCGCCCTGCGCAGGCGCGGAATGCCCTTTGACACTGAATAGCGGTGGGTATCGCCGCGCTGCGCGGCCTCGACCAGCTTGTCGACGATATGCTTGGGCGTGGGCTGATCGGGATTACCCATGCCGAAGTCGATGATGTCCTCCCCCCGCGCGCGCGCCTTGGCCTTCAACTCGCCAACGATGTTGAAGACATAGGGAGGTAGGCGTTTGATTCTGGAAAATTCGTTGTTCAAGCAGTTGATCCGGATAACTTTGGCATCTGTGAGCGCGGCGCAAAAACAGCCAACGTGTTCAAAACTTTAAACATTACCGGCGGGCAGAGGGCCTGTCAATCGGAAAAATGGCAAACTGCCCGAAAAAACGGGCGTTACGGCACCCTATATGGGTACTTCTATAAATTCGATCAAGGCGCGAGGACAAGGCGAAAAGGGGCGAAAAAAACGCCGCCATCGCGGCTTTAGCTAATTTATAGAGGTGCCCTTATTATTTATGAGTGCGACTCCGGCTTGTGCTCTGGCTTGCCAAGCCCAGGCGGGTGGACATCGGTATGCGTCAGATAAAGCGCCAGACCGATCAAGGTGATACCGCCCGCCAGGTAGAGCAGATCGGCGGGGCTTTCGAATTTCATGGCGATGGCGTGCTCGAAGTATTTCACGATCAAAATCATCAGAATCACCTTGGCCAGCCGTCCTTTCAGGTCGTCAAGGCTATGTATCACCAGCACATTGGACTTCGCCTCGGACGCCTCGGCCTGATCTATGGCGCTGATGAACAACTCGTACAAGCCCAGCGAGAAGATCAGCAGCACCGTCGCCAGCAGATAGCCATCGACGATCTCCACCACATGAGCGATGGTGCTGCTACGCAGGGCGCTGCGCGCCTCGCCGGCCAATTCGGGAGAGACATATTCCCCGAGATGGATAATCATGTAATAAGCATCGACCGTGGCTATATAGAACATCGCCAGACTGGCCGCCAGACTGGTGACCACCGCCGCCAGCACGATCAGACGGCTATTCCATAACAGCCCTTCGAAGATGCTTTCAATTTTCTTTTTGTCGTGTTTCATGGCACCCGCGCCAATCCTAGCCATCCCTCTTCAGCACAAGCACTTGCCCAGGCCGGATCAGGCTGGCGCGCTTGATACTCTTTTTGTTCGCCTTGTAAATCAGCCGCCATTTACGAGCATCGCCGTAAACCTCCTGCCGGGCGGCAATCTTCCACAGGCTGTCGCCCCGCTCGACGGTGTAACTGGACAATAACGCGGGAGATTCTTCCACCGCCTCAACCGCTTCCACCACCGGCGGAGACGCAGGTTCAGACGGAGCAGGTTGTGCGGCCTGCCGGGCCATACGCAGCTCGCCCACCAGCTTGTCGCTCAACAGATGAGCCTTTTTCCCTTCGCCCTTGCGATGCGCCGCCTCGGCAAGCTCCAGGATGGCGCGCTGATCCGGGGTTATGACCGGGAAAGTGTTCGCCTCGTCGAGCGATGCCTTGGCCTTGGCGAGCCAGGCGTTGTTGGCATCTTGCTCGGCGCGCTGCTTTGCTTCGCCGGCCAGCCGGACCGTGCTTTTTTCATCATCGGCACTGGCCGCCACCTCGGCCTGCTGAAGCAGCGTTTGCGCCTCAGCCGACAGGGCGCCGTCGGCGGCCGCTTCGCGCAATGCGGTCTTGGCGGCACCCAGCGCCGCCGCCATGGCGCGCGCCCTGCTCGCCTCCTGCTTGGCGGCAAGCGCGCTTTCCTGCGCTTGCTTGAAAGCGCCGGCTTCGAGCTTTTGCTCGGCCTGAGACAGTAATTGGTTGGCACCCTTCATGGCACGCGGCGCATAGCGGCTGGCATCGGCCTCACGGGCCGCATCCAACGCCTGGCGCGCATCGCTCATCTCCTGGGTTGGCGGTACCGAAGCACACCCGCCAGCCACAACCATACCCCCCGCCACCAAGCACCAGGCAAACCGCCTGAAAGACAGAACAACACTCATTACATGAATCGCCTGTGTTGAAAACCCGCCTTGGGCTTTTTTTATAGTGGTAATAAGCCCATCCACCGCAAACTATCACCCGTTTCCCCGAGGTGTCAACCCGATCTTGAATCTCACACACTGCGGGATTTACGCCGCAGGGTTTATGCCTTAGGCTGTGGAATCTTCGACAATCCAGAGAAATCGGCCATGCCCTACATACTCGTCCTTTACTATAGCCGCCACGGCGCGGTGATGCAGATGGCCCAGATGATCGCGCGCGGCGCGGAGGAAGTGCCGGGCATGGAGGCGAGGCTGCGCACCGTCCCCGAGGTATCGGCGGTGTGCGAGGCGGTCGAAGACACCATCCCCGGAACAGGCGCGCCCTATGCCACACTGGACGACCTGCGCGACTGCGCCGGCCTGGCGCTGGGCAGCCCCACCCGTTTCGGTAACATGGCGGCTTCGCTCAAGTATTTTCTCGACGGCACCAGCCCGCTGTGGCTGTCCGGCGCGCTGATCGGCAAACCGGCGGCGCTGTTCACCTCCACTTCCACCCTGCACGGCGGACAGGAGAGCACCTTGCTGTCGATGATGCTGCCGCTGCTGCATCATGGCATGATCGTGATGGGTCTGCCTTACTCGGAAGTCGACCTGCTCAACACCACCAGCGGCGGCACGCCCTATGGCGCCAGCCATGTGGCGGGACTGGACAGCAAACGGCCATTGAGCGAAGAGGAAAAGCGGCTGTGCCGGGCGCTGGGCAAACGGCTGGCCGAAACGGCGGCGAGATTGACAAAGGCGTAGGGCGGGCATCGCCCGCCTTTTTGCCCATGGCGCTGTGTAGCCCGCCCTACGCCGAGCGGCGGCGCAGCAGCAATACCGCAGGCAAACCGAGCAGCGCCAACGGCCCGAATGCCCCGCCTCCGCCGCCGGGCGGGGTGTTGATGACAGTGTCGGCCTTCACCTCGACCACCACACACGCCCCACGAACACAGGCATCGAGCGAACCGTTGTTGCCGGGAAGATAATCCGTCGGTGCGCTCACGGTGACAAAGGCCCTGTTCTCAACCGTTTTATCGACCAGCGCCTGATCGGTAGCCCTGACGGTAAGATAGACCTTGAGGCTTTGCCCGGCCGGCAGAGAAGGGAAGGTGCAAACAACCCGGTTGGTTGTGCTCGAGAAACTGCATCCCCCTCCTGGCGGGCTGCTGTTATCGATCGCCGGCGAAAGAACGAGGCTCACTCCCGCCGGTAGTTGATCGGTCAAGGTCACGCCCGCCGCATCGGTGATTCCGTGATTGGTGACGACAAGGGTATAACCGAAATTTGTATTCAACCCGATTCTGCTCTGAGGCGCATCGGTAGTCTTGACCACCTCAAGATCCGTCGTGGCGGGGGTGATTTGATCCTTGCCGGCGTCGGCCTCCAGCGCACCGATGTCACAGCCGTTGCCTCCGGGGCGGCCAAACTGGCGTTGATCCAGCTTGCTGGAGGGGCAACTGTCCAGTGCGCCATCGATAGCCTGGCTACCGGCCTGCGGAAGGAGGGTCTTGGGATAGTTGCCATAGGCATTGTCGAGGCTGACAGGCAATCGCGTGTTGACACTGCCCGCCGGCGTGCCGTCGGGAAGTTTCGTCGTGTTGTCGTCAAGTGGACCGAGCTTCGGATCTTGCCCAGTAATATCGCCAGGACCGTTGAGGCCGCAACTGACTCCGCTGTCCAGATTATGGCCCCTGGAAGTAATGAGGCCGTTGGTATTGGGAACCGCGGTCGTATCATTACCGCTGCCGCAGTTGTTCGGATCACCCACCACATCACCGATGATCGTATTCTGGAGCAGGGTTTCGTCTCCGATATCGCTTTGGGTGCGAATGAAGATTTCCCTGCCAACGACACTGCTTCCGGAAATCTTGTTTCTGACGATGGTGACATTGGTCAGCGTCGCCGACCGGTCGTTGCTGATACCGCCGCCGCTCTGCAAAGCCGTATTGCCGGTGATGGTGCTATTCTCAACGACGAGGCCGGCAGGGCCATAGTTCTGGATGCCGCCTCCAGATGCGCCGACACCGGAAGATTCGGCCTTGTTGCCGCTGATGGTGCTGTAAAGAATCTCCATCGAACCGCCTCTGTTGACAATACCATTACCGGTATTGCCATCGACGACGCTGGACAGCATCCGCAACAATCCCGTGACGCTGCCCTGGCTGCTCGCGAAATTGGTGTTGAATATCCCCCCTCCGACACCAGCGCTATTGCCCTGGATAATGCTGCGCTCGATCCTGACCACCCCGCCGTGATTGCTCAATCCCCCGCCACGGGCGGAAGGACCCTCCAGGGGATCAGAGACGTCATTGGTATTTGCGTTGTTCAGCAAAATACTGTCGGTAATCGTCAGTCTGCCACTGTTCTGGTCAAAACCGCTTTCATTGGCGATGCCGGCGCCGAAGGGCAAACCTTGGTTGGATTTGATCACTGTTTTGCTGATTGTGATATGCCCGCTATTGAAGATACCGCCGCCACCGGTGAATTCCAGGGAGTTATTCGGGGAAACTACGAGCTGGGAAAGGTTGATGAGCCGGTTATTGGCGATGAGAGAGTTTCGTATCTCCATGCGGGTGTTCCTGGCGCTGTAAATGCCACCACCACTGTACCTGCTGGACGTTGTGCTCTCTACAGTGTTATTGATGACTTCGCAGTTGTCGAGTGTTACCCAGCCGCTGGAATTCCTGATGCCACCGCCGTTGCCATTATCTTTGACATATCCTCCTCGAATGGTGACGCCAGTAATCTTGACCGTGTTTTTGCCAACGAAATGAAAAACCCGGTCGATGCCGGCGGCATCGATAACCGTCGCCCCTTTGCCAAAGCCTGTAATGGTCAAGCATGGCACGTTCAAATCGGCGCCCGGGCAGGTGCCAAGAATGTCGAGATCGCCATTGGCGGCGTTATCATCGATTCCCGAGCGGGTGAATGTATAAGTGTTGGGCGCGCTGAAGTTAATGACGATGTCAGTGACGCCCTTGGTGGTGATAAGAGCATTGGCTTCCTGGATCGCGGCGCGCAAAGTGCAGAAATTACCGCTTGCCGCCACGCATTGGCCATCGCCGGGATTGAGATCAACATCGTCGCGAGGATCGTCCACCCGGAGGAAAGTGGTTGCCGCCACCCCTTGGGCAGACCCCAACAGAAGAGCGAGCACAACCAATAGAGCACGCAAGACAGAACCGTCGCCCCAAAGACGGAATGGCTGAAAACCTGAACGTATTATATTTTTTGGCATAAACTTGATTTCTCGCGCACGCAAGCGGCCCGGAAGCCGTTGTCTTCCCACCCCCCTCGGGAGATGCCCAGAAACCTGTTCAAGCGCCACATGGCCGTCCGTGCCTCACGACGCTCTTGAACAAGTCCCTAAACGATAACAATAATCGTTAATCATCCCTGTAATTTTCGATATTTGCAAGGGCGACAAATTGAAGCATCAGCCGTTTTCGCCGGAGCTTCTACAGGATATATCGGGCGCGGCAGACCAAGGCTTTACTCCAAGGTGGCCTTTTTTGCTGATCGTAGCGAAAAAACGCACGTCCGAAAACAGGTTTTCGTAATCATGAAAGGAATGCCTGATTATTTGACAAATTTTTACGGAAAAATGCACTATCTTTCCCGCGTTGAGTCGATTCGAACCAAATCGCCAGGGTCGCCTGGAATTGCGTACAATTCCAAAAAATAGCGGAAAGAAAAAGGACTTGCCTCAGATGTCCAGGAAAAGACCAAGACATTGAAAAACCAAATCATTATATTTTACCGCTCACTATTGAACAGCCTGCGCGATCTGGCGCCGATCGTGCTGGTGATCGCCTTTTTCCAGCTTGCCGTGCTGCAACAGCCCATCCCCAATCTCGGCGCGCTGCTAGCGGGAGCGGCGCTCGTGGTGCTGGGACTGACGCTGTTCGTGCGCGGGCTGGAGATGGGGCTGTTCCCCATCGGCGAGGCGATGGCCTATGCCTTTGCGCGCAAGGGCAGTCTGGCCTGGCTGCTGGTGTTCGCCTTCGCGCTGGGCTTTGGCACCACGGTGGCGGAACCGGCGTTGATCGCGGTGGCGAGCGAGGCGGCGCGGGTCGCGGCGGAAGGGGGAGCGATCGCCGCCGGCGATGAAGCGCGCGCCACGTATGCCCTGGGGCTGCGCATCACGGTGGCCCTGGCGGTGGGGGTGGCGCTGGTGCTGGGGGTGTTCCGCATCATCAAGGGCTGGCCGGTGCAGTATCTGATCATCGGCGGCTACCTGGGGGTGATGGTGATGACGCTGTTCGCGCCGCCGCAGATCATCGGCATCGCCTATGACTCGGGCGGGGTGACCACGTCCACCATCACCGTACCGCTGGTGACGGCGCTGGGCGTGGGGCTGGCATCCAGCATCAAGGGGCGCAATCCTCTGGTGGACGGTTTCGGCCTGATCGCCTTCGCCTCGCTGACGCCGATGATCTTTGTCATGATTTATGGGATGCTGATCTGACATGGAACCCCTATCGCACCTCGTGACCGCCATCATCAATACCGTTCGGGACGTGCTGCCGATCGCGGCGATCCTGTTCGGTTTTCAATGGCTGGTGATACGCCGTTCCATCCCGAATCTGAAAAAGGTGCTGATCGGCTTTGCCTATGTGCTGGTGGGGCTGGCGTTATTCCTGGAGGGGCTGGGACAGGCGCTGTTTCCGCTCGGCAAGCTGATGGCGCAGCAGTTGACCGATCCTGCCTTCCTCTATGGCGCTTCGAGCACCGCTCGCGGTGCGCATTGGTGGGATTACCGCTGGGTCTACTTGTTTGCCGCGGCGATCGGCTTTTCCTGTTCGCTGGCCGAACCCGCCGTGCTTGCGGTGGCGATGAAGGCGCACCAGGTGTCGGGCGGCGCGATCGGCGTGCGGGGCCTGCGCGTGGCGGTGGCGATAGGCGCCGCCACCGGCATCACCCTCGGCGTGCTGCGCATTGTCACGGGCATTCCACTGCACTATTTCATCGTTGCCGGGTATACCCTCGTTATCATCCAGACCGCCTTCGCCCCGCGCACTATCATCCCGCTCGCCTACGATTCGGGCGGCGTGACCACATCGACCGTGACCGTGCCGCTGGTCGCGGCGCTAGGGCTGGGACTGGCAAGCGCCGTGCCGGGGCGCAACCCGCTGTTCGATGGTTTCGGCTTGATCGCGCTGACGGTGCTGTGTCCGCTGATCACGGTGATGGGTTATGCCCAGTTGAGCCATTGGCTGACGAAGCGTAAAGCGGACAGGCAAAACCACAACCCTTCTCCTTGAAAGAAGGCTGACATGACTTAAGGAGGCTATATATGCACTTCAAACTACTGATCGCCTTTGTAGAGGATAACAAGACCGAGCGGGTCATGGACGCCGCGCGCCAGGCGGGGGCGACCGGCGCGACGGTGATCAGCCATGCCCGCGGCGAGGGACTGGAAAAAACCAGGACGTTTCTCGGGCTGACGCTGGAAACACAACGCGACATGGTACTGTTTCTGGTGGAAGAACACCTGAGCCGCAAGATCCTCGAAAAGATCGCCCAGGTAGGCGAATTCGATAGCCGCCCCGGCGCCGGCATCGCCTTTCAGATCGATGTGGAGGATGCGGTGGGCGTATCGCATCAGGTGCGCAAATTGAGTGAAGTCGTGGAGGAGGAAATATGAGTGAACGCAAACTGATCCGCGTGCGCGATGTCATGAAGCACGAATTCGATATGGTGGATGGCATGACGACGGTCAAGGACGCGATACTCAAGATGAAATATGTCGAAACCAAGGCATTGATCGTCGCCAAGCGCCACGCGGATGACGAGTATGGCATGGTGCTGCTCTCCGACATTTCGCGCCAGGTGCTGGCCAGGGACCGCGCCCCGGAGCGCGTCAACATCTATGAAGTCATGTCCAAGCCCGTGGTCACCGTCCATCCCGATATGGACATTCGTTATTGCGCGCGGTTGTTCGAGCGTTTTCACCTGTCACGCGGGCCGGTGGTGGAAAACGGCCAGGTGATCGGCATCATCAGCCTCACCGACATGGTGCTGCGCGGCATGTGCGCGATGTGGGAGTAGATTCCTCGCCCCGCACTGAAAAACCACCGCTCTCGTGCCGCTATCCTTGGAGGAAACCCGATGGAGATACCCTCTATGAGCCCAGATTTTCCATTAGCGGTCGTAGCGAGGGCGGGCAAGACGTTGAAGATGGGTGAGAAAATGACAAAATATTCCGCAGCCGTAGCCAGGTGCTACGGTGAGGACAGATTTTGTCATTTTCTCGCGCAGATTCAGCGTATTGATCGTCCGCAGTAGAGCACTAATGGGAAATCTGGGATGAGCGCGGCCAACATGATGAACTGGCTCATCGTCGTCATGGGCTGGATGGCGGGCATCGTCATGCTGGCGCTGTTCCTGATGTTCATTCAGGACATCTTCCAGAAGGAACACGCGGTGCGGCGCAATTTCCCGGTGCTCGGCCGGATGCGCTATTTTCTGGAACGGCAGGGCGAATATTTCCGCCAGTATTTCTTCGCCCACGACCGCCAGGAACTGCCCTTCAACCGCGCCACCCGCGCCTGGGTCTACCGCACCTCGAAAAACCTCGGCGGCATCGTCGGCTTCGGCTCGACCAACGACCTGCGCGAGCCCGGCTCGCTGATCTTCGTCAACGCCCCTTACGCCGTCCTCGAAGAAGAGCGCCAGCCCGCCCCGCCACTGACGATCGGCCCGCAAACAAACAAACCTTTCGTTGCCGCGAAGATCGCCAACATCTCCGGCATGAGCTATGGCGCGGTGTCGGCCCCGGCGGTACGCGCCCTGTCGCGCGGGGCGCGCGAGGCCGGGGTATGGATGAACACCGGCGAAGGCGGGCTTGCCCCTTATCACCTGGAAGGCGGCTGCGACCTGATCTTCCAGATCGGCACCGCCAAATACGGCGTGCGCGATCATGAAGGCAATCTGGACGACACCCGCCTGCGCGAGGTCGCACAACATGTGCGCGCCTTCGAGATCAAGCTGGCCCAAGGCGCCAAACCGGGGCGCGGCGGGGTGCTGCCCGCTGTCAAGGTCACCGAAGAAATCGCCCACATCCGCGGCATTCCGATGGGGCAGCCCTCCGACAGCCCCAACCGTCACCGCGACATCGCCAACGACGACGATCTGCTGGACATGATCGCCCGCGTGCGCGACGTGACCGGACTGCCCACAGGCATCAAGACCGTGCTCGGCTCGGAAGCCGCCATCGTCAGCCTGTGCGAAGCCATCCTGCGCCGTGGGGCGGACAGCGCCCCGGATTTCATCACCCTCGATGGCGGCGACGGCGGCTCGGGCGCGGCGCCGCAGGTACTGGCCGATCACGTCGGCCTACCACTCAACGAGGCGCTGCCGATGCTGGTCGACACACTGATCCAAAGCGGCCTGCGCGACCGCGTTAGAATCATCGCCTCGGGCAAACTCGTCACCTCGGCACGTGTCGCCTGGGCGCTGTGCCTGGGCGCGGATTTCACCGTGACGGCGCGCGGCTTCATGTTCGCGCTAGGCTGCATCCAGTCGCTGCAATGCCACCAGAACACCTGCCCCACCGGCATCACCACCCACAACCCCAAGCTGCAACGCGGTCTGGTGGTGGAGGACAAAGCCACGCGCGTGGCCAATTACGCACGCTGGATAAACATCGAGATCGACAAACTCGCCCACGCCTGCGGCCTGCCCAACGCCCGCGAATTCCGCCGCTGCCACGCGCGCATCGTGCAGAACGCGGGGCATAGCGTGCCGATGGATGTGTTGCATCCGTATCCAAGCTCCCGAGTTCCACAGGCTTCTCTTAAATGACAAAGAAGTCTACAATCCAGCCAGGGAGAAAACCATGCGAAATGACCGAAGATACAAGAAACCGCCGGTAATTGAAGCCTTATGCGAGGTTTATTTCGTAAACTCGGCATGGGATGATGCGATACCTGGCCAATTCTATGACCGCATGAAAGATCGCTTTCCAGCCAAACGCCAGCAAGAGATTCACGAGGCGGAGTTCAATTTCGGTCTGACAGGCGAAGCGGCGGCAGGGGTACGGCGGCTCGCGCCCCGTTTACAGATGATGACAGAACAGGGCGACCGCATGATACAGCTCGCCCGTGACTTGCTGGTAGTCAATCAATTGCGCCCCTATCCACATTTCGAAGAATGGGAACCGATTGTTTATCAGGCTTTGAATACTTACAGTGAACTGGCTCAGCCCAACGGAATCACGCGCTTGGGAATTCGCTACATTAATCAAGTAGCCATTCCTGAATCCCGGATACTCATGGAAGACTATTTCACTCTTTACCCACGTTTACCAGAAACTCTAGGTGATGCGCACGGACCATTCATGATCCGGCTGGAAATTCCTAGCCAAATGGCTAATCACACGGTACTGGTAACCTTCGCCACCACACCACCGGAAAAAGTCGGAGAATCCGCATTTTTGCTGGATGTTTATGATATCTTTGCGCCATCAGAGCCATTTTCCTTGCAAGATATTACGAGCCACCTGCAAGACGGGCATAAGAATATAGAAAACGCGTTCGAAAGTAGCATAACAGAGAAGCTTAGAACACTGTTTGAGCCAGAGGACAAGCCATGAACGCATTGGCATTGCAAAGACCTGACGATTCTTATCTCAGCACAACTTCAGAGCGGGCCGTCAGCCACGTCAAACGGCTCCTTCAAGGAGAGGGGAGAGAACACCCGTCCACATCCGTCATCCTCCCCCTTTCAAAACAACCCCGTCGCTACAGCATCTTGGAATTACGCGGACTCGGCAAAGAGATTTGGCGGGGAGTAGAGGCACAAACATATATTAATGAGCTGCGAAAGGAGTGGGATGCTGAGTGACACTCTGCGAACAGGATCGCGGGTTTTCCTCGATTCCGCTGTGCTAATCTATTTTCTCGAAGAAAATCCCAGGTATCTACCTTCGGTAAACGCGCTATTTAAGCGAATTGCAGAACGCGGCCTATATGGCATAGCATCCTATCTCACGCTCATGGAAGTCATAGTCAAACCGCTTAAGGAAAAGCGGCCGGACCTTGTCGAGAGGTACCGCGACATCCTCCTCAACAATGACAGCTTGACTGTTTTCCCTATGGAACGGGTTGTGGCTGAAAAGGCGGCGACTCTACGCGCATCCCATCAAAATCTAAAAACACCCGATGCCATCCAACTTGCAACCGCGATGGTACACGGCACGGATGCCTTCCTGACGAACGACAATCGACTTACCGCAGTGCGCGGAATAAGGGTAATCGTTCTAGATGATCACATATGAGAAACCTCTGATGTGTCAGAGCTTCCATAAAACTACTGGGTCACACATCTTTCCACCCGCTTGAATCCCCCTCCTCCCATCCCCATCTAACCTCCAACATTACTCAAAAACCAAGAGGTTAACCCATGCGAATGGACAAACTGACCAGTAAGTTCCAGATGGCGCTGGCTGACGCCCAGAGTCTGGCGGTCGGCCGCGACCACCAGTTCATCGAGCCGGTGCATGTGATGACGGCCCTGCTTGATCAGGAGGGGGGCACGGTGCGCTCCCTACTGACCCAGGGCGATGTCAACATCAATACCCTGCGCTCGCGGCTCGGCGAGGCGCTGGATCGCCTGTCCAAGGTGGAAGGCGCGGCGGGCGAGGTGCACATCTCCAACGATCTCGCCCGGTTACTCAACATCACGGACAAACTGGCCCAGCAGCGCAAGGACAAATTCATTTCCAGCGAGCTGTTCGTGCTGGCCGCCCTGGAAGACAAGGGCGCACTGGGCGAGCTGCTGCGCAAGGCGGGCGCGGCCAAGGGGTCCATCGAACAGGCCATCGAAAAGATGCGCGGCGGCCAGAAGGTGAATGATCTCGGCGCCGAAGACCAGCGTCAGGCTTTGCAGAAATACACCATCGATTTCACCGAGCGCGCCGAACAGGGCAAGCTCGACCCGGTGATCGGGCGCGATGACGAGATTCGCCGCACCATCCAGGTTTTGCAGCGCCGCACCAAGAACAACCCGGTGCTGATCGGCGAACCGGGCGTGGGCAAAACCGCCATCGCCGAGGGTCTGGCGCAGCGCATCGTCAACGGCGAGGTGCCGGAAGGCTTGAAGGACAAGCGTCTGCTGTCCCTGGACATGGGCGCGCTGATCGCCGGCGCCAAATTCCGCGGCGAGTTCGAGGAACGCCTCAAGGCCGTGCTCAACGATGTCGCCAAACAGGAAGGGCGCGTCATCCTGTTCATCGACGAGCTGCACACCATGGTCGGCGCCGGCAAGGCCGAGGGCGCGATGGATGCCGGCAACATGCTCAAGCCCGCGCTCGCGCGCGGCGAGCTGCACTGCATCGGCGCGACCACGCTTGACGAATACCGCGAATACGTCGAGAAAGACGCCGCCCTGGAACGCCGTTTTCAGAAGGTGCTGGTGGATGAGCCGTCACGGGAGGATACCATCGCCATCCTGCGCGGCCTGAAGGAAAAATACGAGGTGCACCACGGCGTCGAAATCACCGACCCGGCGATCGTCGCCGCCGCCACCCTGTCGCACCGCTACATCACCGACCGCAAGCTGCCGGACAAGGCCATCGACCTGATCGACGAGGCCGCCAGCCGCATCCGCATGGAGATCGACTCCAAACCCGAGGAGATGGACAAGCTCGAACGCCGACTGATCCAGCTCAAGATCGAACGCGAGGCGCTCAAGAAGGAGACCGACGAGGCGTCGAAAAAGCGCCTGGACGTGCTGCAAGGCGAAATCGACAAAGTGGAGCGCGAATACAGCGAACTGGAAGAGATCTGGAAGGCGGAAAAAGCCGCCCTGCAAGGCACCCAGCACATCAAGGAAGCCCTGGAGCAAGTGCGCCTCGAGCTGGAAACGGCGCGGCGCGCCGGCGATCTGGCGCGCATGTCGGAACTGCAATACGGCCGCATCCCCGAACTGGAACGGCAGCTCGACATGGCGGCGCAGGCCGAGATGCACGAGATGAAACTGCTGCGCAACAGAGTCACCGAGGAAGAAATCGCCGAAGTGGTCTCGAAATGGACCGGCATCCCGGTATCGAAAATGCTGGAAGGCGAGCGCGAAAAGCTGCTGCGCATGGAAGAGACACTGGGCAAGCGCGTCGTCGGGCAAACGGAGGCGGTGAAAGCGGTGTCCGACGCCATCCGCCGCGCGCGCGCCGGCCTGTCCGACCCCAACCGCCCCAACGGCTCATTCCTGTTCCTCGGCCCCACCGGCGTGGGCAAGACCGAGCTGACCAAGGCACTGGCGTCATTCCTGTTCGACACCGAGGAAGCCATGGTGCGCATCGACATGTCGGAGTTCATGGAAAAGCACTCCGTGGCCCGGCTGATCGGCGCCCCGCCCGGCTATGTCGGCTACGAAGAAGGCGGTTACCTCACCGAAGCGGTGCGCCGCAAGCCCTATTCGGTGATCCTGCTCGACGAGGTGGAAAAGGCCCATCCCGACGTATTCAACGTACTGCTGCAAGTGCTCGACGACGGCCGCCTCACCGACGGCCAGGGCCGCACCGTGGACTTTCGCAACACCGTGATCGTGATGACCTCCAACCTGGGATCACAGCTCATCCAGGAGCTTGCCGGAGAGGAAAACTACGCCGCCATGAGGGGCGCCGTGATGGGCGTCGTCGAAAAACACTTCCGCCCCGAATTCCTCAACCGCATCGATGAAGTGGTGGTGTTCCACCCGCTCGGGCGCGAACAGATCCGCTCCATCACCACCATCCAGACCGAGTACCTGCGCAAACGCCTGCGCGAACGCGACATGGACATTCAGTTCACCGAAGCCGCGCTCGATAAACTCGGCGAAGCCGGCTTCGATCCGGTTTATGGCGCACGGCCACTCAAGCGTGCCATACAGCAGATGCTGGAAAACCCACTGGCGCAGGAGATTCTTGGAGCGCATTTCGGGCCGGGGGATGTGATTCGAGTGGATCTGGAGGGGGCGAGGGTGGTGTTTGAGAAGGTGACCGCCAAGGCGGCAAGTTGAAGCCGCGACTTGGAAAAACAGGTCCTGCGGTTTCGTACCGCAGGGCCTGTTGAATTTATCGAAATTGCACCAACCAAACAACCCCGATCATCAGTTAGGCCACACACCAGAAAGCGCCAACGACACAATCAGATTGTTCATCAGGCATATCGGCCAATCGACACTCTTGGCTCAATCGTCTATCTGGGTCAGATGTTCCCGAAACCCGTCGACCGGATACTGATACCTCACCGCATTTAAGAGAGTGCGGTTCAACCGCTGGTGCAGGTCAACCAAGTCAACCTGGGTCAGTCCACTGGCATGCGCCACATGCACCTCGATCTGAAATCGGATGTCATTCATCGAACCCAGCACACTGCGGCTGCTGGACCGCGTGAAACGGACCGTGCGGCACGCCTCCAACGCGCGCTCGATCAAATGTTGCGGAAACCCCTCCCACAGCAGCGCCTTGAACAGCCGCTGGCCGAACATCTGATCCAACAGCGCGAAATCCGGCTTCCTCAGGCCCGGCACGAACACGGAATACAGGGTTGCGTCATGCGTGAACAGCACGCACTTGCGCCGGTCGATGCGCAGCACGTTGGCGTGCCAGGATTCGCCGGTAGCGACCTGATCGATGAGACTGGAGGGAAGTTCCGCAAGCAGTTTTTTCGTACAGTGGATCAGTGTTGGCATGGCTGGTTATTCAATCCAGATTATCCATTAGCGGTCGTAGCGAGAATGACTGATCCCACCCATTCATCCTTACTTCGTCCACTCCTCCGAAAGTCGCTCCGCCTGGTCGAGTACCAGGCGTATCGCCTCTTCCTGCCTATCTGGCGGGTACTTGTATCGGCGCAAGGTAATACGCACCAGGTTGCGCAGCCGCGCGCGAACGCTCTCGCGCTTCTGCCAGTCCACCGTAGTGCTATTGCGCAGTTTCTCGGTCAATTCGTGAGCGATTTTCTTAAGCATCTCGTCGCCAAGTTGGCGCACGGCGCTCTCGTTATCCGCCAAGGCATCGTAGAAGGCCAGCTCCGATTCATTCAGACCGAGGCTCTCTCCGCGCTTAGCCGCCTCGCGGAACTCCTTAGCCATCTGAATCAGCTCTTCAATGACCTGGGCGCTTTCGATGACGCGGCTGCGGTAGCGATTCAGCGCCGCCAGCAGCCGATCACTGAACTTCTTCTCCAGGATCACATTGGTCCGGCTGCGGGATTTGATTTCGTCATTGAGCAGTTTTTGCAGAAGCTCGACGGCAAAGTTGCGCTGTGGCAACTGGCGCACCTCTTCCAGAAAGGCATCGGAGAGGATGCCGATGTTTGGCCGTCCCAGCCCGGCCAGCTTGAAGATGTCCTCGACGCCTTCGGCCACGACGGCGTTGTCGAGAATCTGCCTGAGCACAGCATGCTTCTTGTCTTCCGATAACTTCTTGTCGGCCTCGGTCGCCTTGGCGATCACGCTTTTGATGGCCTGGAAGAAGGCGATTTCTTCGCGCAGTTCTATCGCCTCATCCCATGTGCCGCACAAAGAAAATGCCTTGGTAATCGCAAGCACCACGTCGAACCAGCGCTTCTTGCCGTCTTCCAGCCCCAGCACAAAGTTGGCCGCGGGAAGCAATAGCCCCGTGGCCTGGGTCCGGTATGCGGCGTAGTCGAAGCCGTGCAACAGCCCGCGCGCCACCTCCATCAGCTCCTTGAGCTTGGCCAGCGCCTCGGCCGAGTCGAGTGTCGGCTGGCCCTTGCCATGACTTTCGGTGTAGGTCTTGAGCGCGCGGCGCAGCTCGGCGGCAATGCCGATGTAGTCCACCACCAAGCCGCCTTCCTTGTCGCGGAATACGCGATTCACGCGCGCGATAGCCTGCATCAGATTGTGGTCGCGCATGGGTTTGTCCACGTACATCGTGTGCAGGCACGGTACGTCGAAGCCGGTAAGCCACATATCGCGAACGATCACCAGCTTCAGCGGATCTTTGGGATTCTTGAAACGCTTTTCCAGTTGCTTCTTGGTGGTGGCGTTGTAGATGTGAGGCTGCAAGAGTTCTTTATCCGCCGCCGAGCCCGTCATCACGACTTTGATCGCGCCTTGTGCCGGGTCGGCGCTGTGCCATTCCGGCCGCAAAGCCACAATGGCGTTGTACAGGTGGACGCAAATCTCGCGGCTCATCGTCACGATCATGCCCTTGCCTTCCACTGCCGCGTTGCGCGCCTCGAAGTGCTGCACAATGTCCGCCGCAACTTGCCTGATACGCGGCTCGGCCCCGACCAGCTTCTCCAGCGCGGCCCACCTGGTCTTGGCCGCCTCGCGCAGGGCGACGCTCTCTTCGTCCTCGAAAATTTCCTCGACTTGATCGCTGAGCTGTTCTATCTCTGCCTGATTGATATCCAACTTGGCCAAACAGCTTTCGTAGTAAATCGGAACGGTCGCGCCATCGTCCACCGCATCCTGAATGTCGTAGACACTGACGTAATCGCCGAATACCGCGCGGGTGTCCTTGTCGTCGGTCTCCACTGGCGTACCGGTAAAACCGACAAAGGTCGCGTTGGGCAAGGCATCGCGCAGATGCTTGGCAAAGCCGTATTTGTATTTGCCTGTCTTCTTGTCCAGCACCGCGTTGAAGCCATACTGCGAGCGGTGCGCCTCGTCGGCGATGACGACGACGTTGGTTCTATCCGTCAAACGCGGGAATTGGTACTCATCTTTCTCGGGCGAGAACTTTTGCACCGTTGTAAAAATGATTCCGCCGGATGGCCGCCCATTCAGCAGTTCGCGCAGCTGGTCGCGGTCTTCGGCCTGTTGCGGTGTTTCCTTCAACAGCGATCTCGCACCCGCAAAGGTCTGGAACAACTGCCCATCCAAATCGTTGCGGTCGGTGACAACGACCATCGTCGGGTTCTGCATTTCGGGCTGCTGCATCAGCTTACCGGTGAAACACACCATGGAAATGCTCTTGCCCGAGCCCTGGGTATGCCAGACGATGCCGCCCTTGCGCGAGCCGGGCACCACTCGCTTGCCGTAGGTGGCGCGTTCTTCCTCTGCCTTGTTCGCCGCAGCCTGCGGCTGCGTGGCCGCGATCACCGTGGCCCGCACCGCCTCGCGCACGGCGTGGAACTGGTGATACCCGGCGATCTTCTTGATGATGCCGTCGTCGCCCTGCTCGAACAGAATGAAGTAGCGCAGATAGTCCAGCAGCAACTCGGGGGCGAAGAAGCCGCGCACCACTTTCTCCAGCTCAAACTCCAGCAACGGCCGGTCGTTCTCGTTGCGCAGCGTGCGCCATGGCAGAAACCGCTCCCGATCCGCCGTCAGCGAACCCACGCGCGCATGCAGGCCATCCGAAATCACCAGCGTCTCGTTGAACACGAACAAGTCGGTAATTTCGGCCTTGTAGGTTTCCAGTTGATTGAATGCCGACCAGATATCCGCCTGCTCGGATGCCGTATTCTTGAGCTCGATCACCGCTATGGGAATGCCGTTGATGAAGCACACCAAATCGGGCCGGCGCGGCTGCTTGGTGCCTTGCACCGTGTACTGATTTACCACCAGAAACTGGTTCTGGTCCGGATGCTCGAAGTCGATCAGGCGCACGCGGTCGCCGCGCTTCACGCCGTTAATCTCCACCTCCACAGGCACGCCATCGAGCAGGGTTTCGTGAAAACTGCGGTTGCTTTGTATAACCGAAGGCTCATGCAGTTTGGCGACACGGTGCAACACCTCTTCCAGCACGGCATCGGGCACATCCGGATTCAAACGGTTCAGCGCATCAAACAAGCGCCCTTGCAACAACACCTGGCGGTAATCGGCGCGCTCGGGCATATCACCGTCCGGGGCGATGTCCGGACCAAAGCGGTATTCCCAGCCGAAATCCTGGAACCACGTTAAACAAAGTTGTTCGAGGTCGTCTTCAGTCATTTCACGTCCGCCGGGGTTTGCGTCTAAATAAACTACTCGTTAAATATCAATATGTTATAAGGTGGCCGCCCGCTTTGTCGTGTTGGCATCTAAATAAGCCTCACGCCCAGAATGGCACGTAACGGGCGTAGCGTTTGGAAGCGGCATTAGGGTTATCGAGCTTCACTAAACCCGCATCGATCGTGTCCCGAATGATCCGGGAGGCAGATTCCGCCTTGTCCTCCGGCAATTTGAAACGCTCGCGCAAGCTTTGATTCGACATCTTTTCGCCCATCACATACCGCAAGCAGCAATGCTGATAGCAAGCCCGAATGCGATCCTGCCTTTCCATTTCGTCGAATGGTTTTGGCCCAAAGATGCTGACAACGGTGCGACGATAACCGGAACGAAAATCCGGCGCGGGCAATTGATACACCTCTGCCGCCTCGACCACCCGGTCGACTCCGCTGCTTTTCTCCTCGCAGATATGGAAGCGCCGCATCAAGTCCGCCAGCCGCTCATTGCGTGACTGATAGCCGTCAATAAAACGTTCGAGGGGAACAATGGGATCGCCTGGATTCGAGATTTCAACCCGGTTGCTGTAGACCTCCACCATCACCGATGCACCGCTGACGGCCATATCCTGGTGAATCAGCGCATTGGCGATCAGCTCTCGAATCACCACCTCCGGAACCAGCTTGGCCTCTTTGCGCAAGGCATCTTCAATCACCTCGTTCTGGGGCAATTGGTTCATGACGAATTGCACCAGCCCTTGAAACCCTACGGCATAACCCTTGGCGCCGGTTTGGTCCAGCCGCGTATCCAGCTTGGAGGTGCCGGTGTAAACGACTACCCGTGGCGCCTTGCGTGCCAAGTCCGGGAAATCATCCAGCTTCTTGGCGAGCAGCAAACCGCCCAGCCGCCGAATGGCATATTGGCCATTCACCTGATCGACCAAGCGTTCACGCATCAGCCGGTCGATCACACCGGCGCGATCCGTCGGGTAAGGCAGCTTGAGCAGCTCGAAGAACGTCTGCGTATCCAGCAGCTCCACCACCTGCTGCGCATCGAGGCCGGTCTTCGAATGTTCCTCCAGCCAGTCCGGCTCGCCCTCGGCGAATATGCGACGCAGTTGATTCTCGCTCATGGGCACCAGTGCCTCGCCGGAGCGCATCAGATACTTGCCATCCAAGTGATACGCCGTGCCGCGCGGCCGCGAGGGAATATGGAACACCACGACCCGCCCATCGGGATGCGCTACCTCTTCGATGTCCACGCGAAAGCCGACCGCCTGAAACAACTTTTCCGCCATGCTCACCGGATCGGAAAATGCCTGCGTGCCGACCACCTGCCGTGGCGGCTTGTCGGCGATGCCCAGCAACAAAAGTCCGCCACCTTCATTCGCCAATGCCACGCAGTACTCGTACAGCTTGCGGTTGTCGAATTGGTTCTTTGCTTCCTTGAACTCAAGCCGCTGGTGTTCGGAGGGGGACTGCCGCCAGAGGTTGATTTGCTCGGGTGTCGTTGTCATTGTTTTTCGGCCTTCATCGCGCCCAGCATTTTACCAAGCTCGAACCCATCGCCATCTGGGGCGATGTCCGGGCCGTGGCGGTATTCCAAGCCAGTATCCTGGAACCAGGCGAGTGTGAGTTGTTCGAGGTCAACCTCGGTCATTTGTAGCCGCCTAGCTCTTTGCTTTTCACTTGTTTCCCTTTACACCTTTCGGCTTCGGCGTCGGGCATATCTTTGTTTTGGCGAAGGTCTCATCAACGTCAATCTTCAAGATCTCAACATTGAAGCCGAATCCCTCTAGAACCTTGCGCGTGTTATTGAGATTGACGCGAGAAAAGAACGGAAGGTATAGCTCCCCCGGCGCATCGCTAATCACGGCATAGACAACTGTGTACTCCTTCTCCTTCGGTCGAGCAGCAACATCGATGAGTGCGTCGAACGGGTTTGGCAGTTTCTCTTTCACCTTCCTGCGAAACTCCGCATCGATTTGCAGCAATTGACCCGACACAAACCCTTGTGAGAAGAGGTGACTGAATACGCTTGATTTGCCGTAGACCTTTACGTGCACGAGTTGCTTGTGGATGGAAAAGAGATCACATACTTCCACTTGTCCGTGCCCTCCCCCATGCGAGATCTTGTTTCTATCATCAAGCAGCGCATACGTATCCGGATAGGTCGCGCAAACATTCTGGTTGTACTTTCCCTCACCACCACCTGCGTATACCGGCAGAACCAAGCCCGACCTTTTTATCTTCTTGAACTCATCATTGGTCCGATCGACGAAGCTCTTACTTACGTTAAACCACTTCCCGTCATTCAGGATGTACTTCTTGCCGTCATAGTCCACCTCGGCGTACAGGCACTTGTATACTGCCCACTGCTTGAATACATGCTTGTGATCGGCATCAGAGCAGAACACGTGTCGCTGCTTGAGAAGCTCGACTGTAACGGGCTGTCCGTTCAGAGTGGACAGGTAGCCGTCCAGGTCGATATCGGGGTGAAGAATGTGTTTCCCTCCCGTATACATGAAACCGCTAACGAGATTCCAATCTATGATCTCCGGTATTGCAAGCCACAGATTTGAGAAGTCCTTCTTTGCAAACTTCTCTTCCACGCATGCCTCAAGGGCCGTTATGAGCGCCGAAGAATTCTTCACAACCGAGATGTTGTTCACCCAGTCATAATCTGTCTCGCTCAAATCCTGTTCGAACTTCTCTTTGTAGAGTTTCAGCAGATGGGGCAAATCCGACAGGTCCATCCGAACTGCGACGGACAGAGAATCCGTGCCGGTCATTCTGGTGCCAAGCCGCGATTCCCTTGGAGCTCCGACGATGGCCTTCAGCATGTCCTGTTCAACGTCAAGACCGAATTGATCGACTGTCGTCTCTTGCCCGGACTGGATTCTTGTGTGACTCTGGATTGCGTCTAGCGCCTGACTGTCGACGCATCTAAAGCTTTCCTTGTCGACTGAGTTGAGTGCCACAAGGAGCCCAAAGCGTTCTTCGCAAACATCATCCTCAAGTAGGAAACGCCCTCCCTGCCCGAACGTTAGGATGAAGTACCGCCCGTCAACCTTGAGAACAAAAGCAGCCGACACCCCAGCCGCCTTGCCAATCTGCCCCACGTCCATGACATCCCTGAACAACTCAGTCCACTTGGGGGACTCTGGATGCGGCGCCTTCCAGTAGAGGTATCCTTTCCCAACACCCGAGATAGGAACCTCCGCCGGACCTTCAAAGCCATCTTTGATTATCTGATCGCGGCGAGTGACAGTCTCCTTAGCGAGGTGGATACTCAGGTGTACGATTTTCTTTTCCTTGTCCATGTACTTGGTACTCCTCGCTAGGTCTTTTCCGTTTAGGCGCTCTCGTCTGTCGCAACCCGTTTTGGCGGAAGTTCACCCCCTTTGCTCTTTCGATCGGGGAAGTAGCTCCAGCGCGTCAGCACTTCGAACAAGAAGTTCGCATCCACGCTCACACCCTTGCCTCCACTTCACTCTCTGCAACAGGCACGCGCAGTTCGCCCGAGAGGAGTTTGGGGAGGAGCGCGTCGCGCATCTCAGACAGAGTTCGGGATTCCAGCGCGATCTGTCGAATCTCAGCAAAGATGGGACTCGCCTGTGTCTCAAATAAGTCGACGATATGCGTGGGCGGGACAAGCACAATCTGGCTGCCGACCAAGTTAGTGTTGAGATTCTTTTGTACTGAACCATCGGCGACATGAATCAGGTGATCTGCCAACTCGATGAGCAAGTGATACAGATATAGCTTGGTTATCGATCGGAGGTTCTTGAAGTACAACCATCCGTCATGTATGCAACCATGTATTTCAACGAAGATCGGTACCCCGCATGTTGCACTATTTGACAGAATGAGATCGCCGGGAGCCACTGTCACGCTTTTGCAGACTCCTTCCGTCTTTAATTTTTCCTTCGTCTCAAACAAGAAAGGACCCACTGCACCAGTAGCATCCGCGATTTTTATCCACGGCACGTCGCCATTCATAAAATCATTGATCGGTCGAGGCGAGGCACCACGCCCAAGTGTACAAATCTCAGAGAGCGGCTTCCTCCCCCACCCCTCTGGAATCTCGCCGAGTTCGGAATCGACGAGGCGGTCGGGGAAGCGGGCGAGGAGGTCGGGGGTGAGGCCGAGGCGGCGGCAGATGGATTCTGGCGCTTCGCCGCTGGCTTTGGCGCGGACGGGGTCGAAGTCGACGAACCAGGACTTGAAGATCACCCGCGCGATGGCTTCCAGCGTTTCGTTCATGCGGCGGTTGAGTTCGATCTTGTCGTCGAGCGTGCCGAGTATGTGGGCGATGGCACGTTGTTCTTCGACTGATGGATGCGCGACAGGAATCTTGTTCAGGTTGCCTTGAGTAAGTTTGGGCATTACCGCGCCGGTGAGGTACGGACCGATATCCAATGCCCGAATGGCGTACATCAAGAATCGAGTATCAGCGTGGTCGTTACCCGTTACGATATGGGCGTGATTGTTGACCCACGACTTACCACGAGCCATGAATGCAATTGGAGTTTGGCGAGTACGAAGATTCTCGCCATCCTCGGCTACCAGCAGATAGTCACCGTCAATTAGGTAGTCACTGACGTAATCGACAATGCCTGAGGCTCCGTAGTATGGATAGGGGCCGGGCTTGCGGTCGGCCTCTTTAACCGGACGCCGCTTACCGTCGTGATTGACGGTCAGCTCTCCAAGAGGAGTCGTATGCCACTCACTCATCCCCGCCCCCCAACTCCTCCACCGCCCTATGCAGGAAGGCCGCCATTTCTTCCTTGCCCGGCAGTTGCACCTGGTAGCGCGAGACGAACAGCTTGTTGCTCATGCCGGCCAGGGCGTACTCGACCAGTTCGTGGTTCTTGCGCGTGCAGAGCAGGATGCCGATGGGCGGCTGGTCGCCCTCGCTCATTTCGTTTTGCTGGTAATAGCCGACATAGCTGTTGAGCTGTCCCAGGTGTTCGTGTTTGAAGGCGTCGTTCTTGAGTTCGACCAGCACGTGGCATTTGAGGATGCGGTGGTAGAACACCAGGTCAACGAAGAAATGTTCGCCGCCGATGAGCAGGCGCTTTTGCCGCGCCTCGAAGCAGAAGCCGTGGCCGAGTTCGAGCAGGAAATCTTGCAGCTTGTCGAGCAGGGCGTCTTCGAGATGGCCTTCGCTCATCACTTCCTGCGACTTGAGGCCGAGGAATTCGAATAGGTAAGGATCGCGGATCACTGACCGGCCTTGTTGAGACTCGGCCTGGGCATGGGCGAGGCGTGCCAGCGCCTCCTGGTCGGCGGAGAGGCCGCTGCGCTGAAAATACTGGGTGGCGATCTGGCGCTTGAGTTCGCGCACCGACCAGTTGCCGCGCAGGGCTTCGGCTTCGTAGAAGCGGCGCTGGAATGGGTTTTCCAGCTCCACCAGTTGCTCAAAGTGGCTGTAGGAAAGGCGACCGATCAGCTTTTCCGCATCCAGTGCTGGCGCATCCGGGAATTGTGCGGACAGTGTCCGCACTTTTTCTTCCAGCAGCGGGCGGGATACGACCTGGGCAGATAGTGCGGACGCTGTCCGCACTATCTGGGGATAGGCGCGGTAAAAGGCCAGATAGCCATAAAGCTGGCGGCGTCCGGTGTTGCTGACAGACTGTTCGCGCAACGCTCTGGATAGTTCCGTCAACAGCTTGTCGCCATAGCTGGCGCGATCCGCGCCTTGCAGTTCGAATTCGGCGATGTGGTAGCCGATGAACCAGTTGCGCAGGGTGAGGCTAACATTGACGGCACGGCTGGCCTGCTCGGCCAGCGCGGCATCGGCCTGCCGGATCGCGGCAACCAGCCCGTCGAAATTCAGCGCGTCAGAGGCCATCACTCAACTCCGGAAGGTTTTTTGGCCCAACTGATTTCTGCCTCTTTTGAAATTTGAGTGGGTAGTCATATAGTAGCGCCCCTGATCAGCCAGTGACCTGACCATGATGAGTGAAAAGCTTTTTGAGACAGCCTTGGGCATTACCGAGCCGTGGTACGTAGCGGATGTTGATCT
>JADDKJ010000012.1:0-80179 GCA_033717875.1 Gammaproteobacteria bacterium
TGCGTATAGTAGCCATTGCGAAATCATGCCAGTTTTTGCAAAGCTTATAAACACTGAAAACCGGCTTCCAGCAAGGCTTTCCAGCGAATACATGGCCATTTTTACCCACACTCTTTCACGAAGACCCTATCTTGAAAAACGCCGAGGGTGTCCCTCATCAAGTTCACTGGCACGCCTTCGAGCCAATGGGTTCTTGTAAAGAGTGTGTTACTTCTTCCGTCCCCATCTGAGCCCGGCCACCAAAAGGTTCTCTCGATCGGTGCCGGTTTCGCCCAGGCCATGCCTCACGGGCATCGGGTTCTCACCGTCCCAAGGCAACGCCAGTGCGCCGAATCTTTTCAAGGGCAAAGGGTTCAGGTACAGTGGTTCTGGCAACGCTTTCAAAAACCAAGGTAGCGTCAAGTACCGTGTTCTTTTCACTTACATCGTTCAGCGCGCCATCGCGTTCTAACACGCCGCTCAAAGCGGACGCGCCTGAGCGAGGCTTTGTTCAAGTTTTGGGGTAATATTTTCACGGTGTCTGGCTCGCGAGCTTACTGGCCGGCGCGCCCCTTAGCTGTGCGTTAGAGCGCTCCCCGAAGGGTGTCCCTCATCCAGTTCACTGGCACGCCTTCAAGCCAATGGGTTCTTACAAAGGATGTTACTTCTCCCACCTGCATCCGAGCCCGGCTACCGAAGGGTTCTTCTCGATCGGTGCCGGTTCCGCCCAGGCCATGCCTCACGGGCATCGGGTTCTCACCGTCCCAAGGCAAAGCCAGTGCGCCGAATCTTTTCAAGGGCAAAGGGTTCAGGTACAGTGGTTCTGGCAGAGTTTTCAAAAACCAAGGAGTGTCAAGTACCGTGTTCTTTTCGCATACATCGTTCAGCGCGCCACCGCGTTCTAACACGCCGCTCAAAGGGACGCGCCTGAGCGAGGCTTTGTTCGAGTTTTGGGGTAATATTTTCACGGTGTCGGGCTCGCGGGCTCGCGGGCTCGCGAGCTCACTGGCCGGCGCGCCCCTTAGCTGTGCGTTAGCCCGCTTCTCACGTGACACGTCCGCAAGTTTTCAGTTTTCAGGAGCATATGGAACAAATATCCGTTAACAACGAATGGTCTCGACTGGAAGCCGTTATTCTCGGCATCGCGCCAGAATTGTATTTTCCAGCAATGCACCCCATCGAATTGGAGCCCGTGAACCCGTGGTGGCAAAGGGCTTCGGTAGCCATGCTCCATACGATTGCAAAGGGCCGCCGTGCCCCTGCATGGATTACCCAGAAGTATGTTGCTGAACTGGAAACGTTGCGGAAGGTTCTTCTTGAGCATGGTGTCACCGTACATCGCCCAGTTCCCATCACGCCATTAGCAGAAGAACCGTTAGGGCTTGGTCAGATGTTTGCCCGTGACCCAATTATGGCTGTTGGCAACACTCTGATTGTCGGGCAACTTCAAATCGACATGCGCCGCAAAGAGCGCCGAGGACTCGGCTCTCTATTGAGTGCCTTGTCAGACAATAGCACGCGCGTCGCTTCTGTTTCCTCCGATGACATCTTTCTTGAGGGGGGTGACATCATCGTAGATTTACCTTACGTTTACGTCGGGGTAGGCAAGTATGCCAGCAATGCCAAGGGCGTGGAGTGGCTACAAAGCCAGTTAGGAACGACAGCAAAAGTAATCCCCGTACCGCTGGCTGTTTCTGGGATTCTCCATCTGGATTGTTGCATGACGCTGATCGGACATCGACTAGGAATCATTCATCGCGAGTCACTGGTCAACCCTTTGCCGCCGCCTCTCGATACGTATGAATTCATCGAAGTTGACGCACGCACTCGTCACGAGTTGGGGACGAATGTCTTGGTTTTAGACGCCAAGACTATCATCGTTCAGTCACGGCATGTTCAGCTACAACAGAGTCTACGAGAACGGGGGTTTCGAGTCATTCCGCTTGACTTCGGTTGGCATGCTCGGCTGGGTGGCGCGTTTAGGTGTGCCACCGCCCCCATTCGCCGAAGCAAGGACGCGGGCTAACATTGCGTTCGAGAGGGACGCGCCAAAAGCGGCGCGCCCCTCAACTTTACGTTGAGGCTGTAGAAAAACCTCTGGACAGGGAATTTTTATGAACGCGGAAAAATTTCGACCTCCTGAGATGCTCTGTATTCAGAGATCTCACCCCACGGAGGGGTTTTGCTATCCACTGATTTTCGCCTTCTCGGCATTTCAGAGAGTTTTTCTACAGCCTCGTTAGCGCTACAGATCCACGTCAATACATATTGACACCTTGACCATGCGTCAACTATTATTGACGCATGGTCAATCTTAAATCACTCCCTTCCCCCAATGATCCTGCTGAAGCTTTGGCGGCGGTCGTAGCCTTACGCTTAATGGCAGATAAGTTGGAACGTAGTGCCGTAAACACTGCGCTTGAACAAGGTTGGTCATGGTCTCAGATTGCTGAAGCGCTTGGTGTATCCAAACAGGCGGCCCATAAACGTTTAGCAACAATCCTTTCCAAGCCAAATTCGAAATAGGAGCCTTGTATGTTTAGTAAGATCAAGCAGCGTTTCCGCGATATGAGTACCATCAAGGCGCTTTGTTTAGGGGCGGAGAAACATGCGAACGCAAATGGTCAGAAAGAGCCTGGAGCAGAACATTTTGTTCTAGCTGCGCTAGAATTACCCGACGGGACGGCACGTAAAGCTTTTGATCGAATACACATTGACCCAGAAGGTTTTCGTGCCGCGATCACTCAACAATACCAAGATGCATTGCGAAATATCGGGATCGAGATGCCGCAACATTCCGCCATCAGCGACGCCACAGCACCTATACCTCCCGGCACTGGACTTTATAATGCACAGCCCTCAGCTCAAGCACTGATGCACCAGCTGGTTCACCAAAGAAAGGTTGAGTCGAACGCGCCGTTACTGGGAGCACATGTCATCCTAGCAGTTACCAGCGCTCAATATGGTGTGGCTGTGCGTGCACTTCAAGCCATGGGCGTTGACCTTACGAGGCTTGCTGAAGCGGCAACAACAGAAATCAATGCACTTCGCACAGTATAAAGATGCAATCACATAGCGCTAACAATTCGCTCAACACGGACGTGCAAAAGCGCCGCTTTGCTCTGCTTTTACACGCCGGTTAGCTCAAACGTTGAGGCTGTAGAAAAACCCCCTTCTTGTGAAAAATCCGCTCTCCGATCTGGCATAATCCCTCTACGGCATTGAATGCAGACGGTGGCGAAAATGGCACGCTATAAACCGGTTCACAAAGGTCTAAAACTTCTGCCTGTCGATTTCGACCGGCAAGTGCTCCCCGGCAGTTTTGAACACGCGCTTTGCCACCTGGTCGATCACGAGCTCGACCTCTCGGACTTCCATTCCCGTTACAAGAACGACATTGAAGGCGCCCCCGCCTTTAATCCCGCCGCACTCATCAAAATCATTCTTTTGGCATACAGCCGCGGCATCATCACCAGCCGCAAGATAGAGGCGGCCTGCCGCGAGAATGTGTTGTTCATCGCCGTATCAGGTGACAGTCAACCACACTTCACCACGCTCGCCACGTTTGTCTCGGAATTGGGCGATACCGCGGCCAAACTGTTTGCCCAAGTCCTGCTGATCTGCGACCGGCAAGGGCTCATCGGGCGTGAGATGTTCGCCATCGATGGGGGCAAGCTGCCGTCCAACGCCAGCAAGGCCAAATCGGGCAAGCGGGCCGACTACCAACGCCAGGTGGCCAAGATGGAAGCCGCCGCCCGGAAGATACTGGACAAACACCGCCAGGCGGATACCGCACCCAGCGACGCGGCCGTGGCGGCGCGTGAGGCCAGGAAGCTGGCGCGGCTGCAGAAAGAAGCTCGGCAACTGCGCGAGTGGTTGGACAAAAACACCGAAGACCGCAAAGGTGCCAAAGGCGCGGTGCGCCTGTCCAACCGCACCGACAATGAATCGGCCAAGATGGCCACCGGCAAAGGCGTTGTTCAAGGCTATACCGGCGTGGCGGCGGTGGATGAGAAGACGCAAATCATCGTCGATGCCCAAGCTCATGGCACCGGATCGGAACAGGAACTGTTGCTGCCGGTGGTCACGGCCACCGACGCGTATCGGACAACCACGACCGTCATTGCGGCCGATTCGGGTTATCATTCCGAAGCCAATCTCAAGGCACTTGCCGGCCAACAGATCGACGCCTATATTCCTGATAATGGCTACCGTAAGCGCGATGAGCGTTATGCCGATCAAGACATCCATAAAGTCAAACCGGACCCGTTGTGGGACAAGACAAAGAAACCCAAGAAAACAGCGTGCTACACGCCGACCGATTTCACGCTTGCCGAAGACCACACACACTGCCTCTGCCCCGCCGGCAAGCGCTTGTACAGGAACGGCTCGAACTGCACCCTCGGCGGCAGAACAGCGATGAAATTCGCCGGCGCCCAGCAAGACTGCGTGCCCTGCGATCGCCGCCATGAATGCCTGCGCACCCCCGAAAAAACGAAAACGCGCGCCAAGTCGCCTTCTTCCAGGGCAAACGGCCGGGACAGGAGAGCCATACCGACCGGATGAAAGTCAAGATTGACTCCGCCCTGGGCAAGGAGATGATCACCCGGCGTTTCGCCACCGTCGAGCCGGTATTCGGCAATCTGCGCGGCAGAGCCAAGGTGGACGGACAGTGGAAGCTGTATTGCCTGATGCACAATATTGAGAAACTGGCACATCATGGTTATGCAAGGGCATGAACAACCGTTATCCATGCTGTATTGCGTTGGATATACGTCTCAAAGGGCTATGTTTGCATAGGAACGAACGCGCTCAATCAAAAAATCGAGCGAGACTGATGGACGCCTATTTCAAAAAAATCGACACCGAGGCTGAAGAGGGTATTTAGAAGCGGGTTTTTCTACAGCGTCGTTAGAGCGCATAAAGTCATGGCAGGGCACACAACGGCAGAGGAGATCGAAAAGGAGTTCGCCTCGAAAATGGGAGGCGACCTCGGACGAATCTTCTACGCCCTGTATAAGGAAGTCGTTTGGGTACATGCAAAATGGCAGGAGTATCGAAAGCTATTTGGCACCGACTCTGAGCGCATAGCTCTCCTGAATCGAACCGCAAGTTTCTTCTTCAACATCGTTCAGGATGGTATTTGGGAAGACGTCCTGCTACACATCTCACGGTTAACTGATCCTCCACGCTCAGTTGGAAGGGACAACCTGACGATCAAACTACTACCGTCCCTCATCCAAGACAATGCACTCCGAACCGAGGTTGAAAAGCTGGTAGCGGTCTGCGTTGAGAGAGCCGAATTTGCTCGGGAGCATAGAAACAGACGACTGGCGCATCGTGACCTGCTCCATGCGACCGAGCCGCCTGCAGCTCCGTTCAGTGGCATCAGTAGGGCGCATATCGAGCAGATGCTGCTCGCCCTGCGCAACCTAATGAACCGACTGGACGGGCACTTCCGTGATACGACGGTTGCGTACGAGCGTTTTATTACTTCAAATGGCGCAGAGAACCTGTTGAGCGCACTGCAACGTGCGGAAGGCACTCATGGGCGAAAGAATGCGCTCTAACACGTCATTCAAGGGGACACGCCTTGGCGAGGCATTTTTAGGTTCACGGGTATCATCAGTACGGGGGCGTTGTTCCGGCTTCATCGTTGGCGTGCCCCTTAATTTAACGTTATGCCGCTTACACTTATCGAAACGGAGGATACGATGCGTAAATCGAAAGGCAGGTTGGTCTCCATCGACGAAATTGAGGGCCGGATTACCGGAGATCAACAAAAAGGATCTGGAATCCCGGGTTTACTCGCCGAGATTTGGGTGAGTGATGAGCGAGGCAGCCGGAAGCTTGGCTCGGCGTACACTGACGCCGATGGCCGGTTCGTGGCGCGAATGTCCGTCGAAGCGGCGACACTTCGGCCACGTTCGGTGGAGATCGCGGTCATCGACCGCTATGGCACGCTCGTCCACAGACAGTCACTGCACGACTTGCCCTCGGACCGGAAGAAGGTTCAGCCTGTTCAGGTTCCGGCGGCCACGCTTGAGCGCCACCTCGCTGAGCCGGTCCTGCTCCAACCAGACATTCAGAGCCCCGTAGACGTCCACGCGCTCGTCTCGGGCCTCGAAAGTCTCGTTCGCGCCGCCTTCCCGGAACTCGATCAGCAGCGCATCGATGAGTTACTCGTGCCGGTCCGCTGCCCACTCCCCTCGCCGTATATGTTACAGGAACTCGAGCACGAGGCGTTTGGCGTGCTTGCCGGCGACCAAATTTCGATCGAGACGTTCCTGGCGCTGCTTGATAGGCTTGGGCCGATTCCTGAAGGAGGCACATCCCCCCTCAAACTAAAAGGTTGCGGCTGCGGGGGTTCGCTCCCGGAATCGGGTATGGCGCACAAGCCGTATCTCGCCAAAGAGCGTTTCCTTCCCGCGGACAAATCCGTGGCAATCATCGCCGCCGCAGCACATCTACAGGCTAGCGGGCGCTTCGGAGAGGAGATTCTCTCACGAGCGCTCTTCCCGCTCTGCATCACCGAGACGATCGGGAATCTGCACAGGTTCCTGGTTGGATCGCCCGATCAGCCTACCCTGCGTCGGCGTGTTGGCGCAATGCTAGCGCCTTTTGGCCCATTCCCGGAATGTCCGCCACCACGGGGGCCAAGCCCCGATCTTCATCTCACGTGCGAACCTATCCGCGTCTGCGGTTTCGAGGCACTCGAAGCATTCTCAGGCGTGCCTTCGTACTTGATTTCGGGTGTTTCGACCGCAGTTGCGTGCCCAGGCGACGTGATCACGATCACCGGTACGGGCTTCGGGAACGTGCCGGGACGAGTTCGCTTCGGACCGGTCGAGACGACTGCGACGACATGGACTAGCACGTCGATCACTGTCACCGTCCCGACTGGTGCGGGCAATCCGCTTTCCCTGGTGCTGCAAAAGGTTACCCTCATGATCTGCGGCCGACTTATTGAGGCAACACCAACGGGAACTATGACCGCAACCTTTGAGATCGGCATGCCGGAGATTGAGGCGTTCTTCATCGGATCTCCATCCAACCGGCCATACTGCGTCGAGCCGGGAGCACTGATCCCGCTGACGTGGCGCGTTCGCGGCACGACAAGGGTTCGCGTCGAAATCCTCGACGATGCCGGGCAAGTGGTGTTTGCAAGTGACCCGGCACCTCGGCATGGAATTCTTATCCAGACGTCTGCCCCGCAGACGAGCCAGACTCTCAGGCTACGAGCTCGCCTCACTGCTACCGGGGCATGCGGCCAGGTTGCGGTCGACCAGTTCGATATATACGTGTATCGTCGGGCGTCGGCGGTGGTCAACGGGATCGAGATCACCCAGGCGATCCAGTACTACCGCGCGAACCAGCACCTCGACGATGCGACCGATCGCGGCCCCGACAACAGCCTCCGGCTAGTAACGAACAAGGCAGCCTGGGTCAGGGCCTACCTCCGGAGCGGGCTCGACCCGTCGTTCGAGGGCGGCCGTGTTCCCGGCGTTGACGGCACGCTCACCGTCGAGCGACGGGTGAACGGTGTTTGGGGCACCGTCGCAACCATCCGATCGCAGAACGGACCAGTCACGGCAGTCGACTCGTTCCCGACCTACGACGCGGAAAGGGGCAATATCAACAACTCTCTGAACTTCGTCGTGCCCGCCGCCGTGATGACCGGGCTTCTCAGGTTTACCGTCAATGTCTCCTTCCAGCGGACATGCCAGAGCGGATCAGCATCGAGCTCAATCATTGCTGACGTAAACCTGCAACAGACGCTTAACGCCGCCTTCATCACGATCAGCTATACCGGGCCCGATGCGACCGGGAGGAATATGCTCAACCTTGCGGCTCCTACGCTTCCAGACTGCATCGCCGAGACTGCATGGGCGATGAGAGCCTTTCCCCTCTCCGGGCAGCCGATCGTCCGGATCGCCGGTACCCTCAACACGACCATGCCATTGAATGACCCACGGACCGCCCCCGGAGCATGCTCGAATAACTGGGGGGCACTGCTGCCCCGCATCCAGGCACTGGTCACCGCCGACCGCGCCGCCAACCCCGGCAACTGGGTCTACTACGGGATCATCAACAGCGGCATTCCCGTCAACGTTCCGGGCTGCAACGGGGTAGCGACAGGCGGCCTCCAGGGCCAACCAATAACCTATGCGCACGAGATCGCTCATCAGCTTGGCCTGCCGCATGCGCCCTGCGGGAACGCCGGCGCGGCCAATCCGAACTACCCGGTTTACGAACCATACGATCTGCCGGTGGACGTTCCGGCGACACCGATCCAGAACACGATCTGGACGATGGCCAGCATCGGCGAGTACGGCCTGGACATCGACAACGGGAATATCGCGAATCCCAATACCGCCGAGGACTTTATGTCGTACTGCGGCCCTGCGTGGATATCGGTTTTTTCCCACAATTTCCTGGTCAACAGGCCGAATCTCACTCCCCTGGCTATTGCGACTGGTAGTGGAGCGAGTAGTGATCGCGTGGTGAGTGACGACGAGAGGGGATTTGACGTGCGATTAAATACGATCCGTCCACTTATCCATCTACTCGGACGCGTGGACAGCGAAGGCAAAGTAGAAGTGACGAGCGTCGCACGTCTGGAAACACTCTATGAGTTCGGGGCCGGGATTCGGAGCGACCTCCGAGCACAGCTCCTCGACGAAGAGGGGCGGGTGCTCGCGGAGGACACGGTTTACCGCTACATGAGCATTGGTTGCTGCGGCGAGGAAGCCGAGCTGTACGGAGGAGACTCTAGCGGGCGCGGCTACATGCTGAAGGCTATGCTCGACGATGTTGCACCAGGCGCGAGCCTGCACTTGCTACGTGATGGGGAGGTGGTGTGGGAGCGACAACGCTCCGAGGCACCACCCAAGCTCAGCCACATTAAGGCGAGGGTTGACGATGGACTCGTGCGGCTGTCCTGGACGTGCGTTCGCCATACCGACTACCCCAGCAATGCCTGGGTTCGATGGTCGAACAACGACGGCAAGTCGTGGCACGCCCTGACGATCGCTGAGGGGAACGCAGTCGATATTCCCCTTGCCCTGCTACCGGCAGGCGCAGTGCGGTTCCAAATCATGGCGCACGATGGCTTCGAGACGGTTACCGCAATCAGTGCCCCTGTCAAGATCCCCGCGTTGCGACCAATGGTAGCCATCCTCTTTCCTCGCGCCAACGACCGTGCCTACGCAGAGAGATTCCTGCATCTCCGCGGCGCCGCCGCTAGTCCTGGTGGCGAACCGCCACCGGCCGAGGCGTATGTCTGGTATGTCGATGGCAAGGAAATCGGACGCGGTGCCGATGTTTGGGTTGAGAACCCGGGCGCAGGCCGACACAAGCTCAGACTTGAAGTGAGCGGCCCTGGTGGGACAGGAGTTGCGCAGTCCGTTGTTGAAATTATCAAGACTTCGCTTGAGTGACTGCTGATCCAGGCGCATACGCAATGGCATATCAACGCTGTTCCAAATACGTTCAGGAATGCTCTCAGTCAGGTTCGCCAAGGTCGAGCCGCATAACACTGCGCTCAACACGGACGCCCTCAAGCAAGCTTCGCTTGCTTGAGGGCGCCGGTTAGCTCCACGTTGAGGCTGTAGAAAAACCTCTGGACAGGGAATTTTTATGAACGCGGAAAAATTTCGACCTCCTGAGATGCTCTGTATTCAGAGATCTCACCCCACGGAGGGGTTTTGCTATCCACTGATTTTCGCCTTCTCGGCATTTCAGAGAGTTTTTCTACAGCCTCGTTAGGGCTCGCCATGTATCTGCTGTACTGCGATGAAAGCAACCTTGAAGAGAAGGACAACGACTCCTGTGTGGGAATGTAGGTGATGTCGCCCGCGTAGACGGTGTTCGGGCGGCCCACTTCAAACTCCCGGTTGAGCAGGTTGGGGGCGACAGGACGGCTATGGTTGGAGTTTGTCGTGGCTTTGAATTTGCGACGCCCCATGCTCTCCAGCCCTTGCTTCTTCATTAGGCGGCGTGTGCGGGCGCGACTGAGCGTTTCTCCCTCTGCGATCAATACCTGTTGAATGCGCCGGGCACCATAGGTCTTACGGCTGTCAGCATGAATCTCCTTCGCCCTCTCTCCCAAGCGCCGCTCTTCTCGACGGCGGGCGCTCTCTGGCCGCCCCAGCCATTCGTAATAGCCGCTGCGGGAGACGCCCAGCACGGCGCACTGGCGACTGACAGGAAATATTTCCCGATGCTTCTTGATGGATGCGTACTTCACAGACTCTCCTTTGCAAAGTACGCTGCCGCTTTTTTTAGGATGTCGCGCTCCTCCGTCAGGCGTCTGTTTTCCTGGCGCAGGCGCTTTACTTCGTCGTAGAGGTGCTCATCTCCCACAGGTTCTGCCTTGCGCTGTTTGGGGCGATGGTATTTGCCGATCCAGGTGTGCAGGGTGTTCTTGTTGATCCCCAGCTCCTGTGCGGTCTTGCTGATCGGCTGCTCACTCCCTACCGCCAGCTTGACAGCGGATTCCCTGAACTCGGCTGTGTATTTCTTCTCTGGTTTCTTCTGTTCGCTCATCTGGACACTCTCTCAGTAAGTTTCAATTTTACTTGTGGTTGTGTGTCCGGAATAGTTTAGCCAGATCAGCCTACCGTAAGCCACGAGACCCTCTATCAGCGCATCTATGCTGACAAACGAGCCGGTGGCACAACTGCATTGCGCCCTGCGTTGCCAGAAGGCCCGTAGAAAGCGCTATGGCGGACGCGAGCGACGCGGCACCATTCCCAACCAAGTGTCCATCGATCGGCGTCCCGCCATCGTGGACGAGCGTGCCCGCTTCGGCGACTGGGAGGCCGATCTGGTCATCGGCGCCGGTCAGCAACAGGCGCTAGTCACCCTCAACGAGCGCACGTCCCGTTACTCGCTGATTGCCCATGTCCCGTTCAAGACGGCACAGGCAGTCTCAGATGCGATGATCTCTTTTCTGACGCCTTTTGCAGCCTGCGTTCACACGCTGACAACCGACAACGGGAAGGAGTTCGCCCAACATGAGCGGGTCGCCAAGGAGCTCGATGCAGACTACTTCTTCGCTCACCCTTACGCATCATGGGAGCACGGTGCCAATGAGAACATGAACGGACTCATCCGCCAGTTCTTTCCAAAGAAGATGCGCTTCGAATCCATCACGCAGGAAGAGATCGAATTCGCCATGCATCGACTCAATCACCGCCCCAGAAAATGCCTCGGCTTCAAAACACCTCACGAGGTCTTTATGATGCAGTTACACTCTCGTCAAAACACCGTTGCACTTCAGACTTGAATCCGCCATTTTAAAAAAGCCAGATTTTCGTCTTACACGAGAAGACGAGCCACTGTAGCGAATAGGTGGCATGACTTCCTTGATCTAGATCAAAGAACTCGCAACTTTTTATATCGATTGACACCGCCATTCCGCATCATTTGATAGAGGTACGGCTTACCATGATATATAGGAACCTCTGATCAAATCAGAGGTTCCCCAGCACAGGGAAGAGCGAAGCGAAGGGTTCTGCCGGCACTGGAGAATTCCGGGATGGAATTATTCAGAGCTTCCCAAAGAGACTCGTGGTCGGTTAACGTGTCATTGCACGGCGTCCGGGGTGGAGAAATACACGGGGTGCGCTGGGTGTGCCCCGCATAGGAGGGTTCTCATGAACATCACCATCGCCCCGCTGATCACATCCCCGGTGACAACCGAGATCGTGGAGCGCAAGGGCCTGGGTCACCCCGATACTCTGTGTGATGCCCTGGCCGAGCAGTTCAGTCTGGCCCTGTCGCGCTTTTATCTCGATCGTTTCGGTTTTATCCTCCACCATAACGTGGACAAGGGATTGCTGTGGGGTGGGGCGGCGCGACCGGCTTTCGGTGGCGGCGAGGTATTACAGCCGATGGAAATCTTTCTCACCGGCCGCGCCACCTGCGAATTCCGGGGCGTCAAAATCCCGGTCGAAGAACTCGCTATCGAGGCCAGCCGCCGTTGGCTGAAGGAGCATCTGCATGCCCTGGACCCGGAGCGGCATGTGCGCATCCATACCCTGATCCGTCGCAGCTCTCCCGACCTGATAGAGCTGTTCCTGCGCGGCCAGAAAACCGGCGCCGTGCTCGCCAATGATACTTCGTGCGGCGTCGGCTATGCCCCTCTCGATACATTGGAAAGGACCGTGCTGCAAGTGGAGCGCCACCTGAATTCTCCCGCCATCAAGGCGGCCCATCCCGAGCTTGGCGAGGACATCAAAGTGATGGGGACCCGCCAAGGCGACAGCATCATTCTCACCATCGCTTGCGCGCTGATCGACCGCCATGTCGCCAGCCTGACGGATTATCTGGCCAAGAAGGTCCGTTTGCGTGAACTGGCCCTTGCGGCGGCACGACAGGCCAGCGATGCGCGGGTCGCGGTGGAGGTCAACACCGCCGACGGCGACAATGAAGAGAGCATCTATCTCACCGTCACCGGCACGTCGGCGGAGGCCGGCGATGACGGTCAGGTGGGGCGTGGCAACCGCGTCAATGGCTTGATCGCGTTTTACCGGCCCATGAGCATGGAGGCGGCGGCGGGCAAGAATCCGATCAGCCACGTCGGTAAACTCTACAATGTGGCCGCCCACCGTATCGCCCATGCCGTGGCCTCCGAGGTGGCGGGCGTGCAGGAGGTGTATTGTTATCTGGTGAGCCAGATCGGCCGGCCGATCCAGGAACCTCAGATCGCCGACCTGCATGTGCGCGTGAAGGAAGGTTGTGCGCTGCACGAAATACGGCCGTATATCGCGGAGATCGCACAAGCCCATTTGTCTACCGTGGACACGCTGTGGCGGGATCTGCTGGCCGGCGAGCAGACGATATTTTGAGACTTTGTTTCGCATCGACAATGAGGAGAGATGCCATGCCAAAAGAGGAACTGCAACCCACTGTGGGATCCTGGTACGAAAGTGACGATGGTCAGGTGTTCATGGTGCTCGCCGTCGACAAGGCCAGAGACGCGATTGATGTCCGCTACATCACGGGCCGGCTCGACACCATCGACATGGAAGCCTGGGCGGGGATGGATCTGCGCGAAGTCGAACCGCTCGAAGAATGGCAGGCGTCGATGGAGCAGTACGCGCAGTCACGGTCGCTCCGGGAGTATTTACCCAAGGGGATCGAGGAAGAGTGATCACGCCGGACGCCCTGGCCAGACACGTGCAGACGCTGGCGGGCGAGATCGGCGAGCGCAATGTGTTCCGGCCCGAGGCACTGGCCGCCGCCGCAGACTACATCACGGCGCAGTGGCAGTCTCAGGGCTATCAGGTGGTACCGCAGGTTTACAAGGTGCGCGGTGTTGCGAGCGCCAACCTGGAAGTGGCGCGGCGCGGTGTCGTGCGCCCTGAAGAAATCATCCTGATCGGCGCCCACTACGATTCGGTGGCCGGCAGCCCGGGCGCCAACGATAACGCCAGCGCCGTGGCGGCGCTCCTGGAAATTTCCCGCTTGTTCATGGATGTCGAGCCGGCCATCACGGTGCGTTTCGTGGCTTTCGTCAACGAGGAGCCGCCGTTCTTCTTTTGGGGCAAGATGGGAAGCATGGTCTACGCCAAGGCGGCCCGCGCCCGGAATGACGACATCCGCCTCATGGTCTCCCTGGAAATGCTGGGCTGTTACAGCGATGCACCAGGCAGCCAGCATTACCCGCCGCTATTCCGCTATTTTCATCCCAGCCGCGGCAATTTCATCGCTTTCGTCTCCAACCTGCGCTCACGCCGCGCCATGCGTCGGGCCGCGGCCGCCTTCCGCGCCCACAGCGACTTCCCACTGGAACACACCGCCACCTTCGGCTTCATTCCCGGCGTGGCGTGGAGCGACCATCTCTCCTTCTGGCGCGCGGGCTACCACGCCTTCATGGTCACCGACACGGCGTTTTATCGCTATCCCTACTATCACACCGCACAGGACAGTCCCGACAAGGTCGATTATGCCCGTCTGGCGCGCGTCAGCGAGGGGTTGTATCATGCCTTTGCCGAGCTGGCGAATGGAGGAGGCAAGCCGCAATGAATCTCCCATGGACCCGATGGAGTCTGATCATGGCCCTGGCGGGTTTGAGCGCGTGCGCCAGTCTGGCCCCGCAAGACGAGAACTTGTCCTTCTATCCGGTACCGGCCGGATCAAGGATCATTCTGCATCAGGATCTCCAGGTCCCGCCGGATTCGGTGCGCGCCTATATGCAGCATGGGCAGGTCGTGAAGGCCCCCAGCCCGTTCGATCCATATTGCCAGTTTGAGGTGAACGATGTGCTGCCGGTCGCGCAGACGATCAAGGCCGATGAGTTCGTGGTGCGCAAGACGCAGATGGGAGAGCAACATATCGCATCCCGCAGCCCATTCATGAAGGCCGGGATGGGCGTCAGCTTTGGTGCGCGGTCGGGTTCGCGCGACGTGCTGCTGGTGTGGTATTTGTGGCTCGACTCGCCACGCCAACCGAACGTGCGGCGACTCATTTGCGGCGGCAAATTCGACGCGCCCTACCGCGCCCGCCGTCCCAGCATCAATGAAATACGCGCCCAGCTAGGCAGCATCGCTACGTTGAACGTCGTCCAGAAGCCGGGCGCGGGGCAATAAAAAAAGTCAGCGTTTCCGCGCGACCGCTCCCACAGCCCAATCCGCACCGCGCGGCAGACCGAGCAATTCACGCACACTCTCGGCATCGGCAGCCGCGCAAACGGCGATCATCAGCGCCTGGGCGGGCACCACGTCGGTCGTGGCCACGGTGTGCGCAAGATAGGGGATCATGACGGGCTCCACGGAGAACACGCGGTAGCCCATCCCCAGCAGCAGCGGGAGGATGCCCGGCACCTGGGGCAGCAGGCCGCTCACCTGGACACGACCCACCTCGTCACCGGCCTCCTCGGCAAGCCGCTTCAGAAAGCGAAACAGCACTGGAGCGTAGGGGTCGAGCAACGCACCCACTTCGGCAAGATCACGATCGGCGGCGAACAGGCCCTGCATGAGATCGTTGCAGCCCAGTGTGACGAAATCGGCCGCGCTCAGAAAATCGCTGATCGCCAACGCCGCAGCGGGGGTCTCGATCATGCTGCCCATGGCGAGAGGGACGGGCGAGAGTCTTTCGACCTCGTGGCGCAGCCGCCGGAATTCTTCCAGCCGCGTGACATAGGGTATCAGCAGCGCCAGGTCATATTCAGAGGCAAGCCTGGCTGCCGCCTGGACGATGGCGTGGAACACACTGCGTACCGGCTCGATGCCATACAGGCGCGCCCCGCGCAGGCCGAGTGCGCTTGCCATGCCGGGGATGGGTTCCAGCCAGGAGGGGAGCTTGTCCGGCGAAAAATCCGGCAGCCGCACCGTCACCGGCAAGGGGCGCATAATCTCGCACACGTCGCGCAGCGCCTGCTCATAGAACGCCGCATCAGGCTGCTCACCGGCCAGCGGCGCGAGAAACTCGGAGCGTAACGAGCCGATGGCGGTCGCGCCATTGGCCAAGGCCGTCGCCGCCCCTGCCGCATCCGCCACGCTGGCGCGCAGATCCACAGCCGAACCGTCCGCGGTCATCAACTCGCCGCCCCGCAGAGGCGTTGCGAACGCGGCCGATGGGACGGTCTCTTCTACCGCTGTATCTGTGATGAGGCCGCTAGCCCCGTCAAGCACCGCCTCCATCCCTGGCGGAAGGTCCGCGGCCTGGGCGGCGGTCACCATCACCGTCGGTATACCCTTGCCCAATAGGCGGATCATCGGATGCGACAGCGGCGCGCCGTCGACCACCACGACACCGGCAGGCGGCACGGCAAAAGGCTGAAGCTCATGCTGAGCCAGCACCAGCAGGTTGTCCGGCCCCGCGCCCGCCATGCCGCGCCGTACTATCCCCCGCGCTCGTCCCGGCACAAAAGGCATTGCATGCAGTCTAAATCTGGACATGATCTCAAGCTCCCGGGAAGAGCCGCAAGCACAGAAGAACGCCCAACCTTTTTGCGGCAGCTTATATGCTAATATGCAGCCTCTGCTGATAAAAACCCAGACGGAACCGGCACAATGCTGAAAAAATCCGCGCTCTTTCTCGCGAAAACGCTTTGCTCCGCCCGTCCGGCCTCTCCGTACCTATTCGCCACGCTATTGCTGGCCCTGAGCCCATCGTCATCCGCCACGGCGGACAATAAAGACACCACCGGCATGGCGCTCATCCCCGCCGGCAAGTTCGTCATGGGCAGCAACAAGACCGACAGCGCCAACAAGGCCCAGGAGTTCGGCATGAACAAGCCCTGGTATCGCGACGAACAGCCACAGCGTGATGTGCATCTGCCGGCGTTTCTGATCGACAAATTCGAAGTCACCAATGCCCAATATCGCACGTTCGTCATCAAGGCCAATTACTGGCTGCCGGGGCAATGGGAAAACAACGGCTACCTGCTGACGCGCGCGATACTCGAACCGGCCGATATCGACAAGCTGAGACAGTTCGCCGCCGAAAAAATGCGGCTGGACATGGACACGCGCACGGCGAGCAAGGAGACACTGATCGCGGCGATCGAAAAACGGCAAAAGGCGTTCGACAATCTTCCGGTGACCGGCGTGACCTGGCAGAACGCCCGCGCCTATTGCGCCTGGGCCGGCAAACGCCTGCCCACCGAAGCCGAATGGGAAAAGGCCGCGCGCGGCCCGAACGGCCTGGAATTTCCGTGGGGAAACAACTGGGACCCCGCTAAACTTAATGCCGGAAGTGCCGATACGTGGGAAGATGGGGTCGCCCCTGTGGGGTCTTATCCTGCCGGAAAATCGCCCTACGGCGTGCATGACATGGCGGGCAACGTCATGGAATGGGTGGAGGACTGGTATCAGCCCTACCCCGGTTCACGCCATCACGACCCGGCCTTCGGCGAAAAGGACAAGGTTGTCAGGGGGGGCGGCTGGGGCGGCGTGGGCCACTATGTCATCAGCCATTTTTACCGCGGAGCCTATCGGGTTCACCTGCCGCCGCATTCGGCGTTCGCCGACCTGGGTTTCCGCTGCGCCAGGGAGGTGCACTGAATGGAAGAGCTCGAGCTTTTCGCAGGCAAAACGGCGATCAGGGCGCGCGCCTTGTTCGTCGGCGAGCGCATCGACCTGCGCGCCCTGGAAACGGCGCGGCGCCTGGCGTTGTCTCCGCTGGTGGTGAGCGCCGGCACGCAAGGTTGCGCGGTGCTGTTCCGTTATGGCGTGGTGGTGCTGTTCGATCTCGATGCCGTGGAAGAGGCATCGTTTCTGGCCCATTTGCGGCCGCTGGTCAACGAACCGCTCGACCGGCCGGAAACGGAAGAAATCGGCTTGACCGCCAATTCGCAGCGCGAGGAACGCGTGGAAGGCGGTATGGTTTCACTCCACGAGTTCGGCGTCGAGCGATTGCAGATCGTGGCGGACATCCTGGCCAAGAGCGTGGTGCTCGCCTATTACGAGGCCAGCATCGCCAACGTCTTCGACCGTATCGAACCGCTGGCGGCCAGCTTGCAGCGCGAAGGCCGGGGCGGCTACCAGGGCAAGGAGCTGCTGCGTCACATCGGCGGCACGCTGCTCATCCAGCATAAGATGGTGGGGCGGGTCGAAGTAAGTGAAAAACCGGAAATACTCTGGGATCGTCCCGATCTGGAACGCCTGTATTTGCGACTGGAAGACGAATACGAATTGCGCGAGCGGCACCTTGCGCTGGAACGCAAACTGGAGCTGGTCTCGCGCACGGTGGAAACACTCCTTGACCTGTTGCAACACAAGCGCAGCCTGCGTGTGGAATGGTACATCGTCATCCTGATCGTCGTGGAAATACTGCTCACGCTCTACGCGATGTAGCCGGCATGGAAGTGATCCATTGCGCAGAATGCGTCCGCAGAGTTTGATAGACTATCGGGATGCTGGAGGAGTCCGTTCATGGAGCGGAATGTCCCGATATCTGTCGCCAAGGAGAAACTTGCATGAAAGCCAAAGACCGCCGCCTGGCCGAGCTGAAGGGCGCCATTGCCGAAATCACGCCCGAAGAAGCGCTGGCGCTGCAAAGCAAGGGCGCCATGCTGATCGATGTGCGCGAGGCCGACGAAATCGCGCAGGGCAGCCCCAAGGGCGCGCTGCGCCTGGGGCGAGGTTTCCTGGAATTGCGCGTCGAGGACGCCGTGCCTGACGCATCCCAAACGATACTGACGATGTGCGCCGGCGGCGTGCGTTCGCTGTTCGCGGCGGAAACGCTCAAGCGCATGGGATACAGTGATGTGCGCTCGGTGGCCGGCGGTTTCAACCGCTGGAAGAACAACGGCCTGCCCTTCGAAACACCGCGCGCGCTGGATGCCGACGCCCGTGAGCGCTACTCGCGCCACCTGCTGCTGCCCGAAGTCGGCGAGGCCGGGCAGCTCAAGTTGATGGACAGCAAGGTGCTGCTGATCGGCGCCGGCGGCCTGGGCTCGCCCGCCGCGCTGTATCTGGCGGCGGCCGGGGTCGGCACACTCGGCATCGTCGATCACGATGTGGTGGACCGCAGCAATCTGCAACGCCAAGTGTTGCACACCGAGGCGCGCATCGACATGCCCAAGGTCGAATCGGCGCGCGAAACCCTGGAAGCGCTCAATCCCAAGGTCAAAGTGGTGGGCCACCAAACCCATCTGAGCAGCCACAACGTCGAAGAAATCCTCTCCGGCTACGATGTGGTGGTGGATGGCACGGACAACCTGCCCACCCGCTATCTGATCAACGACGCCTGCGTGAAACTCGGCATTCCCAACGTGCACGCCGCGGTCTACCGCTTCGAAGGCCAGATCACGGTGTTCTGGCCGGGCTACGAAAAACATCGCGGCGGCTGCTACCGCTGTATGTTCCCGGAGCCGCCGCCGCCCGAAATGGCGCCCTCCTGCTCCGAAATCGGCGTGCTGGGCGTGATGCCCGGCGTGATCGGCGTGTTGCAGGCGGTCGAGGCGCTCAAGATCCTGCTCGGCATCGGCGAGCCGCTGGTGGGACGGATGCTCTACTACGATGCGCTGGGTGGACGTTTCAACGAATTCAAGGTCAAGCGCAACCCCGAGTGCCGCTGGTGCGGCGACGAAGCAAACATCGCCGGTTATACCGATTACGCTCAGGTCTGCGCCTCAGGGGCATGACCCTGCCACAAATCACGAGACGGTCCACATGGCTATCGCATATACGGTAAAGCAGTACCTCGACAACAACCGCATTGCCTACACCGTGCTGGACCTGCCGCCCGCCGTGGGCTCGCTGGCACAGGCGGCCGCCGCGGCGGGCATTCCGTCCGGCTCGCTCGCCCAGGCCATGCCGCTGAAGGACAAGATCGGCATCGTCATCGCCGTCATGCCGGTCAGCCATCACCTCGATATCGACGCCATCTGCAAACTCCTGCACCGCAAACTGGAACCGGCGCTGGACATGCAGATCACCGCGACCTTCCGCGACTGCAAGCCCGGCTTTATCCCGCCCCTGGGCGAAGCTTACGGCGTGCGCGCCATCATCGACGACAGCCTCATCCAGTCCGGCAACATCTACTTTTCCGCCGGCAATCCCGCGCACCTGATCCAGGTCAACAGTAAAAGCTTTCACATCATGCAACGCAACGCCTGGCTGGGCGGCAGCTTTGCCCACCCGGTGACGGAAGGCGAATCCCTGGCGACACAGGGCGAATCTTCCCAGGAAAAAGGCGACCGGCTCGAAGCCATCAAGCAGACCATCGCGCGAACCGGTTCCTTGCCCGCCTTGCCGGATATGGCGGTGCGCATCATCCAGCTCAGCGCCAACCCCAATGCCGGCGCGGACGATCTTGCCAAGGTCATCGACATGGACCCGGCACTGGCCGCCCAGGTGATGCGCTACGCCAACTCGCCCTTCTTCGGCTACAAGGGTCAGGTGGATTCGGTGCGAACCGCCATCGCCCGGGTGCTGGGCTATGACATGGTGATGAATCTCGCGCTGGGACTGGCTACCGCGAAACCGTTCAGGATCCCGCAGCACGGCCCGCTCGGCCTGAACGCCTTCTGGCGCCACGCCACCTACAGCGCCGCCCTGATGCAGGCGCTGGGCAAGGCCATGCCCGAACCAATCCGCCCGCGCGCCGGTCTATGCTATCTCGCCGGGCTGCTGCACAACATCGGCCACCTGCTGATAGGGCATTTGTTGAAACAGGAATTTCTCGCGCTCAATAATCTGGCCGCGAACAATCCCGACACGCCCATCCGAGAGCTGGAAATGGAAGCACTGGGAGCGGATCACTCGCAACTGGGCGCCTGGCTCGCGGAGGCGTGGCGGCTCCCCGAGGAAATCGCCGTCGCGGTGCACGAACACCACAACGAGAGCTATGTCGGCCCCCACGCCACCTATGCCAATCTGGCGCTGATCACCGACCGGATGCTCAAGACCCACGGTATTGGCGATGGCGAAGGCCACAACCTGCCCTCCTCCATTCTTGAGGCGTTACAGCTCGACGAAGTGCGTATCGTGACGGTGATGAACCGGGTGCTGGCGGATTGCGAAGGGCTGGATGCGATGGCCAGGCAGATGGTGGTGTGACACAGCTTTATCTGCGGCAATAACGATAGGGCGGGCGAAGCACAAGGCGTGTTTTTCAATGAGTGCCTGGCGGCACAGTGAGCGGGTTACGGCGCCCCTCCACCCGCCCTGCATAAATTCAGGCAACCTTGAGGTTTGCGCCGCGAGCCGTTCCAAGCGGCCCCCATCAGCACAGCGCGCAGATCGTTGAGGCGGCCGTGAAAGAAGTGGTCGCAGCCCTTCATGCGGATAATGCGGGGTGGATGCGGCAGACTTTTTGCCCAACCGAGCACGTCGGCGCTCGGCACGATCTCGTCCTCTTCACCTTGAATCAACAGCCAGGGACACTCGGGCGCAGGCGCGCTGTTCAAATCGAACAGGTTGACCGGCGGCGCCACCGTGACCAGGCGCGCCACGGCGCCGTGCTTCGCGCCACGGATCGCAACATAGGCGCCGAAGGAAAATCCCGCCAGCCACACCGGCCGCCCGGGGTAGTGCTCCCCCACCCACTCCAGCACCGCCAGCAGGTCTTCCGTTTCGCCCGCGCCGTGCCCATAACCGCCCGCGCTTGCACCTACGCCGCGAAAGTTGAAGCGCACCGTGCCCAGCCCCAGATCATTGAAGGTCCGGGAAATGTAATGCACCACCTTGTTGGTCATGGTGCCGCCATAGAGGGGATGGGGATGGCAGATCACCCCCACGGCGTGCATGGTGTCCGCTTCGACAGGAAAAGACGTGATGGCCTCCAGGGCACCGGCGGGACCGGGTATCGTCAGCGAGGCGCTGACACAGGGGACGCTTACTTCCAGCTCGTAAAGATGGCTGTCAAGAGGGATAGACACAGGCAGACTCTGCAATGATGGCGCCGGTCATTATACCCCAGCGAGCCTCATCCCGCCGGGAAAAGACTTGCCGAACAATGGGCAATTGCAAAAAATCCCGATGAAGTATTGGAAAATGATCAAAAAAGCTCTAGAATGTGCGCCTTAATCGGTGGCCTAAAGCATTGGGGCATCGATGAATGGTGGAACCCAGTGTTTGTTATTGCATAGGATTATAGGAACTCGACATGAAATATCCAATTCTTCTCGCTTCTTTGTTGGCCCTGTCCTTGACCGCTTGCGGCAAGAAGGAAGAAACCGCGGAAGCTCCCGCGCCTGCTCCCGAAGCTGCTGCTCCGGCTGCCGAGCCTGCTCCCGCGCCCGCTCCTGAAGCTGCTCCGGCCGCTCCTGCGGAAGGCGCTGCTCCTGCCGAAGGCGCTGCTCCGGCCGCTCCTGCGGAAGGCGCTGCTCCTGCCGCCGGCCACTAATAGCGGTTGGTTGTCAGGGGAAGCCGTTTAACGGTTTCACTTAAAAGCCGGCTTCGTGCCGGCTTTTATTTTTGCGGCGTACCGCCCGCAACATCCTGGTTTGTGCGTCAACGCTCGTTACATCAGCGCCAGAACGACGATGCCCTGATCATCCCTTACGGCATTCGTGGGTCAACTCCACCTCGCCATCTTCATGCACCGTCTCCATGCGCACGGTGAAGCCCCACAGTCTGGCAAGGTGTTTGAGCACTTCGTCGGCGTCGTCATTCAGCGGCCGCCGGTTGTTCTGGAGGTGGCGCAGTGTCAGGGAGCGGTCGCCGCGGCGGTTGACGTTGTAGATCTGGATATTGGGTTCGCGCGCGCTGAGATTGTACTGCTCGGCGAGCGCCTGGCGTATGTACTGATAACCGCGATCATCGTGAATCGCCGAAATCTCCAGTTGATTGTCGGTGTCGTCGTCGAGCACCGAAAACAGCTTCAGATCGCGCATCAGCTTGGGCGACAGGTACTGGGCGACGAAGCTCTCGTCCTTGAAGTTGCGCATGGCGAAATCCAGCGATGTGACCCAGTCGCTATTGGCCAGTTCCGGGAACCACCGCTTGTCTTCCTCGGTGGGATGCTCGCAGATGCGGCGAATGTCGCTCATCATGGCAAACCCCAGGGCATAGGGGTTGATGCCGCTATAGTATTTGCTGTCGTAGGGCGGCTGATAGACCACATTGGTGTGCGACTGCAGGAACTCGATCATGAAACCGTCGTTGAGCAATCCTTCCTCATACATGTGGTTGAGGATGGTGTAATGCCAGAAGGTCGCCCAGCCCTCGTTCATCACCTGGGTCTGGCGCTGCGGATAGAAGTATTGCGCCATTTTCCTGACGATGCGCACGATTTCGCGCTGCCATGGCTCCAGCAGCGGTGCGTTCTTTTCGATGAAATAAAGCAGATTCTCCTGGGGCTCGGCCGGAAAGTGCTCCTCCGCCTGCTTTTCCATGCCTCGTTCCAGAATCGGCAAGGTGCGCCACAGATCGTTGATGCGTGATTGCAGGTATTCCTCGCGCTCCTTGCGCCGTCTCTGTTCATCCTCCAGCGACAGGCGCGCCGGGCGCTTGTAGCGATCCACACCGTAATTCATCAACGCATGGCAGGAGTCGAGCACCGCTTCGACCTCGTCGGCGCCGTAGCGCTGCTCACATTCGGCGATGTAATTTCTGGCGAACAGCAAATAATCGACGATCGACCCGGCGTCTGTCCAGGTGCGGAACAGATAGTTGCCCTTGAAGAAGGAGTTGTGTCCGTAGGAGGCGTGGGCGATCACCAGCGCCTGCATCATCATGGTGTTCTCTTCCATGAGATAGGCGATGCAGGGATTGGAGTTGATGACGATCTCGTAAGCCAACCCCATGTAGCCGCGCCGGTAGCGCTGCTCGACGGACAGGAATTGCTTGCCGAACGACCAGTGCGTGTAGCCGACCGGCATGCCGACATAGGAATAGGCATCCATCATCTGCTCGGCGGTGATGATCTCGATCTGGTTGGGATAGGTATCGAGTTTGTAATGCGCCGCGACGCGGGCGATCTCGCGGTGATAATCATCCAGCAGATCGAAGGTCCACTCGGAGGTTTCGGACAACACTTGTCTTGCCATGTCACGCCGCCTTCTTCTGGAACAGTTTGCGGAATACCGGGTAGATATCCGCCGGCCCCGTGATGTGCTGCATGGCGAAACTCGGGCACGAGCGCTTCACGGTGAGGTACTCGCGCCAAAGACCCTGATGGCTCTCCTCGGTGATCTCGACGTAGGCGTAATATTGCACGCACGGCATGATGGCATTGATCAGAATGTCGCGGCAGACCGGCGAATCGTCGGTCCAGTTGTCGCCATCAGATGCCTGCGCGCCGTAGATGTTCCAGTCCGACGTGGAATAGCGTTCCTTGATGATGTCGTACATCAGTTGCAGCGCGCTGGACACCACCGTGCCGCCGGTCTCGCGCGAATAGAAAAACTCTTCTTCATCCACTTCCTTGGCGATGGTGTGATGGCGGATGAACACCAGTTCGACACGCTCGTAGTTGCGGGTGAGAAACAGGTAGAGCAAGGTGAAAAAGCGCTTGGCCATGTCCTTCTTCGCCTCGTCCATCGAGCCGGACACGTCCATCAGGCAAAACATCACCGCCTGTGTGGTGGGCTGAGGCTGCTTGATGCGGTTGTTGTAGCGCAGATCGAAGGTGTCGATGAACGGGATCGCCGCGATCCTGGCCTTGAGGCGCTCGATCTCCTCGCGCAACGCGATCACGCGCGGGCTGGTCTCGCTCTCGCTCAGCAGCAGCCGCGCCAGTTCTTCCTCCGCTTCGCGCAGACGGCGGCGGTAGGGGCTTTGCGTGGCGATGCGCCGCGCGATCGATTTTTTCATCGAGCGGACCACGTTGAGATTGGCGGGCACGCCGCTGGAGGTGTGTCCGGCGCGCACCATTTTGAACTGCACCTGCTTGGCAAGCTGGGTTTTCACCAGGTCGGGCAGTTCCAGATCCTCGAAGAACAGATCGAGAAACTCCTCCCGCGACAGTTCGAAGGAAAATTCATCCTCGCCTTCGCCGCTATTGCTGGCCTTGCCGCCGCGGCCACCGCCCCCGCCAGGCGGGCGCGAGAAGCGGTCGCCGCTGATGAAGTCGGTGTTGCCGGGATGCACGCCTTCCCTGCGCCCGCCGGGGCCGTGGCCGAACACCGGCTCGGAGATGTCGCGCGCGGGAATGTTGATCTTCTCGCCGCGATCGAGGTCGGTGATGGAACGATCCGACATGGCGTCGGTCACCGCCTTTTTTATCTGACTCTTGAAGCGCCGGATGAATTTCTGACGGTTGACCGCGCTCTTGTTCTTGCCATTAAGCCGTCTGTCTATGAATTGCGCCACGGATCGGCTCCTGTCTCAAGAATGGAGGGCGCGCTTATATGCGCCCTCCACTTGCATCACGACGACTTGCGGGTGCGCAGATGCCATTCGCACAGCAGCCGCACCTGTTTCGGCGTATAACCTTTATGCACCATGCGCGCGACGAAGTCCTCGTGCTTCTTCTTGTCCTCGGCGGAGGATTTGGCGTTGAAGGAAATCACCGGCAACAGGTCTTCGGTGTTGGAGAACATCTTCTTCTCGATCACCACGCGCAGCTTCTCGTAGCTGGTCCAGGCCGGATTCCGGCCGCTGTTGGCGGCGCGGGCGCGCAGCGTGAAGTTGACGATCTCGTTGCGGAAGTCCTTGGGATTGCTGATGCCCGCGGGCTTCTCGATCTTCTCCAGCTCGGCGTTCAATGCGCCGCGGTCGAAGATCTCGCCGGTATCCGGGTCGCGGTACTCGTTGTCCTGGATCCAATAATCGGCGTAGGTCACGTAACGGTCGAAGATGTTCTGGCCGAATTCGGAATACGATTCCAGATACGCGGTCTGAATCTCCTTGCCGATGAATTCGGCGTAGCGCGGCGCAAGATAGCCCTTGAGATGCGCCAGATACTTCTCTTTCACCTCGGGCGGGAACTGCTCCTGCTCGATCTGCTGCTCGACGATGTACATCAAGTGCACCGGATTGGCCGCCACTTCCATGGTGTCATAATTGAACACCTTGGACAGGATCTTGAACGCGAAGCGCGTCGACAATCCGCTCATCCCTTCGTCGGGGCCGGCGTAATCGCGGTATTCCTGATAGGATTTGGCCTTGGGGTCGATGTCCTTGAGGTTTTCGCCGTCGTACACCCGCATCTTGGAATAGATGTTGGAATTCTCCGGCTCCTTGAGGCGCGACAGCACCGCGAACTGCGCCATCATCTCCAGCGTTCCCGGCGAGCAACGGGCCTGCGACAGCGAGCTGTTGCGCAGCAGCTTCTGGTAGATCTTCACTTCATCGGACACGCGCAGGCAATACGGCACCTTCACAATGTAGATGCGGTCGAGGAAGGCTTCGTTGTTCTTGTTGTTGCGGAACGATTGCCATTCGGACTCGTTGGAATGCGCCAGAATCAGGCCGTTGAACGGGATCGCGCCGAAACCCTCGGTGCCCTTGTAGTTGCCTTCCTGCGTCGCGGTGAGCAGCGGATGCAGCACCTTTATCGGCGCCTTGAACATTTCGACGAATTCGAGCAAGCCCTGATTGGCCAGGCACAGGCCGCCTGAATAGCTGTAGGCGTCGGGATCGTCCTGGGAATACTGCTCCAGTTTGCGGATGTCGATCTTGCCGACTAGCGAGGAAATGTCCTGGTTGTTTTCGTCGCCCGGCTCGGTCTTGGCGATGCCGGTCTGCTGCAATATCGACGGGTAGAGCTTCACCACCTTGAATTTGGTGATGTCGCCGTTGAACTCGTGCAGGCGCTTGACCGCCCACGGCGACATGATGCCGGGCAGGTAGCGGCGCGGGATGCCGTAATCCTCTTCAAGAATCCGCCCATCTTCCAACGGAGAAAAAAGACCCAGCGGCGATTCGTTGACGGGCGAACCCTTGATGGCGTAAAAGGGCATCTTCTCCATCAGCGCCTTGAGCTTCTCGGCCAGCGACGATTTGCCGCCACCGGGCGGGCCCAGCAGATAAACGACCTGTTTCTTCTCTTCCAGTCCCTGGGCGGCATGCCTGAAGTACGAGACGATCTGCTCGATGGTCTCTTCCATGCCGTAAAATTCCCGGAACGCCGGGTAGATCTTGATCACCCTGTTGGAAAAGATGCGGCTCAGGCGCGGGTTCGACTGGGTGTCGACCACTTCCGGTTCCCCGATCGCCAGCAACATTCTTTCCGCCGCCGTGGCATACGCGGAAGGATCCTTCTTGCACAGCTCCAGATACTCCTGGAGTGACATCTCCTCCTGCTTTCCTTCCTCGTAGCGGGATATATAGCTGTCGAAAATGCTCATATCAATCACCTCATTGCGATGTATCGCCTGGTTCGCAGGTCATTCCTCACCCTCTCGGCATGAGGTCCATTCCCTTGTCTGTTATGAAGCAAAACCCAGGCCAACTTTGTTCGGCCATGGTCAAGATATTTGTGGAAGCGCTGATAAATCAGCGCTTCCTTAGGCCACCCGGCTGGCGATGCCGTTGAGCGCCGCGCCGCTGGCTGCAACACGTCCGGCGAGCATTTCAATGATATGGCCGCAGTGGTTACCATTTTTTTGACGCCGCGCCGGAATCATGCCTCTTGCGGCGGTCCGGTAGGATTTGACCGGCAAGCCGCGTGATCGTTCCGGGCATGAATCACTGTGAAACGATATGGCGAGAAAATCAAGAGTAGATGACAAATGTGTCTGACTTGTCTCAAGGAACCCCACCTCAATGCCGATAGTTCTGACACGAAGCCGGCACGAGGGCGCACCGGCGCTTTAACGTATCCTCGCGGGGTGGTTTATGAGCTTTCTGGAAAAAATGACGATCAAGGCGCGGTTGACGTTTCTGGTCGGATTCATGGCGGTGCTGATGGTGGTCCTAGGGATCGTGGGACTCCATGCCACCAAGGCATCGAATGAGAGTTTGCATACGGTATATGCTGACCGCATGGTGCCTGTGGAACAGATTTCATTTATTTTGAATAGGAACATGTCCAACCGGCTTCATATCATGAAGGCATTGGAAAACCCCACCCCGGAGCAGATCCAGGCCACGATTGATAAGGTGCGAGAGAACCGTGAACAAATCAATCAAACATGGAAGGAGTACATGGCCACGTACCTGACGCCGGAAGAAAAGCAACTGGCGGACAAGCTCGCCGCCGACTGGAAACGGTTTGCCGAGGAGGGGCTTGTGCCGGTGATGGCCCTGTTGCGCGACGGCAAGCTGGAGGCGGCTCGTAACATCACCATGCAATTTATCGAGCCTGCCTATGGGCCCATCCAGGAGGGTGGCCAGGCGCTCCTAAAGCTGCAAATGGATGTTGCCAAAGAGGAATATGAGAAGGCCCAGCATGCCTATGCAGTCACTCGCAATATCACTATTGCAAGTCTGGTGATGGGCATTGCCCTGGCGGCGCTGCTCGCCTTTTTCACTGTGCGCGGCATCATCCGTGGCGTCGCGGAATTGGAACACGTTACGGCGCGGCTGGCAGACGGGGATTTGAATGCCCGGGTCAACAATCACGGCGCTGACGAGCTGGGCCGGGTGGCCAAGGCCTTCAACCATATGGCGGACAAGTTCAAAAACGCCATCGGAGAAGTGTCGGGTTCCACCTCCCAGTTGGCCGCCGCGGCGGAAGAGCTTTCCGCCGTGAGCGTGCAGACCAGCCATGGCATCACCCAGCAGCAATCGGAAACCGATCAGGTCGCTACCGCCATGAACGAGATGTCCGCCACGGTGCAGGATGTGGCGCGCAATGCGGAGCAGGCGGCGAACGCCGCGCGCAATGCGGATGCGGAGGCGCAAAACGGCAGACGGGTGGTGGGGGACAACATCGACGCCATCGACGCACTGGCCGCCGAGGTGGAAAGGGCCGCCCAGGTGATCCAGAAACTGGAGGCGGAAAGCGGCAGCATCGGCACGGTGGTGGATGTCATCAAGAGCATCGCCGAGCAGACCAATCTTCTGGCATTGAATGCTGCCATCGAGGCCGCGCGCGCCGGCGAACAGGGGCGGGGCTTCGCGGTGGTGGCCGATGAGGTGCGCACTCTGGCCAGCCGCACCCAGCAGTCCACACACGAGATCCAGCAGATGATTCAGCGATTGCAAACAGGCGCCAGCGAGGCTGTGCAGGTGATGATGCAGGGACGCAACCAGGCCCAGGTCAGCGTGCAGCAGGCGGCCCGGGCGGGTGAATCGCTGGCGTCGATCACCCGCGCCGTGACCAGCATCACCGACATGAATACTCAGATCGCCAGCGCGGCGGAAGAGCAAAGCGCCGTGAGCGAGGAGATCAACCGCAATATCGTCACCATCAGCCAGATCGGCAGCCAGACCGCCGCTGGCGCGCATCAAACTTCCGCCGCCAGCGAGGAGCTGGCGCGGCTGGCGGCGCAATTGCAATCGCTGGTGGGGCGATTCAAAGTATAAGTCCGATGTCAATTAAGGAAACACTGAATAATTCCATCCTGGAATTTTCGACGCACTTCTCTGTGCCGCGGAACCTCTGAATTAATCAGGGGTTCTTTGATCGATTGACCTGGAACAAAGATCTGAATACAGAGACTTGACCAAATACTGATGCGGCACGCATATATTTGAGGTAACAAGCTCGGTACCAAATTAAAATAGTAATTTCCCGGAGAGACAAATGAAAATCAACCTGCCTGTCACATGCGTGGAGCGCATGCTGCGCGACAGCACCACTATCATCAGCACCACCGACTTGAAAGGCATCGTCACTTCCGTCAATCAGGACTTCATCGATATCAGCGGCTACACCAAGGAAGAGTTGATCGGCAAGAGCCACAACATCGTGCGCCACCCCGACATGCCGCCCGCCGCCTTTGCCGATTTGTGGCAGACGCTCAAGGCGGGCAAGCCCTGGATGGGTATCGTCAAGAATCGCTGCAAGAGCGGCGACTATTACTGGGTTGATGCCTATGTCACGCCGCTCTACGAAGGCAACCGCATCATAGGCTACCAATCGGTGCGCACCAAACCTTCCAGAGAGTTGATCGAACGCGCCGAAGCCCTTTACAAGCAGATTTCCGCCGGCAAGACAGCGCGCAGCAATCCGCTCAAAGAAAACATCACGGTGCGAATTCAAGCGGGCTTTGCCGCCGTTCTGGCATCGCTGTTCGCTTTCACTTTCTTCGCTGGGGATATCCCGGCGTGGATGACCGCGCTGACGTGGCTGGTCGCGGCCGGGATGTCATTCGCCCTTGGCCGCATCGCCCTGGCGCCCTTGTCCAGGGCCGCGGCACAGGCCCGCGAGGTGGTGGACAACGGCGTGATGCAGCTGGTATACACCGGCCATCGCCACGAGGCGGGACGATTGCAACTGGCGATCGGGATGTTGCAGGCGAGGCTGCGGACAGCGATGGGGCGCATCGAAGACCCCGCCGAACGGCTCGCCGCCGCCGCCGAGCAACTGGTGACGCTCAGTGAACAGACCAGCCAGGGCATACGCCAGCAGCAGTCGGAAACGGATCAGGTCGCCACGGCAATGAACGAGATGTCGGCCACGGTGCATGATGTGGCGCGCAATGCCGAGCAAGCGGCCAATGCCGCACATCAGGCAGATGAGGCGGCGCGCGGTGGCCGGCAGGTCGTCATGCAGGTTATCGATGCCATCAACATCCTCGCACAGAAGGTGGATCAGGCGGCCCAAGTGATTCAGAAGCTGGAGACGAAAAGCGCCGGCATCGGCACGGTGGTCGACGTCATCCGCGGCATTGCCGAACAAACCAACCTCCTGGCGCTCAATGCCGCCATCGAGGCGGCGCGCGCCGGGGAACAGGGACGCGGTTTCGCGGTGGTGGCCGACGAAGTGCGCACCCTGGCCAGCCGCACCCAGCAGTCCACACAGGAGATCCAGCAAATGATCCAGAGCCTACAGCATGGCGCCAGCGAAGCGGTGCAGGTGATGATGCAAGGACGCAACCAAGCCCAGACCAGCGTGCAGCAGGCGGCCAGAGCGGGTGAGTCGCTGGAGGCAATCACCCAGGCGGTAGCGAACATCACCGATATGAATACCCAGATCGCCAGCGCGGCGGAGGAACAAAGCGCGGTGGCCGAGGAAATCAACCGTAATATCCTCACCATCAGCCAAGTGGGCGATCAAGGCGCCGCAGGCGCGCAACAAACCGCCGCCGCCAGCGAAGACCTGGCTCGCCTGGCGATACAGTTGCGATCGCTGGTAATGCAGTTCAAGGTTTGAGTGCATTGTTGAGGACATTGAAACTGTGCTAAAGTGACAATAAATCTGACCACTTTTCCTATCAATAGCCTGGGATGTTAAAGCGCTGGAGCAACCTATTTCTGGCCTTCTGGATCATCCTCGTCCAGGCGATGGCGCCGTTTGTCCATGCGCATGTGGGTGGACGGGATGATGGTGATCAGTTTGCTTCCAGCGACATCCACCTTCATATTGTTCCTGGTTACGCCAAATCTCCTCCGCCCGATCACCGGGGTTTCAGCGTAACCACCGCATCCTTGGGGGACACCGCCATGGCGGTAGGGATATCGCAAGGTATCGGCGAAGCCCTGGCGAAAATCCCTCATGGCAAGGACAAATCTCCGGCTGACGACGCCATTCCCGTCTCTTTGCTGGCTTTGCCTCACGCAATACTCACCCAGCGCGGGATAGAAGCGCTGCCATCGACTCCTCTTGTCGATCACCACACCTCCCCCCGCGCCGCGCGCGCGCCTCCGAGCGCTTAACCCCACCATAAGTACAATGCTGTTAAGCCAGAAATGTAGGGCGGGTGAGCGTTTTTTTGCGTAACCCGCCCTACATCGATTTGCCGATTATTTAACCGAGCAGCATTGCCCTTAAGCACCACCCTCTACCCTGTCATTGAGACCGGCGAACTTTCGTCGTACCGCCACCGGCTCACAGGTACGATTTTCAGGAGATTGATATGCGATTGATGCCCCCGTGGGGCTGGCTGGCGTGTATTCTCGCTTGGGGAGCGGGTTTCCTTTGTCTTGAGGGAACCGCCTTGGCGGCGGAGAATGACATTCATGTGCCGGCAAGCCCACAGGTGACGCTGCATGATACTGTGCAGCAGGCGGTGGAGCGTTATCCACGGACTCAGCTTATCGGCGCGCGTTCGACTCAGGTGGATGCCTTGCGCCGCCAGGCCGGGAGCCCTCTGGCGGGGGCTCCGGCGCTATTGTTGCGCCACCAGACCGACCGGATCGGCAGCAGTGATGGATTGCGCGAATGGGAAGGGGGTATTCAGTTGCCGCTCTGGCTGCCGGGACAGCGGCAGGCGCGCCAAGCCTTCACTGAACGCGCAGGTGAAGGGCTTTCCTCCTTCGAGAGCGCATTGCGGCTGGAAGTGGCCGGACAGGTGCGCGAACGGTTGTGGGATGTCGTCCTGATGGAAAACGAGACCCTCATCACAGAGGGCCAATGGCGGGCGGCGCAAGCGCTGGAAGAAGATGTGCGCAAGCGCGTGACGGCGGGCGAACTGGCCAAGGTCGATTTGCTGCTGGCCCAGGATGAGACACTGCGCCGGCAGGCGCTTTATCTGCGCGCCCGCACCGAACTCAAGCACACGCTGCACCGTTACGATGTGCTGACCGGCAGCGAGGTGCTGCCCGTGGCGCGCAACGAAACCCTGTCGAACCGCGACAGCATCGGCGACGATCACCCGTTGTTGGCCGACAGCCGCGCCCGGGTTGCTCAGGCGCTGGCCGAAACCGAGCTGGTCCGGCAGGAGCGGCGCGCCAACCCGCAACTCTCCCTCAGCACCCGGCAGGAGCAATCCACACGCATAAGCTACGCGAGCAACAGTGTCGGCATCAGTCTGACACTGCCGCTGTTCAGCGCCGCCCACGCCGGTCCGCGCATGGCCGCCTCCTCGGTGGCGCTGGCGGAGGCGCAAAGCGCGCGCGACGCCTTGCGGCGCGAGCTCGAGCTGGCGCTGGACGAATCCGAACACAGCGTGCAACTCGCCCGCCAGCAGCATGAGCTGACCATCGAGCAGAACCGCCTCGCACAGGAAAATCTGCGGTTGATGAAAAAAGCCTTTGCCCTCGGAGAAATCGATCTGGTCGACCTGATGCGCGTACAGACACTCGCTTTCACCGCCGAATACAACGAACAGCAATCGGGTCTGCAACTGCAACGGGCCATCGCCCGCTATAACCAGGCCGCAGGAGAAATACCGTGAAAAAACCACTCTACCGCCCGCTCACTATTTTTTACTCGCTACTCGCCGCTTTGCTGCTCATATCTCCTCCGGCACGCGCCGCCGGTGACATCCCTGTCAGCGCCGCCCAAATCAAAAGAATGGGCATCGCCGTCGCCCCCCTGCAACCCGCCACCGTCATGCCGAGTCAGCGTTTTCCGGCGCGCGTGGTTATTCCGCCGGCCAGCGAGCGCGTGGTGAGCGCGCCGCAAAGCGGGCTGGTGGAAACATTGCATGTCGCGGTGGGTGACAAGATCGGCAGCGGACAGCCCCTGGCGAGCATCCGAAGCACCGAGCTGGTCGCCCTGCAAAGCCAATACCTGCAAGCGCTCACTGCGGCGCGGTTGACGGAATCGGAGTTCGCGCGCGATGAACATTTGTTCAAGGACGGCATCATTGCCGAGCGCCGTTATCTCACCACCCGCAGCCGGCGCGAGGAGCAGGCCGCCAACCTGAACGAGCACCGTCAGGAGCTGCGCCTGTCGGGCATGAGCGAGGCCGCGATCAGCCGCCTGGAGCAGACCCGCCAGATGGGCGGCACGCTCCCCATCGCCGCGCCGATCACCGGCGTGGTGCTGGAGCAGAAAGTGGTCACGGGGCAGCGCGTGGACCGGCTGGAGCCGCTCTATCGCCTGGCGCGGCTGGATACGCTGTGGCTGGAACTGCGCGTGCCGCAGGAGCGGACGAAAGGATTGAACGCGGGTCAGGTCGTGGAAATCCCCGGCCTCGACGCGACGGGCAAATTGATCATGATCGGGCGCGATGTGGACCCCGAGAATCAGACTGTGCTGCTGCGCGCGGAGGTGACACGCGGCACGGAACGGCTGCGCCCCGGGCAGTTCATCGAAGCGCAACTGGCGACTCCGGCGACGGGCAAGGGCTACAGCCTGCCCTCCGCAGCCGTCACCCGTGGCACGGACAAAAGCGTGATCTTTGTGCAGAGCGCTCAGGGTTTCAGCGCCCGGCAGATCACCGTCGTCAGCGAAGCCAATGGCCGCAGCGTGATCATGGGCGAGCTGCGCGGTGATGAGCAGGTTGCGGTGCGCGGTGTCGTGGCGATCAAGGGCGCCTGGATGGGGCTAGGCGGGGGGGCACACGAGTAATGCTCTCGCGTCTGATCCAATTCGCCCTCACCCAGCGCCTGTTGATACTAGTGCTGGCGGCGCTGCTCGCGGGAGGCGGCACGCTCGCCTTCCAGAGCCTGCCCATCGACGCCTTCCCTGATGTCTCGTCGACGCAAGTGAAGGTCATCATCAAGGCCCCGGGCATGACGCCCGAGGAGGTGGAGGCGCGCATCACCGCGCCCATCGAGGTGGAAATGCTCGGCATTCCCAAGCAGACTATGCTGCGCTCGGTGACCAAGTACGCGCTCACCGACATTACCGTGGATTTCGCCGACGGCACGGATATCTACTGGGCACGGCAGCAGGTGATCGAACGCCTCAACGGCGTGCGCGACGATCTGCCACCAGGTATCACCGGCGGCGTGGCGCCGCTGACCACGCCGCTCGGTGAGATGTTCATGTTCACCGTCGAGGGTAGCGGCCTGTCGTTGATGGAACGGCGCACCCTGCTCGACTGGGTGATCCGCCCGGCGCTGCGCAGCGTGCCGGGTGTGGCCGATGTCAACGTGCTGGGTGGAACCGCGCGCGCTTTCGAGGTCGTGCCGGACAATGCACGCATGACGGCGCGCGGTGTCACCCTGCAAATGCTGCAACAGGCGCTGGAAATGAATAACCGCAACGACGGCGCGGGCCGCGTCAGCGATGGCGAGGAAGCTCTGCTGGTGCGCGCCGAAGGCCGCATCAGGACCTTGGACGACGCGCGCGCCATCGTGGTGAAAAATGACCGCGGCGTACCGCTGCGCATCGGCGACATCGCCGAGGTACGCATCGGCGCGCTCACCCGCTATGGCGCGGTGACACGCAACGGCCAGGGCGAGGCGGTGGAAGGACTGGTGCTGGGACTGCGCGGCGCCAATGCCCAGCAAGTGGTGGAAGGGGTGCGCGCCAAGCTCGATGAGATCAAGTCCACCTTGCCGCCGGGCGTGACCGTGCAGGTATTCTATGACCGCGGCCATCTGGTCAAACGCGCCGTCACCACGGTGGCAAAGGCGCTGCTGGAGGCCATCGCGCTGGTGCTAGTGCTGCTGGCGCTGTTTCTCGGCAATCTGCGCGCCGCCGTGACGGTGGCTTTGGTATTGCCGCTCGCGGCGCTGATCACCTTCATTCTCATGCGCTGGTTCGGCATGTCCGCCAACCTGATGAGTCTGGGGGGGCTGGCGATCGCCATCGGCATGCTGGTGGACGCGGCGGTGGTGGTGGTGGAAAACAGCGTGGCTCATCTCGGTCATGGCGAGAGCGCGCGTCTGCCGCGCCTGCATGTGATCTACCGTTCGGTGCGTGAAGTCGCGGTGCCGGTCACCGCCGGCATTCTGATCATCATCACCGTCTTCCTGCCGCTACTCACCCTGCAGGGGCTGGAAGGCAAGCTCTTCAGCCCGGTGGCGCTCACCATCGTGTTCGCGCTGAGTGGCTCGCTGCTGCTGTCGCTCACCGTGATTCCGGTCATCGCCTCGTTCCTGCTCAAACAGGCGCCGCACGGCGACCCGTGGCTGGTGCGCATCCTCACCAGGCTGTACATGCCGCTGCTGCACTGGAGTCTGGGGCATGCGCGCAGCGTGATCGCGCTGGCGCTCATCGCCTTGGCCGCCACCGGCGCGGTCTACACCCAGATCGGCAAGACCTTCATGCCGACCATGGATGAGGGCGATATCATCATCGGCGTGGAAAAACTGCCTTCCATCACGCTGGAGCAATCCGTGACGCTGGATCAAAAGATTCAGCAGGAGATCATGCGGCGCGTGCCGGAAGTGACGGGCATCGTCGCCCGCGTCGGTAGCGACGAGATCGGCCTCGATCCGATGGGTTTGAACCAGACCGACACTTTTCTGGTGCTCAAGCCGCGTGAAGAATGGCGCATGACGAGCAAGGAGGCGCTGATCGAGGAGCTGCGTAAGGTCATGGACGGCATCCCCGGCATCGCCTACAACTTCACCCAGCCGATCGAGATGCGCGTCTCGGAAATGATCATCGGCGTGCGCGGCGATCTGGCGGTGAAGCTGTTCGGCAGCGACATCGACACCCTCAATCACAAGGCGCAGGAAATCGTTGCGGTGTTGCGCGGCATCCCGGGCAGCCAGGATGTCTATACCACCCGCAATGAGGGCATGCAGTTCCTCAAGGTCGAGATCGACCGGCTGGCCGCGGGACGGCTTGGCCTGTCGGTGGATGAACTGCAAGACGCGCTGCGCGCCCAACTCGAGGGCTTGCGCGTCGGCACCATCTACGAGGGGATGCGCCGCACGCCGCTGATCGTACGCGCCGCCGTCGCCTCCCCCGCGCAATTCGGCAGCCTGCTGATCACCCTGCCGGACGGCCACCCTGTGCCGCTCGCCACCGTGGCGAAACTGTCGCGCGTCGAGGGGCCGGTGAAGATCGACCGCCAGCGCGGCGCGCGCATGGTGGTGGCGATCGCCAATGTGAAGGGCCGCGATCTGGTCGGCTTCGTCGAGGAAGCGCGCCGTGCCGTCACGCAGAAAGTCAAACTGCCCGAGGGCTATCACCTGGAATGGGGCGGCCAATTCGAGAACCAGCAGCGCGCCGCCAAGCGGCTGTCCATTGTCGTGCCGGTGGCGATCGGCCTGATTTTCCTGCTGCTGTATTCCACCTTCGGCACGGTGCGCCAGGCGGCGCTGGTGCTGACCAACATCCCCTTCGCCCTGATCGGCGGCGTGTTCGGGCTGTGGCTGTCGGGCGAATACCTGTCGGTACCCGCCTCGGTCGGCTTCATCGCGTTGCTCGGTATCGCGGTGCTCAATGGCGTGGTGCTGGTAAGCTATTTCAACCAGTTGCGCAGCCAGGGAATGGCGATGGCCCAGGTCGTGGTGGAAGGCGCCCGGCGGCGCTTGCGCCCGGTGATGATGACCGCCTCGATCGCCGCCTTCGGCCTCGTGCCACTGCTGTTCGCCACCGGCCCCGGCTCGGAAATCCAGCGGCCGCTGGCGATCGTGGTGATCGGCGGACTGATCACGTCAACGCTGCTTACACTGGTGCTGCTGCCGATTTTGTACCGGCGCTTTGGTGAACGCGGTAAATAGGTTTAATCCTCTCTCCCTCCGGGAGAGGGTGAGGGAAATACATCATGAACCAATGCCTGCTTGCGATCGTCGCCGCTCCGCAATCTGAAGATGCCCTGGTCGACTGGCTGCTGACCCGCGCGGAAGTGGACGGATTCACCAGCCTCGGGATCGACGGCCACGCCTCGGGTCATCGGGGTCTGACTCTGGCCGAACAGGTGAGCGGCCGCCAGCGCAAGCTGATGTTCCAGATCCACCTGCCCTGCGACGCGGCGCGCATCGTCATTGAAGCATTGAAGCGCGACTTCGCCGGCAGCGGTTTGCACTACTGGCTGACGCCGGTGATGGAGGCGGGCCGGTTGGGGTGAGCAAGGGTTGGGATAGTGCCAATGGACTTCCGCAGGCGTTGTGCCGCCATTTGGTCCTGGTAGTAGCCATCGATCCGGCCCGCGCAACCATATCCCGCCTTTTCATATAGTGCCAGCGCCACTTCATTGTCGGCGCGCACCTCCAGGTGCAAGGCCACGCAGCCCTTGGCGGCGGCGGTCTGTTCGGCGGCTTCGAGCAGAGCGCGGCCGATGCCGCGGCCCTGGCGGGCCGGGTCGATCACCAGTGAGTAGATCCGCGCGCTGGCGGATCCGCGCCGGTAAAGCACGACGGCGTTGCCCGCCACTCCCTGTCCTTCATCATACACCACGACCGAAGCGTGTCCGTGCAACAGCAGATGCCGGAAACTTTTCCGGCTGATGCGATCGCCGGGAAAGACGTTTTCCAGCCGCACCAGCGCGTCCAGATCCGCCAACACCGCGGGGCGGATCATAGCCGGCAATCATGATGGCGCAAGGTGAATTTCTCGCCGAACAGGACAGGCCGGTAACTCATCTTCACCTTGCGCAGATTTTCCAGTCCAAGATCATCGCCGACATTGATATACACGCAATCGGCATACATCTTGGCGAACTCGCGGAACAGATACTGCGCCGAGCCGGGGATGGCGAAATTGGTTTTCTCCACCAGCACGCTCGCCACGGTAGGAGTTATGCGCTCGCCAAAGGTAAAGCCCTCCAGCGTGTCGCCGATGAACAGGCATAACCCCTGAAGATCCAGGCGGTCATAATGCTCGATGGCGCGCTCGATGGCCTTGCGCTCCTGCTCGACGGTGTAGAAGAAATCGGCAATCGCCTCGCCGGTGAGATATTTGATACGGTTTTTCAGCCAAGTATCGACCAGCGCGCGTATCCCTTCCCAGTGTTGCGGCCCCAGCACTTCGAGACGGTGATCGGGATAAGTGCGCCGGAATTGGTTGATTTCGCTGCGCTTGGTCTTGTAGGCGTTGCCCTTGAGATCGACCAGGTCCTCGGTGGAATAGATGTAATCGGGCAGGGCGCGCTCCACCAGCCAGCGGCCGTTGCTGATGACCGGAAAGCCATCCTCTTCGGCATTGACATCGAGCGCCGCGAGAAAATCGCGGTGGACATACTCGACCACGCTTAGATAGGGCGAGGGATTGTAGCCGTCCATGATGTCGAAGCAGACTTCCAGCGCCCGCCCCTGACGCTCGCGCTCGCCCAGCGGCGGCAGCAGCATGGTCAGGCAATTGCCGTTGAGACTGAACAGACAGAAGCAGTCCTCGATCACCTGATAAAAAGCGCTCATGCGCGACAGCCAGATGATGTTGTTGGCGAAGGTGTAATCGGAAAGCGGAATCTTGAGGTGGTGCTGGTAGCGATCGAAGAGCGGCTTGGCTTCGATGGTGAAGGGGTAGAGGCGGTATCCCTCGATGGCGAGATAGTTCTTGGGAAAAAGATCGTTGGACAATACCGCAAGACTGCTCGGCGATGTTCGGCCCGTCTTGTCCTGTTTGAAACGGCTGGCGTGGGTGTCAAACCCGGGGGGTTCTTCAGTCTGGCTCAGCATTTTTCCTCCTGTTAAAGTTTTTCATATCCCAATCAAATGCGCCCGTCGAACCGCAACGTGGCGCTGCGCTCTATATCGACGGCTTGCCGCGAAACATTAGCCCATGCCACGGACGCGAAAACCGCGCGTATCTGCTTGCCTTTAATAATGCAAAATGAAATGCTTGTAAAGTATTCTTTGCCGAAATTGTCAAAAAATTGTAATACGCATGACCTACTTCACCAAACGCTACCACCCGCCTGGCACCGCGCCGGGCGCACTGACCACGGCCGAGGCTATTCCAGCGGGGCCGCTCACCATTCGTCTTATCGACTATAGCGCCACGGAATATGTCGAAAAAGAGAATCTGACCTTCGAGGAATGCCTGCCCCATCTTGCCCACCCCGCCATGACCTGGATACACGTCCAGGGCAGCGCCCCGCCCGATCTGCTGCATGAGGTCGGCACCGCCTTCGGCCTGCACCCGCTGGCGCTGGAGGACGTACTGAATAGCGGGCAGCGGCCCAAGACCGAAACCTACGATGGACAGCTCTTCGTCGTCATGAGCCTGCCGGTGCGGCGCAACGGCTCGATCGCCACCGAGCAGGTGAGCCTGTTCATGGGCGACAATTTCCTGGTGAGTTTTCACGAAGGCGCCGAAGATCCGTTCGAGCTGGTGCGCAAGCGGCTGCGCAACCATGCCGGCCATATTCGCGAGGCAGGCCCGGACCATCTGCTCTATGCGTTGATGGACGTGATCATCGACCGTGGATTTCCGATACTGGAAGAGGTGGGCGAATGGATCGAAGACCTGGAAGAGGATCTGTTGGGCAAGCCCACCAAAAACACCCTCCACGCCATCCACAACATCAAACGCGAACTCCTGTTGCTGCGCCGCATGCTGTGGCCGCAGCGTGAAGTGCTCAACTCGCTGCTGCGCGGCGATCACGCGCTGATTCATGACAGCACCAAGACCTATCTGCGCGACTGCTACGACCACACCATCCAGGTGATGGACCTGCTGGAAACCTACCGCGACATCATGGCCAGCATGCTGGATGTCTATCTGTCCAGCGTCAGCATGCGCCTCAACGACGTGATGCGCGTGCTGACGGTCATCGCCACGCTGTTCATTCCACCCACCTTCATCGTCGGCGTCTACGGCATGAATTTCGATCACGCCACCAGCCCCTGGAACATGCCGGAGCTGGAATGGAAGTATGGTTACCTGTTCGTCTGGCTGGTCATCATCGGCATGATGGGGGGAATGCTGGTTTACTTCAAGCGCAAGAAGTGGTTCTGATGCAACGAGCCAAGCCTGCTCGACCGGCTTGTCGGGGCCATTTGAATGTGGCGTGATGAAAGACGGCGCGTTATATGAACAACTTCCTGGGCTTCTAAACCAACTTCACCACATCGTCCAGCCCAATCTCCCTGGACGTCACCGCGCCAAAACCCTTGGACACTTCAGCGGCCACCGTCTTCATCGCCGCGAAATAAACTTGTGTTTCGCCGTTTTCCACATGAATCCGAACGAGCATTCCACCCCGCTTTCCTACCGCGGATTGAACATCATCGACCAATTTTTCACCCTTCAAAGTCAACCGCCAGTATTTCGCCGCCGTGGTTTCACCTCAAAAAGTTGTCGCGCAGCTCCGGCTGCGCCCTTAACAGGGAAGACATTACAGATCAGTTACAAATTCGAGAGAGCGTGGAGTCGCGAAAAGCATCGCGAGGGACGCCATGCCCGTAGTGGCGCAATAGGGAAAGGATCAGGGTTTCGGCTCTTCATTCTCCTCGCTCATCTGCTCTTCCCCTGAAGGCATGCGGTAAGACTCCGTCGCCCACTCGCCCAGATCGATCAGCCGGCAGCGTTCGCTGCAAAACGGCCGCCAGCGTTGTTCGGGGATCCACTCCACCGGCTTGCCGCAGGTGGGGCAGGTGACGATGCGTTTTTTCATGATGCCGATTCCTTCGCCTCGGCGGAGCGAGGAACGCCGATGAGGGCGCGCAGTTCGTCGCCTTCGACGGTTTCCTTTTCCAGCAGGATGCGGGTGAGGGTTTCGAGGATGTCGCGCTGCGTGGCGAGGATTTTCTTTGCCCGTTCGTGAGCCTCGTTGATCAGGGCGCGTACCTCGCAGTCGATCTCGCGCGCCGTCTCTTCGCTGAGTTCGGCGCGGGGCGCGGCCATGCCGGGTTCGAGGAACAGGGGGCGGCGACCGGGTTCGTAGGTCATGGGGCCGAGTTTTTCACTCATGCCGTAGGCGGTCACCATGCTGCGCGCCATGTCGGTGGCTTTGACGAGATCGTCTTGCGCGCCGGTGGAGACTTCGTTGAACACCAGCTCCTCGGCTGTGCGGCCGCCGAGCAGCACGGTGAGGCGGTCGAGCAGTTCGGTGCGGGTCATGAGATAGCGGTCCTGGGTGGGCAGTTGCAGCGTGTAGCCCAAGGCGGCGATGCCCCTCGGGATGATGGAGATGCGATACACGCGGTCGGCGTGGGGCAGGGATTCGGCCACCAGGGCGTGGCCCGATTCGTGGTAGGCGACGATTTCCTGCTCGTGCTTGCTCATCACTCGGCGCTTTTTCTCCAGACCGGCGATGATGCGGTTGATGGCCTCCTCGAAATCGCTCATGTCCACGGCATCCTTGCCACGGCGCGCGGCGAGCAGCGCGGCCTCGTTGACGATGTTGGCGAGATCGGCGCCGACGAAGCCGGGGGTGCGAGCGGCCAGCAGCTTGATGTCGGCGTCCTGGGCGAGCTTGATGTTCTTGCAGTGCACGCGCAGGATGTCCTCGCGGCCGCGGATGTCGGGACGGTCCACGAGGATGTGGCGGTCGAAACGGCCGGGCCGCAGCAGGGCGGGATCGAGAATTTCGGGACGGTTGGTGGCGGCCATGATGATCACCCCCTTGCGGGTGTCGAAGCCGTCCATTTCCACCAGCAGTTGTTGCAAGGTGTGTTCACGCTCTTCGTGGCCGCCCGCCACCGGCGAGACGCTGCGCACCTTGCCCACGGCGTCCAGCTCGTCGATGAAGATGATGCAGGGCGCCTGAGCCTGGGCCTGGGCGAACAGGTCGCGCACCCGCGCCGCGCCGACACCGACGAACATTTCGACGAACTCCGAACCGCTCATGCTGAAGAACGGCACCTTGGCCTCGCCGGCGACAGCCTTGGCGAGCATGGTCTTGCCGGTGCCGGGCGGGCCGACCAGCAGCACGCCCTTGGGGATCTTGCCGCCGAGGCGGCGGTATTTTTCGGGCTCGCGCAGAAAGTCGATGATCTCGCGCAGCTCCTCCTTGGCCTCGTCCACGCCAGCCACGTCGTCGAAGGTCACCCCGGTCTGCTTCTCCATGTAGACCTTGGCTTTGCTGCGGCCGATGGCCATCAGCCCGCCGCCCGCCGCACCGCCGCCGGCACGGCCGATGATGGCGCGCCAGATGAAATACAGCACCAGGAAAGGCAGCACCCAGGTGAGGATGAAGTAGAGCCATGGGCTTGCCGTTTCGCCCGTGTAGCGGATGCCCTTGGCGTCCAGCTCCTTGATGAGATCAGGGTCCTCGACCTTCACCGCCTCGTAGGTCAACCGTCCTTCGCCTTCCTTGGCCTTGGCGATGCCGCGCACCTTTTCCGGCGCGATCACCACCTCTTCGAACGCGCCCTGCTGCACCATGTCTTTGAAATCGCTGTAAGGGATGGCCTTCACATAGCCCGGAGCGATGACATAGCTGCCGATGACCCACAACAGGATCACCATCACCAGCATCAGCCAGGGAAGTTGGCGGAACTGCTCTCCGCCAAAGGGGGGTGTCGGGGTTTTTTCTTTCTCTGGAGGCATGACGGGATACTCCTTGTCGCCACCTCAATTCAGATCAGCGCAGTCAGATGATACAGCACATCAATTCAAATTCCACGTCTTCCGCCGCTTGCACTGGACGCTCCTCCATCCGCAGTTCCATGAAGCGCACGGTAAAGCGATGCTTGCCGCCGCTGATTTCGGCGAAATAAGGAACGCCCGGAGGCACGGTAACGCGTACCAGGTGACAGGGAGGCACCGGCTCGAGCGACTTCTGGAAAAAGCCGGCCTCGGCGATTTCCTTCACCGGCTGGGCGCTGTCACGGATCAGCCGCAGGACGAGCTTGATCGATTGTTCGATGACGGCGAAGGTCTTGAGCCATTGCTCCAGTTGATGACGGCGCAGCTCGACGGGTTGTTGCAACCAGAAATGATAGCCGGGCAGATCGAAGTCGCAGGTGCCGCCGGGGATGCTGCTGCGCTGGCGGATGGCGTTGAGAAATTCGTTCTGGCGCAGCTCCTGGCCAACCTGACCCTTGGCGGAGTGCAACTGGTCTATCAGCGTGTCCATTTCGGAAAGCAGGACGTTCAAGCGCTGATGGTCGACGCCGGGATTCCGTTCCAGGCGCTCGAGCACCGAAATCTGCCGTTCGAGCTCCTTCATGGCTTCGGTCTTGAGGTCGGCGCGGTTGAAGATGCTCAGAATCTCCAGGATGCTGGCAAGCGCGGCGCGGCTGTCCCACACGGAGTTTCCGGCCAGGTAGGCGTGGGCTTGCTGAAACAGAAATTCGAGCCGCAAAAAGGTGCGTACCCGCTCACTCAGCGGCTGCTCGTATGTGATTTTTTTTTGCACGAGGTGTACCGACGCTCCCAAAAGCAATAATCGCTTAATTAAGCATACAGTTTAAAGGATTACAATGAATATGGCGCAAAAATATCGGGATTTGCACGATAAAATTTGTTGCTTCACAGAGACAATGGCGAGATGGCAAAGGTTATCGTATCAGCGGGCCGCATCCACGGTCTCGACGCGCCCCGCGAAACGGATGACCGGGAAATGCCGCTGTAGCGCCTTGCTGTGGAAATCCCGCATCAACACCCCCTCGCTGTAGCGAATGCGTGCGCCGACGGCGAATTCCCCTCTGGCAACCGCCAGCCATTCTTCGCCGTCCGGTATCGCTACGCGCAAATAGGTATACATCGCTGTATCGATCACTTCGGCGATGGCGCCCTCACGGGGCAAGGTCACGGCGGTCTGCGGCGGGGATGGTTCGCGGCCAGCTTTGGCCTGACTCACCTCGCCCCGGAAGCCGATGTTGCCTGCCTCGTCGAACGTGGCGTAGCTCACGGTGTTGTAATAACCGGCGGAATTTGTCCCGCCCAGCAGATAGATCCAGTCCTTGTAGACCACCACGCCGAAATCGGCGAGGGGAGAGGGCAGCGCGGTGGTCGCCTGCCAGGCTTGCGGTTCGCCACCGTCGCCAAGCCGGCCCTTTTCGATGCTATCGGTAAAGACAAGATTGCTGATGCCGCCCAGGGCATAGAGATAACCGCCGTGCGCGGCGGCCGACAGCCCATAGCGCCCGGTCGCCAGCCCATAGCGCCCGGTCGCCAGCCCATAGCGCCCGGTCGCCAGCGGCGGCGCGGACCGCCATTGCAGCGGCGCGCCGCCAGCGAATGCCGCCCACTCCACTTCTGTCTGGGCCGTCCCTTGGCTCTGGGCATGGCCGCCGATCAGATAGGCGGCGCTGTCCGACTGCGCGACGGCATGGACATAGCGCGGCATGGTGAGGGTGTTGGGTTCCAGCGTCCATTTTCCGAGACGGCCGTCCGGCAGGATCGCGGCGCGCTCCACCGAGTCGAGCAACACGCCGCTAAAGCCCCCCACGGCATAGAGGTAGCCATTAGACACCACCAGTCTGGCGCAGCGGCGCGGATAGTTGAGCGTCTGCTTTTCCTTTTGCCACGGACCAAGGCGGCCATCGGGCAGAATGCGCGCCCGCTCCACCGAGCGCAGCAGGTTGCTGCCGTTCGGGCCGTTGCCGCCGCCCACCGCATAGACAAAACCGTTGTAAACCACCGCCGAGAAAAAGCCCCGCGCCTCGCGCATCGGCGCGGCGGGACGCCACGCGGCAAGCGCGCCGTCGGCCTGGATACGCGAGTATTCCGCCGACGACAGAAAACGCCGGCCATCAATACCGCCGATGATGTAGAGCATGCCATTTGCCTCCACCGCCGCCGCGCCGGCGCGGGCAGTGGTGAGCGGGGCGGTATCCTGCCAGCCGGCGATCCAGGAGGGTTGGGCGTCAGCCCGTGAGATGAAAAATACCAGCAGCGCCAATGCCTGTCCCGCTCGGAACAGGTTGCTTTTAAGGGCGCCTCTATAAATCCGCTGAAGCCGCGATGGCGGCGTTGAAAACAGGCTCAAAATGCTCATGTACTACGTGTACACTCCGCTTTTTCGCCTGTTTTCGCCTTGCCCTCGCGGCTTGATCGAATTTATAGAGGTGCCCTTAACGCTCATTCACCAGCGCCCTTTCCAACGCTTCCCGCGTCGCAAGCGGGGCACCGCATGATAGTCCTTCACAGACATACGCGACCACGCCCGCTGCGGAACCGCGCTGCGCCAGCACGCCCGGCAGATCGGCGGCGTCGGCGGGAATGGCCAGGGTGATGCGACGTGGCGCGTAATCGTTGCCGCACAACGTCTGCCAAGCGGGCAGATCGGCGGACGGGCCGCGCAGGGTAATGGTCTGCGGCGGATAGAGATATTCCTCCAGCGCCAGCAGCAGGGCGTTGTGCGCATAGGGTATCTGCGTCACGGCCGGCCAGGCGGCCGTGAGGGTGCGCGCGGCGGCATCGAGGTAACGCGGTTCGCCCAGCAGATGGCCGAGCCGCCCCAGCACGTGAGCGGCGATGCCGTTGCCCGATGGCAGCGCGTCGTCGCCCAGCGGCTTGGGGCGGTGGATGAGCCGCTCGTGGTCGTCGGCGGTGAAGAAAAAGCCGCCACGCTCCTTGTCTTCGAAATGCGTCAGCACGGCTTCGGCCAGCGCCACGGCGAACGACAGATCGCCATCGCGCCAGCGCGCCTGGAGCAGTTCGAGGATGCCGTCGATGAGAAACACGTAGTCATCGAGATAGGCGGCGAGTGTGCTACGGCCATCCTTGTGGCTGGCGAGCAAGCGGCCGTCGCGCCACAGATGGGCGCGAATGAAATCCAGCGCCCGCTGCGCCGAAGCAAGGTACTCGGGCCGTCCGAGATGGCGGCCCGCCGTGGCCATGCCCTTGATCATCAGGCCGTTCCAGGCGGTGAGGATTTTTTCATCGCGGCCGGGACGAATGCGCTGCTTGCGCGCCGCGAACAACTTGGCGCGCGCGGCATCGAGCAGGGTATTGATCCGCGTCTCGCTCATCGAAAATTCGCTGGCCAACGCGGCGATGTCCTGCCGCACATGCAAATGCCACTGCCCCTCGAAGTTGGCGGGCTGGTCGAGACCATAACGGCGGGCGAACGCGGTGTATTCCTCATCACTCAGCAGCGCCCGCACCTCCTGCTGATCCCAGACGTAGAACTTGCCTTCGTGGCCTTCGGAGTCGGCGTCCAGCGTCGAATAATAGCCGCCCTCGAGCGACTGCATCTCACGCATCACCCAGGCGGCGGTTTCCTCGGCGACCTGCTTGAACAGCGGATCACGCGTCGCCAGCCATGCCTCGCTGTAAAGCGCCAGCAGCGGGCCGTTGTCATAAAGCATCTTTTCGAAGTGCGGGATCATCCACCACTCATCCACCGAGTAACGGCAAAAACCGCCGCCGAGCTGGTCGTACAAACCGCCTTCCGCCATGCGGGCAAGCGTGACACAGGCCATCGACAACGCCTTGTCGTCCACCCGGCCGGTGGCGGCCCAATGGCGCAGCAGGCGCTCGATGTGGGTGGGATGGGGAAACTTCGGCGCGCGGCCAAAGCCGCCGTGCTGCGTGTCGAAGCTTTGTTCGAGCTGGCGACGGGCGATGTCGAGCGGCGCGGCGTTGACGCCCTCCGCCACGCCGCCCGAGGATGTCATTTCCTCCAGCGCGCGCACCAGGGCGCTGTTCTGCTGTCTGATGTCATCACGGTTTTCATGATAGAAGGCTTCGACGCGGCGCAGCAGATCCTTGAAGCCCGGCAGGCCATGGCGCGGCGTCACGGGAAAATAAGTGCCGCCGAAAAACGGCGCTTGATCGTCCGGTGTGAGAATCATGGTGAGCGGCCAGCCGCCGCTGCGCTGGGCGAGCAACTGATGCGCGGTCTGGTAGATTTTGTCGAGATCGGGCCGCTCTTCGCGGTCCACCTTGATGTTGACGAACAATGCGTTCATCACCGCGGCGGTCTCGTCGTCTTCGAACGACTCGTGCGCCATGACATGACACCAGTGGCAGGCCGAATAACCGATCGACAGCAGAATCGGTTTATCCTCGTGCCGGGCCTTGTCCAGGGCCTCTTCGCCCCACGGGTACCACTGCACCGGATTGTGCGCGTGTTGCAGCAGGTACGGACTGGTTTCGCCGATCAGATGGTTGGTGTACGGAACCGTTTCCATGCCCCCGGAGAGCGTCACCGCCGTCCGCCCCCCAGCAGCGAACCCAGCACCCCGCGCAGGATCTGCCGGCCCAACTGGCTGCCGACCGCGCGCGCCGCGCTCTTGGCCATGGCTTCCATCGCGGTTTCGCGCTGACGGCCAGCCTTGGGCCGGGGCGCTTCCTCCAAGGCTTCCTCGGCAGAGACAACCGCTCCCTTGCGCCCGCGCGCGGGTGGCTCGGCGGCCGTCGCTTCGGCGGCGCGTCCCTTGAGGATTTCATAGGCCGACTCGCGGTCCACCATCTTTTCATAGTGGCCATAAATCGGCGATTGCTGGATGATCGCCTGGCGCTGCTGCGCGGTGACCGGGCCAATCTGGCTGCGCGGCGGGCACATCAGGGCGCGCTGCACCACACCCGGCCGGCCGCTTTCGTCGAGCAGCGACACCAGCGCCTCGCCCACGCCCAGTTCGGTGATGACGCTGGCGACATCCAGATCGGGATTGGCGCGGAAGGTCTCGGCCGCGGCGCGCACCGCTTTCTGGTCGCGCGGCGTGAAGGCGCGCAGCGCGTGCTGCACACGGTTACCGAGCTGACCGAGAATCTTGTCGGGAATGTCGAGCGGATTCTGGCTGACGAAGTACACGCCCACACCCTTGGAGCGGATCAGCCGCACCACCTGCTCGACCTTTTCCAGCAACGCCGGCGGGGCGTCGCTGAACAGCAGATGCGCCTCGTCGAAAAAGAACACCAGCTTGGGCTTGTCGCGGTCGCCGACCTCGGGCAGTTGCTCGAACAGCTCGGCGAGCAGCCACAGCAGGAAGGTGGCGTAGAGCTTGGGCGAGCCCATCAGCTTGTCGGCGGCGAGGATGTTGACCACGCCCCGCCCCTGGTCGCCGGTCTGCATCAGATCGTCGAGATTGAGCGCCGGCTCGCCGAAAAATTTCTCCCCTCCCTGCGTTTCCAGTGTCAGCAGCGCACGCTGGATGGCGCCGATACTGGCGGCGGAGATGGTGCCGTATTCGGTGGTGAAATCCTTGGCGTTGTCGCCGACGAACTGCAACATGGCGCGCAGATCCTTGAGATCGAGCAGCAGCAGGCCCCGGTCATCGGCGATCTTGAACGCCAGATTGAGCACTCCTTCCTGCGTATCATTGAGGTTGAGCAAACGGGCCAGCAGCAGCGGTCCCATGTCCGAAACCGTGGTGCGCACGGGATGCCCCTGCTCGCCAAACACGTCCCAGAACGCCACCGGACAACCGGCGAAGGAAAAATCTTCCAACCCGAGCACCTGGACGCGCTCACGCACCTTGGGGTTTTCCACACCCGGCTGACCGATGCCGGACAGATCGCCCTTCACGTCGGCCATGAACACCGGCACGCCGATGCGGCTGAACCCTTCCGCCAGCCCTTGCAGCGTGATGGTTTTGCCGGTGCCCGTCGCCCCCGCGATCAGACCGTGGCGGTTGGCCATTTTGGGCAAGAGATAGAGGGGTTGAGCCCCTTTGCCGATCAACATGGGTTCTGTCATGGAATATCTCCTCGGATAAGGTCAGGCTCCTGCTTTTCCAGCCTGGTTTGTCAATATGTTACTTGGAACGCCGATTTAACAACTTTTCTATGCAAATGACGCTAAGCCATTATCTGCCTTCAAGTTTGCTGGTTATGCACAAAAGCTGTGGATAACTTTGTGGAAGAAACGGGATCAACCCTTCTAAAGCCGCGTCTTCACAGGCTTTGTGACAAATTGATGACGATTCACTCATCAAATAAAAACACTTAATAATCAATAAATTAAAGTTTATAAGCATTTTCTGCGCGATGCCCTGTCATTTTCGGCCTGATACTTCTTGCCACCGAGTCCCGACTGTGTATAACGCACTTAGCCTGGGTCTAAAACGAAGAAATTTTTCGCCTTTTCGCCCCCAACTCCCTTGACACAGCTAAAAAGGCTTAACGACAACGAGAATCACTATCGCCACCAATAACACCACGGAAATCTCGTTGAACCAGCGGTAAAAGACATGGCTGCGGCGGTTGCGGTCGTGCCGGAAATCGAGCATCAGTTTGCCACAATAGACATAATAAGCCACCAGCACCGCCACCAGCAGGAGTTTGGCGTGCAGCCAGCCGCTGCGGGAATAGGCTTCCCAGGCATAATCGACGAGCATCCAGACGCCCAGCGCGATGGTCAGCACCGCCCAGGGCAGCACGAAAAAAAACAGTTTGCGCTCCATGATCTTCAGCCGCTCGCTGGTCGCGGCATCGCTGATCTGGGCGTGGTGAACGAACAACCGCGGCAGATAAAAGATGCCGGCGAACCACGACACCATGAATATGATGTGAAACGCCTTGACCCAGAGCATGAAGCAACCCTTCCCAGTGATGGCGGACAATATAACACGCGACCGGCTTGCGGGCTTATGCGCATGCGCCGCCGGTAAAAAATTTATCAAAAATTGACAACCGGTCAGCCAAGAATTGGTTAAAGTCCAAGCATGTTCAGGCCGATGATAATCAAGGTTCCGGGCGAAAACAGTAATCCAGAGAGAGATAGACATGTCCTCCTGCCAGTATCGGTGTGACAAAAGCAAAAAAGCACGGCTTGCCGCCTTGTGTTTTTCTCTTGCTCTTTTGCCTTTGATGCCGCGCGCCGATGAGACCGTCCCTGACATCATCCCCGGCATTGTCACCGTGGATGCGGAAAAGCTCATCGAGTTGGCCAATGGCGATGATCTCGTCATCGTCGATTCGCGCCTGCCTGTCGATCATCGCCGGGGATATATCGAAGGCTCGATCAGCCTGCCGGACACCGCCACCGATTGCGATTCGCTGGCGGCCGCCGCGCCACGCAGCACCAGCCCGATCCTGTTTTATTGCAATGGCCCCAAATGCCCGCGCAGCGCGCGGGCGGCGAGCATCGCGCAAGCTTGTGGCTACCGCAAGGTGTTCTGGTTCCGCGGCGGACTTGAGGAATGGAAGAAGAAAAAGTATCCCTACATAAAGAAATAAACCTGACGAAAGACCCTCATGCGTTTTCTCCGCCCATCGCTGCGCACCCTCACCACCTTGCTCCTGGTGGCGCTGAGCGTGGCATTGTTGCTGCTGAGCGGAGAAATCTATCGCCGCCTGGCCTACGACAACCAGCGGCAGGCGCTCGAAGCGTTCGTCCAATACAGGGCCACCGAATTCTTGCGGGATCTGGAAGAGCAAACGCGCGACATCGGTCTTGCCATCCAGGCGGACCCGGCTTTTCGCAACGCATTCACGCAACGCGATATGAATAACCTGAGCTTCGAGCTCGATAACCAGTTCCATCAATATCAAGTCACCTCGGGACTGGTGAAGCTTGCCCATCTTTATGTTTACGACATGAATCTTTCCGTCATCGCGCAGGACTCGATGCAAGCCGCGGATGGCCATGGCGACAGGATCCTGTGTGAAAACCTGCCGCGTCAGGCACGCCCGCGCACCGGCACGGCGCGCTTGCAGACCATCGGTGAACTCTGCGATACCGGAGGCCGGCCTTACTATGCGGCGATCGTCCCCATCGGTGGACTGAAGCCGACAGGATATATCCAGGCCGTCACCGATCCATCGCAAATACTGAACTCTATCGCCGATGCGCTGCAAATGCCGGTCAGAATCACTCTGCCCGGCGGACATCAAATCCATACCTCGGAAGACTGGCGTGACCAGAGCATCGCACAAGACAGACTGATTGCCGGCTACACGCTGAAAACCGCCAACGGAAAGGAGGTGCTCACCATCTCGGCGATGAGCGACATCAGCGAGTTCAACCAGAACCTTGCCTACGCGCGCAATCTGGCGGCGGGCGTGGGTGGAGCGGCGACGCTGCTGGCGGTGCTGATTGCCCTGTTTCTGCTGCGGAAGACCACGTTGGAGCCGATCAACTCGCTCACCCGCCAATTACGCAACATCAGGCAGAATCGTAAACACCTTGGCGAACAGGTGGAGGCGCATGGCGACGCCGAGGTGAGGGAGCTGGCCAATGTGTTCAACGATATGGGTGGGGAGTTGAACAAACTCTATCACACGCTGGAAGACATGGCTTATACCGATTCCTTGACCGGCCTGCCCAATCGCGCGCGGTTTCGCGACCTGTTGCAGCAGATCATTCAGACGAACACATCGCACCAGGGACGCTTTGGCCTGATCCTGCTGGATCTCGACGGCTTCAAGGAGATCAACGACACGCTGGGCCATCAGATCGGCGACGTACTGCTGCAACAAGTCACCGAACGCCTGAAAAAAACCCTCCAACCGCTGAACGCCGTCTGCCTGCTTGACCTTGAAGACGGATCGCCGGACGCGCTGCTTGCGCATGGCCCGCAAATCGCGCGCCTGGGCGGCGACGAATTCGGCATTCTCCTGCCCACGCTGACCAATGGACAAGAGGCCATGGCCGTGGCGCATGAAATCAATGAAACGCTACAGATACCTTTCGTCGTCGAGGGTAACTCCGTCGCCATTGGCGGCAGCATGGGCATTACCCTCTTCCCGGATCATGGCGGCGATAGCGAGACCATGTTGCGGCGTGCGGATATCGCGATGTACCTCGCCAAAAATACCCGCAATGCCTATGCCGTATACGATCCCGCGCTTGACCAGAGCAACATCGGTCAACTGATGCTGCGCGCCGAATTGCGCAATGCGCTCGACGGCGGCGGCGGACTGGTATTGCACTACCAACCCAAGCTGCACCTCAAGAGCGGACACGTTCTTGGCGTCGAGGCGCTGATCCGCTGGCTGCACCCGCAACGCGGATTCCTGCCTCCCGACCAATTCCTGCCTTTGGCGGAACGCAGCAACCTGATGGGCGCGCTGACGCAATGGGTGCTGGTCGAGGCGCTGCGTCAGCACGCCGCATGGCGGCAGGCCGGACTGAACCTCAAAGTGGCGATCAACCTGTCGCCGCGCGCGCTATACGATCTGCGTCTGCCCGACCAGATAGCGCACCACCTCAAGACCTTTCGTCTGCCGCCTTCCGTCCTGGAGCTGGAAATCACCGAGGACGCCATCATGGTCGATCCTATGCGCGCCACGGAGATCATGGCGCGCCTCAACGCCATGAGAATCAGGCTCGCCATCGACGATTTCGGCACCGGCTATTCGTCGCTGTCCTACCTGAAACGTTTACCCGTCGACGAGATAAAGATCGACAAATCCTTCGTCATGGAGATGGAGCAATCGCGCAGCGACGCCGCCATCGTCCGTGCCACCATCGACCTGGCGCGTAATCTTGGTTTGAATGTCGTTGCCGAAGGCGTCGAAGACGAGGAAACATTGAGGGCGCTGACGGAGCTGGGTTGCGATACGATTCAGGGTTTCCATATCAGCCGCCCGCTGGCTGGTGATGCAATGCAACAATGGCTTCACAACTCGCCGTTCGCTCCTCAGGAACGAAGGGTGGTGCAGAGTATCGCCATGACGAGCGCTTAACTCGGATATTTCACCATGGATCGTCGCGAGAGCGCCTAAGGTGTTGAAGATTCGTGGCGTGCGGAGCTTTTGGTGCCGAAGGCATAGTTGACACTATGTCGAGGCGGCAAAAGCGAGTACGCCGCGAAGATTCGATGCATTAGGCGTCCGCAGTAGATTCATGGTGAAATATCCGGGTTAATCTGCCCATCCCGGCACATGACGTCGCGCCGTGCGCAGTTCCGCATCGAGAACCTCATAACCCGGCGCCTTCTCCGCCATCAGCGCCCAGAACCTGGCCGAGTGATTGAAATGCACGGTGTGGCAAAGTTCATGAACCAGCACGCAGCGCACCAGCGGCGCGGCAAGGAATAGCAGTTTGTAATTGAGATTTATCGTCTTGCCGCGGCTGCAACTGCCCCAGCGGGTCTTTTGCCCGCGCACCCGCGCCTGGCGATAGGACAGGCCGGTCTGTGTGCTGACCTCATCCAGCCACGGGACGAGATGCGTCTGGGCCTGGCGTGATAGCCACATCTTCAGCACCGCCCGGCACAACGCCGCGTCGTCTACCGCACCGCGCACGAGCAGCCGGGCGCCCTGCTGTGGCACGAGCGTCACACGGCGGATATCGGTAAGCGCGTGATATTCGACACGCCAGCGTTCGCCGATCGCTTGCAGGATGATTTCATCGGGCAGGGCATTGGAGATATTCGGCGCGAACAGCGGACGCTGCTCGTCGACCCGCCGCAGCGTTTTGTCGATCCACGCCCGCTTCTTGTCCACCAGCGCCGGCACACGCCGCAGATCGAAACCACGCGGCACCACCACTTCCAGTTGCCCGGCCAGCGAGACCTTGAGGCACACGCGCCTGGCCCGCGCGCTTTCCCGCACCGTGTAATCGGGTGACGGCCGCATCGTCACTTGCCGCCGGCCCCGCGCGGGTGCATGATCTTCGGCCAATAAACGTCGACATTGAACGACGGGCTGTGCGCTGGCACATGACACTGCGCGCACATCCGTTCGCGCGGCCAGCCGGCGTTGCCGACCGGCTTCGCGCCGCCTGATTCGGCGTGCCCCCGCGCCGCGCCGTGGCAGGATTCGCATTGCACGTTGGCGAGATTGGCCGTGCTGCCATCGTCGATGAACCCCCCGGGCTTGTTGAAACCCACCGTGTGGCAGACGATACAGTTGGGATCGAAGGCCTTGTTGACGCGGCGCAGCTTGTCGTAGGCATGGGCATGGCGGCTGGCGCCCCAGATCTTGTGCTGTTCGGTGTGGCAGCTCTGGCAGGCCAACGCCCCCGCATACGGGCTTTGCCCGGTCTGCTGCGCCTTGGCGATCTTCACGCCCTTTTCATAGTCGGCCTTGACGCGGGCGTTGTATTCCCGGTACCAGGTCTTCATGCGCGGGGCGTCGGCCATGGTGTTGGGCATGGCGATGACCTGGTGTTTCCAGGATTGAATCGCCCCTCCGCCATCGAGCGCAACATCGAGCCGCCCAAAGCGCTGGCCGCGCGATCCCGGCTGCAACACCAGGGTATGATCGAGCATCTTCGGCTCGCCGTATTTTTCATAGGCGGAGCGGATCAACAAAACATCGACATGCCGCAATGGCAACAAGGCGCGCGCCTCGTCAGAGCTGAGCGTGCTGGCCAGCACCGTCAACGCGCCCTCGGTCTTGGCGCGCCGCAACGCCTCGGCCAGCGCCGCGGTGTCGGCTTGCGGCGCGGTCAAGCCGTGCATGCCGCCCATTTGCTGTAATGGCGAGGCACCGGGATCAATCCAGTTGAAAAAGGCGAGTATCTTGCCGTTGCGCGTGACACGCCGTTCGCCGTGGAAGGTGTCGGGCCAGTTGCTGACCACCCAGGGCAGCGCACCCTTCTTGATGAAATCCATGCCGTAGGCGAGATCCGGCCACTGCGTGCCGATGGCGTCGTATTTGAGCTTTGCCGCGCCCTTGAGAATATATTCGCCGGTCAAGCGGTCGTGCACCGATTCGCTGCGCAGCAGGCCACCGGAAGAGATGAAAAACAGATTCGGTTTTTCACGGCGCAGCCGGTCGATCAGGGTCGCCTGCCGCCGTAGGCCGCCGAAGTCGCCTTCCAGGCTGCATCCGCAAGGCTCAAGCTCGCCGTCGAGGTTGCCGGTGTAGACGATGGTTATTTCGCTGTTCTTGCCGCCGCCACTCACAGCCACCGCCGCATGAGCGACACCGGCTCCCAGCCAGGCAAACACCCAGCCGCCGATAATCGCCGCCAATAGCTTTCTCATGTTCCGCCTCGATACGCACTATCGCCTGATGTGCCGTCCGCACCAGCCGTGAACGTATTATCGGCGTTGGCGGCGAAAGAGGCAAAGGAGGAGCGCTATTAACCTGGCAATGAACATTGCCAGGTTAATACAAGGCATGGATGCCTTGACGCGGCCCCAAGCCGCGCGAGCCGTGGCCGGGCGTGTACCGGCGACGGCGATAGAATACAGGATGTATTTTATCGTCGGGTTAATATTTTCCGCCGCGCACCAGGCGCACGAAATGTACCTCGCCCTGATCGCCGGGAGTTGCCCCCTCAGGACCGAAACTCAGCATGTAGGCATCGTTGTCGAAACCCTTGCGTGGCGTGGCCGACCAGAACGGCGCGGCAGGAGTGGCCGGAAACAGCGTCAGATTGATGCGCGGATCGGCGCATTGCCGCTCGGCGATCATCGCCAGCTCGGGAACATGCGGCACCCGCCAGTCGGCATGCCTGGCATAACCGCCATTGCCGTTCAGCTTGGCGGCGGCCTCCTGCGCACCCCGCCAGCTATGGCCGTCGAGCTTGCCGGCGCAGGTCGCGCCGTCCCAGTGCTGGCCCAGCGCGCAGCGCATCCAGGTCAAGCCTGATTGCCGGTCGGTCAGGGTGCCGTCACCGTTGTCCTTGAAGCGCTCGACCGGCGTGGACGACGGGCGGGACGCGGTGTCGCAGGTCTGAGCCGCCGCCGCACCCGCGGCAGCGCACAGTAACAAGAAAACGAGATGCTTCATATTCACTCCACATCGTGAGAACACAAAACGTCGCAGGGTGTGGGCGGCGCACCCTGCGCCGCACGGGGTCAGGGATAGCCCGGCCCGCTACGTACCTCGATCGGCGGGTGCTGCTTGGTGTTCTCGCCCGGCTTGAGCTTGAAACCGCGGTGCATATAGAAGGCGTAGGCTTCCAGCGCCTTCATCTCCTTGCTGTTGGCGTCCAGCGCCTGACCTTCCAGGGGCACCTGGATGCACCAGTTGATCATGTCGCGCAGCGGGATCACCTGTCCCAGATTGGGCTGAAACTTGGGGAAAGTATGGGGATTGGCCGCCGCGGCATCGGGGTGGCAGTTGGCGCAGGCCAACCCGTTCTTGCCCAGCTTGGCGTTGTGCCAGAGTTCGTCACCCTGCTTGACGGTATCCATCAATTCCTTGTATTGGGCGGCCAGCTCATCCTGGGTGAACGGTTTTCTGGCCTGAGCGGGCTCGGCGGTGAACAGGGCGATGGAGGCTATTGCAGCGGTGGTTGCGGTCAAAACGAAAAAACGGCCTTGGATATTCGGTTTCATGAGCATGCCTCCTCAGAGCTTGACGCCTTTCTCAACGCCTTCCGGCAACAGATCCGACCACGCCTGATAGTGCAAGGCGCCGTTGAACTCCTTTTCCAGGTCGATGTACTGCGTACCCAGACCATCCAGGATATCGCCCGGATCGACGCGGTTCATCCTGATATCGGGGAAGGGTAATTCGACGCCCGGATAAGGCCAGGGCCAGGACGTGGAGAGCGTACCCACCGAAGAAAGATTGCCGATGCGGTTATACACCACTTGATGCACATGGCCATGAAAGGCCATCACCCGCTCGAAACCGGACAGGATTTCACGGATTTGCGGCGCATCCTCGGTCTGGAAATTCCAGCGCGGGTAGTAATCCCACAGCGGCGAGTGGGTGAACACCACCACCGGCGTATCGGGCTTGAGCTTCTTGATGTCTTTCTTCAGCCAGTCGAGCTGCTCCTCGCGCACACCCCACAAACCACACTGATGGCACTCCAGCTCCTCCATGAAGCCCATCCGCTCGTCGGGTGTCAGGCTCTTGAGTGTCCAGAAATCGCGCACCAGGATGGAATTCATGCCGATGAAATGCACGCCCTTGTGATCGAACGACCAGGTGGGACTGCCATACATGTCGCGCCACGCCTTGCCCATGTCCAGATACCAGTCGTGCTCACCGGGAATGACCTTGAGCGGCACCTTGAGTTTGGCAAGAATTCGCCGGCCCTTCTCCAACTCGGCCCGTTTGCCCGATTGGGCGATGTCGCCGAGATAAACCACAAAATCCGGCGGCGGATTCATGGCGTTGATGTCCTCGACGGCCTTCTTCAGGATGCCGTCGAATTTGTGATCGGGGATGTCATAGAGATGCGCATCGGTCAGGATCGCAAAGCGGAACGGCGTCAGCCGCGCATTGCCCGCCGCCTCCGCCACCTGCACCATGCCGAAAGACGTGCCCACAGCGCTGGCCACCAGTGTTGTCAACCCCGCCTTACCAGTAAAACCGAGAAAATCCCTCCGGCTCATTTTGCTGAAATCAGTCATCGGATTGCTCTCCTAATGTTATGTGACGCAAAATGGGTAGCGGCTTCTCACATATAAACTTTAGTATTAGTCCAAGTCTTAGCCGCTAGACTAAACGGCATTGGGACTATGGCGAATGATGCGGCGGCGCATGGAACGCACTCTACGTTTTTTTGAATTTCGAGCCGCCATTCTCCTCTTCTTTTGCAAGTGAGATGGCCTTGCGCACCACTTGTTCGGTCAGATCCGCCGAACACAGCTCGATGAACCGGTAGCTGAATCCTCGCAGGTAATGACCGCGCCGTATCGCCAGCCAAGTGGTATTGGCCTCGAAGAGATGGGAGCAGTCGAGCAGTTTCAGGCCGTGATCCCGCGCCGGGTTGTAGGCTATCGAGGCGATGATTCCTATACCCATGCCGAGTTCGACATAGGTCTTGATCACGTCGGCATCGAGCGCCGACATGACGACGTCCGGCGACAGGCCATGTCTGGCGAACATCGCATCGATTTTGTTTCTTCCCGTGAATCCCTCGTGATACGTGATGATCGGGAAATCGGCGATCGCTTCCAGGGTCAGCGGACCGCGCTCGCACAGGGGATGCCGCTCCGGCACGATCACCGCATGGTGCCAGGTATAAAAGGGGAACGCCGCAAGCTCGGGCACCTGATCCAGCGCCTCGCTGGCGATGGCGATATCGGCCTCGCCGGATCGCAGCATCGCCATGATCTCGCCAGGGCTGCCCTGGTGCAGCATGAGATGCACGCGTGGAAAGGCTTGCTTGAATTTGCCGATGATGGGTGGCAAGACGTATCGCGCCTGAGTGTGGGTGGTGGCGATACACAGATTGCCCTGGTCCTTGTTGGAGAAGTGCTCGGCAAGGCTATGGATGTTTTTCGCATCCATGAGTATGCGTTCCGCGACGCCGAGAACTTCCTTGCCCGGCTCGGTCAACCCCAGCAAGCGCTTGCCGCGCCGCACGAACAGTTCGACGCCCAGTTCGTCCTCGAGATCCTTGATGTGCTTGCTGACACCCGACTGCGAGGTGAACAGGGCGTTGGCGACGTCGGTGAGATTGAAGTTGCGCCGCGCGGTTTCCCGTATGATGCGAAGTTGCTGGAAGTTCATCCTGAAAACCTCTGTTGGGCACCTATTGGAAACCTGCTTTCCTCGGGCTCACCTCTTCGCCGCCGGATAGACGCGAACGCTGCGCGGAACCAGCCGCACCGACTGCCCTTCGACGAGACCCAGTTCATCGACCCTCTGTTTGGGCAAGGATACCTCGAAATGGCTGTGAGCGGCACCATTCGATCCTTCCAGCTCGATGCGCGCCATGGGGCCGAACGCGAAAACGCGCGAGACGATGGCTTCGATGCCGTCGCTGGCGTCTTCCTCGACGAGAATATCCAGCTCGTGCGGCCTGACGAAGGCGACGGCTTCGGCACCATGCTCGAGATCGGTCGGGACGCCGAGTCCGAAGCGTTGATCGCCCACGGTCAGATGATCGTCATGCACCCGGCCGTGAAAGAGGTTGACCGAGCCCAGAAAGCTGTTGACGAAGGGTGTGGCCGGATGATCGTATACCTGCTCCGGCGTGCCGGCCTGCTCCACTTGCCCGTGGTTCATCAGTACGACGCGATCCGCGACTTCGAGCGCCTCTTCTTGGTCGTGGGTGACAAAAATGCTCGTGACATGCAGTTCGTCATGAAGGCGGCGCAACCAGCGCCGCAATTCCTTTCTGACCTTGGCATCGAGCGCGCCGAAGGGTTCGTCGAGCAACAACACTTTGGGTTCGACCGCCAGAGCTCTGGCCAAAGCGATGCGCTGACGCTGCCCTCCCGATAGCTGCGCGGGGTAGCGATCCGCCAGCCAGTCCAGTTGCACCAGGCCCAGCAGGTCGTGGACACGCCGGCGTATCTCCTCGGCGCCAGGCCGGCTGCCGCGCGGCTTGACGCGCAAGCCAAACGCGACGTTATCGAACACCGTCATGTGGCGGAACAACGCATAGTGCTGAAAGACGAAACCCACCTGGCGCTCGCGGACGTGGGCGCTCGACGTATCTTCTCCATCCAGCGAAACCCTGCCGCTGTCCGCCGTTTCCATGCCCGCGATGATGCGCAGCAAAGTGGTTTTTCCGCAGCCCGACGGGCCGAGCAGAGCGACCAGTTCGCCGGTCGGAAAATCGAGCGACACATTGTCCAGGGCGATGAAGTCGCCAAAGCGCTTGCTGATATTATCTACGCGTATGCTCATAATGACATCCTCATTTTTTTTCCGCGATCCAGCTCTTCCATTCGATGACCGTCTTGATCACGATGGTGACGAGCGCCAGCAGCGCCAGCAGCGATGCCACGGCGAAGGCCGCGGCAAAGTTGTACTCATTGTAGAGAATCTCGACATGAAGCGGCATGGTGTTGGTTTCGCCCCGGATATGGCCGGACACCACCGATACCGCGCCGAATTCGCCCATGGCCCGCGCATTGCACAGCACGATGCCGTAGAGCAACCCCCACTTCACATTGGGCAGGGTCACCGCCCAGAAGGTGCGCAAGCCGGAGGCGCCCAGCACCATCGCTGCTTCTTCCTCCTCGCGTCCTTGCGCCTGCATCAAGGGAATCAATTCGCGCGCGATGAAGGGGAAGGTGATGAAAACCGTCGCCAGCACCATGCCTGGCACGGCGAAGATGACCTGGATGTCATGGTCCGTCAGCCATTGCCCAAGCCAGCTCTGTCCACCGAAAATCAGCACGAACATCAAGCCGGCGATGACGGGCGATATGGAAAAGGGAAGGTCGATCAGGGTGATGAGCAATTGCTTGCCGCGAAATTCGAATTTCGCGATGGCCCAGGCCGCGCAGATGCCGAAGATCACATTCAACGGAACGGCTATCGCGGCGACCAGCAGCGTCAGCCGGATCGCGGAAAGCGCATCGGGCTCGGTAAGCGCCGCGAGGTAAACCTGCCAGCCTTTGCGCAAGGCCTCGCTGAAAACGGCGATGAGCGGGAACAGAAGAAACAGGCCGAAAAAGGCCATTGCAACCACGATCAGACTCCACTTGATCCACGCCGGTTCGCGTGTCGCGGGGTTGTCCTCGAAATTGCGGCGCGCTTGCGGCAAGCTGCTCAATGCCGTGCTTGTCATGGGCGATACCCTCCGTTGCGGCGCGCAACCCACGCCTGAAGCAGGTTGATCACCAACAGCATGACGAACGAGATCACCAGCATCACCATGGCGATGGCGGTGGCGCCGCTGTAGTCATATTGCTCCAGCTTGGTAATGATCATCAGCGGCGTGATTTCCGACACCATGGGAATATTTCCGGCGATGAAGATGACCGATCCATACTCGCCGACCGCGCGCGCGAAAGCCAGCGCGAACCCGGTCAGTATCGCCGGCAGAAGTATCGGCCAGATGATCAGGCTTATCGTTTGCCAGCGGTTCGCGCCCAGGCTGGCGGCGGCTTCCTCAAGCTCGGTTTCGAGATCTTCCAAGATGGGTTGCACCGTGCGCACGACGAAGGGCAAGCCGATGAAGGTGAGCGCCACCAATATGCCGAGCGGTGTGAACGCCACCTTGAGGCCCAATGGTTCCAGCCACGCGCCCAGCCAGCCGTTGCTGGAATAAATCGCCGCCAGAGAAATTCCGGCGACCGCGGTCGGCAGGGCGAACGGCAGGTCGATCAAGGCATCGACGAGCCGTTTCCCCGGAAAGGAGTAGCGCACCAGCACCCACGCCAGGATCAGGCCAAACACGGCATTGATCATTGCCGCGATCAGCGAAGCGCCAAAGCTCAGCTTATAGGAAGCGACGACGCGTGGCGCGGTGACAATTTCCCAGAACGCATCCCACGTCAGCGCGGTTGTTTGAATGAACACCGCGGCGATGGGGATCAGCACGACCAGACTGAGATAGGTCAGCGTATAGCCCAGCGTTGGGGTGAATCCCGGCAAGACCCGGTTTTTCGACAGCGCACTTCTTCTCATAAACCGGATTGGTAAATCTGATCGAAAATAGCGCCATCGCTGAAATGCGTTTTTTGCGCTTTCTGCCAACCGCCAAACACTTCACCGACCGTGAACAGCTTCACTGCGGTGAATTGCCCGGCATGCTTGGCGAAAACAGCTTGATCGATCGGCCGGTAATAATTCCGCGCGATGATCTCCTGGCCGACCGGAGAATACAGGTATTCAAGATAGGCGGTCGCCACCTTGCGCGTGTCGCGTTTGTCGACGACCTTGTCGACAACGCTGACCGGCGGCTCGGCAAGAATCGAAACCGAGGGCGTCACAATCTGGAATTTGTTTGGATCGAGTTCTTTTACCGCAAGCCAGGCCTCGTTTTCCCATGTGATCAGGACATCGCCGATACCTCTTTCGGCAAAGGTCGTTGTCGCCGCCCGCGCACCGGAATCGAGCACCTTCACGTTGCGATAGAGCTTGCCAACAAAGTCGCGGGCCTTGGCGTCGGTTGCGCCGGGTTGTTTCAGCGCATAACCCCAGGCCGCAAGATAGTTCCAGCGCGCGCCTCCCGAGGTCTTGGGATTGGGGGTGATGATCTCCACGCCCGGCTTGATGAGGTCGGACCAGTCGCGGATCTGCTTTGGGTTGCCCTTGCGCACCAGGAACACGATGGTGGACGTATAGGGCGAGGCGTTGTGAGGCAGCCGCGTTTGCCAGTTGGCGGGCAAGCGGCCGCGCTCGGCAATCGCGTCGATATCATAGGCAAGCGCGAGGGTCACGACATCCGCGCTCAAACCGTCGATAACCGCCCTGGCCTGCTTTCCCGAACCCGCGTGGGATTGCCGGATCGTCACCGCCTCCCCCGTCTTGGATTGCCAGTATTTGGCAAAAGCGCCATTGAACTCCTGGTACAGCTCGCGCGTCGGATCATACGAGGCATTCAGCAGCGTCACATCGGCCAGCGCATGGCCCGCTGCCGTGATCGTCACGAGTGTCGCGATGGCGAATTTGCGAAGGTATTTCATCGGTGAATTTCCGGGTTGTGATGAACAGCCGCTACTGTACCGGCCGCCGTTATTACTGGAAACCAATAAATTATTGATTGCTTATTCTCTGGATTGATATAGGGGCACTCCTTCTACCCTTCAACGCGAGGACTAGGGTGAGTTAAAAACAAGACCAGAGGACTGAAGTGAGTTAAAAACAAGTTGTGTGCTGCGCACGCCTGGCGGGTTACGCAAAAAACGCTAACCCGCCCTACATTTTCCCTTGTTCTATATTACCGGCTCCGTGCGCTTGAAAGGCAGCACCTTAGCGGATTCGGCAGGTTTACTGGACTGATTTTCCGGGACGGGGAAGAGTGGCGGGTTACCCAATGCCTTCAGGGCATCCAGCAGGCCATGCGCGCCATACACCGAGTCCCACATCCGGTCGAATATGCGCATGCACGCCTGCAAGGGGGTGCGGCAGGTTTGGAGCTCCGCGTCGATGCTCCATTGCAAGCCGCGCAAGCGCTGCTGGCGCGTTGGCGGCGCGCTGGCAATGAGTTTTTCTATCGCCTCCCTGCGTCGTCTGGCGAAGGCCTCGGGATCGGTCTTCGCCAGCGTCGTCCATTCATCGAAGTCGAAAGGAGACGATGGCTGGTTCATGGTTTATGTATGCGATTATCAATGATGATGGTGATGCCCTTCGACATGCACATGGCCATGCTCGATCTCTTCCTGTGTCGCCGGGCGGAGGCCGACGATCTGAACGTCGAAATGCAGGATCATGCCCGCCAGAGGATGGTTGGCGTCCAGGGTCACCATGCCGTTGTCGATGTCGGCGATGGTAAGAACGGTATCTCCTTCGGGACCTTCCATCATCACCCGGCCACCGGGTGTCAATTCCATGTCCTCGGGAAATTCCGACAAGGGTACCTGGATCACGGCTTCGGGGTTGCGCAGGCCATAGCCCTGGGCCGGCAGCACGACGACGTGGGTTTTGTTCCCGACTTCCAAACCTTCCAGTCCCTGCTCCAGACCGGGAATGATATTCCCGTGGCCATGCAGATAGGCGAAGGCGTCGCTGCCTTCCGTGGTGTCAAGCGTGTCGTTGTTCTCGTCGGTCAGCAGATAATACATTGACACGACCATGCCGTTGGCTACTTTCATGGAATATCCTTTGTGAAGCGGGCGAATGTGCTTATGAATGTGCTTATTAAACGTGTGCCCATTATATCATGGGCATCTCAATATCTGGTACATCACCATACCAACCCGAAAGAGTCCGGTCATTCGCGGCTGGCGGCGGCGATGCTGCCGACCGGCGGCATGAGCTTCGACAGGAGGATGGGTGGATTGCCTAACCGCTGGCGGTAAATGACGGTATAGGCAAGCACGCGGCGGACATAATCGCGCGTTTCCTTGAAGGGAATGTTTTCCACCCATAAATCCGCTTCGATGATGCGGTCTGGCGCCAGCCACTGGCGTACACGGCCGGCGCCGGCGTTGTAGGCGGCGGTGGCGAGCACCGGGTTGTTGTCGAACGCGGCAAGACGGCTGCGCAGATAGGCGGCGCCAAAACGGATGCTGGTGTCGGGCGCGAGCAGATCATTGGGGCTGCTCAGGCGCGTCTTGAGGGATTTGGCGATCATTTCGCCCGTAGCGGGCATGATCTGCATCAGCCCGAGCGCGCCCACTGGCGAGCGCGCGTCCGATACGAAGGCGCTCTCCTGGCGCAGGATGCCGAACACCCAGGCGGGATCAATGCCGTTGCCCTGGGCGTGGGATTCAACCCGTTCGCGGTGAGCGAGCGGAAAGATCAACTCAAGATCGTCTTGCCGTGGAGCCCGCGCCACCGTGGCGATGGCGCGGTCGTGCCAGCCCCAGCCGTGGGCCAGTCTGGCGGCACGCAGCAATTGCGCTTCGCTCATATCAAGGGTGGCATGGCTCCATTCGCGGCTCGCATCGGCCGGGCGGGCCAGCAAATAGAATTCACGGGCGCGCAGTATGCCCGGCGCCCGCTCCAGGGTGGCCAGCTCTTCGTCTGGAAAGGAGAGTGGGCGATGTGTCAGCGCGTAGGGCTTTTCGAGGCGGTCGGCGGCGAGGAGTCCATAATAATCACGGCCGGAAGCCAGTTCCGTATAAATCGCTTCGGCATCCTTGGCTGAGCCTGTTTTCTCCAAGGCGCGGGCCTGCCAGTAGCGCCAGCGCGGCGTGGCGCGCTCTTCGTTATTCAGGCGCGCTATCCAGCGCTGTGTCGCGGCCCAGTCGCTTTCGGCGAGCGCCAGCGCGACGCGCTTTTCACGTACCTGTTGATCCTCCTGGGCGGGCGTCAGCGCTTCCAGCCGCGCGCGTGCTTCCGGCAGCTTCTGCGCGGCGAAGGCCAGCGCCAGAATGCGGGCGAGGGTGTCGCGCTCCGCGGCGCCGAAGGTATAACGGCCACCGATATCATCCCAGGCCGCGGCGGCCTTCGCCGCGTCGCTACGCGCCAGACGCTTGATGCCATGAGCGAGAATCACGGGAATGACAGGGTGAGCACCCTCGAATCGGGCGGCATCGAAAATCAGCTCCGGCTTTTGATGAACCTGCAACCACACCTCGGCCCAGCGCCGGTCATCCGGCGCCAGAAAGCGGTCCAGCGCACGCGCCACGTCAAGCTGCCCGGCGTCCAGCGCCAGGGTCATGCGCTGCCATATCAAGGCATCGCTCATGCCGCCGCCGAAGCGCCAGGCATCGAACGGGCGGTTACAGGCTTCCGGCTGCGCGCGCCCCGTCAGCCACAGCGATTCCAGCCCCTGCACGGCCTTGGTGGTATCGCCCGTTTCCAGCAGCGCCCTGCGGTAAAGACATTGTGCCTGCGCATCGTCGGTGGGGAGGTAGGCGGCAAGAAGCTCCTGCCAGCGACCCTGCTGTGCGAGCAGTTGCAGCCACGCGACGCGCAGGCGGGGGGCGAGCGGAGTGTCGGGATAGATTGTCAGGAACGCCTGAATCTCGGCAGCGCCGGCCTTGTTCAGGCGTGATTGGAGATCTTCATATATAAGGTAGGGGTAGAGCGGGTAATCGCCAAGGGTCTTGAGCAGGCTCTGAAACCGAGGCTGATCGCCTGATTTCAGGGCGCGTTCGGCCGCTTCGAATCCCGCGCGCTGCTGGGTGAAGTCAGGCGCGCCAGCCCCGGCCGTGGCAGCCCAAAGCACGCCCGCCATGGCGATCGTCCAGCTTATGTTGCGGAACGACATGGGCATATTACCTCTCCAGCACAATGAACCTAAAAACGGCAATTGGAGCCGTACATCCCTGCTATCGTCCGGGAACTGTTGTAGCTTAACCTGTACCGGGAAGCCGTCTCAATAATTGAGACAAACATTATCAAAGGAATATCCCTCGACACCAAATAAAAAACCCCGGCTGGTGACAAACCGGCCGGGGTTGGTTAAGACGCCTGCAATTCAGACGATTACTTCATGATGCGCAGTTCGACGCGGCGGTTCTGGGCGCGGCCGTCTTCCGTGCCGTTGTCGGCCATCGGATTCTCCTGCCCATAACCCTTGGCGGTCAGCCTGGACGCGTCCACGCCCTTCGACACTAGGTAGTGCATCACGGACTCGGCGCGCTGCTGCGACAGCTTCTTGTTCTTGGCGGGAACACCACGGTTGTCGGTATGACCGGCCACTTCCGCCTTGATGTCGCTGTTCTTGACCAGGGTAGCCGCGGCTTCGTCCAGAATCGCCAGCGACCCGGAGGTGAGCTTGGCGGAATTGGTGGCGAAGTTCACGCCCTTGAGCACGATGACCGCGGGAATTTCGCAGCCTTTATCGTCCACTTTGACGCCGGCCTTGGTGTTGGGGCAGCGATCCAGGCTGTCGACCACGCCGTCACCGTCGCTGTCCAGCTCGCAACCGTCAGCATTGACCTTGGCGCCGGTCGGGGTGTTGGGGCAACGGTCCTTGCTGTCGACCACGCCATCGCCGTCGCTGTCCAGCTCGCAACCGTCGGCATTGACCTTGACGCCGGCCGGGGTGTTGGGGCAACGATCCTTGCTGTCGACCACGCCGTCGCCGTCGCTGTCCAGCTCGCAGCCCTGGGCGTTGACCTTGGCGCCCGCCGGGGTGCCGGGGCAACGATCCTTGTCGTCCGTCACGCCGTCGCCATCGCTGTCAGCCGGCTTGGGCGCCGCCGCGACAATGGGCGCGGCGGCCACCGGAGCGGCGGCCACGGCTTTCGCGCCGAGCGGGATGTGCAGGCCGAGGTTCACCAGCCAGTCGCCGAATCGGCTCTGGCCAGTAAGGCTGGTGTCGTCATTGTCAAGGCGGTAACGCACATCGGCGCGCAGTCCCAGCGCGTCGCCAAACATGCTCATGAAGCCCAGGCCGACATTGCCCATGGCATTGGTGCTTTTCTCGTTCGGCACCTTGGTGCGCAGCGCGCCCGCGCCGATCAGCGCATAAGGAGCGAAAGCGGAATCACGATTGAAGAAGTACAGGGCATCGATACCCAGGCCACGCTGCTTGAACTGACCCGAGCTGCTCTTGAAATCGAGATTATCGCCGAGGATGTTGCCTTCGATATTCCACGATTCGCTGACAGGCTTGCCGAAACCGAGCTGGCCACCCCAGCCGTTCTCCGCCTGACGGTCATCGTCCGGCTTGATATAGCTTACCGCCGGAGCGATGTACCAGCGGTTATCCAGATCGCCCGCGACCGCGGCGGATACCGCCAGCCCCAGCGTGCTGATGACCAGCCCCGCCGCCATCAGGCGGCCCATGCTCTTACTCCTGGAATTATTCATACGTATGCTCCTGTGTGTTGTGAGAGTTTAAAGAGTACGAATTTCGCGCCCCTGAGTTGAATAAACGTCTTATCCATAACGCCTTGTACAATCTTGAGCTGCGCATAATATCACGGGTTTCCGATGGCTGGCTTTGATTTAGATCAATGAAAATGTAAAGAATTGTCAAAAGGGAAATTCATAGACAGGCCTTGTCACGTCAGCGTTTTCACCCCCTCGACCGAACCCAGCAACAGCACATCGGCGGGACGCAAGGCGAACAGGCCATTGGTGACCACACCGGCGATATTGTTCAGATCCGCCTCCAGCTTGGCCGCTTCCATAATGCGCAGATTATGCACGTCGATGATGATATTGCCGTTGTCGGTGACGAAGCCCTCGCGCAATACCGGCTTGCCGCCGCGCTTGACGAGCTCGCGCGCCACATAACTGCGCGCCATCGGAATGACTTCAACCGGCAGCGGAAACGCTCCCAGCACATCGACCAGCTTGGACTCGTCGGCAATGCAGACGAATTTCCGGCTGGCGGCGGCGACGATCTTTTCCCGCGTCAGCGCGCCGCCGCCGCCCTTGATGAGCTGCAGGTAGCGGTTCGATTCATCGGCGCCGTCGACATAGACCGCGATCTCGTTCACGGCATTGAGGTCGAACACCGGAATGCCGTGCCCCTTCAGGCGTTCGGCCGTGGCGACAGAGCTGGCGACCGTGCCCTCGATCTTGTGCTTGATGCCCGCCAGGGCGTCGATGAAGAAGTTGGCGGTCGATCCCGTGCCGACACCCACCACCGTACCCACCTCAACATAGTCCAGCGCGGCCAGGGCGACGGCCTTTTTCATTTCGTCCTTCGTCATATATATCACCTTATTTTAGAGTCACCATTCTTTAGAGGACACCTCTAAAAATTCGATCAAGGCGCGATGGCGGCTTCAGCGGATTTTTAGAGGTGCCCTTAAGAATATACATCCGCCCGGACAACAAGTCATGTCATGTGATAATTTATAGCTATGAAACATTACATCGAAAAAATACTCAAGGCGCGCGTTTACGACGTGGCCCAGGAAACGCCGCTGGACCTGATGCGCACCCTGTCGCAGCGGCTGGGCAATCGCGTGATGCTCAAGCGCGAGGATCTCCAGCCGGTGTTTTCCTTCAAGCTGCGCGGCGCGTACAACAAGATGGTCAACCTGCCGCCCGGCGTGGCGCAAAACGGCGTGATCACCGCCTCGGCGGGCAATCATGCCCAGGGAGTGGCGCTGGCGGCGCACCGGCTTGGCATTTCGGCGCTGATCGTGATGCCGCGCACCACGCCCGACATCAAGGTCGCCTCGGTGCGCAGCCTCGGCGCCACCATCGCGCTGCATGGCGACACCTACGACGAGGCTTACCAGCACGCCGCCCGGCTCGCGCAAGACAATGGTATGGTGTTCATTCATCCCTATGACGACCCGGATGTCATCGCCGGCCAGGGCACCATAGCGGTGGAGATGTTGCGCCAGCACACCGATCCGCTGCACGCGATTTTCATCCCGGTGGGCGGCGGCGGATTGCTGGCGGGCGTGGCGGTGTATGTGAAATACCTGTGGCCGGACATCAGAATCATCGGCGTCGAACCGGAGGATGCGGCGAGCATGTACCATGCGCTGCGCACCGGCGAACGAGTGACACTCGACCACGTTGGCATCTTTGCCGACGGTGTTGCGGTGCGTCAGGCGGGGGAAGAAAATTTCCGCGTCGCCCGGCAGTGCGTCGATGAAATCATCCTGGTCGGCACCGACGAGATCTGCGCCGCGATCAAGGATATCTTCGACGATACCCGTTCCATCGCCGAACCCGCCGGGGCGCTGGCGGTGGCGGGACTCAAGAAGTATGTCCAGCGCGAAGGGTTGCAGGGAGCGAACCTGATCGCCATCGACAGCGGGGCGAACATGAACTTCGACAGGCTGCGCCATGTCGCCGAGCGCGCCGAAGTGGGCGAGCGGCATGAGGCGATCCTGGCGGTGACGATACCCGAGCGGCCCGGCAGCTTCCGCCAATTCTGCGAAGCGATCGGCAAGCGCAGTATCACCGAATTCAATTACCGTTATTCCGACCCGAGCCAGGCTCATGTGTTCGCCGGTATCAAGCTGACGCACGGCGAGACAGAGAAAAACGAGATCATCGCGCATCTTCAGGCGCGGGGATATCCGGTCATCGACATGACGGACGATGAAACGGCCAAGCTGCATGTGCGATACATGGTGGGCGGCCACTCGCCGCGCGTCGCCAACGAAGCGGTGTATCACTTCGAATTCCCGGAACGTCCGGGCGCGCTGCTGTGCTTTCTGAGCAAGATGGGACGGCGCTGGAACATCAGCATGTTTCATTACCGGAATCACGGCGCGGCTTATGGACGGGTGCTGGTGGGCGTACAGGTTCCGCCGGAAGAGCGGGGAGATTTTCAATCGTTCCTGACGGAGCTGGGTTACGAGTATCGCGACGAGACAGGGAATCCCGCTTACAAGCTGTTCCTGAGTTAAGAGTTCCGAAAAGCATGAGGCCCGCTTTCGCGGGCCTCATGCTTGCTGCCAGCCAAACCTAATCAACCAGCTTTTTTCTTAGGCGTGGCTTTCTTTTTGGGAGCTGCCTTCTTGGCCGGCGACGCCTTCTTTACTGCCGCCTTCTTGGGAGCTGCCTTCTTCACTGCTTTCTTCACCGCCGCCTTCTTGGCGGGCGCTGCCTTCTTCACTGCGGCTTTCTTGGCGGGCGCCGCCTTTTTCTTGGCGGGCGCTGCTTTCTTCACTGCGGCTTTTTTAACGGCCATTATTTTTCCTCCATGGTAAATGTACATTCGCTGTACGACGCTAAGTATAACCAAGTTTACACAGACTTCTAGTAGTGTTAACGCTATTTATATCGTTCTGTGATGCAAATGACTTTAGTTTTTTATGCGAACGCCGACTCGATTTTCAAAATATAGCGCCATTCCTGTTCGCTCACCGGCATGATGGAAAGCCTGTTGCCGCGTTGAAGCAACCGCATCGAGCGCAGCGCGGCATGTGTTTTCAGCTCCGCAAGACTGATCACATGCGCGAATGAACGCACATGGCGCACATCCACCATATACCATTGCGGCCGCGCCGGATCGCTCTTCGGATCATAGTGCTCATGCGCCGGATCGAACGCGGTGAAGTCGGGGTAACCCTCTCTGACGATCTCGACGATGCCCACAATGCCTGGCATATCGCAACTGGAATGATAAAAGAACGCCATATCGCCGGCCTTCATCTGGTCACGCAGCATGTTGCGCGCCTGATAATTGCGCACGCCGTCCCAGTGCTCGGTCTGTCCGGGACGGTTCTTCAGGTCGTCGATACTGAACGCATCGGGTTCGGATTTCATCAGCCAGTAATTCATGGTGTTGCCCTACCCGGAATGTAAAGCGTTGTCTCGGTAGCCACGGCACGCAGTGGTACATCCCAATCGTGGTTCCGCAACAGCGCGACATGCTGAAACTCGTAGGCAATGCCGATCAGGCGCGGTTTGCGCCAATGGCGGCGGTGCCTGAGAAAGGCGAACGTTTGGTCATAGAAGCCGCCGCCCTGGCCGAGTCGGTTGCCCTGCGCATCGAAGGCGACCAGCGGGGTCAGCACCAAATCCAGCTTGCAGGCGGACAGGCGGTGGCGCCGTGTTGCGGGCTCGGGAATGCCGTAGCGGTTGGGCGTCAGCTTGTCGCCCGCGCGGTAGGGAACAAACCACATGCGGTTGGCGTGCAGGGTGTTGAGCACCGGCAAATAGCAGATCTTGCCCATCGCCCAGGCACGCTGCATTAATGGCGCGGGATCGAGTTCGCCATTCCGCGGCAGATAACAGGCGATGTGACGGCTGCGGCGGAACCATCTTGTGGCGGCAATCTGTTCGGCAACGCGCAGTGCGGCCTCGTCACGCTCCGCCTCGCTCAGGGCGGCACGCCGGGCACGCATCAGCTTGCGCAATTCGGGCCGGGAGATGGCGGGTGAATGGGGAGGGTTAAGGGAATCCACGGTAATGGACGGACTCGACAAGATAAGGAGGACATCCTCCGCCTGAGACGTTAACAGGTCTTCGTTCTTGAACCAAAGGTTCAAGTGGGTACCTGTGCGATGTATCAGGCTTTCCGCGTGGCGGACATGCACAACAACATCAGGCAATCAGATTCCCGGGGTTAAGAATTAGGCTCAAGAAATAACCCAACCTGAGACGGGCACCGCAGAGAATGTCCAAACTTATTCTAATGTATCCGCGACCAGATTGCCATGCCGCGGCACGCCTGTGGAGGCGCCCTACAAATCCATCTGCCGCCCCTTATTCAGGGCGGTTTCGATCTTGCCGCGCAGGATCTTGATGCGGTGATTGACCGACTGCGTCTCGTCGTCCTTGCGCGATTTTTGCTGTAACAGCTCGTGAGCAATGTTCAGGGCCGCCATCACGGCGATGCGATCCGCGCCGATCACCTTGCCGGTGTCGCGGATCTCTTTCATTTTGTCATTCAGGTAACGCGCCGACGCCAGCAGTTCGCCCCGCTCCTCCTCCGGACACGCCACCAGATACTCTTTGTCCAGTACGCGCACCGCGACAGGCACTGTTTCGCCGCTCATGCGTCGTACTCCACCGACTTGAAGCGCATGACCATCGACTCCACTCGCGAGCTGGCCAATTCGGTCTTTTTGACAAGATCCGCCCGTTCGGCGGCGAGCTTGGCATTCTGGCCGCGCAACTGGACATTTTCTTCTCGCAGACGATCGCACACCTGGATCAGCTCTTCGAGCTGGAACTCCAGGCTGCGCAATTCTTGTTCGATGGCGCGGGATGTATTGTCGGATTTCATGGGTTTCATCTTTATATAAGGTGATCATGAAGACACGGCTGTTCCGGTAGTACCTCCGAGGATGATAGCATAGCGCAAAAGCTTTGGAGCAATATCATGAACACCGTTCAACCATCCGAATATGATCACATCAATGACCTATTACAGCGCATCGGCACTTCCGTGGAGGCGGCGGAATGCCATGGCCTGCTGACCGGCCTGTTATGCGCCCAGGAGGTGGTGGACAGCGCCGCCTGGATTTCCTATATCCTGGCGAATGTGGAGGACAAGGAAGGCAGTCTGACGGAAGAAGCTCATGGCGTCTTCAGCGCCTTGCTGGGCCGGGTGCTCGATCAGTTGAACGACCCTGAGTACGGTTTCGAGCTGATGCTGCCTGACGACGAGTCTTCGCTTGTGGAGCGCACCACCGCGCTGGCCGAATGGTGCCAGAGCTTTTTGCTGGGATTGAGCATGGGGGGCATACAGGATGTCGCGCAACTCCCCGAGGGCAGCCGCGAGATCATCCACGACATGATGGAGATCACGCGCGCGGAGATTGGAGCCGAGAATGGCTCGGAGGAAGACGAAAATGCCTTTGCCGAGATCGTCGAATACATCCGCATGGGGGTGCTGCTGATCCGCGAGGAGATTCGCGCCGTCCGGCGGCCCCGCCCCAGCGACGTGGTGGTGCATTGACATGAACGCGCAAGAGTTCGTCCGGCGCCGCGCGCGGCTGATGCGCACCATGGGTCCGGCTTCCATCGCCATCCTGCCCGCCGCGCCGCACGCATTGCGCAACCGCGACAGCGAATATCCCTACCGCCCCGACAGCGACTTTTATTATCTGACCGGCTTTGCCGAGCCGGAGGCGGTGGCTGTGCTGGCGCCGGGGCGCAAGGAAGGCGCATACATTCTGTTCTGCCGCGAGCGTGACCCGAAGATGGAGATCTGGAACGGACCGCGCGCCGGACTGGAGGGTGTGCGCACCCTTCATGGCGCCGATGAATCCTTTGCCATCGGCGATCTTCAGAAAGTACTGCCCGGGCTGATCGAGAACAAAAAGCGCATCTTCTATTCCCTGGGGCTGCGTCCGCAATTCGACCACACGCTCATCGAGGCGCTGAATCAGGTGCGACGCAAGGCGCGCACCGGCGTGCACACCCCGACGGAGTTCGCCGCGCTGGAGCAGCCGCTGCACGAAATGCGGCTGTTCAAAAGCAAAGCGGAACTCGATGCCATGCGCTACGCGGCCAAGGTTTCCGCGTCCGCCCATCGCCGGGCCATGCAAACCTGTCGTCCCGGCATGATGGAATATCAGATCGAGGCCGAGCTGCTGCACGAATTCATGCGCCACGGATGCCGCTTTCCCGCCTATAACTCCATCGTCGGCAGCGGCGCCAATGGCTGCACCCTGCACTACAACGACAACAACGCGCGTCTCGCCGATGGCGACCTGCTGTTGATCGACGCCGGCGCCGAACACGATTATTACGCCGCCGACATCACGCGCACCTTCCCGGTCAACGGCCGCTTCACCCCGGAGCAAAAGGCGGTTTACGAGGTCGTGCTCAAGGCGCAACTCGCCGCCATCGACAAGGTGCGTCCCGGCAACCACTGGAACGAACCGCACGAGGCCGCGGTGCGCGTCTTGACCGAAGGGCTGATCAAGCTTGGTCTGCTCAAGGGCAGGTCCAAACAGCTCATCAAGGACGAAGCCCACCGCCGCTTCTACATGCATCGCACCGGCCACTGGCTGGGCATGGATGTACATGATGTCGGCGAATATAAGACGGGGGATAACTGGCGCGCGCTGGAGCCGGGCATGGTGCTGACCGTCGAGCCTGGCCTGTATATTCCCGCCGGCAGCAAGGGCGTACCAAAAAAATGGTGGAACATCGGCATACGCATCGAGGACGATGTGCTGGTGACGCGGAGCGGCCATGAGGTGCTCACGGCCGCCGCGCCCAAGACGGTCGCGGAGATCGAGACATGGATGGCGCGCACGGCGGGTTGAAAAATATGGATGTGCCTACGGATTACGACATCCTCATCATCGGCGGCGGCATGGTGGGCGCGAGTCTCGCCTGCGCGCTGGGCAGCCAGCCGTTGCGCATCGGCCTGATCGAGGCCGTGCCGTTCGGCGGCAACATCTCCCAGCCCAGCTATGACGACCGCGCCATTGCCCTTGCCTGGGGCACGCGGCGTATTTTCGAGGGCATGGGACTGTGGCCCGCGGTGGCACGGGCCGTCACCGCCATCGAGAAAATTCATATCTCCGATCGCGGCCACTGCGGCATCACGCGCATCAATGCCGCCGAAGAAAAAGTCGAGGCGCTGGGTTATGTCGTCACCAGCCGCGCGCTGGGTCAGATACTCATGCAGGCGCTCGGCGCGCTGACCAATGTCAAGCTGATCTGCCCGGCCATACTCACCGATATCGTCATCGGCGCCGAATACGCCGAAGTGACCGTCGAACAGGGCGGCGAGAAGCGCGTCTTGAGCGCGCGGCTGGTGGTCGCCGCCGACGGCGGCAAATCGGCGGTGCGCGAACGGCTGGGGATCGCCACGACGAGCTGGGATTACCGCCAGACCGCCATCATCGCCAACGTCACGCCGCAACACCCGCACCATAACATCGCCTACGAGCGCTTCACCGAAACCGGCCCGATCGCCCTGCTGCCGATGAGCGACAACCGCTGCGCCGTGGTGTGGACGGTGGCGAGCGGCCAGGCCGCCGCCGTGATCAACCTCACCGACGAAGCGTTTCTCGACGGCCTGCAACACGCTTTCGGCCATCGCCTCGGCAAACTGCAAAAGACCGGCAAGCGCCACGCCTACCCATTGGCGCTGACGCGCGTCCGCGAACACGTCCGTCCGCGCGTCGCGGTGATCGGCAACGCCGCCCACACCCTGCACCCCATCGCCGGTCAAGGCTTCAACCTGGGATTACGCGATGTCGCCGCGCTCGCTCAAGTGATAGTCGAGGCGCACTCTGGCGGCCGGGATATCGGCAGCCTCGCCGTGCTGAATGGTTACTCCCACTGGCGCCGCCACGACCAGATGCGCGCCATCGCCTTCACCGACAGCCTGGTACGCATCTTCACCAATCCCCTTGCGCCGTTCGCGCTGGGGCGTAACCTGGGGCTGATCGCGGTAGACCTGTTGCCGCCGCTGAAACATTTGCTGGCGCGGCAGACGATGGGGCTGGCGGGGAAGTTGCCGCGGTTGGCGAGAGGGTTGGGGTTGTGACCTGAAAAAGATTTCTCTGGGCTGAAATCCAAAAACGGCATCCCACTCTGCTTTACCGATGAGCGCCTGGACGTTTACCCTGTTGTCGGGCTCGGAATCTCCGCCTTGATCTCCAGCGCCATCTCCAACGCCCGCTCCACCGAATCACCCACACAAGTATAGTGCCCCATCTTGCGCCCCAGCCGCGCCTCGCGTTTGCCATAAAGATGCAGCTTGGCCTGGGGGTGGGTCAGCAGGTGTTGCCATTGGGGCGCGTCCTTGCCCCATAGGTCGCCGAGCAGGTTGACCATGACGGCAGAAGTGAGCAGGCGGGTGTCGCCAAGAGGCAGGCCGCACAGGGCGCGCACCTGCTGCTCGAACTGGCTGGTGACGCAGGCGTCCAGGGTGTAGTGGCCGCTGTTGTGCGGGCGGGGGGCCATTTCGTTGATCAGCAGGCGTTCGCCCGGCAGGACGAAAAACTCCACCGTCAGCACGCCGCAATAATTCAGCCGTTCGGCCAGTGCAACGGCGGTCTGTGTCGCCTTGTGCGCCAGACTGCCGGCGATGCGCGCGGGGACGATGGTGACGTCGAGGATGCCGTTTTGGTGCTGGTTTTCGGCCACGGGATAAACGGCGGTCTGGCCGTCCGCGCCGCGCGCTAGCACCACGGAAACTTCCAGTTCCAGCGGCAGCAATTCCTCCAGCACACAGGGCGCGGAGCCCATTTCCTCGAAGGCCGCCCGCGTCTCTTCAACGCTGTTCACCCGCGCCTGGCCCTTGCCGTCATAGCCGAACTGGCTGACCTTGAGCAGCGCGGGCGTACCGACGCCTGCCACGGCCTGCGCAACGTCTTCGCGCGAGCGGATCACCGCAAAGCGGGCGCAAGGAAAACCGTTGGCGGCGAAATAGCTCTTTTCCGTGATACGGTCCTGCGCCACGGCCACGGCGTCGGCGCCGGGGCGCACCGGGCAAAATTGGGCGAGGAAGCACAGGGTGTCGGCGGGGACGTTTTCGAATTCGGTGCTGACCGCGGCGCAGCGTTTGCCGAGTTGCTCCAGCGCTTGCCGGTCGGAAAAACCGGCGCTGATCTGTTCATCCGCGCACTGCGCCGCCGGGCTGTCAGGATCGGGGTCGAGCACGATCACCCGGTAGCCCATGGTGCGCGCCGCGACCGCGAACATGCGCCCCAACTGGCCGCCACCCAGGATGCCCAGCGTCGCCCCTGGCAGGATCATCCTAAAAACCTCGGTTGGAACCGTGGCGAGAATGACTAAGGCGCTGAAGATGCGCGAGAAAATCGCAAAATATTCCGCAGCTGTAGCCATGCGCTACGGTGAGGATAGATTTTGCGATTTTCTCGCGCAGATTCGGTGCATTAGGCATTCGCAGTAGGCTCCAATCGAGGTTTTTAGGATCCTTTTGGATCAGACAGTTCCATCGCCAGCACGGTGTCCCGCAGGCTGTCGCGGAAGCCGCTCAGGCGCTGGGCGAGATCGGCGTCGTGGCACGCCAGCAGGGCGGCGGCGAACAAGCCGGCGTTGGCGGCGCCCGCTTCGCCGATGGCGAAAGTGGCGACAGGAATGCCCTTGGGCATTTGCACGATGGACAGCAGCGAGTCCATGCCGTTGAGATGTTTGGAAGGCACAGGAACACCGAGCACCGGCACGGTGGTCTTGGCGGCGAGCATGCCCGGCAGATGCGCGGCGCCGCCGGCCCCGGCGATGATGCAGGCCAGGCCGCGCGCGGCGGCGGTTTCGGCGTACTGGAACAGCAGATCGGGTGTGCGGTGCGCCGAGACCACCTTGGCCTCGTAAGGAATGGCGAAGGCTTCCAGTTGTTTGGCGGCGTGCTGCATGACTTCCCAGTCACTGTTACTGCCCATCACCACGCCGACGAGTGGGTTGCTCATTTGTTGTGCCGGAATCGTTGAAATTGGCGCGCCCGAGAGGATTCGAACCTCTGACCTTTGGAATCGGAATCCAACACTCTATCCAACTGAGCTACGGGCGCATGGAACAACGCAATAGAATACCCCATTACCCCGGATAGCGTCTAGGAGCCTGCCAGTCCCAAGTCCGACAGGCTCCTAGGCACGTCCGACATTGCTATCCGTAGGCAAGTGATAGTAGGCGCTATCTTCGGCGAACTGCCGGGTGATGCGCAGCAATTCCGCGAGGCGTCCTTCGGCGGTACTGAGCGGCGCGCAGTCCTCGCACAGCGGGTCTTCGCAGGGCTGGCGCGAATAGAGCCAGTACTGGATCGCGCCGGCGAGCAGGCCGTCGGCAATGTCCCAGGCGTCCGCTTCCTGGTCGCGGTTGGCTATGCGGTTGCCAAGCTCGACCGTCTCGCGGGCGGCATCGTCAAATGAAGCGTCGTCGTTCTCGATCATGGCAAAGGGCCTGTGGTTGGCAAGTGGTTAAACCTAAAAACCTCAGTTGGAACCGTAGCGAGAATGACTAAGGTGTTGAAGATGGGTGAGAAAATCTCGAAATATTCCGCAGCCGTAGCCTGCCGCTACGGTGAGGACAGATTTCGCGATTTTCTCGCGCAGATTCGGCACATTAGGCATTCGCAGTAGGTTCCAACTGAGGTTTTTAGGTTGAAGTACCATTCTACCAGAGCCGTCAGCAGGTTTGCGCTTCCAGGTGCGCAAGAACAACAAGCGCCTCTTCGCGCGAGTCGCCGCACGCATCCGGCAGCGCCCGAAAGGAAGCGCACACTGCGGGGCGCTCTGGCTGACCAAACAGGCGGCAGAGGTTATCCGCCGTCAATTGCACACAGCGCACACCCGCCGGCTTGCCGTCCGGCATTCCCGGGATCGGCGACGAGATGGAAGGCGCGATACAGCACGCGCCGCAACCTATGCGGCAGTTCATCTTATCGCCCCAATAACCCGCGCAAATTGGCCAAGTGCGCCTGGCCGCGCTCCTGCTTGACCTGAGGATCGACCTCGGCGCCTATGCCTTCCCAGGTCAGATCGTCCTGCGGCAATTCCTGCAGGAAGCGGCTGGGCTCGCAGCCGGTCATCTCGCCCTGCCGCTTGCGCCGCGCGGCGAGGGTGAAGGTGAGCGTTTCGCGGGCGCGGGTGATGCCGACATAGGCCAGCCGCCGTTCTTCCTCGATATTGTCTTCGATGATGCTGGCGCGGTGCGGCAGCAGCTCCTCTTCCATGCCGACCAGAAAAACATGGGGGAATTCCAATCCCTTGGCGGCATGCAAGGTCATGAGATGAACGCAATCGCCGGTGTTTTCGCCATCGCCGCGATCGAGGATGTCCATCAACGTCATATGCGAGACGAGATCGGCGAGGCTTTTTTCTTCCTGGTTTTCGCCGTAAGCCGCGGGCTGTCCGTAGACGCGCTCCAGCCAGCCGATCAATTCGTTGACGTTCTCCATGCGCCGCTCGGCGGTCTTCAAGTCCTTGCAGGTGTCTTTCAGCCAGGTTTCATAATCGATGGCCTGGATCATGTCCTTCACGGCGGCGATCGGATCGCCGCGCTGGGCGCGGTCGCCGATGTCCGCCAGCCATTCGCTGAAACGGCGCAGTTTTTCCACGGCGCGTTCGGGCAGGTGCTGCTCCAGCCCCAATTCAAAACTCGCCGTGAACAGGCCGACATTGCGGCCCTTGGAGTATTCGCCAAGCTTTTCCAGCGTGGTGGGACCGATCTCGCGGCGTGGCGTGTTGACCACGCGCAGAAAGGCGCTGTCGTCGTCCGGGTTCACCAGCAGGCGCAGGTAAGCCATGATGTCCTTGACCTCGGTGTGCGCGAAGAACGACGTGCCGCCGCTGAGAAAGTACGGAATGCGATGCTCGCGCAGCATGCGCTCGAAGAGACGCGACTGATGATTGCCGCGGTAGAGAATCGCATAATCGCGGTAGTCGGTACGGTGTTTGAACTTGTGGCTGATCAGCTCGGAGACCACACGCTCGGCCTCGTGCTCTTCGTTGCGCGCCTGGATCGCGCGCAGCGGCGCGCCATAGCCCTTGTCGCTCCACAGCGTCTTTTCGAAGACGTGCGGATTGTTGGCGATGAGATGGTTGGCGGCCTTGAGGATGCGCCCGGTGGAGCGGTAATTCTGCTCCAGCTTGATGACGGTGAGGCGGGGAAAGTCCTGTTGCAACAGCGCGAGATTTTCCGGCTGCGCGCCGCGCCAGGCGTATACCGATTGGTCGTCATCACCCACCACGGTGAGCGCGCCGCGCGGGCCGACCAGCAGGCGCACCAGCCGGTATTGGCTGGCGTTGGTGTCCTGGTATTCATCGACCAGCAGATAGCGGATGCGATTCTGCCAGGCATCGAGAATCGCGGGCTGTTGCGTGAAGAGCATCACGGGCTTCAGGATCAAATCGTCGAAGTCCAGGGCGTTGTAGGCTTTCAGGTAGCGCTCGTACTCGCTGTAGATCGCCGCCGCGGCGGTGAGCACCGCATCGCCGTCCGCCGCTTCCCGCGCCTGTTCCGCCGTGATCAGCGTGCTCTTCCAGCGCGAGATCTGCCACTGGATCCGCTCCACCTGCTCGCCGTCTCCCGAAAATGCCTTGTGCATCAGCTCGCGGATCAGCGCCGCGCTGTCCTGGGCGTCGAAAATGGAAAAGCCCGGCTTGTACCCCAGCGCCTTGATCTCGCGCCGGATGATGTTCAGTCCCAAGGTGTGGAAGGTGGACACCATCAGCCCGCGCGCGTCCTTGCCGGCAAGCAACCCGCCGACGCGCTCCTTCATCTCGCGCGCCGCCTTGTTGGTGAAGGTGACGGCGGCGACGTGACGCGGCGCGATGCCGCACTCCTGGATCAGATAGGCGATCTTCTGCGTGATAACGCGCGTCTTGCCACTGCCAGCGCCAGCCAGCACCAGCAACGGGCCATCCAGATGGCGCACAGCGGCGCGCTGGCGGGGATTCAAATCGGACATTGCGATGAACTACTGAAGGTGAAAGGCATTCATTGTAGACCGGACACGGGGAGATTGCATGACCGATAAGACAAAACCATACGAAACAGGTGCTTGACGAGGAAGCCTCTACACCGGCCCCATCGGCGGCAGGCGCGCCCAGACCGGGCGCTTGAGCAGATAGAGCAGCACCGCGCCCGATCACCTACTCATCGTCACGCCGCTACACGGTAGCCGCGATCTTGTGGGGCGAGAAAAAAAAGCGGTGGGAGGAAGGATAGACAGCAAGAACCCAGGCTAACGAGAGTGAAACCCAGGATTCTCAGCATCCGCTCCCCAAACGCGGCCGAGGGCGTCGTAGCCGGTGGCCTGCTTGTAGCCGCCCGACTCTAAAGGGAAGCGTCCCCTTTTTCATCTGCAGGGCGATTTACAGGCTGTCTGCCCTGGGCTACTGGCCATCACGAGCGACGCGGAGAATGTCTGGTTCCTGAACTTTCTTACACATTGCGACGATCTGACCAGGCTCGCGCGACTGCATCAGAA